>NZ_NRTA01000011.1 GCF_002286735.1 Leptolyngbya sp. BC1307
GACCCACTTCGACTCCATCCCGAACTCGATTGTGAAACATTGCAGCGGCGAAGATAGTGAGGGGGTTGCCCCTCGTCAAAATAGCTCGATGCCAGGTTCTATTTCTTAAGGCAAAGACCCCTCTGCTGAACAGCAGAGGGGTCTTTGTTTTTTAAAGGTGAGAGCCTGTGAGATTGGTTGATACCTATTATTTTGGCGGCTCACTGTGCTTTGCCTCCCAAGCAGCCCGCACTAAAGTAATTTCCTGGTAATCGTAAGTTTCTCCTACCGCTTCACGGATGTTGCGCAGCGAGTGGGGGCCTACTTCTGCGATCGCCCGATTGATCACAGACTGCCTCTCTACAGAAACTAATTTATCGAGAGCCACCTGATATCCTGTCTCGATCAGCTTAGCCATATGTCCGTTGATGGTGCTGAGCCGGACGTTGCGCTTAAGCGCGATCTCTGGAAGAGAGAGGCCACTTTGATAGAGTTCGTAAGTGGTTAGCTGAGTGGCGGTGATTTCTGTCTCTATGGTGGGTTTAGGTATAGGTGCGATCGCTTCTTCAGCAGCCTCTACCTCTAAGCCATTGGCTTGACAGAACTGATGGATGGTTTGGGTAAACTCTTCCCCGTACTGGGTCAGTTTGCGGTTGCCAACGCCAGAAATCTTTGAGAATGCGGCCAGTGTCTGTGGTTTGTTTTGGGCCATTTGCCGCAGGCTGGCATCAGAGAAGACAATATAGGGCGGTACAGACTGCTCGTCAGCGAGTTTTTTGCGTAGAGATCTCAGCTGACTCATGAGTGAGCTGTCTGTTGGAGTAAGTTCTACGCTAGCTGCTTTTCGGGTCGAAGCAGTCGGCTCCGCTATATCTAGCGCTGTCACTCGCTGCGACACTGGTATTTCGACAGATACCTGTTTCTTTAAAACGCGATTGCTATCTGCGTTGAGTTTGAGAACGGAATAGCCATCAGTCGTTTCGTCTAAGTAGCCCTGGTGAATTAACGCGCGGCAGAGTAGCCGCCATTCATCAGCGCTGCGATCTGCTCCAATACCGTATGTAGAAAGTTGGTCATGGCTCAGCTCAAGGATGCGCTTTTTGCGAGATCCTCTTAGGACATCGATCACATGGTTCATTCCGAAGCGCTGGCCGCAGCGGTAGATGCAGGAGAGGAACTTTTGAGCCTCAACCGTCCAATTTTCAATGGGGGCTGGGTTCAGGCAGTTATCGCAGTTATCGCAGGGGGCTTCAAACGGTTCACCAAAGTAGCCCAGCTGGATTTTGCGACGGCAGACTGAGCTCTCGCTGTAGTTAATGATTTGGCTGAGCTGCTGCTGGGCAATTCGTTGCTCATCGGGATCGGTTTTTTGACTGATCAGGTATTTAACGGTGTGAACATCTCCCCAGCTAAAAAAGATAGTGCATCTGGCTGCCTCACCGTCGCGCCCGGCACGGCCTGCTTCTTGGTAGTAGCTTTCAAGGTTGCGAGGCAAATCGTAGTGGATGACAAAGCGAACGTCGGGCTTGTTGATGCCCATGCCAAAAGCAATGGTGGCAACGATAATCTGAATGTCGTCGCGAATGAACTTGGTTTGATTGGCTTCTCGCTCTTCAGCGCTAAGTCCGGCGTGGTAGGGCAAGGCGACAATACCGTCTTGCTGCAGCTGGGCGGCAACTTCGTTAACTC
Source organism: Leptolyngbya sp. BC1307 (assembly GCF_002286735.1). Taxonomy (GTDB): domain Bacteria; phylum Cyanobacteriota; class Cyanobacteriia; order Phormidesmidales; family Phormidesmidaceae; genus Phormidesmis. The sequence continues at coordinate 1,669 of NZ_NRTA01000011.1, forward strand.
GCTTGCGGCTGAGACAATAGATGATCCCTGATCCTTCTGTGTCCTGATGCTGTTTGATAGTTTGAAGTAGCTGAGCGTAAGGCTGTTTAGACTTTTGGCTGACTTCGTAGTAGAGATTTTGGCGGTTGAAGCTGGAGACATAGACTTCGGGGTCAGCAAGGCGAAGCTGCTGCACGATGTCTGTACGAACTCTCTGAGTCGCCGTCGCGGTGAGCGCGATGATCGGTATTTGCGGATAACGTTGCTTTAGCTGAAAAAGCTGGCGATAATCAGGGCGGAAATCGTGTCCCCACTCTGAGACGCAGTGGGCTTCGTCGATAGCGAAGGTGCTGATGCCGACTTTTTGACCCAGCTGCCCTAAGAAATCTAGAAAAGATGGGGTGAAGAGCCTTTCGGGCGCGACGTAGAGGAGCTTGATATCGCCCGCCAGTAGAGCGCTCTGACGCGATCGCGCTTCATCTATTGCCAGAGTACTATTCAAGAAGGTGGCATTAACGCCGTTGTCTTTGAGGGCGGTGACCTGATCTTGCATGAGCGCAATCAGCGGTGAAACCACGATAGTCACACCGGCTCTCAGTAAGGCAGGCAGCTGATAGCAAAGCGATTTCCCGCCGCCCGTTGGCATCACTACCAGGACATCTTTATTTTTCAGCACTCGCTCAATGATCGGGCGCTGTTCGAAGCGAAAGCACTCATGACCAAAGAAGTGTTTGAGAGCGCTTTCGAGTGAAGCTGAATGAAGGGATTGGGCTGGAATACTCATGCAGTGCAGATGGGAGGCAGAGAGACGATTAGGCTATAGCGTTGGTCACTTGGCTTAAATACAGCAATGCAGGCAAAACCTTTGCATCACAACAGGCCAAGTGACTCACGTTACCCGAATGCATCCGGGTAACGCTATATGTAACCTGAGTACAGCATAGTTAAGGATCAGGTCTGATGACAGCCCTATTCACTTGCCTTAAAAATAAGTCGTGTGAATCCTTGAAGTTTTCTAGTTTTGTCGTTAGCCTCGATAAATCTGGTTTCAACTCAGTTCCTACACCTGAAGGGCTGGGAGATGAATTATTAACTTATGTAAACATAATGACGTCAAGCTGGCATAGAGTCTTGACAGCCTTGGGCGGGCTCGTTAAGCTAACAAACATATCTGGGTCACATTATTCAAATCCGATATGCCAGCTAAGCAAAAGGTTACGCTATATATTTCAGATGACCTGCACCGGCAGTTCAAGATTCGCTCAGCAGTTGATGGCGAAACCATGTCATCTATGGCTCAGCGAGCGATGGAGTTTTACTTGGGACATGCAGAGTTGATTGAGAATTCTGACAAGGCTCATGGTCAGACGCATCGCATCCATACCTGTCCGGAATGCTCCGCTGCTGTGACAGTGAGAGAGGATGGCTTAGCCCTGATCGGTAATCATGCTGAGCGGCAGGTCGAGAATCTGCTCGGGCTAGAGCGTATGGCCGAGCTAAATCCGGATTCTCGGAACGCTGACGAGGGGGAGCGTAGCCTCGATGAAGGGGAGCTGATAACCTGCTAAGTCTTAGCTTTGCTAGCGATGGATGATTTCTATCTGTAGCTCACCTAAACATATAGCGTTTATATTGTTAGCCCCGCTACGGAATAGTTGTTGTTTTTGTTTTAATCTGTTATTTCTGTTTTAGATAGATGTCAAGTCGTCTTATTTGGGGGCGATCGCTATGAGAGAAGAGCTAAGCGTATTAATTCAAGCTCAATATCCGCTGATCTATCTGGTCACCTTTGAAGAGGAAAGAGCAGAGCGGACAATTGCTGCCCTTGCGCAGCAGCGGCCACAGCGGCGGATGTATACCTGGACAATGACTCACGGCATGGTCGAGTATGGCCAGGAGGGAGGGGCAGGTCAGCAAAATAATACGGTCTCTCCTCAAGCGGCAATTAACTGGACCATGCGACAGAAAGAGCCCAGCATCTTTGTGTTCAAGGATTTGCATCCTTTCAAAGATAGCCCCGAGGTGACTCGAAGCTTACGAGATGCCATAGAAGGCTTTCGCGGTACTCAAAAGACCATTGTTCTCATGTCTCCGGTACAGGAAATCCCGATTGAGCTAGAGAAGGAAGTTGTTGTTTTAGACTTTAGGTTGCCTAATATGTCTGAACTCAACCAGGTACTCTCAGCTGAGTTGGAAAAATCTCGCACTACAAGCATTACTACGGAAGGTCGGGAGAAGCTACTCAAAGCCGCCTTGGGACTGACCCGTGACGAGGCTGAAAAAGTCTTTCGCAAGTCTCGGGTAATGGCTGGTCAGCTAACAGAGGGCGAAGTTGACATTGTTCTTTCTGAGAAGAAGCAGCTAATTCGCCGCAACGGAATTTTAGATTATATTGAAGAGGATGAAACCATCGACTCAGTCGGTGGCTTAGAGGAGCTAAAACACTGGCTAAAGCAGCGCTCTAACGCTTTCACTGAGAGAGCTAGAGAGTATGGGTTGCCACAGCCAAAGGGAATGCTGATTTTGGGAGTGCCCGGCTGCGGTAAATCTCTGATTGCTAAGACGACTGCTCGTCTGTGGGGTCTGCCGCTACTGCGTTTAGACATGGGCCGCGTCTACGATGGCTCTATGGTGGGTCGTTCTGAGGCTAATCTGCGCAATGCGCTGAGAACGGCAGAATCCATCTCACCGGCTGTGTTGTTTATCGATGAGATTGACAAAGCCTTTGCCGGTAGCGCTGGTTCGGCAGATTCAGACGGCGGTACTTCTAGCCGAATTTTTGGCAGCTTTCTGACCTGGATGCAGGAAAAAACCTCTCCTGTGTTCGTGATTGCTACGGCAAACCGGGTTGAGCGTCTGCCAAGTGAGTTTTTGCGAAAGGGACGTTTCGACGAAATCTTTTTTGTAGATTTGCCTAATGAAGAGGAGAGGAAAGAGATCTTCAAAATTCACTTGGGCAAGCGTCGTTCAGACATAGAGCGGTTTGACTTTGACCAGCTCAGTAAAGTTTGTGAAGGGTTTTCGGGTGCTGAGATTGAGCAAGGATTAATCTCAGCCATGTACGAGGCATTTGCCCAGGGCCGAGAGTTTACTCAACTCGATATCATTGCGGCGATTCGCGCTACGATGCCGCTGTCGAAGACTATGAGTGAACAAGTAACGGCTCTGCGTGATTGGGCTCGTCAGCGCGCCCGTCCAGCGGCTTCATCGGTTGCGGAATACCAACGGATGGAGTTCTAACAGTCTTTCTGCTCCCACAGGAAGAAGGGCTAGCTGCACGCAGCTAGCTACTCAAAAAAGGTCAGGTTCTATCCCATTTGATAGCTGACTGGTTTCGATTTCTAACCTCGTTGTCTCTCAATTTCTCTGCAGGAGGAAACTCAACATGTCTCACTTTAGTACTCTGCGCACTAAGATCACCGATGCTGAAATTCTAAAGTCTTCGCTACGTGACCTAGGAGCGAGCGTGAAGACTGAGGCTAGCATCCGTGGTTACAACGGTCAGAGCGTTCGCGCTGACATTGTAGCCGTGCTAGAAGGCGATTACGATATCGGCTGGTCTCGCAATGCTGACGGTTCTTTTGATTTGATTGCCGATCTCTGGGGTGTTGCCAAGAAGCACAACCAGACTGAGCTAATCAACTCCATTAACCAGAAGTATGCGGTTAACAAAACCCTCGCTGAGGTGAAGCGCCCTGGTTTGCAGAACGCAAACGTAAGGCTCGTTCTTCAGTAATCTGGCGAGTTGTTTTTGTAACGCCGTTCCCATAACTGCGATGGGCTGACCACTGTGGTCAGCCCATTTTTTTGTGACAGCGTTATCGCTTAGCTAGGTGAGTTAGCGATAGTTTGGTTGAGTAGCTCGGCGATCGCCCGGTGCTCAATGGGTGGCTCTGCAATAATCGACTGACGAGTATCGGTGATGAGCCAGTCTAAGGCAGCAGCTCGCACATCGATAGAAGCGCCCGTTTTATCGACGCAGTAACGACCGAATACGAGCTTGTCGACAAGGCGAACGCCCTGACCGATGCGAGAGTATTCAAAAATAACGCTTTTGTCAATGATAGTCCCGCTAGAGATAAGGCAGTTAGGGCCGATCATACTGGGGCCGACGATTTTGGCACCATCTTCGATATGGGTCATGCCACCGACGTAAACAGGGCCCTCAATCTCAATTTTGTCCCAGTTGGCTTTGACATTAAGCCCAGCAAATACCCCTGGTCTAACCTCATTGCCAGGAACATTGACACCCTTCACCTGCCCAGTGAGAACATCTTGAATAGCCTGCCAATAGTCAGGCACCTTACCAATATCAACCCACTCAAAATCCATGCGGATGCCGTAGAAAGGCGCATTGGCAGCGACTAGCTTAGGAAAAAGGTCGCCGCCAATATCAAACTCCTGCCCGGAGGGAATATAGTTAAATATCTCCGGCTCAAAGATATAGATGCCGGTGTTGATATCGGTACTGAGCGCTTCTTCGACCGTTGGCTTTTCCTGAAAAGACTTAATCCGCCCAGTGTCGTCGGTGACAACGACGCCATAGCTAGGCACCTGCTTTAGGGGTACCTGTTTCATCACGACGGTGGCGATTGATTTTTTCTCGCGATGCTGGCGAACGGCTTCAGTGAGATCTAGATCGATCAGGGCATCGCCGCACAGCACGATGAAAGTGTCATCAAAGAAAGGTGAGAAGTCTTGAATTTTACGCATGCCACCGGCTGAGCCGATTGCCTCACCTACTAGCTGGCCATCGGTAATACGCCCCTCAAAGGAGTAGCCAAGCTCTACGCCAAAGCGCTGTCCGTCTCGAAAATAGCCTTCAATTTCGTTGGCGAGGTGACTGACATTAGCCATGATCTGGGTGAACCCGTGCTGACGCAGTAGTTCTAGCAAAAACTCCATAACGGGCTTTTGCATAATAGGGATCATCGGCTTGGGAATGGTGTAGGTGATGGGGCGCACCCGAGTGCCTTTCCCGGCGGCCAAAATCATGGCTTTCATTTTAGAGATTCCTCACGCATAGACTTGTAGAAATGACAGTGTGACTGAGCGGGAGTGCCTCACAGACCGAAGGCTGTTTGGAATGAGGCTCCTCCCTTGCTTTTCGCAACATCTTAAGACGCAATGCTCTCGATAGCGTAGCTATGAGGCAGAACTGACAGCCCGACGCATTGCAGGATGCCGTCACAGCGGGCTAGTGCTCATGCTAGCAAGGTTGATATCAATATGCCCTGGTTGGATTCGAGACTTCATGACTCCCTTATAGGTTTATTTCACAGTTAGTTTGACGGCTTTTTAGGCGGTCGTCTCTCGAATCTTCGCTGGCGTCAGGTTGGCTGCATTCAGAAAAAGCCCCAGGCTTTTCAAAAACCTGGGGCTCAAACTCGATAGGGATGAAGAAATTGCTTAGTAAAGCTCTTCTTCTTGATGAGTTGTAACGCTGCAATCAGAAGTGGGGTAAGCCACGCAGGTAAGCACATATCCTGCTTCAATTTGATCGTCATCTAGAAAAGACTGATCGGACTGGTCGACTGTACCGCTTGTGAGTTTACCCGCACAAGTAGAGCAGGCCCCCGCGCGACAGGAATAGGGCAGGTCAATGCCCTGCTCTTCGGCCGCGTCCAAAATGTACTCGTCGTCAGCCACTTCGATAGTGGTGTTTAAATTTTCGGTTTCGTTAACCAACGTCACCTTGTAGCTAGCCATGCGTATATCCTCTTGGTTGGATCAAGAATTGCTGCTGCCGATGGTCAGATATCTTGCCAGCGTTGCTAGCCAGATAAACTTTGACAGAAGCATTATTTTGATACTACGAGAAAACCACTGAGCTGTGACTGCGCTTTGTGAGATTGTTGAATGGTATTCGTAATCTAAAGTTGCAGGTATTCCCTGATTTACTTATGATTAAGGACACTAAAAAATCGTCTGAACAGCCCAGAACCATCTAAAAACAAGGAATACAGGCTTATCGCTCTGCAGGTCGAATGAAACTAAACGGCCTTTATTTTATCAGTAATTCTCTTTCTTATAAGCAGAGTTTATGAGTCTATAAAGGTGGAGATAGTGATAGAAATCTGCCCTTATTGAAAATACTTTCTAACTAAAGATAGTGGTTTTCAATACAATCTCAAAATGGCTCAATGGGCTGCTTTTGTCAATAGGTTTGTGCAACAATTAGGAAGTGAATCGCTTCTGGCGATCGCTCGGAAACCCCCCTGCTCGAACAGTAACTCTGCTGAATTTATGACGATTCGAGTTGGATTAGTCGGAACGGGATATGCTGCTGGTGCGAGGGCTAAAGCCTTCAGAGCCGACCCGCGATCGCAGCTCTTAAGCGTTGCCGGACATCATTTTGAGAGCGCAGCCACCTTTGCAGAAAGCCACGACTTGAAAGTCGTTGAGGGCTGGCAGCAGCTAGTGGCTGATGACAGTCTAGATCTGGTAGTGGTGGCGACTGTCAGCAGTCTGCATGGTGAGGTCGTAGAAGCGGCCTTGACTGCCGGTAAGCACGTCGTCGTCGAGTATCCGCTGTCTTTAGACTTGGCGCAGGCTGAGCGACTGGTCAAGTTAGCAGCTGAGCGGAACTTGCTATTGCACGTCGAGCATATTGAACTGCTGGGCGGGCTGCACAGGGCTGTGCAAGCACACCTGCCCAAAGTCGGTACGCTTAGCTACGTCAGCTATCGCACGCTGAATCCGCAGCATCCTGCCCCAATGAAGTGGACTTACCGCTCTGATCTCTTTGGCTTTCCTTTCTGTGGGGCGCTTTCGAGGGTGCACCGGTTAACTAACTTATTCGGCCCTGTAGAGGCTGTGACTTGCTGTACGCAAACGACAGATAGTCAGGCTGATCCGACTTACTTTGAGAGCATTTTAAGCTCGGCTCGCCTGCAGTTTCAAAGTGGCGTTGTCGCGGAATTGACTTATGGCAAGGGTGAAAACCTGTGGGTCTATCGCCGCGAGATAGAGGTGCAGGGTAGCTCAGGCGCTTTAGTCTTTAACCGGGATGAAGGAAAGTTGACGACAGCCGAGGGCACAGCGCCGATTGCGGTGACGCCGCGTCGAGGTCTGTTTGTCAAAGATACAGAAGGGGTGCTGGACTATCTGAGCGAGGGCAAACCGCTATACGTGAGTGCGGCTGAGAGTGTATACGCGCTATCGGTAGGGGATGCGCTCAGGCGAGCTTCTGCGAATGGGAAGACCGTTACTTTAGGCTAGAAAAATCGGCAGTGAACTGTTATTTCCAAACTAAAACGCCTGGACTCTGCTGAATGGGGACGATATCTAGAATGTCTATTTGGGCGCAGTAGTCAATGTCAGCGGTATTGTCTTTGCGCAGCAGGCGCTGACCGTGGCTAGCGTGATGCAGCAGCTCGGGGAGCTGTGCCTGCCACTGTAGGTAGAGACTGCCAGCGGCAATGGCCGCGTCGTTGCCGGCGATCTCCAGGTAGCTGAGGTGGGTTTTGGCGATCGCTCCTTGGATAATCGCGCCAGCACAGACCGTATCTTCTAGCGAATATTCGCCTTCCCAGCCTGAGCCGACGAGCCAGACGCTCTTAGGCTGATGAGCTAGCAAATAGTTCACAATGGCCTGCCGGGTCGTAAGCGCTGCGGTCAGGACGAGCGGCGCTGCCTGAATCCGCTGCAAACAGCGAGTGCCGTTAGTCGTACTCATGAACAGGCGCTTTCCCTGAGTGCGCGCCGGAGAATGGTCTAGAGGTGAATTGCCCAAATCAAACCCGTTTACCTGTTGCCCGCCGCGCTCGCCCGCCCGAATTCGGCTGTGGTCGGGCCATTGAGTGCTGACGCTGATCAGCTCGTCGAGGTCACTAAATACCTGGATAGCTTCGGCCCCAGCGTTGAAAGCTGCTGCCATGGTGGTGGTGGCTCGCAGTACATCAATGGCGATCGCACAGTCGGGCAAGCTACCTGTCGGGACTTCCTCAGGCGTGTGATAGACAGATATTTTCACTGGAGTTCTTGCCCGTGTTTGATTGCGTATTCAGTTTCTCATTCTACGGAGTCAAGGCTGCAGACTGTGAGCCTGTCTCAACAATTGTAGCCATTGAGAAGTAGCCACTGAGAAACTGATAGGCGGTGATGCGGCACTGCCTGTATGGCTAGACTTTTCAACGGAGAGGGTGGGATTCGAACCCACGGTACCTTTCGGTACACTCGATTTCAAGTCGAGCGCATTCGACCACTCTGCCACCTCTCCAGGCAAATACTGAGCAGCGCTAACTCATACTCAATAGGCTTGGCTATAGTAGCTTGATTCGTCAGGCAGCGTCTAGCTAGCGTAAAGAATTTCTTCAGAGATCTGCTCAAAGGCGGCGTTGATCCAGACCAGCGCAATCGATTCGACATTGCCCTGGTTGAGCGTGACCACTGAGAAGCTGCGCTGACTGCCAGCGGCTGTTTTTTCGATGCGAGGAACGTTGGCTGCGTTGAAGTAGATAGTGCCCCCTTGATCGATGGCCACCCGTTTGCGCAGCTGATGGGGATCGTTTTTAAGCTGGTGGTGCATGTGGCCGAAGGTCACTAGGGGTACGCATTTGCCTGACTGCTGAGTCAGGGCGATCGCCTCAGCAAAATCAGGATCGCCATAGTCGCCGCCGCTACCGCCCCAATCTTTGCCGCAGGGGTCGGCAGGCTGTGCGCCTAAGCCATAGGGGCCAACGTGACCTAAGAAAATCAGCGTGCCTTGTTCGGCCTCGTCGGCAGCAGCCAGGATGAGATCGAGCGATTCGCCGAAATTTCTGACATCGAAGCGATCGCGATAAAACTTACGATAGCGCCATTTAGAGCCGCCCCAGCTAAACGGTCTGCCGCCGACTACCGTTAGCCCAAACTGAGGGAATTCGCGTTTGCTAAAGCCGATATGAGCTTCGCCCAAAAGATCCATTTGCAGCTGCACCCAGTCTTCTTTTTCGCGGTCGTAGGGGCAATTTTTGATGCCTTTATTGCTAGCTGAGTAGTAGGCGTCGTGGTTACCCATCATGGCGGCTTTGGGCAAATCTACCGCTGCGATTCGCCTGACAACCTCAACGGCTTCGTTCCCATAGTCACCCACAAACAGGGCCAGATCGACGCCCAGCCGCTCAAGCGCAGCATTATCTTCAAGCTCCCATAGGTCGTGGACATCTCCAATGACGGCTATTTTGACCCTTGACTGATGCACAGGCTGCGATACCTCTGGAGGACTAGAGACCATGGTTGGCACTTTCTAGATCGTAATAGATCACCGTGCTCATGCGGGGGTATGCATAGGCGGGAGCCGGCAGTCTCTGCTGGGCAAAGCGTTTTAATGTTTAAGAAGTCACTGTTATGAATTCGGACTGGAGACTATGACCGAGCAAATTATTTTGACTGCTTTAGAGGGGATGTCGCTTTCGGTGGTGGATTGCGCGCAGCTGCGGCCCGTGCTGGCTCAACTGCGGACTAAAGGTGTGCCTGTAATTGCGTTTACAGAGCGCGATCGCGCTGAGCTAGAGCCAATTCGCCAGCAGCTAGACTGGGTAGATCCTTTTATTACCGAAAGCGGCAGCGGCATTTTTACCCCTGTGAACCATAACCCTTTTGAGCTGGCACCGGGGGAGCGAGAGGGAGATTACTACGTGCAGGCGTTGGGCTGCCCGTATGTGCAGGCGCGGGCAGGGCTGCGGGTGATGGCGAATATGATTGCTCATCCGCTCAAAGGGTTTGGTGACTTTACCGTAGAGCAATTGCAGCGAGCGGCGGGACTTTCCAAGGAGGCTGCTCACCAAGCCAAGGCCCGAGAATTTAGCGAGCCGTTTATGACCCCGCAGGCAGTAGCGGCAGATGTCATTCTTCAATCCGCGCAAGAAATCGGGTTTAGAGTGATTGTGCGATCGCCCGAAGAAAGTCGTTTTTCTGAGCTGCTGGGTGCCGGAGCGGGACTGGGTTCAGCGGCAGCTCAGGTGATAGCGGCTTATCAGAGCCAGTTGCCACCAGGCAAAACTTTGAAGGTATTGGGTATCAGCAATCAGGCTGAAGCGTTAACAGCGCTGGCTGAGTGTCACGATTCGATGGTCTGGACCGGTACGGTAGTCAGCGATCCTTCACCCAGCGGTTGGATCTCGGCGGTGCAACCGCTGCTGCAATAGCGCATCTGAGATGGCATTTTTGGTAGAAATGACTATAATTAAAGCTCAGCAATTGGTAATTCAAAACATTTAGAGAGGAAAGCCCTTGTTTGCTACTGTTAGCGCTCCTACCTCAAAGACGGCGTTACCTGGAGATCTTTTTGCGGCCATTGAACAGCTCAAAAAAGACCTGAATGCAGTCGTCCTAGCTCATTACTACCAGGAGCCAGACATTCAAGATATCGCTGACTATATTGGTGATTCTCTAGGGCTGTCGCAACAGGCTGCCAGTACAGAAGCCGACGTCATTGTGTTTGCTGGGGTTCACTTTATGGCAGAAACCGCCAAAATTCTGAATCCAGATAAGCTAGTGCTCCTGCCTGATTTAGAAGCAGGCTGTTCGCTGGCTGATAGCTGTCCGCCAGATGAATTTGCCCGCTTTAAGGCAGCTCACCCTGATCACTTAGTGATGTCTTACATCAACTGCACCGCCGAAATTAAGGCGATGAGCGATATCATTTGCACCAGCTCAAATGCGGTCAAGCTGGTCAACCAGTTGCCCAGTGACCAAAAAATTATCTTTGCGCCAGACCGCAACCTAGGCCGCTATGTGATGGAGCAAACCGGGCGAGAGATGGTGCTGTGGCAGGGCAGCTGCATCGTGCATGAGACCTTTTCTGAAAAGAAAATACTGCAGCTAAAAATGGAGCACCCTGATGCGGAAATTATCGCGCATCCGGAATGTGAGGCGGCGGTGCTGCGCCATGCTGACTTTATTGGATCAACCACGGCGCTGTTGAAGCATGTAGAGGTGAGTGAGGGCGATCGCTTCATCGTGGCTACAGAGCCCGGCATCATTCACCAAATGGAGAAGCAGGTACCTAAGAAGCACTTCATTCCAGCCCCGCCAGAAGCTAACTGCAACTGCAACGAATGCCCCTACATGCGACTAAACACGCTGGAAAAGCTATACCTGGCCATGAAGCATAAAACACCTGAGATCACTATTCCTCAAGAAATTCAGGCAGATGCGCTAGCGCCTATTCAGCGAATGCTGGAGATGAGCGCCCGGTAGACTGCTATGAGCCCTCATACTGCTGAGCCTTTCTTACGAGGTGAGATGCTCACGGAGCTTGTAGGCGAGCAGGTCGATGACGTTCTGATTGCCTGGATTAAAAGAGGCTGTGGCTTCTTCTTCGGCGCGGCTGACCACAGACGGGGGTAGATTTAGCAGGCTAACGAGATTTTGGTAGGCTTCGCTTTCGGCCTGGTTGACGAGCGCTTCGTCGGGAGTGCGAGCGCTGGCGTTGATCACCTCGTAAGAGAGCCGTAGAACTACCTCTTTTTCAGCGTCGGTCGTGAGCTTTTTAACGGCCTCTTCAAGCGGCACATCTTGCACAAAATATTCTTGTAGCTGTTGCTGAAGTTGCTGCTGCTGCTGGGGATCGGTGGCAAAGAGCTGGCTGAAGCGGCTGAGCATAGTCGCTACCTCTTTGTGCTCTAAGGTAGCATCGGCCCAGGCCATAGAGAGCACAACCCGCAGCAGATTCATTTGCCGGGGTGATATGGGCGGTGGCTGGATGTTCATTTACGATCTCTCCCCTCAATGTGGGGCCTCAATGTGGGGCCAGGTAAAGGCTTCTCTATACTTTAAGGAGCCGTTTGGAGAAATCGGTAAACTGCCCTACAAAAGTTAAAGATGCGCCATTAAGATATATCAACCTAATTTCAACAGGTGACGCAGGCTTTTGATGTCTAATAGGCTGATGGTGTCTCTGGTCGTATTGATTTGTATCCAGCGGCGGGTGATTAACTTGTCTAGGATTTTAGGCACTTCGGTAATTTTGATGTCAGCGATCGCCGCCAGATCGCTTTCTGGAATATTGAAGATTTCAATGACGCTGCCCCGCTGCTCTCCGTAAGCGTCGGCCAGATTGACCAGGGTGTAAACCATTTTGATCCCAGGCGCTTTGTGGCGTAGCTGAAAGCGAGTTTGGGTTTGCCTGAGCCGCTGCACCATCAGCTGTAACATGCGGTGATGTAGCTGCGGGTCTTTAAATAGCGTCTGAATAAAGAGCTGAGCAGGAATGCTCACTAGCTCTACTCGCGAAAGGGCGGCCACATCGGTAGAGCGCGGCGCTTCGTTAAGTACGGCCATTTCACCAAAGTATTCGCCTTTGCCCAAAATCGCGAGGGTGGCGTAGCCATCGCCAGACTGACAGCGCACTTTGACCCAGCCTGAGGCAATGAAGTAGATTGCGTTGCCCCAAGAGTCTTCCATCAAGACCGTGCGCCCCGCCGGACACTCGTTAAAGGTAGACCCCTGGTGCAAACTGTTCAGCGTTTCTAGGTTAGCGGCTTTAAAGAGTGGGAAAAGCTCGCTAAATGCCTCAGCGGGCATCGGGAGTGACAGGGCAGTCAAGGTCATAGCACAAACTGCTGAGAAGCGGGTGGGTAGAAGGCTGGGAAAAACGCGGCGCGAAAAGGGGTTGAATTGCCCTTTAGGTTACCCAGTCGGCTTAAAAGAGCTGTAGTCGAGGGGGCGTTTCACGCTGCGGGCAGGTCACTTCTAAACCTGGCGGCTCCAGCAGCGGCGATGGAGACCAGTAGGCAAGCGCTGAGCGATCGCACCGACAGCATTTCACCGAGTACCAAAAAGCCCGCCAGCACCCCGGCCATTGGTTCCAGGCTGAGCATGATGCCAAAGACTTTCACAGGCAGCGATCGCAGCGCCATCATCTCAAACGAATAGGGTACCGTTGTTGATAGCAGTGCTACGCCAGCCCCCATCGCCAGCAGTTTAGGATCGAGCAAGGCGCTGCCAGCCGTAGCGATGCCAATCGGCAGCAGTAAAACAGAGCTGACAGCCAGTGCCCAAGCCAACCCTTCAATACCGGGCAACCGTTGGCCGACTTGGGCTGACAGTAAGATATACAGCGCCCAAAAGAAGCCAGCCGCTAGCGCTAAAATAATGCCCCAGCCGTCTACCGTAGAGCCGCTCAGGGGCGTTAGCAGCAAGATGCCAGCGCCCGCTAGGAGCACCCATAGCCCGTCTAGCCAGCGCTGAGACTTAAGAATGGCTAGCCCTAGCGGCCCGGAAAACTCCAATGAGATAGCAATCCCTAGCGGAATGCGATCAATCGCTGCGTAAAAGAAGGAGTTCATCGCGGCAAAGACGACGCCGAAGACGACAATCATCCCGAAGTTTTGGCGAATTTGGCTGTGCCACTTTAGCCGCCATAGCGCAAAGAGAACGACAGTAGAGAAACTGACCCTGAGAGAGACCACGCCCCACATACCGAGTTCGCCAAAGAGAGATTTGGCCAGGGCGGAGCCAAACTGCACAGAGACAATCGCGAGCAGCACCAACCCCACCGGGGAGGGTTTCTTAATCGAGATATTCATAAAATGAAGGCAGGTTAACTGTGCAGTATAGCAACTGCTGCTGCTAGCTCACGCTGATGGATCGGGAGTGAGCGATCGCCTGCAAGTGAGACGGCATCGAAGCAGCGGGCTAGTCCTCAATTCTCGTGGGTGGCACAGACGGCGCAGTCGGTGGCGCTGGCGATTCGGTAGGCGTGACGGCAGCAGGAGGGGGGACAGCCGCCGCCGCGTCTAACGCTAAACTGGCTGGCTGGCGGTGACTGTTAGCAGGGCGTTGCCAGGTGTTGAGAACATCTTTAATCAGCAGCTCTTGAAGCCAGGTTTTGGCAACGACGGTGAGGGGCAGTGCTAGCAGTAGGCCCAAAAAGCCGAAGATGCCCGCAAAGAAGATTTGGGCAATCAGCGTGAAAGCGGGAAGTAGGGATACCTGATGGGCCATGATCGCGGGGGTGAGCCAGTAAGCTTCGATCTGTTGAATGATGATGTAGAGGACGATGACGGCGATCGCCTTCCAGGGATCCTCTGACAGCAGGGCAACAACTACCGGGAAGACCATGCTCAGCGTTGGCCCTAAGTTAGGAATAAAGTTGAGAATGCCAGCCAGCAGCGCATGCGCGAAGGCCAGATCGATCCCCAGTATCAGCAGCCCTATAAAGCTGACAAAGAAGATAAAGATTGAGCTGATAATGATGCCGCCTAGCCAGTTGCCTAAAGCGACTTCGCATTTGCTAAAGATCTCCCGAGCGCGCTGCCGATAAAATGAGGGGAACAGCAGCAGCACCCCGTCTATATAAGCTGCAGGGTTAGCCAGCATCATGATGGCTAGCACAGTGACAAACAGGGTTTGAATAACGACCTGTAGGGAAGAATTAAAGAAAGAGAAGAAGTTGCCAAAGACATCGAGAACGGCGGAGTCTGGAGAAGTGAGCCAAGCAACGAACTCGCTCACTTCGGGCAGACGAGTGCGCTCAGGTAGGTTTGCCTGCAACTGCGTAAGGCGATCAGGCAAGGTCTGAGAGAAGCGAATCAGCAGGTCAATCAGCAGCTTGAACTGATCGATGAATGGGGGAACGATGCCCAAAACGAATAGGGCTGCCACTGCCACCGAGAGCAGAATCGCCATTGGAATGGCAAATCGGCGGGGCACATTGAACCGGCGGATCTGGCGGGTGAGGCTATTGAGCGCTACGGCAATGACCACTGCTGCAAAAGCCAGCACCAGCAGCGGCCGAATTGACCAAAGAATATAGCCAGCAGCTACTAAGCACAGTAGGCTAACCCAATCGCCTAGCTTCATGAGACCTTTCCCTTTCGAGTTGAGCCTATTGTATCTGAGGTCAGTCAGTCAATAGGCTAATGCGAAGTGCTAGCTTAGAAATCTCTGAGCCAATGAGGGTTACCTATGGCTGCTGTCGAAGCAGACTGGCAAATCGCGCCTGCGTCCTCTCCGCCTGATGAATGGGTGAACGCTGTCGAGCAGATTACAGGACTGTCCCGTCCTCAGTGGGGGGCGCAGCTGCTGTGGGATCGGGGGCTGAGATCGGCTGAGGCGCTGCGGGGATTTATTCATGCGGCAGATTATGAACCAGCTAGTCCGTTTGATTTCGGTGAGGAGATGGTATGGGCGGTAGAGCGGCTGATGGCGGCACGCGATCGCACTGAAAAGGTCGCCATTTGGGGAGACTTCGACGCCGATGGAATCACCTCTACAGCGGTGCTGTGGGACGGACTGCGACAGTTCTTCAGCGGCCCAGACCAGCTCACTTACTTCATTCCCAACCGCCTAAAAGAGTCGCATGGTCTTGCGATGACCGGCCTTGAGCAGCTAGCTGACCAGGGCGTGCAGCTAATTGTCACTTGCGATACGGGCAGTACCAATCCGCAAGAGATTGACCATGCCCAGCGGTTAGGCATGGAGGTGATTGTGACAGATCACCATACGCTGCCTACTCAGCGCCCGGCGGTCGTCGCGATTGTGAATCCTCGGGCTTTGCCAGCCGGCCACCCGATGGCACATCTGTCGGGGGTGGCGGTTGCTTATAAATTAATCGAGGCGCTCTATGAACGACTGCCAGACGTGCCGACCCGACCGCTGAGCGAACTGGTTGACCTGGTGGCAATTGGTTTGATTGCTGATCTAGTAGAGCTGACGGGGGACTGTCGCTATCTGGCGCAAATTGGCATCGAACAGTTGCAAAAGCAGCTCAAGAGCGATCGCCCGACCCGGCCAGGCGTGGCAAAATTGTTGGAATTGTGTCGGCGGGCAGGCGATCGCCCTACCGACATCTCTTTTGGCATCGGCCCTCGGATTAATGCCGTCAGCCGCATCTATGGCGAGGCCAGCTTTTGCGTAGAGCTATTGACTAGCGATGATTCTGAGCGCTGCCGAGTGCTAGCCGAAAAAGCAGAAGATGCCAACGCCCGGCGTAAGGCTCTGCAAAATACCGTTTTTCAGCAGGCGATAGATCAGCTAGAGAACCGGGATCTCTCCACGACGGGCGTAATTGTGCTGTGCGATCCGCAGTGGCCAGTCGGCGTATTAGGGCTAGTTGCCGGGCAGGTGGCGCAGCAGTATGGCAGGCCCACTATTTTGCTGACGCTAGATGCGCCGGGGACTGAAGGGACACTGGCTCGGGGGTCGGCCCGCTCGGTCAACCAGATTGACCTGTACGACCTGGTCAACTCTCAATCGCATTTGCTCACTGGCTTTGGCGGGCATCCGTTTGCTGCTGGGCTGAGCTTGCCTGCCGCAGATTTGCCCATGTTTACAGCGGCAATTAATCAGCAGTATCGCCAAAAGCTGGGCGGGCAGCCCAATCAACCCAGAATAACGGCTGACTTGGTTGTAACGGTCGCTGACTTGGGCCGAGACCTCTTCAATCAGCTTAATTTGCTAGAGCCTTGTGGTATGGGCAATCCGGCACCCAAGCTGCTGATCAAAGACTGCTGGTTTGAAGGGGCGCGGCACAAAAACTTAACCGACCGCAATGACCGCAAGATCAAATATATTCAGACCAGCTTTCGGCTTTGTGACCAGAGTATTAGCAGCGATCGCACAAGACAATTCCCCGGCATCTGGTGGGGTCACTATAAAGAAGACCTGCCGCCGGGTCGCTGGGATGTGATAGCTGAGCTGGACTATAGCAAGTACTCAAAAGACAAATATGCCAAAGGTCAGGACGCTGAGACCCGTCTGCTAGTGCGGCTAATCGACATTCGCCCGGCAGTAGCCATTGACACGCCGCTAACCCCAACAGTAGACAACTGGCTGCTGGATCGCCGCCTGACTAATTCTGTCCCAGAAGATATCAAACCGGCTGTTAGAGAAGATACTTCAGAAACCGATCTGGTACTGAAAAAATGCCCGACTCAATGGCAAGCGCTACAGCTATGGCAGCATCAGGCGAGCCAGCGCAATCAGCCCTTGGTCCTCGCTTTTGCCCCGCCCGCAGCGGTTGATCCTATCCATAAGTGGAAAACCTTGCTCGGGCTAGCGAAGTACATCAGCCGGGCGCAGATTGTCGTGACCGCAGAGCGACTAGCAGAAAAATTAGAGGTGAGCGATCGCACCCTTCAGCTAGGACTAACCGCGCTAGCAAAAGCCGGATTCACCGTAGAAACGTCGGCAATAGACATTCGCCTGCGCTACGAGCCCGCAATCAATCAGACCGACGATCTCATCAGAGCCGAAGCGCTCAGCCACTTTCTGTCCGCTGTACAAGAAGAGCATTTCCGCCGCCAGTACTTTTATCAGGTGCCTGTTTCTACGCTGCAAGCGGCTATTAGCGCTGAAGCTCTGCACTCATCTGCCCAACCGCGTTAGACGCTCATCCTTTCGAAATAGATTATCTGAACAGATTGACAATTTGGGAAAAATAACGGTATCATTAGATACAGAAACAAAAGCGTTCATCTTTATTAGGAGAAGCAGCCGTATTGACATTCACTGACCGCTGCAACCTCTGCAAAAGACGGAAGTAAGGGTGCATAGCCCGGCTAACAGCTAGTATTAGGTCTACCCACTCTGAAGGAACGCGCCTCTTCACTCTACAAACCCTTTTTGGAGGCGAATCCATGCAACTCTCATATCGCGGCGTTAAATACAACACTTCAAAGCCCGCCGTTGAAGTCACTGAAATTCAGGAAGTTGGCCACTATCGCGGCGCTACCTATCACATGCACCGTGCGGTTAATGCCCCTGCTCGGCAGTCCAGCGACGTTTTGAAGTATCGCGGCGCAATTGTTCACTAGAGCTTTAAGTGCTGACGGCTAGTTTAATGGCTTTAATTCAATAGCCCTGATGGGGGCGCGTTCTCCTGGCAGGATGCGTCCTTTTTTGTTGCTGTATCATAGCGGTAGCCACCATAGGGAAGCGCAGAGCTGATGCTAGGATTCATCGCAGGGCTGGTGATTGGGTTAGTAATACTCGGCATCCATCGGCGGCGCTATGATGCCAAGCTCAGAAGACTATTGTACCGGCTGGAAGACCGCCAGCCGCTGTCAACCTTGGGGTATGGCGCTCAGCTTGCCAGTGCGATCGCCGAACAGCAAGCCCAAATTAAAACCCTGACCGAACAGCTGCAAGAATTCCGTCAGCTGATCAAACAGGCCCCGGTGGGCTATTTGCAAGTTGATGAAGAGAATCGCTTGCTCTGGTGCAACCAGCGGGCTCAGGAGTTTTTAGATATTGAGCAGAGCGACTATGCTCAGCCTCGGCTGCTGCTGGCCATTGTGCGCTCTTATGAACTCGATCAGCTAGTCGAGCGCACTCGTCAGACTCAAGCAGTCTGTGAAGCCAGCTGGACATTTAACTCGATTTCTACCGATCCCTTCAACTATTTAGAACGGCCTGCCTATCCGCTGCAAGGCTACGGATTACCCCTCAGCAACGGTCACGTCGGTGTCTTTTTAGAGAATAAACAAGAAGCAGTGAGTCTGGCGCAGCAGCGCGATCGCTGGATTTCCGACGTTGCCCATGAGCTAAAAACGCCGCTGACTTCCATTCGGCTAGTCGCTGAAACCCTGGAATCGCGAGTCAGCCCAGAACTGCTCAGCTGGGTAGAGCGCCTGCTCAAAGAAGTGATCCGCCTGAGCCGGTTGGTAGATGATGTGCTTAATATGAGCAACTTAGAGCAGCATCAGGCTCGCTTAGAAGATGAAGCCGCTATCGATTTGGTCGCGTCGATTCATGCCGCCTGGCAGGGCATAGAGCCCCTCGCTAAACTCAAACAGCTTGATCTTGACTATCAAGGCCCGCCAGAACTCATGGCCAACGTCAACGCCAGCCTGATGCACCGGGTGTTTTACAATCTGCTGAGCAACGCTGTGAAGTACAGTCCGCCCAACCATCCGATTCAGGTACGCTTGAGCGTGCCGGCGGTTCCTCAACCCATGGACCCTGACGATGCTTATATCTTGATCGAAGTGATTGACGCAGGCGAAGGGCTAGCTGAGAAAGATCTGCCCCATGTCTTTGACAGATTCTACCGGGCAGATCCGGCGCGCAGCCGCAAAGAAAGCTTTGAGGGGGCCGCCACCGCCACAGATAGCCCCGAGATAGCTAAACTCTCTAGCAGCGGTACCGGGCTAGGGCTAGCCATTGTGCGTCAGATTGTAGAGTCTCATCAGGGTTGGGTGGAGGCTAAAAATGACCCCGAGACCGGCGGTGCCTGGCTGCAGCTATGGCTACCCGGTAAGCGTCTAATATAATGATATGGCGTTGGCCACTTTGCTGACTACGCCAGCGATCGCTAGAACCGCCGTATATGGCGGATGGAGCGGCGCACAAGCGTATAAGTACAGCCGCACGCTTAACTATAATCTATTAAAATATTGTTCATTCTGCAGGGCTATCCCTTGTGTATGTCCGGAGATACCTGGTTGAATAAGTAAAGATTTGTAGATTGCCCCGTTGCTGAAGGTGGCTGTTCGGACAGCCGTTCTATCAGCCCTCCCTTGACCGCGTGACCTCTTACAGCGTAGCGAAAGCTTCTGTCCCTATGACCGAAAGGCTGCAAAAGCTGCTATCTCAGCGAGGCATCGCTTCCCGTCGCCAGGCCGAAAAGCTAATTTTAGGCGGTCGGGTGACCGTCAACGGCAAGACGGCTGAGATCGGGCAGCAGGCAGATGTGAGTACTGATCGGGTCTGTGTGGATGGCGTAGAAATTGGCAGGCCGCCTCAAGGCGTTTACTTTTTGCTGCACAAGCCTAAAGGAGTCGTTTCTACCTGCAAAGATCCGCAGGGACGGAAAACCGTTCTAGACCTGTTGGACGAATCGTTACAGACTAGATCAGGTATTCATCCGGTAGGCCGCCTGGATGCCGACTCGACGGGAGCGCTCTTACTTACGAACGACGGTCAGCTAACGTATGGACTTACGCACCCCCGACATCAGCTGCCCAAAAACTATCAGGTGCGAGTGCAGGGGATACCCTCTGCTGCTGCCCTTCAGCGGTGGCGCACTGGAGTAATGCTATCAGGCCGCCGTACGCTGCCAGCTGATGTGCAAATTGTCAAACGCTTAGCAGACAGTCAAACCCTCTTGAGAGTAACGTTGACAGAAGGACGCAACCGGCAAATTCGCCGAGTAGCTGAAGCCCTGGGCTACCCGGTTACTGCTCTACACAGAACCCAAATTGGCTCCCTGAAGCTAGGAAACTTGCTTAATGGTCGCTATCGTTCGCTAGAGGATAGTGAGGTCGCTCACCTCAAACAGACCGCTTTAAAAACCGGCCCACCTGTTCCGGCTGTCAATCTTTAGGTCCGCGAAGCTTGTCACCCCTGGATATCACTCAAAGAACCCATTTCTCCGGCCTTAATATCTCGCCTCCTATCATGAAGCAGAAAGCTCGTACTAAAAAACCCACTGCTCAGCAGCTACAGCAAGAGCAGCTTTACTCGCTGGGCAGCTTGCTCAAGCAGGCCCGTCTACAGGGGGGGCTGTCGCTAGGGGTCATTGAAGAGCGCACCCTGATTCGTCAGATGCTGCTGTCTGCCCTAGAGGAAGGTGATTTGGCCGAGCTGCCTGAGCCCATTTATGTGCAGGCTCTACTATGTCGATATGGCAATGCGCTAGGGCTAGATGGTGAGGCGCTGGCAAGTCAGTTTTTTACCCGTCCGGTGGTGCAAGCGCCCAGAGCCTCTTGGAAGGATTCGCCGGCGGCGCAGCTACGTCCGCTCCATCTTTACGGGGCCTACGTACTGCTGATTATGGGAGCGATTGGCGC
Source organism: Leptolyngbya sp. BC1307 (assembly GCF_002286735.1). GTDB lineage: Bacteria > Cyanobacteriota > Cyanobacteriia > Phormidesmidales > Phormidesmidaceae > Phormidesmis. The sequence goes on from NZ_NRTA01000011.1 coordinate 22,368, forward strand.
TCTCTCTGCCCTGTTGCAGCGGACTGCGCCTGATATGACGGCCCAGCCTATTTTAGATCCTGAAGCGATTGAGCAACTGATGCCGAAAGAGACTCAGCAGGTTAAGTCGGAGCCTGAGGCTCCTGTTGAGGACAAACCCAAGGCTCAAGCCCGCCCGGTTGAAGTTGACCTGGTGCTGACCGAACAGTCTTGGGTACGGGTAGTGGCCGATGGCTCTACTGAGTTTGAGGCGATTTTGGAGCAGGGAGAAACGCGCACCTGGGTGGCGGATCAGTCAATTACGGTGCGGGTCGGGAACGCGGGCGGTGTGCTTTACTCTTACAACCAGTCTGAAGCTGAACCAATGGGCGAGTTGGGAATGCCTGAAGAGCGCACCTTTGGCCCAGCGGTCAGCCTGATGTCATCGCAGTAGACGAACTGTACGGATCGAGGGTTAGTCAGCGAAAGGGCTTGGGTTGAAGGGCTGGTTGCTCTCAGAGGCAAAGGCCGGTTGAGCGGCTAGCGGCTTGGTGGCTAGCGTTACGGTAGCGGTAGTGCCCTGACCAGTTTGACTCGTTAGCGTGAGTTGGCCCTCGTGATTATTGGCAATGACTTTGGCGATCGCCAGTCCCAATCCTGATCCGCCCGCTGCTCCGTGAGTGCTGCGGGGCCGGGCCGGATCTACTCGGTAAAAGCGGTCAAAAATACGGCTGAGGTCTTTAGCCGGAATACCGATGCCGGTATCGGTGACGGTGAGCGTAATCTGATAGGCGGTAGCAGTGAGCTTCGCCGTAATTTCGCCACGGGTTGTGTACTGGATGGCGTTGGCAATCAGGTTGGTGAATAGGCGGGTGAGCTGGTCGGCGTCGCCTCGTATGAGGATGGCTGGGTCGGTGGCGGTGTAGCTGAGCTGGAGTGATTTTTCTCGGGCGATCGCCTGCTGCTCTTCGATTACATCTTGAAGCAGGGCGGTGAGATCGATGCGATCGCGCTGCATAGGCACCAGTCCGCTTTCTTGCCGGGCCAAAAACAACAGATCATCCACCAGCCTGCCGAGCCGCCGGGTCAGGCGTTCGACGACCTCTAGCTGACTGCGCTGAAACTGTTCGTCGGGGTCAGCTAGTGCTACTTGAACATTGGTCTGGATGACGGCAATGGGGTTGCGCAGCTCGTGTGAGGCATCGGCAGTAAACTGCTTGAGCTGCTGGTACGAGTCTTTGACAGGGGCGATCGCCAGCCCTGAGAGCAGCCAGCCAATAGCCGCGACTGCAACTAGCATGGCGCTGCTGCCCAAGGCCAGATCGACAATCAGCTGACGGCTAGACTTAGAAACTTCAAACCAGGGATGACTGACGCGCAGATAGCCCAGCAGCTGCGATCCTGACTGCACCCGCTGGGTGATCTGCCGGAGCACAATGCCGTCGGGAGGGGTGACGGTTTCACCGTTGGGGTTGACGTGAAGAGAAACCGCGTGTGGCCGGGAAAAGGTGGTCCAGACCAGTTCGCCTGCTGGGTTGAACCATTCAAGGTCAATGTGGTCGTCTTCGCTGGCCTCTTCGCTATTGCGGAAGCTGTCTTCAATATTGACTCGCAGGGGCGGATCGACAACGCCGACAGCGGTTAGCAGTCGTTGCTCAGTGCCGTTGAGATCAGGATCGGGCTCGATGACGAGCGATCGCTGCACAATTTCCACGACATGGTTAAGCGTATCGTCTACTCGCTCTACCAGCGTGCTGCGGACGTAGATGTAGACGCCGCTGGCAAAGAGTAGCAGCAGGACGGCAGTGACAATGGTGTACCAGAGGGCCAGGCGGCGGCGAGTGGTTTGGAACATGGGCCGGAGCAGGGGAGCACGGGAGAGAGGGAGCTTTGGGAGGAGGAAGAGGCTGATAATTTGATCATATAATCTGCATGTCGGTACCGTTGGTTTCACTATGATTGATCGCCGTCGTTTGCTGTTTTTGCTCGGGGCTACGGCTGGATCGGCTGCATTGGACGTGTGGCGATCGCCCTCAGCAATTGCCCTGCCGCTGCTAGGTAAACAAGCCGACGGACCTTTTACACTGCCACCGCTGCCTTACGAATACAGTGCGCTGGCCCCGACGATTGATGCGGAGACCATGCAGCTGCATCACGACCTACACCATGCGGGCTATGTCAGAAAGCTGAATGCGGCGGTGAGTGATTACCCAGATCTGCAGACGCTGAGCCCTGAAGACCTGATTGAGCAGCTAGACAGTCTGCCTGAGGAGGTTCAGACGGCGGTGCGAAACAATGGCGGTGGGCATTTGAACCACTCAATGTTTTGGGAGATTATGAGCCCGGCAGGAGGTGGCGCGCCGACGGGGGCGATCGCTGCTGCTCTGGAGACGACCTTTGGCAGCTTTGACGAGTTTAAATCGGCTTTTAATGGCGAAGGTAAAAAGCGCTTTGGCAGCGGCTGGGCCTGGCTAGTGCTCGATAGCGACAAAACTTTGCAAGTTACTAACACGGGCAATCAAGATAGCCCGCTGATGAATGGGCTGACCCCAATTATGGGTAACGATGTCTGGGAACATGCCTACTATCTCAACTATCGCAATCGTCGGGCTGAGTATTTAGAGGCCTGGTGGAACGTCGTTAACTGGCTAGAAGTTAACCGCCGCTATGAAATAGCCATGGCCTAGCGGCAGAACGCTCTATCGTAATCGGGGCAGCTCAAGCGATAAGACTAGAAGCACTATTCGTATAGCCAAGCTATTAACTCCCCAACCGTCAGTTCAAACCCTTCCGCAAACGCAGGTACGGGCAATTTTGTAGTTGCCTCTTCGTGAAGAACCGTTCGTAAATCAGGTGTATAGCTAAATACGCAGTCTTCAGCCGGGTCGATCAGCCATCCGATCTGAGTCCCGTGTTCTAGCGCGTGCAGAATTTTTTTGACAACCTTTGTTTGACTTTGTCCTTGCGACAAGATTTCGATCATCCACTCAGGAGCCGCAAAAAGCTCGCCTGAGGCTTTGCCGTTTTCATTTCTAGGAATGGCAGACCATGGCAGCACGGTAATATCAGGGACAATTGAGCGATCGCCAAACGTGCAGCGCAACTCTGCAATTGCTCGCCCCTGTTTGTTCTGCTTCAGCACAGTATTGATGGCTGTGGCCAGATCCGTTTGTACGATACCGTGGTCTGCTTTAGGCATGGGTTTTTGAATGATTTGGCCATCGATGTATTCGCTGGCAGGCTTGGTGTCCGGCTGTTGCAAAAAATCTTCCAGGGTGAGGGGCTTGCTGGGCGTCTGTACCATGGCTCAAAACCTGCTATCTATAGCTCATTATCGCAGCCCATTTTGAAGAAGTGAAGGTTTGGGGCGCTAGCAGTCGTCCAAATTAGCAGCCTGAATAATGATTTGGTCAATCAGGCTGCGAATGGTTCGCCCACCAGCGTTAGCGTCATTGACTAAAATGCTGAGGGCTAAGGGGGGATGGTTGGGCGGATTGAGATAGCCGCTGAGCGTGTAAGTGCCGCTGAGGGTGCCGGTTTTGCCCTGAAAGCGACCTTCTGCTGGGGTGCCTTTCAGGCGGTTGCGTAGGGTGCCGCTGCGGCCCGCAACGGCTAAGGAGTTGCGGTAGATAGTGGCGTTTGGCGTTTGGGCCATGATTTGCAGCGTATCGACGAAGGCTTCGGGGGTGGCCAGGTTGCGCCGTGAGAGGCCGGAGCCATCGACAACAGATAGGCTGCCCGGAGCGACGCCCAGATTGGTGAGGATTTGACTAACCGCGACTGCACCGGTTTGGTAAGCGTCTGGCGTGGTGGGATCGACGCTGCGGCCCAGAGACTTGAGCATCGCTTCGGCGTAAATGTTGACACTGTAGAGGTTGGTCGGATCGATAAAAGCTCTCAGCGGCGGGGACTGAATGGCGGCAAGCTCTACCAGGCCAGCAGGCGGATTGGTCATGCTGACCTGGCCGCTAGCTGAGAAAATACCGTAGCTGGTCAGGCTTTGCTGAAACTGTTCGACAAAATAGCTGGCAGGGTCGCCCAGGGCAATCGAGTTATTGTCAGAGCCCGACCCGGCAACAAGCTGACCTCTCACCGTCATCACCTTTTGCCCTGGTTTTTGCCCTGCATCAATAAATTCATTGCCGCCCGCGCCGACGGTGCGAGTGTTGTTTTCTATGCGCCAGCCGCGCGCAAATTCGGGCCGGTCCCAGACCACTCGCAGGGGCTGACCAACTCGGGTAGGAAATACGGTGAAGCTGAGCTCGTTGCGGTTGAGAATCAGGCTGTTAGCCGGTGCGCCATAGCCTGCCCGGTAGTCTTCGTCATCCCAGTAGGGGCTGGCAGCAGGGCCGGTGAAATAGTTATCAATGGCGGTGAGACTGCTGGCGCGGCGAATGCCTTTTTGCTTGAGTTGATTGGCTAGCAGATTGATTTGATAGCTGGTGAAGGTGGGATCGCCTCGACCGACTACGTAAAGGGCAGAGTCGGGAGCGTTGGGCTGGCCGAATACGGAGGTGCGAATACTGAAGTCGGGGCCAAGGCTTTGCAGAGCGGCGGCAGTCGTCAGCAGTTTGACGTTGGAAGCGGGGACGAACTTGTCTTGAGCACGACGGGCGTAAAGTGTACGGGCGTTGGGCGTCGCGTCTTCTATCAAGATGCCGACATTGGCGCGGGTAAGGGCTGGGTTTTGGGCGATCGCTTCAATTTTCCCCGGTAGCTCCGCCCGACACATTCCGGCCAATGCCATGTCTGCCTGAGTGAGCACGGCCAGTCCGCCGACCACACTGAAAGCAGTTTTCCATAGTTGAGAAAGCTTTCTGCTCGACGATAGCGGGCGCAGTGTTGTCATAGCTCAGGCGATTGAGTGGGGTTTTACAGGTTTGCTCACTCTACTCACGTTTGATGCCAGGTGGTCGCCCATGAGGACAACTGCTGCAACTGACCACAAGAAAGAGCAAAATCGTATAAAACCTTGGGCCTGCTACTTTGATTTATCTCTTTAGCAGGGCAGCGCTGTGGCAGTTTTTATAGATAATGCTCCCGAGTCAAAACCTAGTAACCCCTATGGATGTAAAAGCCGCAGTGGCCTTTGAGGCCGGCAAGCCTCTGAGCATTGAGACCGTCCAGCTCGAAGGGCCAAAAGCGGGCGAAGTGCTGGTAGAAATCAAAGCGACCGGAATTTGCCACACCGATGCTTACACGCTTTCAGGTAAAGATTCAGAAGGCATATTTCCTTCCATTCTTGGCCATGAAGGGGCGGGCATCGTCGTAGAAGTGGGCGCTGGGGTCAAGAGCCTGAAGCCCGGTGACCATGTTATTCCGCTGTATACGGCAGAGTGCAGGGAATGTGCCTACTGCCTCAGCCAAAAAACTAACCTGTGCCAGGCGGTTCGTAGCACGCAGGGCAAAGGCGTCATGCCCGATGGCACCAGTCGCTTTTCCTTTGAAGGGAAGCCGCTGTATCACTACATGGGTACCTCCACGTTTGCTAACTACACGGTGCTGCCCGAAATTTCGCTGGCGAAAATTCGCTCAGATGCACCTTTTGACAAGGTTTGCTATATCGGCTGCGGCGTGACGACGGGCATTGGCGCGGTGCTGTTTACGGCCAAGGTGGAGCCGGGATCGACTGTCGTCGTATTTGGCTTGGGCGGTATTGGTTTGAATGTGATCCAGGGAGCGCGGATGGTCGGTGCGGATCAGATTGTCGGCGTAGATCTGAATCCGGCTAAGCGCGAGATGGCAGAAAAGTTTGGCATGACGGATTTTGTCAATCCGCAAGAGATTGAGGGCGATCTGGTCGGCCACCTGGTAGAGCTGACGGGCGGCGGGGCGGACTACTCGTTTGAATGTATTGGCAATGTGAATGTGATGCGGCAGGCGCTGGAGTGCTGCCATAAGGGCTGGGGCGTCTGCACCATTATTGGTGTGGCAGAAGCCGGTAAAGAAATCAGTACGCGGCCTTTTCAGCTTGTGACCGGGCGGGTGTGGAAGGGCAGTGCCTTTGGCGGCGCGAGAGGCCGTACAGATGTGCCAAAGATTGTGGACTGGTACATGGACGGCAAGATCAACATTGATGACTTGATTACGCATACGATGCCTTTAGCGCAAATCAACGATGCATTTGACTTGATGCATCGCGGCGAGTCGATTCGCAGCGTCGTTCTATACGATTAGGAGGCCGTAGGTTTGGAAGAGAAATCACGAGCAAAGAGCTTTGGCGGCACTACAAGGGTTTACAGCCATCGCTCTGAAGCGTGCGACTGTGAGATGAGCTTTGCGGTGTATGTGCCGCCTCAGGCAGAAAATGGCCCGGTGCCAGTGCTGTACTATCTATCGGGGCTGACCTGCAATGAGAAAAACTTTATCGAGAAGGCAGGCGCACAGCGCTATGCAGCAGAGCACGGGCTAATGCTAGTGGCACCTGATACCAGTCCGCGCGGGGTGAATATTCCGGGCGAAGGGGATGATTGGGACTTTGGCACGGGGGCGGGCTTTTATGTGAATGCGACCGAATCGCCTTGGGCAAAGCACTACCAGATGTATGACTATGTGACTGAGGAGCTACCGGGGCTGATTGCTCAGCAGTTTTCGGTGAAGGGCGATCGCGCTGGCATCTTTGGTCACTCTATGGGCGGTCACGGTGCACTGATTTGCGGGCTAAAAAATCCGGACAAGTACGCTTCTATCTCTGCCTTTGCGCCGATTGCTGCCCCTTCTCAATGCGCCTGGGGACAAAAAGCGTTTACTGGCTACTTAGGAACAGATAAGGCTGCGTGGGAGGCTTACGACGCAACCGAATTAGTTGCCGCTCAGGGCAGTCAGCACTCAATTTTGATCGATCAGGGCGAGGACGACTCGTTTTTGGCCCAGGGGCAGCTACTGCCAGAAGTGTTTGCAGCCGCCTGCACTCAGGCCAAGCAGCCACTGACGCTGCGCCGCCAGCCTGGTTATGATCACAGCTACTACTTTATTGCCACCTTTATGGGCGATCATATTCGGCACCATGCGGCGGCTCTCACTAGCTGATGACAATCACCCTTACAATGTCCCTTCACTAGAACAACTGAGTTAAACAACGAACAATTATTGGTAAATTCCTATGACAGAAGTTCAACGTGAAAAAGATTATCTTCACCCTCAGTACAGAAAAGATAGAGAGACGCTGAATACGGTCATGGCAGGCAATGCCGACCACTTGAACATGGCAGAATTGGCCCGATTACGCATCCGCTACGATGGCTTTCAAGGGGCGCGCGACATTCAACGTGACCTGGACGGAACGCTAAAAAAATGGAACCTCACAGAAGCTGAGCTGTTCGCCAAAACCCGAGAGATTCATAAAACAGAAACTGTGTTTACGCCTACCTGGATCAAAAAAGGGGAGGATTGGAGCTGATGTAGGGCCGGTTTCTACCCTGCTCGGAGTTGCTTTGATGCTGGCGGGCCACCTTGAGGAGCGATCGCTCGCACACAGATTTTTATCTGCAGGCACCATAGCGGAGAACTGCTCTATCTGGAGCGATCGCTTTCTCTTTGACGTGCTAGGGTGACATCAACCAGTATGCATGCCATAGTCTGTAAACTGCAGCATACCTTATCCTTGATTTATTAGCCTGATAATTGACTAATCTTCTGCCGATATTTTAGACGCTTTACCTACAGTGCCTGCCATTTTGACAGATAGCTAGACGGTTCTCAATTCAGTTTTACAGCCCCCTATAAGATAGGCATTTCTTATGAAAGCTTTGCTGATTTATCCTCTGTTTCCCAAAAGCTTTTGGTCATTCGATAAAGCCATTGAGTTAGCCGGACGCAAGGCGATTTTGCCGCCATTAGGACTGGTGACTGTAGCGGCCCTGCTGCCCCAGACGTGGGATCTACGGCTAGTAGATCGCAACGTTGAAGCGCTCACTGAGGCCGACTGGGATTGGGCAGAGCTGGTGATTTTTTCGGGCATGATTGTACAAAAGCCCGACATGCTGGCGCAAATTCGCGAGGCTAAGCGCCGAGGAAAGTCGGTTGCAGTCGGCGGGCCTTATGCCACTGCCTTGTCGCACGAAGTGATCGAAGCGGGCGCTGATTTTCGCGTACTTGATGAAGGCGAAATCACGCTGCCGATGCTGGTGGAAGCGATTGAAAAAGGCGAAACCTCAGGAACTTTCCGTGCCCTAGAGCGGCCTGATGTCGGCACTAGCCCGGTGCCTCGCTTTGATTTGCTCGATCTCAACGCTTACTCCGAGATGGCGATTCAGTTTTCGCGCGGCTGCCCGTTTCAGTGCGAATTTTGCGACATTATTGTGCTGTATGGCCGCAAGCCGCGTACCAAGTCGCCTGAGCAACTAATTGCCGAGTTGGAATGCCTGTACGAGCTGGGATGGCGGCGCAGCATCTTCATGGTCGATGACAACTTCATTGGCAACAAGCGCAATGTGAAGCTCATGCTCAAGGCGCTGGTGCCCTGGATGAAGGAAAAAGGCTATCCCTTTACCTTCTCAACGGAGGCGTCGGTAGACTTAGCCAATGACCAGGAAATGATGGATCTGATGACGGCCTGTAACTTCGGGGCGGTCTTCCTGGGGGTCGAAACGCCTGATTCGGACAGTCTTAAGGTGACGCAAAAGTTTCAGAACGTGCGCGATCCGCTCAGCGAGTCGATTCATAAGATTGCCAGCACGGGCATTCGGGTGATGGCGGGCTTTATTATTGGTTTTGATGGAGAGAAAAAGGGGGCGGGCGATCGCATCGTCCAGTTCGTCGAGAAATGCTCCATTCCCACGGCCCTCTTCAGCATGTTGCAGGCGCTGCCCGACACGGCGCTCTGGCATCGATTAGAAAAAGAGAATCGATTACTGGCTGGTAAAGAAACGGCCAACATTCACCAGACGACGTTGATGAACTTCGTCCCGACCCGCCCGGTAGAAGAAGTCGCTCAAGAGTATGTCGATGCCTTTTGGAATCTGTACGACCCCCAGAAGTACCTAGACAGAACATACCGTCACTACCGTATTTTAGGTGAAGCGCCCTGTTACAACGACAAGAGTCGGGGGCCAAAGCCCAAGTCTGCCAAAGAACCCTTCAACTGGCACTTGCTTAAAGCGCTGTTCATTGTCTGCTGGAAACAAGGCATTGAAAGAGAGACCCGCTCTACCTTTTGGATCTATCTGATTCAAATGTTTAAGCACAATCGCGGCGGTGTTGCCAGCTACCTGACGGTCTGTGCGCAGATAGAACACTTTTTGGAATATCGCCAGATTGTTAAAGACGAAATCGAATCGCAGATTGCCGAGGTTGTTGCATCTCGCGGCCCTGAGACAGAGCAGCCTGCCTTGACAGCTAGATCTAGAATTGGTGCCTAGTGACAAAAGCGCAGCGAGGGCATAGACTTCAGAGATTCCTGACAAAGAGAAAGCTATGCCTCCAAAGCGTCAAAATCAAAACCGGAACTGCGATTGTCTACTTTGGGGCGACCCAACAGGCGTATCTAGATCTGATTAACGCAGGCGATCATCATCAAGCGTACATCGCCTACATCCAAGCGCCGCTGAGGGCGCAAATCAGCCGCGAGCAGCATCAGCGAGACTGCACAGACATGACCTGCTATACGGTTCATAGCCACCGCCGATGGCGTTGGCGCGGCTGGGGTGGCGAGATTGCGGTGTTGCCGATGGCGTCGGGCGAAGTGCCGGTGCTGTAAAGCCGTATTCACGGTCTTGCCGAGCTTCATGGCCCGCTATCGGCGACAAGATACCGACTGCCTGGGAAAGCTGCTAGAGATGAGTTTGGGGCTGGGCTTAAGCCAGCGAGAGACGGCGAAGATTTATGAATGGTCTCATCCCGATGAAGGATGGCATCCGGGCTGGGTGTGGCATCTGGTTCAATGGCTAGGCAATTTAATCCCGGTGTCACTGTTGCTCATGCGACTGGGGCTTACCCCCCGCCCATATTCTCACCGATGAGAAGTTTGCCACGTTAAATGGAGAGCAGATTTACCTATTTCTGCTCTCCCAGGAAGAATTGATTTGGTATACCGAGTGGATGGCGCACACCGATGAAGCCGCTTTCAACGCGGTGATTGTCAATGCCTTAGGGACGATTGAAGCCGCCGCTCAAAGCGAGGTATTGTTCGCAAGCCTGACAGCATTGACCCGATGCTCAATGCCTGGGCTATCGTCAACAACCTCAGAGCCTTTCTGCCGGATGCGAAGAAAGCAGGCCAGTCGTTAGCCCAATTCTTTGGCGCTCAGTTGCATGGCTTGCCTTGGATGGAAGCGCTCAATCTCTCTACCGTTGTTTAGACAGACTCCTACAACCTGGAAAATCGTAGGCACCAATTCTAGATCTATCTGCTGCAAACAAACCTACCGAATACAGAAAAAATCTCCTATTGTGTAGAGAGATTCGGTCCTCCTCAAGGCATACGCTGTTGTTTATGCACAGAGAGTTAGGAGCAGTAGATAATAGGCATGAAAGGCATCACACAGAAGATAAAATATATTTTTGCCAGCATTGGGGGGTTAGTTGCTCTGCTGGTAATTTGGGGACTTATCGAACCGCGCCTGCTCAACACAGAGCAGGAAGTTGCTAAAATTCCCAACCTGCCTGCCGCCTGGGAAGGCAAGCAAATAGGTCAGCTCTCAGATTTTCAAGTGGGCATGTGGGCAGGCAACCCCGGCACCGCTCGCCGCAGCGTTGAGCAAATGATTGATGCGAAGCCTGCCGCCGTCCTGATCAGCGGCGACTTTATCTATCATGCCGAGCCTGAACCCAGCGCCGAGATTGAGAAAGCAGTCAGCATCGTGAAGCCCTTAGTCGATGCAGGCATCCCAACCTACGCAGTGCTGGGCAATCACGACTACGGCATGAGCAGCAAAAAAGCCGAGCCCGGTACTCAGCTCGCCAGCAGCTTAGAGTCAGAGCTAGAAGCTGCCGGTATTGTTATTCTCGAAAATGAATCCGTCGCTATGCAGCTACCCGATGGCGGTGAGCCGCTGTACTTAGCTGCTGTTGATTCACTTTGGGCCAACCAAGACAATGTTGAAGCTGCTCTCGCTGACATTCCAGAAGGGAGTCCCAGGGTTGCCCTGATGCACAATCCAGACGACTTCGAATTCTTTCCTGAAAATATGGCTCCGCTAGCCCTGGCTGGCCATACTCACGGCGGGCAAATCCGCCTGCCCAACTCTCCTCAATGGTCCTGGCTACGATTTACTCAGGATGACAAAGTCTATGCTGACGGCTGGGTAGAAGACAGCTACGGCAAACCGGGCAACAATCTCTATGTCAACGTAGGTATTGGCATGAGCATTATTCCAATTCGCCTGTTCTGTCCGCCAGAGCTGACACTTTTCACACTGGAGACCTAAAGCCTCATCGTATTTAAATCCCGATATAACAGATTGGTTTGTCTGATGCATAAAAGACGACAGAATTCGAGGCTGTACCTTATCTGCGGCCTAGTCGGCATGGTTGGATGCATCAGTGGGCTACTGACTGATTTTATTGGAATTGTAGCTGTAGACGGCTATAATCCAATTGCTCAAACGATCAGTGCTCTGGCAATTACCGAAAAGGCCTGGATTCAAGACACAGGTTTAAATCTCTTTGCAGCATCCTGCGCGGCCTGCGCGGTAGGTCTATTTTCTATGAACTTAGGCGACTGGAAGTGGAAGGCGGGAGTATCCCTGCTGCTATTGCTGGCTGTTGATATTTTGCTAGTGCGATGATCATAGACCCAATTAATACAGGAATCGAATTCGTCAGCATCGCGATCGCTGCGAGTACCCCAGAGGTAACCATTAAAATAGCGTACGAAGTATTGATCTCGCTGAGCTCAGCAACATGCTCCATCGCGTCAGGACTAATGGCAGCATGAGGAGATGTAGGACGCTCATCAGCAGGTAACGAGTCTAAACGAATCTTCCTCGGAGGAGAAGGCATACGACGACAGGAATGCAATACCTTCACGATACAGTTTTTCTCGATTAAAAGCACCCATATGAAGTTCACGCGGGCGCTTCTTAATCACAGTCTGTAAACGAGAAACTAGGTAGAGTAGCGTTTCGAAAAGATACTCTACCTATGTGAGTAGACTACCTATGTGAGTGGACTACATCGCGGAAGGGTAGACACCATCTGCAACAAATACAGGCTTCTCGGTGTACTCTGCCTCGATTTGCTCTTGGACAGAAAGATCCCAGTCCAAATCGTATTCAGTGTCAAATTCAGCTTTCACATATGGACGCAGAACGCCTGTAACCGTGACCTCTTCTCCATCCTGGGTCTCAGGAGTAACACCCTGTGTAAGAACCAATAGATCCTCACTGCCAAACAGTCGCTCTTCCTCCAAGGTAAACGTAGTCGGTGAAAGCTTGTCTTCTACTTCGCCAGCGACTGCGATTCTTTGGTTGTAGTACTTTTCTGGATTACTCGTTAGATCACCAGGGTCAGGAGAAAGGGCAATGGACTGAGCCACAACAACCGGTCGATCTTCATAGTCAGCATATAGAGTCGGATCCAGGTCTAGGCCATACTCTGTCTCGAAGTCAGCGATTACGAGCTGCTGCACTTCGCCGGTTACCTGCACCTCAGTATCGTCGCCTTCAACTAGCACAAAAGGCTCGCCAGAAGCGTTGATCACCAAGACATCTTCGCCCCCAAACAGCTGGTCGTCTTCAAGTAAGAATGAAGTATCGTCAATGGTTTCCTCAACCTCTGCGCGAAGCGATACCGTCTGACCAATTAGACCTTCTGCCCCACCCGACAACTCCTCAGTCGTCACGTTCTCGGACGCTTCCTCTGAGGTAGTGGTCTCTGACGGCGTCTCCGCACAGGCCGCTACCACAGTGAGAGAAGCTGCCATCAGTAGGCCCGCAAAGGGCTTGCGATAGCGGGTAATAATTGTTAGGGGATTCACCATTTCAGTCTTTATTTTGCATCTACATCTTTATGGTATTAAATAATGATGTACTTACCTCTCCCTCAGCAGGCGGAACATCGTTGATATAGAGAGGTTTACCCTATGTCTATTGAATGAGTTCATAGGGATACAACAAAGCACTTTTCTATCACTTTGTTGTATCCCTTCTTCGCGGAGTTTGCGCAGCGCAATTCTTTTCGCAATACACTCGACGCAAAGGTAGAGCGATCGCACCAGCTCCGAATCCTCCTTATACCCGGCAGGCACCAGATTAGAGAGCTTTTGAGTCTTAGTGATACTTTCTAAATTTTCCCAGTCTTTGGCACTATGACCTTCACCATAAATACCAATAGACATACCGCCATACTGACCCATCACATCAAAACAAGGAACATCTGAAGCCCCGTCCCCCACGTAAATCACCTGGTCTAAAGGAACGTGCAGATCTTCTGCATTTGAGCTTTGAAAGTTGTAGACCAGGTCTTTCTCATTCTCAGCGCCTTCGATGCCCTGAGAGATGTAGTACAAATAGCGCGTTTTCTCCGCATGGGTCATCTGTTTTTTCAAAAATTCAATCTCACCAGACTCGCCATAGTGAAACTCGCAGCCCACATCCGCCTGAAGTCTTTTGCGAGGGGAGTATTACGGGGAATCTCCACAAATCCCCCAGAAATTAGGTAGAACTCAAGTTCGATGCCATCGTCTATCTTGTGAATCTTCTGCTGCAGCCGACCAAATAGCTGATCTGTTTCCTGGTATAGCGCTATATTTTGACCGACCTCAGCAAGCTTGCTCTGCGTAATCTTATGATCTAGCTGTCCAGACGCTTTGACTAAGCGATAGGCTCTAGCCAGATACTTCTCCCAGCCTTGATCTACCAGAGACTGTACGCGGTTTTTGAACTCGTCCACGGCTCGGCCTGATTTACTCGGTCTGATTTATCAATTGCTCCCTTAGCGGAGCTAGCAACTGGTCCAAGCCAGGATTGTAGATCTCTGCCGGAAAAAGATCGCCAAAAAACTGCGTCATCAGCACATTCTCCAGTCGGGGGGCAAAGTCGCTGGGCAGCGGGCCATCGATATGACGGCTGAGCACACCAAACCCTAGCCGCTGGTTTCGCTGCGATCGCACCGGGGCCATCTCCGTCAGCCACTGATGGAAACTAGCTGACCTCTCAGCACTTTGCGCAATTTCCTGACTCATCTGCGCCAGATAGCTTTCCGGGTAGGCATACTCCGAAGGATTTGACAGCAACAGCGCCTTGTAGAACGCTGATTCTTTTTTGTCTGCGTCTAGCCAGCCCATAGCAGCGGCTTCGGCGGGCGATGAAGGTGCTAGGAGACTGACGGGCGTCTCTGTTCCGAGAGAGAGCATTATAGAATTGAGCGGGTTAGACGTATGGCTAAAGTCTGCTCTGGCCTGGTCAAAGTTGCCTCTCCACCAGTGCAATCCGCCTCGGATCTGATAAAAGTAGGGTTTCAGTTCGGCAGAGGACTCATTTATAAAGCGCGTGCAGGTTTGTTCAAAGGCTGAGAGAACTTGGGGAAAGACAGGTTCTAGCTCGGGCGATCGCCAGATCGGGCTAGTCAGCAGCAGTGGATTGCGGAGCAGCTCTAGCGTTATCGCTTCGATGGCCAAGTCTAATCGGTTGCTCTGCAACAGCGCATAGCCTAAAGCAAAGAAGCTCCCTTTTTTACTGGGAACCAGCTGAGCAGCCTGAGAGAAAGCAGCGACGGCCCGCTCCGGTTGGGTATTGACCAGCAGCCAACCCAGATTAGAATAGCCAAACTCCTGATAGGGCGAAATGGCGATCGCCTTCTCCAGCCATTCAGTACTGAGCGCTTGTAGCATCTCTCTTTGCCGCACATCTGACGTGAGATAGGCCTGCTCTCCCAGATTCCAGCCCAGCTGATAAGGGTAGTAAGGTTCCCAGGGGGCCAATCGATGAGCGTCTTCTAATTTGTCAACAAAGCCCGCCATGTCTGCTTGCGCTAGCCTTGTAAAGCCCTGGCTAGAGAGCATCCAGGCCCGATGAATAGGGTATAGCCAAACAGAGACAACAACTAAAAGACTGATGCCCAAAACTGCAACCGGAAGCCGTCTGACCGTATAGCTCGGTTGCGTCTCAAGTCCTGCTCTCAAATAAAACGCCAGTACTGCAATAAAAATGACCAGGGTACCGCTGATACAGAGATTGTCTAGCTGATAATCGCTCAGGCTAAACACGCCGTATCCCAGCAGACCGCTCCAGAGACTCGCAACCAGCACAAAGGTGTCAGGCGAATACTGACCTCTACGAAACCAGCGCAAGCTGAGATAGGCTAGCAAACAGAAACTGCCCAAGGCCAAAAGACTGCCGGTTAGCCCAAACTCAGCCCAGATTTGCGCGGGTGTGCTGTGTAGCTGATAAGTAAGCTCCGCTGACTGACCCGCCCAATCAGGCAAATATTTTTGATAGAGCAGCGCTACGTTGCCTAGCCCTGCGCCAAAGAGCCAGTGATCTCTTCCTATCAGCCAGCCTGTGGTGTTGGTGACGACTCGGTAAGCAATCTCATTGTTGTCGCTGCCTGTAAACGCAGAGAGTAACAAAGTCCGCAGCCGATCATTACCAAAGATCCAGAACAGGAGTCCGCCTGTACCCATGAGAGTGGCTATGCTGAGTAGTTTTCTACGCTGCGGATAGCGCCAGGCAAAGACGATGCAAAAAGTCGCCACGCTGGTAAGCAGGCCAAACCAACTGCCACGAGAAGCAGTTGTGTATAAACAAACCAGGCCAACCAAAAAGCCTGCCCCCCACAAAACGCGCTGCTGGCCTTTGTGCAAAATGCTCAGGCCCAACAGTAGTGGCAAAGACAAAATAAGATAGCCCGCCACATAGTTTTGATGGCCAATCGGATACCAGTTGCGCAAGCTGACAATCTGCCAGTCGAAACTTCTGGAGATGCCGTAGCTTTTGAGGCTGGCGAGCGTATCCAGGTAAGGTAACGCGGTTTGCGCAGTCCACAGCGTCAGGCTGAGGACTGCAAACGCGATCGCTAGCGCTCCTTGAAAGTGCAGTAACCGGCTGACACGAATAGAAGAGGTGAGCCATTGGGTGAGAGCGTATAGGATGGCGATCGCACATACCACCGCCCAAGCATACCAACCGGCCTGATGAACAAAGCTAGCAAAGCCCACATTCAGAGCCAGGCACAGCAGCCAGCCGCCCGCTAGCCAATCCAGTTTGTTGCCAAGTCTAGTTAAAGACTTTTGCTGCCATAGCTGAACTATCAGCGCTATTGGCCCCAACGCTAGACCAAGCTGCCACCCCAGCACCCAGGGCCACTTCACCATCAGGCTGTTGCTATTGGGCATCAGTGTGAACAAGCCGTAGAAAATGAATAGGCTGACACCCCCTATCCCAGTAAGGACACGCCCACGATCTAAAGAACGATTGCTCAACAGCATGATTGATTGGCTATAAGTTGAATGAGTTGGCAATGTGAACTGTTTATGCCTTGGGAAGCTGAAAGCGAGTCTCGCTGAGCGGCGGTAGAGACAAGTCTTCTGTCTTGACTGCTGATATTGTTTGGTCGAGCTGCGGAAAGACAACTGGCGATTCTTCGAACAGACCCAGTAATTCTGCAAAGAAGCTCATGTTCAGCCTTCCGGGATATAGAATTTGTTTCACATTGTTAGCTGACAAGTTGCGATAGGCAAAGCCAAGGCCATATCTCAGGCGCGGCGATGACGGGCTCAGAACCGAGTTCATCCAAGTACGAATGTCTCGATTTTGTCTGATATGTTTGATCAGGAGATCCTTTTCTTGCTGAGTGCCCTCAAAGTCTTGTAGATAGCTGTCTAAATACTGGTCAGGTGCTAGCCATACCTGCAAGAGCCGCAAGGTAGGGTCATTTTCATCTAGCTTTAGCTGCTGTTCTACCGTATTCAGAGCCTTTTTAGGCTGCTCTTCAGCTTCTAGTATTGCCTGTGCTAAAGGGCGCAGCTTTGACCTATCGACGCCATCTAGCGATCGCTGATGCCACCAGCTGAGCATAGCTAGCTGTTCGTTCAACCATTTGTACTCGGCAGATGCGGGGTTTGTCTGGGAGAGCGTCTGGCGATCGCGATTCAGCGTTTTGTCTAAGACGCTCGGCAATAGCTGAGCAAAGGGCTCCTCCGTCCAGATGTTGGCAATCAGAAAATCAGGATTGGCCATTCCTTCTAGCGAAAGGGCTGTGATCGCCTGATCAACTTTGTTTTGCTGTAAATAAGCTGAGGCCAGCGTGTAATAGGTGTAGTTAAAGTTGCGTGGAGAGAGCTGCGCAGCTCGCCGAGCGTAGAACTCCGCTTTTTCAGGCTTGTTACTTTCGAGATACAGGACCGCCAAATTCTGGTTGAGCCAGGTATCGTTAGGCGCGGCTTCCAGTGCTGACTCTATATATTCAATGGCCGATTGGGTTAGGGCTGTCTGATCTGCCTGGTTGGCTGCGCCCGCCCCAAGCAGAATGAGCTGTTCGGCAGCGAGAGCCGGATAAGTAGGGTCCCAACTGGCCAAAGCGCCTGCCTTAAACCATTTGGCATCGGCCTCAACCAAATCGCGAGCCTCTATATCTTTAATGGCAGCGCCACTGAGGTATAGCCCTGCGTCAGCTCTGATCCACAGCTGAAAGCTCATGCATAGAAAAGCTAATATGCCCAAGCTCAGCCAGCGGCGGCCCTGCCGAGAAAGCGCGGTTGGTTTTGATAATAGGGCAGATCCGTCTATTCCGTCTATGTCCATTCCGTCTATATAGGTGTCACCAAGATTGATCAGTAGTGCAGTCGCAATCAATAAAGTGCTGCTGATACCAATATTTTCTAGCTGATAGTCGGTCAGGCTAGAAACGCCATAGCCCAGATAGCTAGCGAAAATACCGTAAAAGAGATAGCGATCAGCGGGCTGAGAGAGGTGGCGATGCAGCCGGATGCTAAGTGCAAAGAGCCCAATTAGCCAGCTGCCGTAGGCAATTATGCCGAGAATTCCCAGCTCTACCAGAATCTGCGCGGGTGTGTTGTGCAGCTGTTGCACCAGTTCTAGCCCGTTGCCGACTTCAATAGGCCGGTAGAGATTATAAACGCGAGATAGATTGCCAGGGCCGATGCCAGTCAGCGGGTGAGTAGAAAAGATATTTTGTCCCGCTTGCAGCATGAACAGGCGATCGCGTGCCGGGCCATCTGCTATCACGACCGAAGAGGTCTGACTTAGCTGCGACGAAGCCGACACCGTAAACAGCCCTCGCATCCGAGGATTACTGGCAGCGATCGCCAGAACCACCGCTAACACAACGGCGCTACCCATCAGCCAGCGCCGGTTGGCCTGAGCGCGATGCAGCCAGAGAAAAATCGGCCCGCCTAATAGAACAACTGCCAGAGCGCCTACCATAGCCCCGCGTGAACCGCTGACATAAAGGGCGGCGGCGACAATCAGGGTCGCGCCGAACCCTATTCCCCTTTTCCACCCTCGCTGTGACAGGCATAAGCTAGCAGTCATTGGCAGCAGCAGCAGTTCATACCCTCCAACAAAGTTGTGATGGCCCAGGGGTAGCGGGTTGCGCAGCGCCGCGTAGAAATCATCTGACAGCCACATATCGGGCGTGGGTCGCCAAAATGACAGGCTGATGAGGCTAGTAACAACGCCAGCCAACGACAGGGAAAACCAGAGAGCCCTTCTAGAGAGCCCCTGACGTAGCCAGTTGACCAACAGATAGAGGGCAATGACATAGTTGCCAAACAGCAGTCCGTTCCAAAGCGCTACCGCCTTAAACTCGGCTGCGAGTGCCGAGATGACAGTGGCAGCCACCGCCACGCCAATCGCCCAATCTAGCCCATACCCTAACAGCCGATAAGGTACCGAAAACTGGCGAATAGCCCATATATTCCAAGCGCCCAACAGTAAAAAAGCCGCTTGCCACAGCAAAATCCACGGCCAACCCACCATCATGTAATAGCTGTTGGGAATCCAGCTAAAAGCCAGTATACAGGCCAATCCCAGAACGCCCATCCACTGACCTTTCCAGACAGTTGACGAAATATTTAGCTTGGGTAGAGACGGCGCACCCTCTGTCAGTTCCATAGCGATTGAAAAAATAGGATTGTCGGGCTTAATATGCCCCTTTTCCCAAACAAACTATTTTGATGGTTTCGAGTAATATCTCCAGATCCAGATTGAGCGACCAGTTATCGATGTAGTGAAGATCGAGCCGGACAGCGTCGTCAAAGCTTTTGATATCTGATCGCCCTGAGATTTGCCAGAGACCGGTGATACCCGGCAGCACCTGATGGCGAATATGATGCCAGGGCTCAAACAGTGAAGTATCTCGCAGCGGCAGCGGCCTTGGCCCGACCAAGCTCATTTGGCCTAGCAGTACGTTAAAAAGCTGCGGCAGCTCATCTAGGCTGGTACGGCGAAGAAAGTTGCCAATAGGCGTAATCCGAGGGTCACAGGCGATCTTAAACATGACGCCGTCTGGGTTTTCGTTTTGCTGCTCCAGGCTGCTTTGCAGGTGAGAGGCATTGACGACCATCGTGCGAAATTTCCAAACCTGGAAAACTTTGCTGTGTAGCCCTGTGCGCTCCTGGCGGAAAAAGATGGGGCCGGGAGAAGAGGCTTTGATGGCGATCGCAATCACCAAAAAGAGCGGCAAGCCTAGCAAAACAGTCACCGCCGCCAGCAAAACATCAAGCCAGCGCTTAATACAGTAGTCAAACCCGCGAAAAAAGGAAGATTCGATTTTGAGCGTGGGTAAGCTCGCAAAAATTTCGGGTATGCCTCGCCGGTAAATCATCTCCCGGCTAGAGGGTAATAGCCTGAGGACAATGCCAGCGCTCCGCAGCCGCCAAAACAGGCGAGAGGCAAGTTCAGCATTGGGGATATTTTCTGCCAAGACTTCTTCAGGCTGAAGTCTGACGATAGATTGAAAAATGGCGGGCGAATGGGCAGTAGACGAGATCGCTGCGCCGACAATTCGATAGTGCGGCTGTTTCGTAACAATTTCAGACAGAATCTGTAGTCGATTGGCCGGGGCAATCAGAAAAACAGCCGTTGGCTTTTGCCAAGCTTCAAAGCGGCATAGCAACAGGTTTGTGAGTACTCTAGCAAAGACCACAATCGCAATACTACTGAACCACGCCGAAAAGAAGAGCGACCGGGGCGGGTTGAGATGCGGATCGTAAAAATAGCTCAGCAGGAGAGAAGCCAGATACACATAGCTGATAAGCTGAGCAGCTTTGGCATAGTCTCTAGCGGCGTGAGTATGGCTATAGAGCCGGTGGTGAGCAAATAGGGCGAGCGTCGAGAGCGCAAATAGCCAAAATAAGCTAGGCAACCCCAACCAGACCCACCAGACAAAAGAACTCGGCAAGGGAGAGTAAAACTGGTTGAGAAACTGAGCAATTTTCCAGGCAGTGGCCATGGCGATCGCATCGCTCAAAACCAGCCCTAGTCCTCTTAGTTTTCTACGCGCAGGCAGCCATGATCGCAGAGAGAGGCGTGAAGCACGAATGTCTGACTGAGGCGTGGATTTGGGCTTGGCGGGCCGAGTTTTCATACTTCAGAGGTTGCCAACTTACTTAGCCAACGACTTTGAGTATCTAAAGCGTTGGGCAATTGTTCTCAAATGGTGCTTAATTATCTGCTGCGAAAATAGACAGACAAAAGCAGTGTTGGTCAGCAGATACCGAGACCACAGCCGTCTGGGCTCTTTGGCCAGGCGAAAGCACCATTCGAGGCTGAGCCGCATCATCCAGCGAGGGGCTTGGGTAATTTCACCGCTGTGGAACTGGAAGGCTGCGCCGACACCGATCATGACTGCATCTAGCTTACCCAGTTGGCGATACATCCACTCTTCTTGTTTTGGGCAGCCAAGGCCAACGAAGACGACTGCCGCACCTGAGCGCTGAATGCGGGCAATGTCGGCAGCTTCTTCCTCAGCGGTGAGGGCTCTAAAGGGCGGTGAGTGCGTCCCGGCAATGCGCAGATGAGGGAAGGTGTAATGTAGTTTTTCAGACAGGCGCTGAAGCGTTTCGGGGGTGCTGCCATACAGATAGATAGGGAGGTTGGCTTTAGCAGCGCGATCGCACCAGGCTAGCATCAGATCAGGCCCATACACACGCGGCTGATGGCGCGCACCGAGCCAGCGCATTCCCATCACCAGCGGCATGCCATCGGGTGTGACCAGGGCGGCTTTGCCCAGAATATGCCGGTATTCTCGATGCCAGTAGGCCATCATTACGACGTGGACGTTGGCAGCGACAATGTAGCTAGACTGCCGGGTTTGAATGAGGGTTTGGATGCGATCGCAGGCTTGCTCGTAAGTCGTCTGACTGATGTCTGTCCGTAAAATGCGCTGCGCCATGAACTTTCAGAATGTGTCAATGTGAGACTGCACATAGACCTGTAAATTTGTGCATCTACTGAAAATCTTTTCTAAGCTTTAGTATGCCCGCCGAGACAGCAATGCAACTTCAGCTATTTTGTTACTGTCAACATGTCTGTATGTGATTGGCCGCATAGGCATTTCCTATCTGCTGCCGCTGCTTAGGCGTCATTTGTTCAAACTTGCTGCCCCAGTCAAGATCTTGGTGTAGGCGTTCATTGCTCTCTGCGCAATAATTGGCCATGTATAAAGCTGTTGAACTTTTGCGTGCCCTTCAGATCCCATAGATTTTGCCAAATCAGGATTGTCTAAAAGATCTAATATGCGCTGAGTGATTTGGCTGGTTTCTTGCTGTATTAGGAAACCATTGACACCCTCTTCAATGACTTCTGCTACCGCTGGAATATGACAGCCAATGACAGGCTTTTTAAACATCCAGGCTTCTGTGTAAACACCGCCGAAGCTCTCTTGACTAGAGGGTAAGCAAAGCAGACTACACGCAGCTAAAGCGCTAGTTTTTTCTTGCAAGCTAACGCTGCCTAAACGATGAATGCGGGGGTCAACATTGAGCGAAAATACTTTTTCTGAGTCTTTAACAGCAGGCCCGACAAATACAAAATGGGCATTGGGATATTTCTCCCAGACAGGCTTTGTTGCCTTCAAAAGCTGACGATAGCCCTTATATTCGTAGTGCTGTCCCAAAAATAGAATGATCGGGGCTTCGGTTTCTATGCCATATTTCAGTCGAAAGGCTTGAGCATCATAAGCTTCCGAAATAACAGGGCCATGACCGATGACATGAATACGCTCTGGTTTGACTTGCAAGCCGATTAAAATCTGCCTTTCAGACTCAGTTAATGCAAAAATTCCATCAGCTTGGCGATAAAGACTGGTATAGCATTGGTATCGCCAACCCACCCATCGCGGATGATGTACTGGCGTCAGGACAAAAGGGATATCCCGACGGCGGGCTGCTTGCAGCGAAGCCGCCGTTAGACCCTCTCGTCCGATCCTAACATTGTGAATCAGGCTGGCTGCCTTGGCGAAGGGGGTGAGGTGACTCTCTAATGTGCTGGCGATAACCGGTAGAGACAGCTTCATCAGTGGATAGTAAGTGGGCAAAAAAGGGGCCATCTTCAGCTTTTCTAGAAGTGATATACCCATGCGATGCACCGGTACACCATCTACAACGTAGCTGTTGGGCTGTTGAGGTGCCCGGAGAGTTGTTCCTAAAAGCCAATCAGAGCGATTGTGCTGCCAATGGCTCACCACCTGTACGGCACTGTTTTTGTTTATCTGTTGGGCTAAGAGATGCTGATGAATTTGGGCACCTCCAATAGCGGGAGGATAACCGGTAAGCGTGTATAGCAGTTGCATAGGGGGTGCTAGAGGGTATTAGCCAGCGTTAGTCTTTGAATGCGATCGCCTGGAGAGCCGCGCCCATACCCAGCTTTGGCGCAAGGTGGTAAAGAGAACTCGCGATGCCTTTAAAGAAAACTGGCCAATCCTGAATGCTCTCAATAGTCTGAGGTACGCTAGTGAGTATCAGAACCCGGTTAAATCCAGCCTTGTGCAAAGCGTATTTTAGTGAATGAGGTGAGAAGTAAATGATATGCTCCGGTGGAATGATATGAGACCACTTGGAACCTCTGATCCGAGCGCCTATACTATTGATGTTGGGGGTCTCGACGAACAAAGCTCCCTCAGGAGACAACAGCTGGTAGCATTGCTTAAGCATCTTCACCGGGTCAAGTAAGTGCTCAATGACGTGATAGCTCGTAATCAGGCTGTAAGCGTTAGCCGGTAGGTCAAGAGTGAAAATATCGCCCTGTAAAACGCAGTCACCCAGCTTTTGTGTCGCCTGCTCAACCGCATCTCGACCCAGCTCTGTTCCTGAAATGCGCCATCCTGCCTGCTGGGCAATCTTCAAAAAGTCGCCAGTGCCGCAGCCAACATCTAATAGCGATTTGTTCGGAGCATCGATTAGTGAAGGCAAATGGGTCTTGAGTAACGCCTCTAATGCTGCATAGCGATTTTCAGCAAAAGAACAGCCAACCATCGTGCTCTTGCTAAAATTATCGTGATATCCGTTGTTATAAAAAAACTCCAGCTCTTCAGCTGTAGGCATAGGCGTGAAGAAAACAACTTGACACTTACCGCAGCTCATCAAATCTCCCTGCTGAAGTCGATGAAGAGAGTCATGTTTGCTGTGGTTACATATCGGACAAGTCAGAACATTCACAAGCAATCGCCCTATCCTAGACAAATAGATATTGCCCAAAACTGTGTTGAACTAACATTTTTTGATTTGATTTTACAGGTTCAGTACAGCCCGCACTTTTCTACGGCTGCGGGAAAGTAAACCAAACTGATGAGCTTGCGTAAACCTGTCAGCCTGAGCGTTTCTTAGAACTGTAGGAGGATGGTTCAAGGGGAAAGGCATTTCCACAGTCGGCATATTGAAAAAGGGCGAATGACTATGAGTGTGGTGAGTGCCCCCAGCGTCAAAACCGATGTTAGACACCAGATTAGTGTTGGGTAAAATACACAGGCCGCTCTGCAGCCAACAGGCTAACGTCCAAGCATAGTCCCATGTGTCGATTTTTTTAGTATAGGTTTGTTCAAACTTATGGTGCCAGTACTTAACAGCAGCAGCATCGTGCAGGATGCCATCTAGCCAATGGCTGCTCTTAGCCTGTGGCCATAGAGTCATGTCAGCGTCATAGTGTTGCCAGGCTCGTTTCCAAGTTGCCCAGCCCCAACAGTGAGGATATCGAGAGAAGTAATAGCTGTTCTGCGTCCGTCTTCGTCCAAACTGAAAGTTATCTCCTGAGATAGCCATAACGCGCTCATCTTCACGGTAATACTCCAGCAACTCATGGCAGAAGCGAAAGAATGAAGGATGCGGCAGGCAATCATCTTCGAGAATGATAGCCTGATCAACCTGATCAAACACCCAACTAAGACCAGTAGATATACGGGCTTTGCAGCCTAAATTAACATCAGCATAGTTAGTGAGCACTTCTCCTTTCCACTGGGCTTTATCGATGAGATCGCGAGTGGCCTGGCAGTTTTCTCTATCAGTTGGGTGGTTAGGACGTGGGCCATCTGCAATGATGAATACTTTAGATGGTTGAATGCGGGTGACTACGCTCAATAAACTCTTTGTCGGGCTAGGTCTATTAAAAACTATCAGTACAATCGGGACGCTGGTTGAATGTTGGTGCATACAAAGCCCTGTAGAGGGAGAAATAAGCATTTTTTGAAACTAGCCGCTGATAGAGTGCCCGACTGAGGCACATGTAGGAAAAAAGACTTACGGTACTGAGTTCTACACGGTTGGTATATAGGGCAAGGCGCGTTTTAATAAGCGCAGACGGTGATCGATCCTATTACGTTTAGGCATCACGACATCAAACTTTATAAATTCTATCAAGCGAGAATAGTGTTGGCAGACAATGATTCAGGTAGGCATCCTTTGACGAAAATATATCAACGACTTAGCAGTGCTTTAGGAACTTTTCTACTTAAACGCCGCTATTCGATATATTCCAAGTATATATCCTGCCCTTACAATCTATCTTTTGCTCAAGAAGGCGAAGACTTAGTTCTAAATCGCATATTCGAAAAACAGAAGGAAGGATTTTATATCGATGTTGGGGCACATCACCCACAGCGTTTTTCAAATACATACTTCTTTTACTTAAAGGGCTGGCGAGGTATCAATATCGATGCAATGCCAGGAAGTATGAAATTGTTTGAAGAAATTAGACCAAAGGACATGAACATCGAGGCAGCTATCTCCAATGTCTCAGAAGAATTGACCTACTATATGTTCAATGATCCTGCCCTGAATGGATTCTCAAAGCCTATTTCTACTGATAGAGATACGATTCGTGGCTATAAAATTGTAGATCGCAAGACGATCAAAACGCAAAAGCTATCTGATCTTCTAGAAGCACATTTGCCTGAAGACCAAACAATTGACTTTCTAAGTATCGATGTAGAAGGCTTAGACTACCAAGTTTTGCTATCTAATGACTGGCTTAGATACAAGCCTACAGTTCTCCTCGTTGAAGAATTAGCCACGTCTTTAGGGGCTTTGCCCGGCCAATCTAAGACTTTTCAGTTTTTACAGGAACAAGGCTATGAACTACTTGCGAAAACCTGCAACACATCTTTCTATAGATTGGCTGTTGTTTCGTAGATAGCCCCGGCAGGCAAAGCTACTTATATGGTCAGATCAAATTCATCTAACAAAAATAAGAGATTTCGTCAGCATGTTGCCAGTTCTGTGGAGAGGGCGAAAGAAAAAACAGGCTCCATGCACAGCAAACCAGTACGAGACAACTGTAGCGGCGGCGGCTCCAAAGGCACCATACTCTGGTATTAGAATGTAGTTGAGAATGATATTGATGATGCTAGCGATCGCCACAGTCTTAAAATAAAGCCCAGTCAAATTCATCGTCACCATAAATGAACCACGAGCGACTCCTAATGTCATAAACATAACGCTCCAAATAAGCAAGGAGAAAAGGGGCGCTGCTTCGATGTAAGTATCTCCATATAAAATGCCTAGAAGTTCTTTCGAAAATAGGGATACAAACAACACAGAAGCGTATCCCATTAGGCTAACCTTGTTATACAAATTTTGGAGAGCGCTGTAAAATGCCTGCTCGTTTTGCTCTTTTAGCCGAATAAGCTTAGGAAATGTAGACTGAATGAATGCGAGA
Organism: Leptolyngbya sp. BC1307; assembly: GCF_002286735.1. Taxonomy (GTDB): domain Bacteria; phylum Cyanobacteriota; class Cyanobacteriia; order Phormidesmidales; family Phormidesmidaceae; genus Phormidesmis. The sequence continues at coordinate 48,374 of NZ_NRTA01000011.1, forward strand.
GGGATAAGGCAAAAAGCTTCGGTTAACCGAACTACGGCAGAGTACAAACCCAACTCAGCATTACCTGACATACTGCTGATCATGAGCTGATCTACTCTCATGTAGACTGTAATAGCAATCCCTGAAAAAATGAGTGGCCAGCTAGCTCTGAGAATACTTTTTAGCCTGCTAAGCGAGATATGAGCAAGGCTGAAGAAATGATTTTGTTTTATGTAAATCGCAGATAGAAAAAGCAAAGATGCCAAAAATTCAACACTAGAGATTACGGCCAATACAAAAATTGACTGGTCTTTTATGATGGCAAGTACTAACAAAACAGTGGCAACGCCAGCGGCCAGATTCCTAGCGCAGGCAATCCACTTAAATTCCATCCTTGATTGAAAAAAGAACTCAATGGCTTCAGAAGCTCTGAAGATCATCTGCAAAGAAAATATGATGACTAATATCTGTACAGTCTTATCTTCGATAAAGACGAGAGATATGCCGCTGGCTGAAATCGATAGAGAAATGCCTGAGAAAAGTCTGAGTGCTATAGCCGTGCTGACAATTTCCTGACGATGCTCAGGTTCTTGTACAAGATCTTTAACGACAATTTGGTTGGAGCCCAGGTTAGAAACAGCCGCAAAGAAACTTATGAAAGCTAGAGCATAGTTATAGACGCCGTATTGCTCGGGTTGAAGGTATCGAGCTATCAAAATTCCAGAGATTAAGGCTAAGCACAGTCGAACAACTTTCTCAAAGAGTTGCCATCCGGTGTTCACAAGAATCTCTCTAGATTCTTTATTGTTCTTAGCTTCCCTAAAAAACGTTTTACAGGATTTTACAAGCCCTTGATGCGAGATGAGGTATCTATCCATATAGACATTGTGATAAATGATGTAACCTACTCTGTTGAGGCCGGGTTCTGACTGAAAGAGTTTGTCAGTCAAGCTCTTTAGTAGATCAACAGGCAGTCAATCGCAGGGTTGAAACCCAAAAGATAGTTAACTTGATGAATTCGATCCGGCTCCATCGTGAGTGAGCAGACGATCAATCGCGGTGAGCCGGTTTTGCCAGGCCCGCAGCCGATAGGCAGGGCTAGCCGCTTCTACGGTGAGACTGCTAGCCAGCGACCTTTCTAGCGTATTAAGACGCGATCGCACTCCCATTAGCCCGCGATCCGAAGGATTTTCCGCCAGCGCCGCTAACGCCGTCCCTAGCTGATTGACCTCGTTCGCCCACTGCTGTAGCCGCCGCGAATCGCCGTGAATCTGTTGATTGGTCAGCAGCCAGCTCCATTCGCGCTGTAGCGACTCGTAGCGAGCAGCCGCTGTGACAAAAGGCGTCTGCGCAGAAAAAGCCTGATCGGGGTCTTGCTGGGTACGGGCCAGCATCGCCTGAACATCGCTATTGAGATTATCAGCAGCAAAGAGAGCATAGCCGCTGGTCGGCAAATCACGCAGCAGTTGCAGTTGCTCGGAAGCGATCGCCGCTGGCAAATTCAGCAGCCGAATCCCCGGAATCACCAGCGTAGACCGATAGCTAGACTCCATTATCCAGGGACGGATCAGCTCCTCAAATCGCTGAGTCGTACTGGCATAGCTCATCAGCACAATCCAATCGATCAGCTCCTGATCGGCCCAAGTCTCCCAGTCTTGCTGAATCGTTTGCTGACGCTTGTACGTGTCGTCAGCAAAAACTGCCGCCGACAGGATCAGATTAGGCCGCTGGCGGCGCAGGCGATGAGAGGCTTCAGCGACAAAAGAGCTAATCTGCTCAGTGCGAAAGGCCGTCCACTGGTTCCAATAATACTGCTGTAGCTGGGCATCGCCGCCGCTGGCATGGGGAGAAAGAATGATCGGATCGACGCCCGTGAGCTGATGAAACTGCTGCCTGCCAGCAGTGCCATAGCCAAACAGCCGGTTATTAGCCGGATCTTGAAAAGGGTAGCGAATGTAGTCAAACTGGATGCCGTCTACATCGTACCGACTGGCAATTTCGCTGAGCAAGTCGAACAGGTACTGACGAACTTCAGGATTAGCCGGATCGAGAAAGGGCTTGGCCTGTCCGGGCAGGATCAAATTGCCCTGATTGTCATAACCGGCCCAGTCAGGATGCGCGCTGATGATGGGGCCAGGATAGCTGGCAGGCTGCCCGATGACCTGGTTGTGTGCCTGGTTGCCCGCTGCAAACAGCCAGACCCAAGCGTGGACTTCAATGCCATAGGTTTGGCCTAGCTCCACCGCCGCTTGCAGCGGATCCCAGCCTCGAATCAGAGGATTTTGCGCCGGGGCCACAGAGCTGGGGTAAATGGGGTAGCCCGCGTTAACGGTTTCGACAAACACCGTATTGATCCCGGCGGCTTTGAAGCGCTCAAAGACTTTGGCTAACCCCGCTTGAGAGCCCGCTGTGACAATGGTCTTGCGGTCTAGCCACATGGCGCGAATTTCTGGCTGAGCGATCGCCTCTCCCGCCCGGGCGCTGCTCCTGAGTGCCTGGCTTACGGTTTGCCAGCGGCGATTGGCCATCTCGTAATCGCCCTGATTGATCAGGCCCTGCCAGTCGGTCAGCAACTGCTGCGCTGCCTGTAGCTCTGAGGGTAAAGGCGTGGGCGTTGTCACAGTTATGCTGGCGCTGGCGGTCAGCGTCAGATCGGCTGCATGCAGCTGCGTCGGCTGATTCTGGGCGCGGCTAGAGAGGTAGGCGCTCTCAAAGCGTCCGGTAAGGTTTTCTAGCTCACGGTACATTGCCTGAGCATTTAAAGGATTCGAGGGATCAGTCGTGGGCGATTGACTGAGGGTTTGAGGCCGCTGGCCAGGTAACCGCTGATAAGCGAGTTGGTTAGGGCTGACGGTCTCTGGGCTAAGGGCGATCGCCGGATGAGCCACAGCAGCGCCGAAAGCAAGACTGATTAATCCGCTTGCCAAACCGCTATATATAGAGTGAAAACGTCGCTGAGTAGGGCAGCGAGTATCCACTTCAGCGGCGTGAGCAGCTATACGCGAGCAAAAAACCTGAATCATCAGCAATGAACAAAAGGTGTGAGCAGGACGTTTGGGCAAATCGCGGCGGGCGATTTCTACGCTTGAGTGCCCATTCTTTAGTTCCCTAAGCAGCCGCAAATCTATCAAGTAAACCTGGTGTAGTTGCGCACAGTAGGTTTACCTAAAGGCACGTGTCCCCTATCAGGTCAATGTGCTGAAAGCATTCTGGCGTGAGCGTTCTGGCTGAAAAGGGCAGCGATGACCAGTGAGATTGCCACCTTGCTATTGGCTTAAGCTTGATGTGATACCATAGAAGACCTCTATCTAGCAAAGTGCGTATGCATTCGTACTTTGCGAGTCACTTTGCCCGTTGTACTATCAGGCTTGTAGCCGATAAAGTGCATCCCAGCAAAGTGACCAATACTATGTTCACAACCCTTACTCAATTTCTAGGCGTATGGCTCTGCTACAAGAACGTAAACAGGAGATTATCTCTGAGCATCAGGTTCACGAAACCGACACCGGATCGGTAGACGTGCAGATTGCGATGCTGACTGACCGGATCAATAGCCTCAGCCAGCACCTGCGGACTAACAAAAAAGACTATTCTTCCCGGCGCGGTCTGCTGAAAATGATCGGTCAGCGTAAACGGCTGCTCGCCTATTTGATCAAGCAAGACCCTGAGCGCTACAAAGCCTTGATTCAAAAGCTGGGCATCCGCCGCTAAAGCCATCGCTAATGGTCAAAGCCCTTACGTCTGTGGCAGTTTTTTGTAGAGGTGAAAATGGCTTCTAAGTCTAAGCAAGGCTCCAATGCTGACCGGCCCTCTGATGAGCAGTCTGACCGGTCGGGATTGCCCTTTGAACCCAAAGCAAAAGCGACTGCTAAGTCTCCTGGGCGCAGTGCAGCGTCAGCCAAGGCTCAGGCCAAAGCCGATGAGATTCGGGCGAGCAGGCGGCAGCGATCGCCCCAAAAACGCTCCGAAAAAGCCACCTCAGCCAATCGTTCCAACCGGGCCGATGACACCGCCATCCCACCGGAGGTCAGTCGCCGGATGGTACGCCGCATGGCCTTCTTTTCAGGATTGCCGATTGCGCTAGGCGTCGGCATTTTCTTCCTGGCATATTACTTGCTGAGCCATCAGATGGTAGAGCTGCCGACGGTGGCGGTGCTGCTGGTGACGATGGGCTGCTTTGGCCTGGGCGTAGTGGGCCTCACCTACGGCATGCTGTCTGCCTCCTGGGACGAAGCGCCGGGCAGTCTGATCGGCCTGAGCGAATTTAAGCTCAATTTGGGCCGTGCGATTGAGACCTGGCGAGCCTCTAAAGCCTCTAAAACGTAAAGCTTTTAAGCATTACAGGTCGAACCGTTATTTTGAACCGGCTTGAGTGACTCGCATCTCCTGCGCTCGCAGGTAGAGGTCTGCCCATTTGCCGGTGACCTGCTTTTGGGTGAGATTGCAAGATTGGGCGATCGCCTCCACACTAAGACCTGCCTTAAAGTCAGTCAGTAACTGCTGCTGCTCGTCTGTGAGATCGCTCCAAAAGCGGCTCCATTCAGTAGGCGTAAGGCCAAAGTTATGCTGCTTCAAAGATGTCTTGAGCCAGCCAAATACCAGATCGGGCTGTTCTTTGAGCGTAAAAATGCGAATGGCGTGGTAGCTGACTTTTTCCCGCAGCCGGTAGGCTTCGCGCACATTCAGGCCGAGCTGCTGAGAAATGCTGTCTTGGGCGTAGCCGCGCAGATGCAGATCGAGCCATTGCGCCGCTGTCTCGCCCAGTGTCTCGTTGAGATAGTCGGCAAACTGCTGCTTAACCCGCTGCCGAGCGGTCTGCTGCTCTTCAAAGTCCTTTTGTACCTGGTAGCGATCCAGCGCTTCAAAATCTAGCAGGCTAAAGGTGCCGTCGGCCTCGTCGGTGCCGATTTCTTCTGAAATTAGCTGAATCAGCTCGGCGCTGGGTACCTGGGTCATCCCCCCGCGTTGGGAGCGCCGCAGATAGTTGACAAACCGGTAAACCAGCAGCGGCTGATTGCGAATGGGCCGCAGGCAGTATTCTTCAATAGTGGCAAGAATCAGCAGATTGCGCAGGCTGGTACGCGAGGTGCATTGCCCAATCCACTGCGTTTGCTGCTGCATGTAGCGATCACTCTGCAGCATTTCTTGAATGACTTCTTGCAGCACATCCTTAACGGCCCGCTGGCGATCGCGGCTGAGCGCAATCCAGGTGCGAACTTTACTGCGAATGAGAAACAGGCCCCCCAGCTTTTGCAGCAGCTTTTTGTAGGCCCGCTCCGGCGAGAGCCCCCAGTAGCGCGAAATAAAAATGCGGTAGCGATAGTCCATCGCCTGCTGAGCTAGCTTAACCTCAGCAGCACTCATGGCGGCAAAGCACTGGTCGCCCACCAGCCAGCGAATGATCGCCGTATGGGTCGCCTGTGGCTGATGGGGCAGAGCCTTCTGTAGCTGCTTTTGCCACATGGCCACTATGTCGTCTGTTGATATCGCCGATGTTTGCCCTGGCGCTGCTGAAGTCTCTTCAAGGGGAGGGTCGGCGATGTCCTCTACGATTGAGAGGCGTTCTAAAGAATCGCTCATAGTCGCTGCAAATTTAGCGCCAAGATCACGCCTACTTTAACCCATCGGTGGAGCCTCCGAAGACCCTCTCCTGCAAGGGCTAGCTATGAGGGCTAGCTATGAGGGCTAGCTATGAGGGCTAGCTATGAGGGCTAGCTATGGGCGGCTCGCCTTAGTCGTACTTCATCATCCCTTCATAAACACGGGATGGATACGGTACGAATACGGCACTACAGGGACTGCCCAAACAAAAATATCTCGTAGAGTTATGTCTATATGCATAGAAAACTGGGGCACCTACCGTAGTTCTACACAGTCTAGATAAGTGTATGTTCCTAACTAGATTTGCCCTTTTCCAAATAGGTTGCGAATATTTTCAGAGTATTTCAGTGTTTGAGAGCACCGATGTCACATCGCGCCGGGTCTTCTGCGGCTACTGTAACTTTATATAAACCCGCTCAGGGTAGTCCTTACCAGCTTTAACTTTTCTCATATGCCCCATGTATCTACCCGCTCACTTTTTAAGCGTACTCTCGATATTTTCGGAGCCCTGATTGGACTGGCTATTTTAGGGGTTTTACTCGTGCCAGTGGCGATCGCCATTCGCCTCGATTCGGCAGGGCCTATCTTTTACTCCCAAGAGCGATTTGGCCTGCAGGGTCACCCTTTTCGCATTTGGAAATTTCGCTCTATGGTCACCAACGCCGATGAGCTGAAGGCCAGCGTCGCTAACGAAGCAGAGGGCCTGATCTTTAAAAATGCTGAAGATCCCCGAGTCACCCGCGTTGGGCGGTTTCTGCGAAAGACCAGCCTGGACGAATTTCCTCAGTTTTGGAATGTGCTGAAGGGAGACATGAGCCTAGTCGGCACCCGCCCGCCCACTGGCGATGAGGTGCAGCACTACAGCGAACGTCACTGGCAGCGCTTAGAGGTGCGCCCTGGTCTTACCGGCCAATGGCAGGTAAGCGGTCGCTCTGCCATCAAAGACTTTGAAGAAATCGTCACGCTAGATCTGCACTATCAGCAGCACTGGAGCCCAATTTACGATGTTAAGCTGCTGATCTTAACCGTCATCGCGCTGCTCTCTAAGCGGTCGGGCGCTTACTGAACGTGGGCTGAGCATTCGTTATGTCGTCGCTACGAGTGACCCAACCAGCGAGCGACATCTTTGGCGTGGTAGGTCAAGATCAGATCTGCGCCTGAGCGCTTAAAGCCCATCATGGTTTCCATCACCACTTTTTCTTCGTCGATCCAGCCATTGAGGGCAGCGGCTTTGACCATGGAATATTCGCCAGAGACGTTGTAAGCAGCGACCGGCAGATGCGTGGCGGCTTTGACTCGCCAGATGATATCCATATAGGCTAGGGCAGGCTTCACCATCAGCATGTCTGCGCCTTCGGCAATGTCTAGCTCAATTTCTTTAAGGGCTTCGGTGCCGTTGGCTGGGTCCATTTGGTAGGTGCGGCGATCGCCAAACTGAGGCGCTGAGTCAGCCGCATCGCGAAACGGTCCGTAGTAAGCCGATGAATACTTAGCTGCGTAAGAGAGTACCGGAATGTCTTCAAACCCACCGTCATCTAGCCCGCTGCGAATTGCCTTGACAAAGCCATCCATCATCCCCGAAGGCGCAATGATATCGGCCCCGGCATTGGCCTGAGAAACAGCGGTTTTTTTCAGCAGCTCTAGGGTGGGATCATTCAGCACGCGGCCTGAGAGATCGCCGACTTCTAAGTAGCCGCAGTGGCCGTGGCTCGTGTATTCGCACAGGCAAGTATCGACAATCACCAGCAGGTCTGGCACGGCTTTTTTAATCGCTTCGGTCGCTTTTTGCACAATGCCGTGGTCGTGCCATGCGCCGGTTGCTTCGGTGTCTTTTTCGGTGGGAATGCCGAACAAAATGACCGCCGGAATGCCCAAGCCGTAGACTTCTTTGGCTTCTTCGACAATTTTATCGACTGAGAGCTGATAGACCCCTGGCATTGATTTGACCTCCTGCGAGAAGGCGTCACCAGGGACGGCAAACAGCGGGTAGATCAGATCGCTAGTCGTGACGATGTTTTCTCTCACCATGCGGCGGAGATTTTCGTGCGATCTCAAACGACGGGGGCGATGGGTCGGAAACATAGGGACTTTCTCAGCGTATCTAAAAGTATCTAAGCCAGTAAAACTTAAGCCGGTCTTAAGACAGTTCTTAAGCCAGTAGAGATTAAGTGTAAAGCTTGGGCCTGGATGAATTGAGCAGAGTCGTCTAAAAGGTTACGTTCTGTAAAATAAGGGCTTGTCTATCGGTAGCGGCAGAGGGGCAACAGAGGGGCGACAGAGGGCTTCGCGGTCTGTTCCAAATCGGCTTTGGCTCGGTTCTGTCGTGGTATTGGCCTAAAATGCGTAAGAGATGAATAACTTTTAAGCAGGCAAGAGTAACTGTGTTTGCTCCCTCTGAGCTACTGTGGGCGCTGATTGGCCTGATGTTGACGATTGGCAGCACCTGGCTAGAGGCGTTTGTGTTTGCGGTGCCGATGTCCGTTTGGAAAGGCTATGGCGGCGATATTGAGTTTTACTCTTTAGGCGTAACTTTTCAGGTGGGAGCGGCGCTATTTACGGGCTGCATGGGCGGTAGAAATGCGGCGGCGCTTTCTCAAATTGCCTATGTAACGCTAGGAATTGCGCTATTTGAGCGGTTCGGCTTTGAGGTCTTTACGCAGGGGGCAGGGGTGGGCTACCTGAGGGAGCCTAGCTTTGGCTATTTGCTGGGGTTTATTCCGGCGGGGTGGCTGTGCGGGGCGCTGGCGTTTCGGGCGAAGCCGACGCTGGAGCGATTGGCGTTTGCGGCGCTCAGTGGGTTGGCGGTGGTGCATCTGTGCGGCCTGACCTATCTGACTTTGGGCCATTTATTTCGTTGGGTGAAGGCGGAGCCCTCTTTGCTAACGGCGATGATGGACTATTCGGTGGTGCAGATACCGGGGCAGGTGATGGTGGCCTGTGCGATCGCTCTGCTGGCCTATGCCATGCGCCGGGCGCTGTTTTATTAGTACTGCGATTTGACAATGACAGGTGAACCCCCAGATGAACCCTCAGATGAAACCTAAGAATGCGCTCTTCTGGCTGATTGCGATCGTCGGGGTCATCCTCGACCAGCTCACGAAGTATTGGGTCGTGCAAACCTTTGACCTCGGCGAGAGCGTGACGATTATTCCGGGGGTGCTGAACTTTACCTACGTGACCAATCCGGGAGCGGCCTGGAGCCTATTTAGTGAAAACGGCGAGTGGCTGCGGTGGCTCTCAATTTTGGTGAGTGCGGCACTGGCCATTTACGGCTGGGTGGTGCGGCTGCCCAACCGCTGGGAGCAGGCGGGCTACGGATTTATCTTGAGCGGCGCGTTTGGCAACGGCATTGACCGGCTGCTGGCGGGGGAGGTGGTCGATTTTTTGCAGGCGTTTCCCGTCACCGGATTTCCTATTTTTAACCTGGCCGATATCTGGATTAACGTAGGCATTCTCTGCCTGCTGGTGATTGCCTTTTTACCGGGGCCGCATTCAAAAGCAGGATCTGGGCAGGGCAATCAGCCGAATGCCGCTTTGGGGCGATCGCGCGATCGCAAACGCCCCCGGCTATAAAATTGACAAATATTGGATTGGGTTGCTGTTAGGCTTGCCGTTGATTGGCTCCATGTAACTGGCCCATGTAACTGGCCCATCTGATTGGCCCATCCGAAATACTCCCGGCTCAGCCTGTTATCTATACTATTCTTGACGACGTTCCTAGCCCAATCGCTTACTATTCAATCTAGCTATCTAGCCCAGTCTTCGGTTATCAACTGCTAGAAGTGAGCCATCACCAGCGCTGCTCTATGACTTCCCCGCCGCCTCAGCCACCCAATCGTCCCAATCACAACCCTGGCAACGCTGGCAAGCCCGGCCCCAAAGCTGATCCCAATGCTGGCCAGTCTATGCCGAGAACCTTCTTAGGTTCACTGACACAGGCATTTCAGACTGTTCAGGCCAATGTGGATTTTTCTAAAATTCCGCTGAAGCCGAATGCGCGAGTGCCCAAGCTACAGATAGAGGCGGGTGATAAGCATAGCGAGTATCCGCTAGTCGGCGAGCACTATATACTAGGGCGATCTTCTAAAGCCTGCGACATTGTGGTGCGCAGCCCCATTGTCAGCCAGACGCATCTGTCTCTGACGCGTGATCGCTCTCGCCCCGGCAATCCGTTCGTCATTAAAGATCAGGGCTCAACCAACGGCATCTATCGCAGCAAAAAGCGCATTTCTAAGCTGCCGCTGCGCGATGGCGATGTGCTGACGCTGGGGCCACAAGAGCTGGCCGATGCGGTGACGGTGCGCTACATTGACCCGCCGCCCTGGTATATCAAAACGGTGCGCTACGGGCTTTATGGGGCCTCGGGGCTAACCGGACTGCTAGCCCTATGGATGGTCGGCTTAGAATGGCCCAAAATTACGATCAATCCGCTGCCCGAGTCGGTGCAGGGGCCGGTGCTGATTACGGCGGAAGGGGAAGGGGGGCGCACGCCACTGAATGAGCTGCCCAATATTGCCCACCGAGAAAATCAGCGGCTGAAAGAATATTCGGCCTATTTGCCCAATGCCGTCGTCGCCTCTGAAGACTCGCGCTTTTACTGGCATCTGGGCGTTGACCCACTGGGCATTTTGCGAGCGCTGGTGGCTAACATTGCGGGCGGTGAGATTCGCGAAGGGGCCAGCACCCTGACGCAGCAGATGGCCCGCAACACTTACCGCGACTATGTCGGCACTGATGACAGCGCCGTTCGTAAGATTCGCGAGGCCGTCGTTGCGCTCAAGTTAGAGACCTTTTACAGCAAAGATCAGCTGATGCTGCTATACCTCAACCGGGTATATCTGGGCAATAACCTGTACGGCTTTGAAGATGCCTCGCAGTTTTACTTTGGCAAGTCGGCGAGCGATCTGAGTATTGCCGAGGCGGCAACGCTGGTGGGCATTTTGCCTGCGCCGAATGCGTTTAACCCCATTCAGGACTACGAGGCGGCGGTATTCTACCGCGATGGCGTGATTGAGCGCATGGTCTCCTTGGGCATGATCAGTGCTGAAGATGGCAGGCGGGCTAGGCGATCGCGCATTGAAATCAGCCCCGACGCGCGCAAACAGCTGCAAAGCTCCAAAGCGCCTTACTTTTATAGCTACGTGTTTGATGAGCTAGAGGCCGTCCTGGGAAAGGGACTGGCTGGGGAAGGCAACTTCATAGTCGAAACCAGCCTGAACCTGGAAACTCAAGCGGTTGCTGAAGCCACCTTGAAAGACAGCATCAATAATGATGGGCCTGAATACGGCTATTCTCAAGGAGCGCTCGTCACCTTAAATACGACCACTGGCGAAATCGAAGCGCTGGTCGGCGGCGCAGACTACCAGGAAAGCCAGTTTAACCGGGCGACTCAGGCCCTGCGTCAGCCGGGATCTACCTTCAAGATATTTGCCTACGCAGCCGCGATAGAAGCAGGCATTTCGCCAGGAACGACTTTTTCTTGTAACGGTTTGGACTGGGGCGGTCAGTCCTTTGCGGGCTGTCGTTCGGGCGGGGGCGCGCTGGATATGTATGCCGGGCTGGCCCGTTCGGAAAATGTGATTGCGCTGCGAGTGGCGCAGGAAGTGGGGCTAGACGCGGTGGTCAGTCTGGCGAAGCGGATGGGCATCACCTCCGATCTCAATGCGCAGCCGGGCTTAGTGCTAGGGCAAAGTGAGGTGACCCCTTTAGAAATGACTGGGGCGTTTGGGGCGATCGCCAATGAAGGCGTCTGGAACCGACCTCACGGCATTCAGCGAGTGCTCGACAGCAGCGACTGCGCAGATAACAACGACATTTCCACCTGCCGGGTAATCTACGACTTTTCGCAGAGCGCAGATGCCAGCGTGTCGGCGCTCGATGCCAGCGTTGCCAATACGATGGTGGGCATGATGCAGGGCGTCGTTCAGGGGGGCACAGGCCGCAATGCTTACCTGGGTCTTGGTGAAGGCGGCAAGACAGGGACGACTAACGACAATATAGACGTGTGGTTTATCGGCTTTGTGCCGCGTAATGAAGTGGTGACCGGCATCTGGCTGGGCAATGACGACAACACGCCAACGGCTGGCAGCAGCGCTCAGGCCGCTCAGCTTTGGGGCAGTTACATGAGCCGGGTGTTGCGCTAGGCGATTGACTGAAGCTATCGGCGTCTGGCTTTGCTGAGCATCTTTTGAGAAAGGCTGATCGGAATGTCTTCCTGCTCGGCCCAGTCTTGCAGAATGCGGTAGAAGATCTGGCGATCGCGGCTCTGCAACACAGCCGTCTGGTCAGCCGTTTCAATCGCATACGGATAGCCATTACCGACGATTACCTCAGCGCGCACCTGATTGATCACCGCTTCAGCCCGACCCGTCTCCCAGATCCATTTGGGTAGCTCTAAGCGGGCGGGGTAGTTGGCGTTGGTTTTGAGATAGGTGAACGCGATCTGATCGCGCATGTCGGCGTAGTAATTGAGAATGTCGCCGCGATCGCAGGTCATCAGCGGAGTGCGATCGCCCCAATTCATCCAGCGACTGAGCAGTTTGGCATCGTGAATGGTGCGCGTCGTTTCTAGCTTATTGAACGTGCGCAGTAAGGTCGTGATGTCGTTAGACTGCGCGGTATCGACATAGCCAACCAGCGGCACCTGATGTTTTTGGCTAGCCCTTAGCAACGTCAGGATCTGATCGACATAGGGCGCTCGAATGTTGTCTTCGAGCATGGAGGCAAATGACAGCACCAGCGAGCCGTCGAAAAAGACCAGGCATTTTTCAGGGTCTCTGCCCTGCTGGATCGCTCGGTCTCTCGCCTGAGTAATGTAGCGGGTCAGGCGCTGCACTTCCATTGAAAAGCGGCGCATATTGATCCACCTGTCCATTGGCTGCGAGCGATCAGCGACCAGATCTTTCGGCGTCATCACATCTAGCAAAATGTCTTTTTCGTAACCGCCCTCGCCGCTGTGATGGTTTTCAAACCAGCCGATTTGCACCAGAGCAATAGGAATCGAAAAGTCCTTTTGCGGAAAGACCTGAGAGCCATCGACAGCAAACGTGGTGACATCAGTGAGATGCTCGCTGACCCAGTTCAGGCTTTGCTCACGGTTGTCCCAGGTGAGGCCGCTGCGGATGATGCCCCTGTTTTTTGGATTGATCGGCTCTAGTGGAGTAGCCCCCAAATCGCCCTCTTGAGCGCTTACCCAGGCAGTTCGGTCTTCGGCTGATCTCGCTATCCACTCATCCCAAGCCTGGCGGTACTGCGCTAAATAGATCGACGTACTTTCATCAAAGCTGGCAAAGTCGGCTCGCTTGCGGCTGAGCACCGTCTGAATTTGGGAGGGCTTGATGGCCATAGACTGCGATCGCTTTAAGAATCAGATTCATTTTAATCGATAAAGAACAGACGTACTGTCTCTCAGTGCAAAAGCGACCTGAGCGCAGCAGGGCTATCCTTTCGGAATGTAAATCAGTGTTTCAATATGCTTTACATTTGGGCATTGGCCAAGCTTTCTTAATAGCTGTGGTGATACGATTTCTTCCATAGGTTTATTTATTACGTGGAGCATAAGCCCTTGGTACTTCGGGTCGCAGTTGTAGGATCTGGTCCGGCGGGCTCTTCCGCTGCCGAGACACTCGCTAAAGCAGGGATCGAGACTTACCTCTTTGAGCGCAAGCTAGACAATGCCAAGCCTTGCGGCGGAGCCATTCCGCTGTGCATGGTCGCTGAATTTGATTTGCCCCCCGAAATCATTGACCGTCGGGTACGCAAGATGAAGATGATCTCACCTTCTAACGTTGAGGTGAACATCGGTGGAACGCTAAACGATGACGAATATATCGGCATGTGTCGCCGGGAAGTGCTCGATGGCTTTTTGCGCGATCGCGCTCACAAAGAGGGCGCTAAGCTGATCAACGGCACCGTCCACAAGCTAGAAATCCCTGGTAACGACAAAGACCCCTACGTGCTGCACTACGCAGATCACGAGAAAGCTGGTTTACAGGGCGAAGCTAAAACCCTCAAAGTAGACATGGTAATCGGCGCAGATGGCGCTAACTCGCGGGTCGCTCGGGCGATTGATGCGGGTGACTATAACTATGCGATCGCTTTCCAAGAGCGCATTCGCCTGCCCGAAGACAAAATGGCCTACTACGAAGAGCTGGCCGAAATGTACGTAGGTGACGATGTCTCCCCCGACTTCTACGCCTGGGTCTTCCCCAAGTACGATCACGTCGCGGTCGGTACCGGCACCATGCGCCCCAACCAGGCGCGGATTAAAGAACTGCAGCGGGGCATTCGCGCTCGCGCAGCCAAGCGTCTAGAAGGCGGCGAAATCATCAAGGTAGAAGCGCACCCCATTCCCGAGCATCCCAGACCTCGCCGGGTAGTAGGCCGGGTTGCCCTCGTCGGCGATGCAGCGGGTACGGTCACCAAGTCTTCGGGTGAAGGCATTTACTTTGCGGCCAAGTCTGCCCGCATGTGCGCCGAAACCATCGTGAAGTACTCCGAAAACGGCGCTCGCGCCCTCACTGAAGATGAGCTGAAGCTGTACATCAAGCAGTGGGATAAGGAATACGGCCTCACCTACAAAGTGCTCGACATTTTGCAGCGCGTCTTCTACCGCAGCGATGCTTCCCGCGAAGCCTTCGTCGAAATGTGCTCCGACATCGACGTGCAAAAGCTGACCTTTGACAGCTACCTGTACAAAACCGTCGTGCCCGCCAACCCATTCACGCAGATGAAAATCACCGCAAAAACGGTGGGCAGTCTGCTGCGGGGCTACGCACTCGCACCCTAGTTGCCAAAGTTCCAACCGACTGCGTTATTCTCTTTGTCTTGAGCGTCTCCTGTTTACGGAGGCGCTTTTTTTTGTCATCAAATACATCAAGGGGGTTCGCTATACAATAGTTAAAGAACGGTTACAAAATTTACGGACTAGCATGGCGGATCAATTAATTAGAGCGACGGCAGCAGCAGGAGGCATTCGGGTTGTAGGCGTAACGACAACTCGCCTAACTGAGGTGGCCCGGCAGCGACATGAACTGTCTTACGTAGCAACGGCAGCTCTGGGCCGGACAATGACTGCCGGGTTACTGCTGGCGTCAAGTATGAAACAGCCTCAGTCTCGGGTGAATATTCGGGTGAAAGGGAACGGGCCACTCGGCGGGCTGCTGGTGGATGCCGGGTTAGATGGGACAGTGCGCGGCTATGTAGAAAAGCCGCAGGTGGAATTGCCGCCGAGTGAAAATGGCAAGCTGAATGTGGGCGCTGCGATTGGGCAAGACGGCTACCTTTATGTGGTGCGTGATGTGGGCTATGGCTACCCTTACAGCAGTACAGTAGAACTGGTCTCCGGTGAGATTGGCGATGACCTGACGCATTACTTGGCGACTTCTGAACAAACGCCCTCTGCTCTGGTGCTGGGCGTATTTGTCGGCGCAGAGGGGGTAGAAGTGGCGGGCGGCCTGCTGCTGCAAGTGCTGCCCAAAGCGGCGCAAGATGAAGCGCTGGTGACCTTATTAGAAGAGCGCCTGAGCACGCTAACCGGGTTTACCCCTTTACTGAGAGCGGGCAAAACGTTGCCGCAGATTTTTGAAGAGCTGGTCGGCGATCTGGGGCTAGAAATGCTGCCCGGCAATCAGATTGTGCAGTTTAGCTGTAAGTGCACGCGCGATCGCATGTTAGGCGCACTCAAGCTACTGGGCCAGGACGAACTCAAAGACATGATCGCAGTAGACCACGGCGCTGAAGCGGTCTGCCACTTTTGCAATGAGAAATATCACGCTGACAGTGAACAGTTGCAAGATCTGATCAATCAGCTAGATGCGCAGCAGGCTCGTCAGGGTTAAGACGGGCCTATCTCAATTCTAATGATTTTAGCCATTGGTCAATCCATTCCAATTCGGCAGGCGACCAGTTGGGCTCTGGATCTTGACGGTAGTCAACATCTAAGTCGTAGCCTGAAAGCTCATAGATCTCATCTAGCAGCGGCTTTAGAGCGATCGCAATAGCTATATCTTCTGGTTGCAGTGGTATCTCAAAGGTAGGCAGAGATTGCTGCAAATTGAAAGGGTATAGCTGAGCCTGAGGACGGTCGCTGCTGGGGCTTACCAACACCCGATAATGGCTCTCTAATCCATAGCCTAGCACCGGCATTGGTTGCCCTTTATGGAGCAAATCAATCTCTACTAAATGTGTCTGGCTCTCTAAAATTTCTAATCGCTTACTTTCATACTTTTGTCGCCCCGCCCCGCGCTTATTGACCGGCGACAAAATTTCAATCACCGTAATCACCTCGCTGGTTTGCAAACTGCGAATTTCTAAATAGTGGTGCCGCACAGTATTGGGCATTGGCACGGTTACTGCTACCGGCTCAGGCTCTGCGATCGCCACATTTCCCTGAGCTGATAATTCTCTAGACTCCGCGCTCAAATTGCTGCTCTGGCCGCTGCTTTGGCCGCTGCTTTGGCGAACCGACACATCTGGCACGCCAATCAATACAGCCTGGTCAGACTCATCTCGCTTATAGACGGCTTCCTCAACCACGACCCGATACTTGGGGCGAATTTGTGGGCCGAGAAGATTAGCGATCGCCACAATTAAACGGCTGTGGAGATTAGACCAAGCCGCAGAATTCTCCAAATAGGGATTCATACCGGGAAACGGAGAGCCCACAAGTCATGCTCCTCAGACAGTGCCAGAGCGTATAGCCACAGTCTAACATCGGCAGATAAAAGCTATGGGCGATACGGGGTTCGAACCTGTGACCTCTTCCGTGTGAAGGAAGTATTTGACCAGCTTGAGACCCTCTCTAATCAAGGGTTTCAAATTAAGTGAGATGAGAAGATAGTCAAATGATAGTCAAAAACGAGTGATTGTCAGTCGTCAAAATTTTTGCCTCCAAAGGAATTAGGCTTATTTTGGCATGCATATATAGTTTTTAGGGAAGAAGCCATCTGTGCTTTCTGGCATTTGCTATCTTCGTATTTTTAGGGTACAAGCTGAGACCAATACATTATTCGGTTACCGTTTAGATTGGCACTGAGCTTCCAGATAACTCAGCGCCGGTGGCCTCCTACGAAAAATATCTGCGTGTATGAAAGTTTACACTCCTCCTAATTATTTCTAGATTGACTAGAAAGCAAAAAGATGAGGTGTTTGAGATCACAGCTTTGACTTTCCATAGCTGGTAAATTGGCAGACTTGAGTAATAGATTGAGTTGCTTTGCGGCTACGGCTTTGCTCAGCTCAACGCATGACAATCCAGAGCTATCAAACTGTGAAACATACACCTCGTGAAGTCTTTGACGATCCGCATAGCGCTTGGCACTTCATCACCCACCCTACAGACGATGGCTTCGAGGGTCAGCACTTTGACAGAAAGCAAGCAGGAAACATCCAGGGTGACGGTTCGACTTCTAAAAACTCTATCGAAGAGCTAAGAAAAACCATTGTTAAGACTGTTTCTGCGTTCGCAAACGGCAATGTAGAAGGAGGACTGCTCGTAATCGGCGTGTCTTCTACAGGAGAGGTAATCGGCATTGATCATCTCAGCGAAGACCAGCGAAACGCTCTGACGAATTTAGATCAGTACCTACGCAGTCATGCCGCAGAAGTCAGGGAAATCGACTGTAAGAATAGGCAAGGAGAGGATAAAAAGCTCTGCCTCATCTACTCTGCTGACCTGCTCCACGCGGTTTGTGAAACGATAGAGCAGCAGCCCAAAGCTTGGATTCGGCGCGGGGCTCAATCACTTCCGCTAAGACCGGAAAATAGAGATCAAATTAGAATCAGGAAGGGACTGCTCAACACCGACAATCTACCCTGGTGTCCTTTCGAGCCGGAAGACTTGGATGCTGATGTCGTCACAGAATTTCGACGAGTGTTTCGCCCTGACTTTGCCAGCGACTTCACAGATGAGCGCCTTCTGCGGGAAGCAGGTGCTATCGTCAAAAAGGAAGAAAAGTACTGGTTTACGCTTCCAGGGCTTCTCTTCTTTGCCTCCAACCCGCAAAGAGCTGCACCGAGCGCATTTCTTCGCCTCCTAAAGTTCATCGTCCCTCACGACCAATATCGGAACCGTGGAACCCCATCTTTGGATAGGGACTTTCGAGGCTCCATTACGAAGCAAATCAGGTCTGCAAGGACGTTTCTACGCGAAGGCGCATTCTTCGACCGCTTACAGTACAGGCGACTAGACGGCGGGTTCTCTGAAGAGATGGAGCTGCCTGCAATTGCAGTAGACGAAGCTATCGTAAATGCGGTAGCCCATCGCGACTACCACGCCCAAAATCCTATCAACTGTGAGCACTACACCGACGCCTTCGTCGTGAAAAACCCAGGTCGCATTCGGCAGCAAAACTACGATCTGCCAGATAAATTTGACTTGAGCCATACGGTGCTCGATTCACTGCCTCGGAACCGCAAGCTGATTGAATGGCTGCGCTTGATGGAAGACCCAGGAGGGAAATCCTTCGTTCAGGCGATTAGCGAAGGAACGAAGCAGATGGCAAAGGAGATGGCTGACTTGAAGCTGCCGCCCCCTGCGGTTCAACTCCTCGAAAACGAAACTATTTTATGCCTAAAAAGCAATGCAGCAGAGCGCAAGGCCGCTTACTTAGCGAGCATTCAGGTGCCCAAAACGGCATTTATGAATGCTTATTTACTTACGATCAGGAATGGCGATCGCCTAGCAACCAGCGACGAGGTTCATCTACGGCTGAGAGAAATCGCGCAGGCGCTTGAAAATTCTTTAGTTGGCTACGAATGGCATATAGACCGTTCTTCTTTCAGCCGCATTACCGCCCACAAGAAGGGTATTGACCTGCCTACCTCTGACGAGGTAAGGCGAGTGGTTCGCTTCTATCCAGCATACCGTTTTCAAATACACGAAATGCTAGGTCATGCATACATTGTCGTAGATTACACATGCCAGGTGCTGAACGTTGTGAGAGCACACGAAGTCGTTCGGTATATAGAGGCAGAAAAACTGTTAGGGAATAGATGCATTGCAAAAGTAGCAGAGGATTGGAGCGCAGGCCGGATAGAGAGCTTAGATACAGAATGGGCAACAGTTCGGTTCTTTGAAAGCGAGGAGACGAGCACCGTACAGACCAATGCTGTCATTCCTAGCCTATCTCTGTCACAGATTGAAGACATAGTTAAGCAGAAGAACATCTCCTTTGACTTGCACGTTACAGTCAAGCAGCATAGCCTTGCTTCAAGCCAATCAGCCGCTCGAAAACGTGCCGAGAAAATTGCCAACACAGCAGATTATCTCTCGACAGGTATCTTTCCCCTGATATCAGGCGAGCTTGAAATCGGAATGTCAAAAGAACCTCTAGCCTTGTCAGAAATAGAGCGAAGTTCCAGATCTTCTTTTCATTTTGGCAGACTCAGTGAGCCTACTGTTGAGTTCAAAAGGCGACAGCAGTCTACTGACGTACGAGACGGCATTACAAAATATGGTTCGTATGATAGCGAGTCGCACGACATTGAGATAGTGCCCGTATGTCTCATAAGCTATACGCAATCCATGCATACGCTAATTAGTCGGTTGAAAACGGGGAAATACAAATATAGAGGATCAGAACGAACTTTTTCAACTCGCTTTAGCTATTCAACTGTAGTCGGGGCAGATAGTCTTCATAATGTTGGACAGGAAGTCAATCGACTGCTCTCGGAAAAGCCGCAATGGTGCGGCAATGACAAGTTGAACCGCCTGTTTTTAGTACATACGCCCGAAGCAGGATACGCGCTGGATGACGAATCCTCCCCCTACTTCGTTATCAAACGCCGACTACTGGAAGCAGGCATTCCTTGCCAAATGGTCGATACCAAAACGTTGACTAATGCTGACTGGAAAGATCTGAATCTGGCATTGAATATCACGGCTAAGTGTGGTGTCACTCCGTGGGTATTGCCAGAGAACATCCCTGATGCTGATTTTTTTGTGGGGCTGTCTTATACGCAATCTCGGGATGGTAGAAAAATCTTAGGGTTTGCGAACGTCTTTAATAGCTATGGAAAATGGGAGTTTTATGCTGGGAACACAGCGGCGTTTGATGTTCAAGAAAGAAGTGAGCATCTATCGCGGCTGGCGAATTCAGCACTAGAACGATTGAAGCGAGCACAGCTATTACCTGCAAGTCCTAGTCTAATTTTTCACCATTCGGCGCGTATCTCCAAAGAAGACTATAGAGCAATCCTCAATAGCGTAAGGATCATAGCGCCAGATGCTTCTGTTTCTTTTGTATGGATAAATTCTCACAACAACTTCCGTCTTTTCGACTCTAGAGTCGAAACAGATGGAAGCATACAGCGCGGTAGCTTTGTTCCTATCTCCCGTCGTCGAACCCTACTGTCGACAACAGGGCACAACGTCTATAGAAAAGCATTAGGGACTCCTCGACCACTCGAAATAACGGCAGATCGATACTGGCCAAACGACACGGAACCGAAGAGCTGTGACTCTCGCGCTACCGCGATTCAGATACTGAGTCTCACGAAGCTTAATCTGGCTTCGACAGATTCATTTACAGCAGAGCCAATCACAACCAAGTATGCCGGTGACATTGCTTACCTAACGGCTGCATTTCTTCGTCAGCGCGAGCCTTTTCGTTTACATGAAGTTTTAGAGCCGACTCCCTGGTTTATCTAAGCAGCGTAGAGCGCGATCACGCTACCCTGGTCGCTGGTTAAGGCGCTACCCTCTCTCCTGCACTTCATTTTCTTTTCTTCTGATTGCTCAACAGACTTTGTTGGTAAATCTCAACTGCCCGTAGGTGCGCGGCTGGGTCACTACGGTTGTGCAACCAGTCTTTTATGAGTTCTATATTGTAGCGGACGCATCGGCTATTAATCCTGACCCAATGGAGTCCTTCAATCCATTCACCGTTGAGTCTGTACTTTTTGAGCGTAGAACCGCTGAGATCCAGGCACTCGGATGCCTGCCGTTTGCTAACGAAGAGAAGCATGATAATGACGCTTGAATAATTTGGTTAGGTTGCAAGCGCAGCCGCGAGGCTAATCGTTCTCGATTTCGGAGCTTCGTGACGCACTCCGCTGCTGTAACTGCGCTTGCTTTTGCTGTTGAACGGTCTTTAGCACCGTAGAGCGCACGTACTGGCTCATCGGGGCCAAAGGCACATTGCGCTGATGCACCTGATGTTGAAGGTATGGACTTTGATGAAGAATGCCGACCGTTTGCTTGGGCGAATTGCCTGCTTTGAGCGATAACGAGGCAACGGCATCATCGAGCTTGACCGCAGCCCAGTCGTTTTCGGCAAAGCGCTGATAGAGCGTAGCGTAATCTAGATTGGCTTCACCTGTGACGCGCTTTGCCAACTCTAGATACTGCTGCCTAGCAGCTTTGCCTGACTCGTTACTCGGCTTCTTTGGTTCCAGACCCATGGAAGTTCAGCTCCTTATCTACGCTGCAATTTCAGAGCTGTCGAAGAGGCCACCGAGTAGGGCTTCCTCATCGAAGTCCACACCTTCATCGCTGCTAGGTGCTGGTTTGGCGACTGTGGTGCTAGCAGCGTTAGCTGTCTGAGTCGTGACATTCTCAACCGCTGACGCTGGAATCGCGCCACTGGCTACGAACTCTTGAACCACTGCTGTCGCGACTAATCGCATCTCCTGCTTGAGCTGTGCGGGGTTAACTGGGTTGACGGGTGCCTCTATGCCAAAGGTTTCGCGGATGAGGTCGATTTGCTGGGAAAGCGCTTCGATGGATTCGCGGGCGATCGCCCCCTTCTCCTCATCACTCAACGCATCATTCTCCTGACAAGCGAATGCCTGCCAATAGGCGGTCATCGCATCCAAACCCTTATGTTTGCCCTTCCGACTCGGCAGCTTATCGCTTTTCAGCAAGTACTGGAAAACTTCCCCAATACGAGTATCGCAGTCGGCATTGTAGGCAAACTGGATGCGCTGTCGGTCGCTGGTGCTGTCGGGGGAACGTTTGCGAGGCATAGTCTGGGTCAGAGTCCGATGGTTTACTAGGCAGCTACTTTGGTTAGTTTACCGATAAGCCCCTGGAATAGGCCATAGCAGTCAGACATTCGTAACGGAATCGATGGATTGTGGGTCACTTCGGGGAGCTGGCCAACCAGGTCGGTTAGCTGAGGCTGCATTTTGTCGGCGAAGATGAGGCGATCGCTCAATCCCAAAGAACTGAAGTATTCATTCAACTGCGAGCGAATAACGCCAGAGCCGCCGCCGCTGAGGATAATATCGACTGAACTATCAGTCAGTTGACTGAGCAGATTGTCTTGCAGGTAGATGCTGACTGCTTGCCAGTAGGTTTGGCGGACGAAGTTGGTGTAGGGGCCGAAGTCAGCAAGTCCGGCCTGTGCTTGAGAAATCTGCTGAGGCTTGCCAGTGGTGAGCGCCAGCATCAAAGGTGAATAGTCCGTTGGCGGAACGCCTGCTGAGCGGGTTGCTTTTTCAAAGGCAGGCCAAAAGCCAGGGCCATCGGAGTTGGAGCGACTGGCGCGGAGGGAGCCGCCTTCAAAACAGAGGATGGACAGATTGCGGTGGCCCATCATCAGGATGAGTGTGCGGCGCTGCGTGATGGCATGTTTAGCACTATCGAGCTGCTTCTTGCGGTTGAGATAAAGGCCAAAGCCTTCGGGAAAGAACTTGAGAATGGGCTGTACCTGCTGTTGCTTGCCTCGGCAGATGAAACCTTGCTCGCAGATGGCGTTGAATTTATGGGCGATCTGTTCACGGGTTCTGATTTCAGTGAGCGGCAGCGGAAGCCAAATGAAGGCTTTGTATTGACTGGGCAGATGCTCCAGTTCGGCGGCGATGCCGAGCGCGGCTGCAATTTTGTAGGCCGCTTTCTCCGCCTTGTTCGCCGTCAGGCTGGTGCTGTCGAGAAAGGCTTTAGCGGATTCTCCAACCAGGACGATCTCGGAATCGATCTTCAGCCAGGTGCTGTCTTGAGGGCGACCGCCTGCGTTGAGGCTAGGCAATGCCGATTCATTCAGGCTATTGGCAACGGCTGAGTCCATCCAAATTGGCACAGCCTGTCCGGGTCGGGTGCGATAGAAGAACTTGGAGGCGGATGCGCCAATGTCTCCTGCGATATGGATTGTGGGCGAAGCCACAGTGGTTTGAGTCATGGCGAGTATCAAAAACGCTACATCGCCATAGTAATAACGAAACTGCTTTATTGGTTCTATATGGTTAACCAAAGTATACAAATAACCAATATGGTGATAAATGGAAAATGCTGGTTTATTGTTGGAATAAGCGGTAAATCCCGGCCATGAAGCTACGCCCTTTTGGGGGCTACGCCGGAAATGCCACACAGGACGCCAGGTTTCTGGCAAAAAATCTCGTAAACCCCGCAGCGCAATCGGTTTAAGAATTTTCCTGTGTTTTGACCGCTTGTTCGCCCCGTTTCAGACGCGAATTGCCATGCTATCTACGAGCAACCTTTCGGCTGCACAGGCTGAGAACTATTTTGTCAAAGATGACTACTACACCGAAGAGGAGCAGCATGAGGCTTCGTTTTGGTTAGGGAAGGGTGCGGATAATTTGAGACTAACTGGCACAGTGGAGAAGGCGGTGTTCGGTGAGCTGCTGGGCGGCGTTGGGCCGAATGGAGAGGTGCTTTCGGGGAAGGAGATTGACCCCGAGAAGCGGCGGGCGGCGACGGATTTTACCTTTAGTGCGCCGAAGAGTGTGAGCGTGGCGGCGTTGGTGCAGCAGGATGAGCGGGTGCTGGCGGCGCATCATCAGGCGGTGGCGAAGGCGATGTCTGTGATGGAAGAAAGGTACGCGCAGACGCGGATTTCGACGGAGATGGGTCGGCAGCGGGTGACGACGGGAAATGTGATTGTGGCGGTGTTTCCTCATGCGACGAATCGGGAGGCGGAGCCGCAGTTGCATAGTCATTGTGTGGTGATGAATGCGACGCAGTTGCCGGATGGACGGTGGTTTAGCTTTGCGAATGAGGGGGCGATCGCAAACAAAAAACTACTCGGGCAGATCTATCAAAACGAACTAGCGATCGCTCTCCAAAACCACGGCTACGTCATCGAACCCAAAGCCCACGGACAGTTCGAGCTAGTCGGCTACTCACCAGAACTGCTCAAGCTATTCTCAACGCGCAGACAGCAGATCGAGTCGTTGGTAGCTTTATGGGAGGCAGAAGGTAAAACACTCTTTAGTCAAGATGGGCGAGTGCTGAGATCTCGGTTGGCACTGTATGAGGCAGCAGCGCTGAAGTCTCGTAAGCGTAAGCCGACACCGATGCAGCCAGAGCAGTTGAGGCAGGGATGGAATGCGTTGGCTCAGTTAGAGGATCTAGTCCTGCCAGCGCTGCCAGAATCCAGATCAACAGAGGGTGGCGAGCAATCAATTGAGTCGAAGGCGGTAGCGGGGTTTAAGATTGCACCGGCTAGCTCAGAGGCGATCGCCAATTCTGAGCTTGAGCCTGCTATTCAGCATTGCAGCGAACGGGAATTGGTCTTTAGACGAACGGCCCTGGAGCGGTTTATGTTTGAGCATCAGTTGGGTCAGACCAGTTTTGACCGGTTACAGCAGGACATAGAGAGCAGTACTGAGTTGATTCAGATCGACGAAAACCGTATGACGACGCAGGCGGCGATTCGGCTGGAACTGGAAACGATTCGATTGATGCGTGAGCAGAAGGGGAAAGCAGAGCCAATTGCATCCCTCTTCCAAGTCGAGCAGCAGCTTTCGGATGCGTTGACGATAGAGCAGCGGCAGGCAATTGAGCAGGTGATGACTGCGCCGGATAAAGCAATGGCTTGGCAGGGGTCGGCGGGTGTGGGCAAGACGTACGCGCTGAATGAGGTAAGGGCGATCGCTCAAGTCCAGGGCTTCCAGGTCAGAGGTTTTGCGCCCAGCGCGGAAGCCGCTCATACGTTAGGCGAAGCGCTGAAAATCAATACAAATACCGTCGCAGGGCTATTGGTTTCTTCGCAGCAGGAACCCGAGCCGTCGCTTTGGATTATCGACGAGGCCGGACTGTTGAGTATGAAGGATGCTCACGCGCTGCTTCAGCGAGCCCGAAAAGAAAATGCCAGAGTGTTGCTGGTCGGCGATACCAAGCAACTATCGGCAGTAGACGCAGGCAACCCGTTCAAGAGCTTGCAGGCGGGCGGGATTACGCTCGCTAGATTGGACAACAGCCTGCGGCAGCAGACGGAAGAACTACGGGTCGCGGTACGGCTAATTGCTGAGGGAAACGTTGCTCGCGGTATCAATGTGCTTGAGCAAGCGGGATGCCTGCAAATCGAGGCGGATGCAGATAATCAAATTAACCAGATGGTTAGTGATTATTTGGCGCTGTCACCGGTAGAGCGAGCTGAAACCTTGCTCTTAGCTGGGACGAATCAAGAACGGTTAGCGCTGGTTGGGCAGTTGCGGCGATCGCTCCAGGCGGAAGGAACGCTGGGCCAAAATGCCTTGGCGGTTTCGAGTCTGCGGCGTAAGGACTTGACCCAGGTGCAGGCTCAATACCTTGTCACTTACGAGCCGGGGGATGTGTTGATGCCGACTCAGGATTATAAGAAGCAGGGGTTGGCAAAGTACCAGCACTACACGGTAAGAAACATCGACCAGGCGGCTCATCGACTGGTGGTGGAAACGGCGGATGGTCATCTGCTCAGTATTGATCCGGTGCAGTGTCAGCGGAAGGCTGTGTATGCAGCACAGACGATAGATGTTGCGGTGGGCGATCGCCTTCGGTGGACGAAGAATGATCGAGCAACGAAAACCCATAACGGGCAGCAGTTCACAGTAGCTGAGGTTTTGGACGGTGGGATTGTGCGGACGGTCGATGAGGCTGGGCAGTCTCAATGGTTTTCGCTATCAGGTCATCAGCATGTGGACTATGCCTGGGTAAGTACGACTTACAGTGCTCAAGGGAAGACGGCTGACCGGGTGCTGGCGCTCATGAGCGAGAAAACGACGAATCGAGAGTCGTTTTATGTAGCGGTGTCGCGAGCGAAGCATGGCCTGAAGCTGTATGCCGCCGACAGGGATGAGCTGCTGAAACGGGCACAGATATCTAAAACGAAGGAAAACGCCAGTGACTATATTCCATTATTTAAGATAGGAAAAGGAGAGAACTATGCCAAGACCCAGACAGAAGGTCAGTCCTCAAATGGGCGAGCCTCAGCAACTGACGGTGGAGATGTCGGGCAGTTTGTTAGAGCAGGCATTGGAGAACGCGATGTTCAAGAGCCTTCAGCCGATACGCTCAGATATCGACGTGCTCAGTCAGCGGGTAGAGTCGATGGGGCAGGAAATGCAAAGTTTGACAGAGGGCTTGAACCAGTTGCCGACATCCTTAAAGGACACCTTGGGTCACTTTCTCGTGCAGTTGCAGCGCATGTTGAACGAGCAGAACTCACCCAATGCGAAGGATTCTTTGCAGGTGCAGTTGCAGCAGTTAATCAGGGCGTTGAGCAGTTGGAATGGGCAGCTAAAAACAGAACTCAGCTCGCAGCAGCAGTTGATCGCCTCGATAAAACAGTTAGAAGGGAAGCTGGCAGCGCACGATCCCAAACGACAATTGGAGGGCAGTTGAAACCGGCGACTCATGACTATGGAGAGCTTTGGAAGAATTACCGGCGAGGGGTAGTCGCTAGTAGCGCAGGCGAGTTAGATTACCGGGTGGGGTGCAGGGCATTTGAGAATGGTGTAAAACAAAGGACGATCGCACTCATGCTGGTTTCGAGCAGTTCGATGGTTGAGCAGATCCATCGCAACTATGGCAAGCAGCAGGCGATGCAGTATGTGAAGCAGATGACGCGGCGGATTTGCCAGCAACAAACTATGGAGGCGGTTCATCAGTCGTCTTCAAGTCGGCAGGTAGAATTGGATTAGGACTCCGGCTAGCCCAGCGATGCTAGCCGGAGTATAGCTTTGGTAAGGAACTGTAGACCGCTTACACAAAATTATGGACAGCCTAAAATCTTCGCTTTAAAGCAAAGCGGCATACTATGAGTTGCCTAACTATTGAGTTGTGCCGAGCCGAGCCGCGACTATTTTCGCCTCCCTGCTCACACAAATTAAAGATGCAAATTAGAATCCAAAACTGCTGCCAATATCTTCTATAACACTACCAGGATCGCTAATAACTTCGGCGACTTGGCTCACTTCTTCCGGGATAGGCACATATTCTTGAACCTGCTGCATTACGTACTGCTCAGATTGCTCAGTGTAAATTCCAGGTTCTGCGCCATAACTAGGTATCTCAGGAATGTACCCAATTACCTCCTCTTCAGCAATTCCGCCTATTTCTTCAGGGTTGAACTGTCCGTCAGATAAGGAACGACCTAAATTGCTGCCAAACCCTCCATACTCCTCACCGCCAGCCTGCCACCCTAGCTCCTCTCCCGCAATTCCGCCTGCTTCCTCACGGCTGAACTGTCCGTCAGATAAGGAACGACCTAAATTGCTGCCAAACCCTCCATACTCCTCACCGCCAACCTGCCGCCCTAACTCTTCTCCCGCAATTCCGCCTGCTTCCTCACGGCTGAACTGTCCGTCAGATAAGGAACGACCTAAATTGCTGCCAAACCCTCCATACTCCTCACCGCCAAGTTTTCCTCCCACATAACCACCACCTGCACTACCTGCCATTTCAGCTAGTGTCCTTTCGTCTACCTCTTTTCCGTCGATAATATCTCCACCGGTACGCCCAAGTTCTCTGCCAACAGCGCCACCAGCCTCACCACTAGCCCAAGATCCAATTGCATGTCCTGCAACGCCTGTTGTATCACCCGTGCTGATAGTTTCCCCATCTATACTTCGTCCAGCTAGTTCGCCTACTCCACCACCCACTACAGCTCCAGCAGCACCTCCAACCATCCCTCCAGCCGCGGTGCCAGCAGCTTTTCCGAAATCGCCCATTGCAATATCTTCATCATTTGCAACTTTGCCAGCTAGACCTCCTGCGGCACTACCTGTTGCATAACCTGCCATTGCGCCTGCGGGGCCACCAGAGACAAAACCTCCGACTCCTCCAGCGACACCTCCAACAGTTTCGAGATCAGTCCCAGCGGCATTAGCAATATCAGCCTGACTTTTGATTGATTCTACGCCTACATTTTCTGCTGTATTGACGAACTGTTGCCCAGCAGCTTCAAAATTTCCGGTTGCTGCTGCTTCTGCTACGCTTACTGTCCCGTGGACAGCAACAGTTGTTACTTGAATTGGTGCTTCAACGGTTTCTTTTACAACCTCGACACTTTGTTCGGCATAATTCTTAATATTGTTAAAGATTTTCACAGTCTGAATGCTCCAAGGAATAGGATGTATTAAACGAACGCCAAATTGTATAAATGAAACTGCCCTGACCGAACGCTTCAGATAGGAAAACTACTCTCCCAAACGCTTAATTTGCTCGAAAGCTACCCTATCTTTATGAAGAGCTTCTTGTCGTACTCTGTAGCCTCTCGAAATATTTTCAAGCTCTATGAAATATCTCCTTATTTGCTCGTCGGCAGCATCTCGCGCTTTTCTAAAACGTCGATCTTCTGATTCAATTGCCGATACTATTTCTTGAGCAATACGGTTGAGAAGATATCGAGCGATATTCTTATAGTGGTTAGATGTGGTACGTCTTAAGCTGTCTACAACCTGTTCTATTTTCATTTTCTGTTGCTGAGGTCGGCTAACCGAGGCACCAACTAAACCTGCAAGGGCAGATGCAGCGCTTGCTCCCTGCATTACAGCATAGGGAGACACTGGCTGTCTCGCACTGACACTTGCACTGATACTTATTGCGGCTTGTGCTGATAGCATGGCAATCTTAGCCATACCACCAAATGTATTTCCTGAACTTTCACCGTAAGAGATATCAGCCTTTATATCGCTAAAGGATGCATTAAAATGGCTGGAAAAATCGAGCTTAGCAGCAGGTGAGCTAAATGTATTTACAATCTCAAACTCTGGTAAAAAATTGAGTTGTTGATAGGCTCTTCGCATTAACCCCTCCAAACCCTGCCCTTCGATCAAGCAGCGCATATTTTCCCACTGCTGATCGCCCCATTGAGTTAGCTCAATCTGAAAGAAATGCATCATTGTCGTATGAAGATCATGTCGATTCTGTGGCTGAAGTTGAATGCAAACTTGTCTATTCAGCTTATTGACCACAGGTTCTAACTGATTGACAAAATCTTCAGTCTTTTGCAGAAAATTGCCAGATACAAAGTCTGCTGAAGAATCCTCCCTACATCGTAAGAAGACAGTTCTAGCTTCTCGAAAGAAGTATTCCCTTGAGTCTTCTACTTGCCTTTTTGAGCTAATATAGCGCTCTTGCCAATATTCTAAAGTACCACCTTTCAGGCTGGCTTCAGACCTCTGTATATCATTTTTCAGTGCTATTTCAGCGGCGCTCAAAATTTGGTCAATTCGTTGAATTTGTGGCTGGATCTTTTTGTGAATTCGGTTAGCCAATAATTCTACACCCTGCTCCTTAGCAAGCTTGATAAAAGGAGCAGCGAACGCAACAAACCTTTGTTCTATTGCAGGCTCTAACGGTTTAGAAGGAGTATTAGGGTAAAAGGGATACAGCGGAAGCTCAACAATATCTAGATTGTCTGCTAGTTGTGGATAGTTCTTCTCACCCCACTCCTGAATGGAGCTAAGATTTTCTCTAATTTTATGAACATCTTCGGGTTTAGTGCCTGAAATATCTGCAATAATCACAAGACCAGAAATTTCAGCCTTGCTAGCTTGATCGATTAATTGCTTCTCGGATTGACTAAGTGCTTGAGTAGGATGGATGACTAAAGAAACAAAATCTGCATCAATCTGATTTGAGTCAGGATTGTCAGATGTTGAAGAGATGTTTTGTCCCTCAAACGTAAACTCCGGAGCTTTCTCGCTTGCGGTTGGATAAGCTAAAGCGATCCTATCGCCAGGTTGTAAGACATGACATCCTTTGATTTTTTGACCATTGACGTAAGTGCCATTAGTACTGTTTAGGTCGCAGATTTGCCATGATTGAATAGATGAGCTAATGCTAGAAACAGGTTGTATTTCAGCATGGCGACCTGAAACTTTTTTGTAAATAGGTAGTGGAATATGGATTGTTCTAGCATCATTTTCATGCTGAAGATCCCGACCTATGAGAAAGCTTTGAGTAGAAGATAGCTTATATCGCTCTTCTGATTGCTTAACAACAGAATTAGCTTGCAAGATTAAAGTTGGCGGTTGAGGCTTATAAGAACCTGCTGTGTTGACGGATAAATCTGAAATTTTAGAATTGTAGAATTGTTGCAGACCTTTATGTAGATTGAGAAAGTTCTTCAGTCCTTCAGATAAGAGAGGAAATTGGCTGAAGATTTGTACGGATAGCTGACGAGCATTGAAAAGGGGAGAAATCTTTTCCATATCTTTATGGACTGCTTCCAGACAACGATAGCTTGTTCGAGTAGAAACAAACTGGTTCATTGCCTGGAAAAGCTGATTCAAATTTTCTACATTACTCGTCATGATACTATCTCATTCATATTGTAAGTGTTACACACTCTACTACTGAGCTACTAAATGGTGGCTTCTACTGAGCTACTAAATGGTGGCTTCGCATTCTAAATTTATTAAGTATTATTTGCATTTTTTGAATGCCGACTGTACAGACGGTTTATTCCCCAGCCTGAAAGAATGGGATCTATCAAAATTCCTGGCACAAAACCAAGATTCGGACTTACAAGAGTCATTAGAGAAACAAGAAAAGACGAAGCAATCGACAACAATATCCACCAAGCACTTTGCGAAAAATGTTTTCGCAGATATTTTAACCATTGTGCTAACCCAATTAATCCACCACCAATTACTCCGATACCAATCTCAAGGACAGGATCTGTAGAGATAGTTGATGTGCTACTCATATAGCCGCTAGAAGCCATAAGGGAACCATAAATTGAAAATCCAAAAGTTGTTGCATAAATCCAACTGCTAGCATCTGGCATTTTCAGCTTTAGGGCAGACCATTGGAATATTCCTAGAATACAGCCAAATGTTCCCCACATTGCTATAGATGCAAAACGCGAAGTAAATACTTGATCCATTTCCCATCCAGTCACACCCAGGCAAATAGCTGCCACTATAAATAGACCAAATAGACCTGTGACATATCCTCCTAAAGATAACCAAAACCACTTCCAAAAAATACCGCCAGATTTGCTGGCAGACAATGAATGTTTTGTGGGTACGGGCTGGACTTCTGGTAAAGGTGTTGCTGGTGCTTGTTGATTCTCTGGTTGCGATGGAGTCCAAAAAGTAGGGGCTTGCTTAGAGTTTAATGCCTGTAGAAGTTCTTGAGAGTCTACAGGACGTTGACGCACTAAAGATGCTGTCATCTTATCGAGCAAGTCTGCCAATTTCTGATTTACATTGGGTACATATTCTCGCCACTTCAGACTGTCATTATAAGCATCGTAGGGAATTTCTGAAGGTTCCTTTCCTGTCAATAAAAAGATAAATGTCTTTCCTAAAGAGTAAAAGTCAGATTGTTTTAAGACCTGACCATTCATTTGCTCTGGTGCTGTATAGCCGACTGAGTTAACTGTGGTGCCTCCTGCTGCCATGTGAGATGCGACCTCAGTACCGCCACTTACGGCGGCTGTGGCAACCTGTGCACCAGTACCCTCGCGAACTGCACCAAAGTCAATCAATGCTAGCCTACCATCAGGCTTAAAACCAATATTTTGTGGTTTGATATCTCGGTGTAAAAGCCCTTGCTCATGAACTGCTTGCAGAATCAGCACGAGTTCTTTTAACCAGCGTTCAGCCGTTTCTGAATCGATTGGATGTCTGAGCTGCTTGAGGTAATCCCGTAAGTTCATACCCTCCATCTTTTCCATCACTAGACAGTGAATGGGGGCTTGTCCATCAGCAGGATGAAAGACGGTATAGCTGTTTGGCTCAACCTTGGGAATACCCGGATGATTGAGTTGACTAAGCACTTCTGCTTCTCGTTGAAATAACTCCACTGCTTTAGGGGAGTTATCGATCAAAACTTTGATAACTTTATTTCGTACTCCCAGATCAGCAGCTTCATAGGTTTTACCAAAGCCACCGTCACCCAAAACTTTTGTGGCACGATAGCGTTGCCTCAGCAAAAGAGACGATTGACAATTCTGACAAAATTGAGCGTTGTCAGGATTGTTAGGCTGATCACAACGTGGATTGATGCAAAGAGTCATATTTAGTCTCTACTAAGCTTGATGAGTAATAATCGTGCATCTTATTCTCCTTGAATTTCTGAGAGTGGAGTCAGACAAAAACCCTCTGCCAAATCATCTGTCCACTCCTGATTTTGCCAATTCGTAACATCTTGGATGCACACATCCAGATCCCCGCCATAATTAGCATCTTTATAATCCTGTTCTTCAGGAATGTTATCGTAAACACATTGTCCATTATGCCAAGCATCAACACCAATTTGTTCCTCACATTCTTTTTGTGCTTGAGATATGTCACTAGGGCTAGTTGAAGCTGCTGGCTCACTCAAAATATAGTCAGCAGCTTCGACTGATTGGTTTAAACAGGGCTCAATCACAGCGTCGTTAGTTATAGCGTCAAAGTGGGCCCATCCAGAATCGCCATTTAATAACTGAAGTTGCACCCAACTACCAGCTCTAATTCCAGTCACAGGTAGGCTGTTATTATCAAGAGGAATTACAGTCTGATTTTCAGCCCTCTTACTCGGCTCAGTTCGGACATTGCCACTCACGTTTGCAATGCATTCGCTTGCTAAGTCGGAAGGAATCTCTGCGGGAGGAAGCCCTACTTCAACGGGGTAGTCAGAAGAATGGTCGTAGCTAGCGTTTTCAACTACAAAAGCAAATAAAGCTAGACCTAGAAGCCCTACAAAACTGCCCAGCAACCACAGTTTTTTCTGATTAGATGCTTGCTCTTTGACGAAAGGAATGGGATTTTCTGACGTTGGTTTTGGCTGATTTGACGGTTGTGTAGTTCGAGCCTGTTCATCAGGTGAGACTTTGGATTGCGAAGCTTTTGCATCAGGTTGCTTCTGTTTTTGAGCCAGTTCTTTCTTAACTTGCTCCTGAATATTTAGTGCCTCCGCATCCTGGATACTCAAGTCTCTTTGCAGTCTCTTCAGCAGAGATTGCACATGATAGTCATTAAGAAACCCAGTCTGTGCGTGGTTCATGACCTCTTGCTTATACTGCTCGATTTTTGTCGTGTATCTATTCTTTGTCTTGTGGGATTCTTCCAATTTTTCCAAGACTTCCTGAACATTCGAGGGACGTGGCCGTACTAAAGTTGACTGCATTTGGTCTAGCAACTTTACTAAATTTGGTTCCACATTCGGTGCATATTGATGCCACTCCAAGGCATCATTGTAAGCATCATAGGAAATTTCTGATGGCTCCTTCCCAGTCAACAGGAAAATCAGTGCCCGTCCCAAAGAATAAAGGTCAGACTGCTTCACTGCCTGACCATTTACCTGTTCTGGTGCCGTATAGCCTGCCGTAACAATGCTCGTTCCACCTGCTATGTGAGAAGCAACTTCTGTATTACCACTTGCTGCTGTGGCAACTTGCGTACCAGTACCCTCGCGCACTGCACCGAAATCAACCAGTGCCAACTTACCATCAGGTTTAAAGATAATATTTTGTGGTTTGATGTCTCGGTGCAAAATTCCTTGTTCATGAACCTCTTTCAAAATTACGAGCAGCTCTTTTAACCATCGTTTAGCCGTTTCTGAATCGATAGGATGCCCCAATTGCTTGAGGTAATCTCGCAGATTCATCCCCTCTACCTTTTCCATCACTAAGCAATGAACTGAGGCTTGCCCGTCATGCGATTGAAAAACAAAGTAGCCGCCCTGCTCAGCTTTGGGAATTCCTAAAGAGTTATGGCTGCTTAAAAACTCAGCCTCTCGCTGAAATAACTCAACCGCTTTAGGAGAGTTATTTATCAAAACTTTAAGGACTTTATCCGGGGTTCCTAAATCTGACACCTCGTAGATTTTGCCGAAACCCCCTCCACCCAAAACCTTTACAGCACGGTAGCGCTGCTTCAGCAGAAGTGCGGATTGGCAGTTCTGACAAAACTGAGCATTGTCATGGTTCTGGGGCTTATCGCAACGTGGGTTGATGCAGAGCGTCATAAAGGGTGCCAACAGATTAATGATTCAATTTTCATAGTTGCTTTCTCATTTTCCCCTCAGAATCAGGAAAATTTATATCGTTTATAAGATTTCATAAATTTTCCTGATTCTGCACCACTGATAACCTTGATTTTCTGGAGGCGATCGCGTCAAACAAACAAGCTCCCGGTTACACTCTCACCGATAACTCAGCGGTACAACGGTTCTGGTCAGCGGTTGCTCATACCTTTGCAACACCACAAGCGGATTCGGTCAACCCGCTGCACCAAAATTGCTAGGCTGCTCTTTTTCTAACTGCAAACCCCTGTGTATCCCATAAATCTGTTTGGATCTCTATCAAGCCGACCGAAACTGGGTTGTTGAGGTCTAGAGCGTTGGTGGGACTCAAGTGCTTGTGGGTTTCTGAATCCACAAAAAGTCCCATTCCCTGACGAGAAGAATACAGTACCTCCATTATCAAAATATCCACTTGGAAAAGTGCAGATACCAGCATATGCACCAAAACTGCCTGGATCTTGCCGTCCTAGGCTAGGGGCTTGATTTACTCTTTGGAAAAATTCTAAATGCTTTGGACTAGCAAAACCGCAGTGGGACGTTCCGTTGGCGTAGAAAACTGTTCCCCCATTGTCGAAGTATCCCACACGGTTTTGTGTTGGTTGATTGTCTGGAGTAGGCCATGATGGACATGGTTCTACTAGACAAGCATAAGCGGGTTTTGCGCTCACTGTAGACAACGCTGTAGCGAATGCACAAAATACAAAGATTAATAAGTTGCCTTTTTTCATAGTTCCTCACTAGTGGGTGGATAGGCGGAATAAATTGGCATAACACCTGAAACTGAAACAATCCTAACCCTTACAAACTTGCTTTATCAGCCGTGCAAAGTCAGGAAAAGGTCAGAGGAAAGTCAGATACACCCACAGAACCACCTCAATCGAAATCGAGCGGTCTAACTTATTATTATGCTGAAAATTTCCACCTATTCTGCTCTCGTGCGGCAAAATAGGTGGAAATTCGTCCGTTTAATCACCCTATGTGGCAGATTAGGTTGGAAGACTTAAGTATAATCATCCCTGCAATGCCAGCCAAGTCTGTTTAGGCTTTCTTTATCAAAAATTTACAGAATGCAGCCTTCTTAGCCTCGCCCAAAGAACCTCCTCGATCAGGTGCGCGAGGTCATTCGAGCTAAGCACTATTCCTACCGCACAGAAGAAACCTACGTTCAATGGATTCGTCGCTACACCCTTTTTCATGACAAGCGCCATCCTAAAGAGAGGGGCGTGCCAGAAATTGAAAAATTCCTGACCCATTTAGCGGTGACCCAGCGGGTATCGGCGGCAACCCAAAGCCAAGCGCTCAGTGCGCTGCTGTTTCTTTACAGGCAGGTTTTGTGCCAACCTTTGGATGGAAGAATAGAGGCTGTTAGGGCCAAGCGCTCTACCAAACTCCCGACGGTGCTGACACCAGAAGAAGTCGCCTCAGTGATTCAGCAGATGTCGGGTGTCCACCGACTAATCGCTCAGCTACTGTACGGCAGCGGATTGCGCTTACTGGAAACGATGCAGCTACGGATTAAAGGCTTGGACTTTCCCCAACATCAAATTATCGTCAGAGATGCAAAGGGGGAAAATAGTCGTGCAACGATGCTGCCTGAACGTGTAGTTCTCACTTTCGAAGAGCATTTACAAGGGATCAAGCGCATTCATGAGCAAGGCTATGGAGCGGTGACCTTGCCTCTCGCATTGGCTAGAAAGTAACCCAATGTAATGAGAGTGGATTTGGCAATTTGTCTTCCCCGCCTCCACGCGTTGCCGAGATCCTCGTAGTGAAGCTATCGTTCGTTATCACCAGCTATTGCCCACACTCAACAGAGCGCGGCAATGCTTTATTCGCATGGTTAAAATCTTGCTTCATGGCGGCTTTTGCCTGAACCGATAGCGGATTTCCTTTGATAAATGCAGTCGCAACCTCCCCAATTCGGTTCAAATACTGTTCAGATCGAGCAACGGAACAGGCTGCTGCGTACCATTGCCATAGCTCAGCAAGCTGCTGGTCGGGATGGGTAGGCTGTCCAGCGCCCATTAGCTGCTCATTCCAGTCTTTGCCTGTGTGCGGATATAGCCTCTCTACGCTTGGTAGTTGCCGAGCCACCCGCCAAGCCATCAGTTCACCCGACTGGTCGGCATCGAAGCCGATCACAACATTCCCCCCACGCTGCATCACCCCCCGCAAAGCCTCTACCGGCAAAGCCCCCGCCCCATCCACCGAAAGATAAATCGTCACGCCATGCTGAGAATGATTCTGCCGATCCAACATCGCCAGCGACATCGCATCAATCGGTGATTCCGTCAGCAGCACCCGCGCAATCTGCCCGCTGCCCGTCCCCAGCCAAAACCATCCCTTATCTCTCATCGTCCCTTGGGCCATTCCTCGAAAGGCATTCTGCTCACCCCACGTTCCCCGCAAACTGGCACCTGTACTCTCCCCTCGCCGCCACTGCCCATCCGCCATCCCATGCCGGACAAACACCACATTCTGAAAGTCATCAGCATAGATTAGGCTCTTCTCATGTAGCCGCTCCACCAGCGCCAGTGGTAGCTTTCGCGTTTCTACCAAATAGCGCTGCACCGCTTCCCAACGCCGTTCATTAGCTTGTGGCATAACCAAAGGCCGAGGTTCTTTCGGTTCTGTATGCTGATGTGAAATACTCGCAGTCTGAGAAAAGCTACGCCCCGATAGCCACTCTACAGCCTCCTTAAAATCACATTCTCTAACATGCATCACCAAATCAATCGCACCGCCACCGCCGCCCTTGTCCGCCAGCCAGTCCATGAAGAGGCGATCACTAATGCTAATAATGTGGTCACCATCGCGCCACTTATGTTTGTCATGCGGATCGCGCTCTAGCCCCAACTCAACCGCTACCCCTTCCAAATCAGCTTCCCGCACCTCATCAGCCACCTCCTTCAGCGAAGGCTCTGCAATTGCGGCAATCCTCCGAACAGGAGGCTCAGACGTTGGCGTTTCTTGCGCTTCTGACTGAAACTGCTTCTGGGCAGCCTCTACAAATCCTTGGGCAACGATGTTCTGGGCAAAAAGCTTGGCAAATTCTGAATCATGGCCTCGTAGCTCGCCCCCCTGTAGTGCGTTGGGTACCGCTACTTCCTTGAATTTGATCTGGTCATTTCCTTCAATGGCGAACACCATTTCCGTATCGATATAGGTGTCGCCGTTCTGGCTCAGGTAGTGGGTCAGGCAAAGGTCGTTTCCTAGCCGCTCTATCACCAGAGGAATGTAAGGCTCGTTGAGAATCCTGAAATGAAAGTCCTGGTCTTTTTGAACCGTTTCCCAGAGTCCTGCTTCCTGTAAAAAGCTGATGACCTGATCTTCAAGCGTGGCTCGTTTCCCTGAAGGAGATCGCGCTAGCTGAATCGGCGGGCGCGTGATTTTGGAGGGAGACAGTACCTGCGGCTCACTTACCTGACTCAGTAAGGGTTCATCAGGTGGCGGCTTGCCAACAGCCTCATTCACCGCTGTTAGTGAGGGTAGAGAAATACCCAAGTAGTCACGAGCAACATCCTGAAACTCAAAGGCGGCTAGGGCGTAGTGCCGCTGTTTCATCAATACCTCTAGAGCGGCATCGAGTTGGTCTGAAGTGACGGGGACTGTCATGCGATCGCCCACCGAATAAAAGTCACCCTCCACCGCAGTCAACAGCGCCTGATCCAGGTAGTACTTCCCGCCAACACCTTTTGCCTTGGGCGTCTCCAAGATAAATCCTTCCTCCCTGGGTATCTTCTTTAGCGTCAGCAGCTCATCCAACGTCTTCACCGCACCCTGTCCATCTGTCAGCGTCGTGATAAAAGCCCTCACTTGCGCCGGTTCCGGCAGTGCCACTGGCTCATTCTCCAGCGCCTTGATCAGCTCAAAGCCCTTCGGCATCATCAGCCCCTGACGCACCTTGCCCTGGTCATCTGTGTAGTTCACAAACTTACCAGCGGGATACTTCTCAAACGCCTTAATCAGGTTGCCAGTAAAAATCTGACAGTGCTCGCGCTGAACGGCCTGGGCTTCGTCGAAAAGCTGGTAGATATCTTCCCCGTTCTGCGTTTGTGCGGTCGGCTGAACCTGGAGCGAGCTAACCCGGTCTGTATTGACATTGGAAAGTGGAATGACCAGTTCCCTCGCAGGCCCCGCAATCAAGATCCGCAGCTTCCAACTGTGCGGCGCAGCCGGGTTTGCCGACTTCCGCTTCTGCTCAACGCTTTCAACGACGCCATAGACAGACTCGCCCAGCCGTTCCTGCGGCGTCCGCACCTGCAGCGTTCGTCCGGGTACGAACTTTTCGAGGGCTTGTGTGACTTGCTGTAGCTGCGTATCGAGCCGCTCGGCAAATTTCTCTCTAGCCTTAGGATCTCGTTTAGTGGCGATGGTCGTGAGCCGATACTTCAATGTGTCCATTTTCAGCATGTCAACGGTAGCGGCCCGCTGCTGCTGAGCGACATTGAGCGTCTGAGTTCGGTTATGCTGATCTACTTCCAGGGCGGGTGGCAGCTTCAGTTTTTGCCTGACCGCATCAATCACCTGTAGCTGCGTCATGGGTTTCGCCAGCACTTTGGCATCAACCACTTCCAGATACACCGCACCGGTAAACTCACTAGACTGATTGGCCTGTGCGTTTGTGACCTGGGAGTTCAAACTTTCAGCCGCGCTCACCACCTCTGCCCGAGCAACGGTTTTAGCATCCAGATCTAACTGCCCAGCCGCCAGGTTGTTGTCGCCCATTGCCTGAGCCCGCTGCACCAGTTCTTGGTAATCCCCTTCAATCAGGCTGTAGACTGCTTCTTGCTCAGCAATCGGCAGTAGCGGTATTCTCCCGGTGACTTTCCTCACCAGGGCAATATCCGCATCGCTGTCGCTGACCTGGGCTAAGGGGAAGTCTAGCTGCGCATTCAGATCCGGGTCATCCTTGAGCAAATCAGTGACTACCTGCTCACCGTATTCGTTCATGAAGTCAACGACATTTTGCAGAGAGATATCAGAGTCTCTCGCAGCGGTGGTATTGGCGTTGAGGCTGGCCATTTTTCGGCAGAGCAGGGCACCGGGCCGTTTCTCGGCAGGAATATCGCCGATGAGTAGGGTGTACCGGGGTCGCACGACCTGACCGGTGCGATGGATGCGCCCCAGCATTTGCATGAACACGTTGATATCGCGTTCTGCCTGCGCGACAATCATGTGACGAGGCCGCTGGTCGGCAAACTTCTCGGAAGCGTGCAGCGAAATGCCGGTTGAGCCAGAGCAGTTCAGCAGAATGACATCGGCTTGGCCTGCATTGAACTGGGCAACGGCATTGATTTTTCCCTTGGCGGTAGTTTCTTGGACAGGCCGAATTTTGTAGGTCGCAGAGCCATCGGCGCTGTAGGCTAATCCCACCTTACGCCCGGTGACTTCGGCAACCCGGTAGCCCGCTCGCTCTAGCTGCTGCTCGATGTAGTCAATGGGGCTAATTGGAACGCTGTAGAAGTCACCTGCTTGGATGCACTCCAGCGCGTCTTCATAGGCACTGACTCCATCGATGCCTAGCTCACCATCCGTCAGGCGGTGGCGCGTAGACTGCGCACGATAGTCGCGAATGAGTACGTCACGAGACCGTTCTAAATAGCGCTCTAACAGGTCACCAAACGACAGACTGATGTCATTTCCGTGTTCCAGATCGTGGGCATCCGCATAGGCTTTGATGAAGCTGCCCATGGTGTTCGCGACGGCAATCACCGGCTTTTCGCCTTGCTCAAGTGAGGAGAGGGCTGCGCGTACGGTCGCGTCTGCTTTTTGTGCGAGCAGTCCCTGTTCAATGCAGTTGTGCATGAGCGAGGTAAAGTTCGTGCTCTTTGCCCCCACTTCTCCGACGGAGGTATCTGTACCAAACGCTTTGGCCTGCGCCTTTAGCTCATCTTTGATTGTTTTTACGGCTGCTTGCTTAGCCCGGTCAAAGTCTCGAATCGCTCGCATGGCGGCTGAGAATTGGTCGGCGACGGCTTTATCTACTGAAACAGTCTGAGCCTGGAAGCTGACCCCTTCATAGGAACGCTCTCGCCTGAGCATGTGGCTAGCTGCGACTAGCTTACTGGCAATAATCTGCTGAAGCGGAACGCCGCCTCGATACAGAATATTCTCTAGCGAAGCCATGCTCTGAACGCCCAACCTCAGATCGGTGCGTCTGGCGTACAAGTCCATTACATCGGGGCGTTTGGCGTAGGTCGCAGAGGAGTAAAAGACGCCTTTGGACAGGTCTATCAGTTCGCGGACGAATTCTGCTCGGTCAGGCGGGCCAGTCTCTTTCCAGCCGTTCTGACTACTGCCACCGGCTTGGTGAGCTTCGTCTAGAATCAGGTAGGCGTTGGGGGCGATCGCTCTTAAAAACTCTCGTCTCAGCGGCTCTTTCTTCTTCACCGTCTGTAGCTGACTGTAGGTGGTGAAGACCGCGCTATGGCTCGTAAGCTGCTTTCTGCGTATGATCTCCATCATCGCCTTTTTCTGCTGCGCCGAACCGGGCGTCGTCAGCAGCCCGCCATTCGCCAGCGGAATCTCTGTATGGCTATCGGTGACAAAAGGAGAGAAGCTCCGCAGGCCGATGTCATGAACATCGCGCATCATATCGGCGTAGAGCGGTTTGTCTTTGGTAACGAAGATGGCAATTTTGCCAGTTTGCCTGGCATAGCGAATGATGCTGGCACAGATCCGGCCTTTGCCGATGCCGGTTTGGTCGCCGGTAATGAAGCCTGACCCTCGCTCAATATTGCTGATGGCTAGTGCAGAGGCATCGACTTGTTCAGCGCTGAAGTATCGGTGTAGCTCCGTCGTAGATGAATATCCCAGTCGTGAGCGCAGGTACTCATCAATGTTGCCGTGCTGCCCTTCAAAGCGTTCCAGAGCTAACTGTGCAGCGTTGGCCATGTTGTAGGGAATCAGCGTTTCAGAGGATTGCCCCTGGCTTTTGGAAATGTAGGGTACTTGCCGGGGCTGGAGCGGTGAGTCTGTCGTTTCTTCTGTCTCTGTCGTCAGGGCGTGAGTGTCATTAGCCATTCTTCTAGGGTGGTGTCGTCGTGCGTTTCTATCAGGTCGGGATACGTTGGATCGTTGTCGGTGATCAGCTTCATTGGGAACGTGATGCCGTAGTGCCACATCCGTTCCTGAAACCTCCAGTTGTCGTGAATCAGGAGATTGGCCCATTCCTGTCGCCAGGAGTCGTTGTCCGTGCTGGCTGTCAGAATCGGCGTGGGCTGAGCGCTGTCGAGTTGATCTAGCGTGTTGCTCAACAGCTTTTGGGTCTCGGACAGGGAAGTCTGACTGACCCAGTCTTGAATCATGCCGTCTAGTCGGGCTTGTATGAGTTCCAGATAGGTTTTCTCGTCCAGGCGGGTGAGGGTTGGGGGTGCGCAGACGATGAAGAGAAAGGGCAGTTGCTCTGGCATCCAGAGATTCGGAAAATCCGGGTAGTTCTGATAGAGGGCGGGAGAAATTAGTAGGGGAAGATTGGATGGATTCATTCGGAATTATCTCCTTAAGTGAATGGTATGAGGTGTAGAAGGGCGGAAGCTCGGCTGCGGGGAGGGGGCGCTGAGACTGTCCGCGACCGGAAATGACGATGAGGTCAATCGGGAAACCTGCACCCTGTTTTCGGTATAGGTCACCTGAAAGTGAAAGGTGTTGAGTGACGTTGTAGTGGCGATACAGCAGGTGATAGAAGGCGCGGGTTTCGCGGCGATTGTACCGGTCGGATCTAGCAGCAGGGTCTTTTCCCAGTTTAC
Organism: Leptolyngbya sp. BC1307; assembly: GCF_002286735.1. Taxonomy (GTDB): domain Bacteria; phylum Cyanobacteriota; class Cyanobacteriia; order Phormidesmidales; family Phormidesmidaceae; genus Phormidesmis. The sequence goes on from NZ_NRTA01000011.1 coordinate 89,888, forward strand.
CGCCGAGGATAAGAACGGCGCTGCCATGGTCTTTCATGGTCGTCAGGGCTTTGAGGGCGATCGCCTGATCAATCTGACTTGTCCAAGTGTCGTACATCGGGAAACGACGGGTGCGGCCTTGCTCATTCTTAACGGTGCCAAAGGGCGGGTTGCAGACGACTACATCAGTTTTAACATTAGGACTGTAGGCGATCGCGTCTTTCTGAGTGAGCTGGCTGTAGCCTCGGGTTTGGAGTTCGGCGATGCGATCTGGGTTGAGTTCGTTGGCGATGGTAAGCCGAGGATTAGCCCCAATCAACAGCGATCCATTCCCTGCCGTCGGTTCATACACTGTTTTTTCTGAAGTGATACCTCCCAGCACGGAAGCTAAATATGCAATAGGAACCGGCGTACTGTAAGCCTGCTGAAGCACTGAAGTAGAAGACCTCACCCCGAGCCGAGGCTGGCGCTGAAGTAGGTCGATTAGTGTGTCATAGGCTTCGTGGGTAGTTTGGGCTGTGTGAATAGAGGTTGCTGCAACGCGGACAATCGCGGCTTCAATCGCCTCATCCACCTGTTTGGCTAATGCTGAGCCGGGTAAGACAGCGGTTCCCAGCATTTCGGCGGCAAACTGACGGGCCTCAACAATGCGATTAAAGCGACCTCCTAATAAAAAGTGTTCAGCGTAGGCTGATGTTAAAGATAGGCTCATCCTGTACGCCTCCAAAAGCTAGCGTCGGGAGAGTGAGAAGGGCAGCGCTGAAAAAAGAGAGCCTAGAGCTTTGCCCTTTCTATCGCAATTAAGTCTTCAACGATGCGCGTACTTATCCCGTTTTGTTGATCGATCTCTTTGACGGTGAGATACTGCTCAATTGCAGCAGCGGGCTGATCTAAAGCTGACAGTACTGACCCCTGTTCCAGATAGGTATCGCTGTTATCCGGTTCTAGCCGCGCTGCCTGTTCATAGTCACTCAAAGCTTTTTCGTAATCGCCTGCGTCCTCATAGAGTTCACCACGTCTTAGAAACTCTTTTGCCCCTTGCGGTTCAGGGTAGAGCGTCTGCGGTTCAGGTGTGCCCCGGCCCGCGCCAATAACAGCTATCAGCATCAGCAAAATCAATGAGCCAGGGACAACAATGACGAAGCGCATAGTTTTCTCCTCAATCCATTTCTATCGCAGTGACTTTTTTCGAGTTATTCGTGGCGGGTTGGCCCTGACTCGGAGCCATTCCCTGCATTTTGCTAGCCAGCCGGTCAAAATGCTCAAAGTCTTGACCGTTTAGCTTTGAGAAGACTTCCCCGTTTTGACGCTGAAAAACGACGCCTCGCCCGTTCTGCTTATCGCTAATGCGGAGTAAGTCACCTTCCCCGATTTCTATCTTGAACTGCCCGCCTTCTTTACTCCAGCTTTTAGCAAAGGCAAAGTTCTTCAGGAAATGTCGGGACGTATTTTCTACCTGCCGAGTTTTCTGGGCGTATGCTGCTTCAACATCCAGGCTGCTCTGAGGTGAAAATGTCCGATTTGACTGAGCCGTTAAGAAGCCCTGGCGCTGCTCACTGGTGAGGCGATCACTTACAGAAAACACCTCTAGCCGCCGACCTAATCCCAAAAATTTAGACGTTTTGAACTTCATGAGTTCACCTGCTGCGTCCTTCAGCACGTATAAATTTTGATCCTTACAGGTAATAGTACAGCCTTTCACCCGATATGAGTGTTCGCCTGTACGTCCATGCCCACGCTGGAAAATCTGTTGAACGGCACTGGCTAGCCGTTGATTTTGCAGGGCGGACTGCTGGCCCTTCAGCCAGCTAGTACCCTGCTGTGGTTTGGTGGATAGCCACTGACCTACCTGCTGTTTCCAATCCTGAATCGTCGCTTGTAAAAGCTCTCGGGCATAGCCTTCGGGCAGTTTCTGAGTTTCACGCTCCAGGACGGAAAAAGCAGCAGGTTGCGAACCTGTTGCTTCTACAACTTGTTTGATAGGCTCTACTATTTGAGTCTGTGACGGGACAGCACCATTTTGAGTCTGTGACGGGACAGTGCCATTCGTAGCATGAGATGACCGGGCAGCGTCTAAAGCTGCCTTCGGGAGAGAAATCTGAGGCTGAACGGCATCGAGTGCAGTCTGAGGGAACCGCTCCGGCATCTGAATTTGACTCAGTGCTGCCCAGTCTCGCTCAGTGACTTGATCGCTCATGATTTCACCGCCACGAGCAACTAAAATCAGCCGTTCTCCCTGACTCACCGTAATATGTTGATCGCTCTGCTTGATTTGATATCCCTGAACAGAAACGGCATCGTACATACCTTCTTGCTGTCGGAGAGGATTAATAAGGTACTCAGCAGTCCGCAAAATTTGGTCGGCTTTGCTGACGGTGAACGTGTTCTCAATTGCTGCCGGATTTGCCACATAAACGGGCGGTGATGCCTGCTCTGGTTCATTCTGTTTTGCTGGAGCTGGTGCTATTTGTTTTTTTTGTTTTGCTTGATTCTCCTGCTTTGTCTGACTCTCTTGCTCTACTTGGAACTGAATCTCATTGGTGGTGACGGTGCCATCTCGCTCTTCTCTAAAAAGCAAAACATCGCCCTGAAAGATCTCTACAGCTGGCACCTTGTTCGCGTACTTTGAGGGATCAACATCAGGTGTCACAGGCCGTTGCAGGGCATCGGCAATCACTTTCAGGCTGTTGGCATCTAACTCGTGGCGGAACGGGCCATCTGCAAGCTGGCCATATACCAGCCGTCTCCCCATTTTGATTCGTAGAGAATCGCCACGGGCATTGCTAGTCGAATTGTTCGCGGCCAATCTGAGAACAGCGGGTACGCGCTGGGCGACTTGAGCGATCGCACTAATTAACTGCGCTTCGTCTTCCTGCATCGCCTGAGCGGCATCGGGTCGTATCGTAAAGGGCATGGTAAAACTCTCTCTATTTCAAAAGGTCTTGTAGGACGCTTACTTTTGCAATGCCTTCTATGCGATTGATGATGATCTCGCCACCAATTTGAAATAAAGCGACTTCATCGTCAAACCGATATTCGATAAAAGACGGTTGGTAGTCTTCAAGGCATTCGCGTAAGCGAGTGACCACACCATCTTCCGTTCGGATATAGGGCACGTCGTCAAATAGCACTTCGATAACCTTTGGAACGTAGCCCGGTGGCAGAGGCGGTAACAGTCTGTCTGCTGCCAAGCTCTGAAGAATCGTCGGCTCATTATTTAGTGCTTTGATAGCTTGCTTAGATAGCCCCCACAGGGCCGGGTCTAAGTGCTTATTTCTCAGCGTTTTCGTAGGCATATGCTTAACTCCATCTAACGAAAGACTTCATCGAATTCGTCCTCTGTGATGTCAACGTCGGCATCTGAAAAGGGTTCTCCTTGGATATCACCCATCGGCAGCGGAAACAGACGCTCGGCCATTTCTTTACGGACTTTGTTTTCCTGGTCTAGATCAGTGAGGGTTCGCTGACTGGCGGTGCGATCGCTCAATGACTGCCTCACACTTTGATTCCAAAGCTCAACGCTGCGAGCCTGCCGCTTATCTTCCTGCGCAGAGATCTTGACCTTCAATCTGAGCGGAACAGAGGCTTCTCCGCCGCCCCGATAAGCAGGGTTAATAAACACACACTCACCCTGATCTAACTTCAGAATTTGGTCTGGCGTCAGCAGCGGCACCTTCTGATAGTGTTCGGAGCGGCTACTGCTGCCGTGCTGCCCTCTAGTGCGAGACCGCGTATGATACCGAACGTCCTTTTCGCCTAAGTAGCTAGAAAACTCCTGAGCGGTTTCTCGATCTTTTGGGTTGAAAAAGACTTTCGTTCCACAGGCCGCGAACAGTGCCTTGGATAGCTCGCGCCCATAGATGTGCTGAAGCTGTGCAAAGTTCTGATAGCCTAGCAGCGCTACGAACCCGTTGGAGCGAAACTCATTGATCCACTTAGGCAAATCTGGTAGATATAGCGTGGGCAGCTCATCTAAAGCAATAATCAGCGGCTCTTTGCGGGCCGTTGCGAAGTTTCGTGAAACGATCAGGTGTAGCACCGCTGCCAAAAGTGGACTGACGGCATCCCGTTTTTGAATATCCGCTTGTAGAAAAAGCACTTGCTTCCCAGCGATATCTAGCGGTACTGAAGTTTTACCGCAGAAGCTAGAGACGAGAGACTTGCCTGTAAACGATTTTAGCGTTCGCTGAGCAGTGGCAACAATACCGGCAATTTGTTTTTCAGCGCCTTCAGAAGACAGAATCTGACTCAGGCTCTCCATTGTCCATATCGGAACCCATCCAGACTCTCCCGCGAGCCTGAGTCTAGCAGGCAGCTCTGTCAAATTCAGAATCTTGCTAGCCATGAGCAAATCTGGATACGGCGTCAGCTTTGCCAATAGCATGACCGCCTCTACCAGGGTGGTGCCCGCGCTGCTAAAGAAATCATTTTCCTTGTACCCCGTATCCCGTTGAGCATTTTTCTGTAAAACATAAGCCAGTTGAGAAGCCATGAGAGAATCTGTTTCATCGGTCAAAAAGTCCAAGAGGTTGAAAACGCTGGTGTAGGATTGTCCTGGCGCAAAGATGTTTACCTGATAGCCCTGAGCTGCTGCCCAAGCTGCATGAGCTTCGAGCTGACTGCCTTTGAAGTCGTAAATGACGAGGGGAAAGCCCTGTGCGATCGCTGATCTAATCGCCGGGTCGATAATGCTGTAGGTCTTGCCCGAATCAGGCGCACCGGCAATCACCAAGCTTTGCTGCGCCTGAGGAATATCGACATTGCCCGCTCTGAGTGAGACTTTAGCCGTTCGTCTCTCTTTCCGCTGCTTGTGAGCAATGCTCTTGGCCTGCCGCCGTTCGGATCGCCCCGCAAATCGCCCGGTGGAAATTTTTCCTTTCTTCCCGGAGTCCGCCAGCCATGCCCCTGCCCATAGGATTCCGCCACCCACAAGCAGCAGCACCCCACCAGAGTCCGTAAAAGCGGTCACGATCTCCTGAAGCGTGTCCACATAAGTTTGCATCAGAATCAGCTCATTCATCTTGTTCCGGTAGATACTGTGTTTCGACGACCTCGTAACGCCTATCGTTGAGTACTAACCGCAGCCGCAGGCGTTGGTTACCGTCAAACTGGTGAATGATGAGTTCTGGCATGTCATTTTGCAGGGTCTCGCTCGCCTCAATCAGCGGCATGTCGGGCGGCAAATTGGGATCGAGGTAAAGGCTGAGAACGCTTTGATAGCCGTCGTCAATGGGTACATAGCCGAAGAAAGCGCAGCCGAGGTCACCACAGAGGGGATTTTCTTCTGTATCCGAGTCAGCTATGCGAGAGTCAATCAGATACAGCGGCGCTGCTTGTCCTGACTGCGACAGCTTCAGCATCTTCATCTGGCCTAGCGGAACCTCAAAGTCAGGATTGAGATTTTCCTCTGCCACCTGCTCCATCAGCGCCTTGGGTGCTATCTTTTCAGCTAGCTGCCAGCCGCCGTTTTCGGTGCTTGGCCAGACTTGATAGACACCGATGATGAGAGGGAGCGAGATCGCTACCCCAGCAGCCATCATTCCTGTTTTTAGCTTCATCCTTCCGCCTCCTTTTCCCAAGCGGCCTGATCGCTTTCGATGAGTTGCTCAGCCACGGCAGTCGGAATATCGAGTTCTTCAAGCGTAGAAACATCGACGGCTCCGCCACCTGAGGAAAGAACCGTCCAGCTTGTACCAGCCTGAGACAAAACAGTCTGTCCGCCAGCCTCTCCCCAAACCCAGGTTGCCAGGGCATACTCCCCCTCGACGACAGTTCTGATCACGTCTGGCATCTGCGCCAGATTTTCACTGTCACCGACTAAATCAGCGATTGTGGCTTGAGTGATCGCGGTCTCTTCTGCTGTGCTGGTTTGAGGAGGCTGAGAGACCTGAGCAATGACCGCCTTTGTAGAAAGGGAGCTACTTGGAGATACCCAGAGCCAATTAGCCTTAGCCAGCCCTGACCCAATCACAATCACTGTGCAGGTCGTTAATGCAAGTAATACAAGCCGTTTTAATTTCATCATGATTCCTTCCTAATTTGATAGTTGAACAGACTTTCGTTACGCGCAGATGACGAGAACTTCATGGCTTCAGCCGATAAATTCGACTGCTCGCCCTGCCGTAAAACCCGTCAAAATTGGAATTTGATTCCCACGTAAATCGGGCTCTGCTCGAAGAGTTAGAACGAACTCGGCTGCACCCTTGATTCAGACAAATGCCGATGTGCGCTTGACTGCCTGCAATGACGATATCTCCGGCCTGAGCTTGAGTTTGGTTAACCTGAGTACCTCGACCGCCTTGCAAGTCGGCTTCCACAGAGGGCACATAATTGGGGTTACTGCCCAGCGGTTGAATACCTGCATCTGCCAGTACTCGGTTGACAGCCCAAGCACAGGCAAGATTCCCGCCGTCTGGCCCCATTGAGCTGTCAAAAGATCCCAAGCGGCCCATTGACTGATAGATGCGCTGATTGGCTTCTCCAGCAGGAAGTTCTTTCCCTAAAGCATTCGATGGCTCACAACGCTTGCCTGTACCAGCAGCTACGGCAGTTTCGTATTGCTGTGCAAGTTCTTCTCCGTAGGTTTTTAGCGTTAGCCTGCCATGAACATCCGATGCTCCACCATCAATCGGCGCAGCGGGGCCACCAAAGTGAATTTGGCCTGCCCGCTCAATCAACCGCTTACCGAAAAACCCTTCTCGCTGAGCCTGTTGAATGTTTCGGCCCTGATCTGCTTTGAAGATATTGTCCTGAGCGGCAGCAGGGAAAGCGCGCTCCAGTTCTGGCTGACTAATCGCTGCGCCAGAATCTAGTTTAGAGAGCAAGGCAACACCTCCTGACTGCTGACGAAGCGAAGCCCGAACATCGGAGCGGTAGCTCATGTATTGATAGCGTCCTAACCCGCGCCCGCAGTTCCCGTCACCATCACAGACGTAGGAACCCACAGATCCGTAATTTCCTTCAATACTGGAGAATGCGGCGGCTAGTGCAGAAAAATCTACCCCGCCTGGGCCTTCTCCGCAGAGACCAAACCCTCCAATAAAGCTGTCCCCACCCGGTAAGGCACTAATCGGGATTCCCATTGCTCGGGCTTTTTCCATTACACCCGTCGGTACAGATTCCGGCTGGCTCGCCCCTCCTCTATCATCCAAAGGGCCGACCAGCATAAAACTCTTTTCTTGGTAATTCAAGAATGGCACTGGGCCGAGGAAATAGGGTGTACAGCCTAAGTCAGGCGAAACCAATCCACCTCGCTGACAAATCCTAAAGAACAAAGCGGTGCTAATCGTGCCGCTAGCCTCATCCGTATCCCAGACCGCAACCTTGAAAACATCGCCAAAGGGATGTCTGCCGGTGGGCTCCTTGCCGCCATTAACCACTTTGAGAAAGCCTTCTCCGCCCTCGACTTCTTGATATTTACCAGAGATCCATTGCTTGCCATGTAGGGTAGGGGAAGCAGTGAGTTCGGCATGGGCGCAGTCAGTTTGGCAGGCGGCTTCAAACCCAACTTGATTACTGCCTGAGATGGTATTAGTGCGATCCTGTTCTGCTGGCCCATAGACAACATCCACTCTACCCAATGAGCCTACGGCCTCAATTGGGTTAGGCATCTGTGCCAATGGGACATCTGAAAGTCCTGGAACTCCTGAGATTGTGCTATTCTCCCAGTCTTGTAAATTTTGAAGCGGAATATTTTCAAGCCCCGGAATATCCGTAATAGCGAAGTTGATCAGCCGATCACCTAGCTGTCCAAGATTCAACTGACCCAGTTCCGGCAAAGCTGTGAGTGCATCGCCGATAGAGTCAGACAAGTCGAGATTTTGGCCAAGTGTGGCGTCAGACCAGAGCTTTGCAATTGGCCCCACCTGCCTCACAGGTAGATTACTGAGCCCAGGAATAGCAGTTGTCAAATCATTAACAGTCTGCCAATCCGCCATTTCCAGACTGCTTAAAGCCACCTGCCGAAGGTCAAGACCTTTCAGATCAGCGATGGTATGCAAGTTGAAGATTTGCGGATACAGGCTGGTTTGAAAATCGCCTAGTTTCAGATAGGTGTCAGTTGTTTGACCTGCCTGCCATTCTCTTGAAAGGTCATACCCTATGGCTTCAGAGGCTTCTGGCGGCGCAGAGAACGAACCTCCAGAACTCACGGGTGGCAACGTGCGAAAAGTGATTTGCGACCAGTCGGGTATCCGCGCATACTGTTGCTCCCATTCAATTGCCGTCGTAGGAATGGGAGGTTCAGGGGCTATACTTGCAAAGGCAGAATCTGAACTTATGAGAAAAATTAGGCCGAATAATAGGCTGAGAATATATCCAATCAACCGGCCTGAGGTAAATCTTTGACGCTGCTTTTTCAGCATCGTTCCACCTCCTTTAGATGGCTAAGTTTTGGGTTTGTTCTCCCATCTGTGCTAGTCGGAGAATCAGGTCTCGGGAGACACCTGCCTGCTGGGCTGCTGCTTGAGCTGAGAGTCCATCTCTCATGAGTGAGAGAAATGTTTGCGTCCGTTGCCAGAGGGCTTCATCTTCGGCAATCAGTCCCCTGTCTAGGGCCACATTGAGACCTTGCTCAATAGCCGCTAGCCCTTCCGACTGCGTCATTCGGGAAACAGCCGCAGGCGTCTTCGCCGTTAAGATGTCTTCCCGACTGGGTTCTCGCTCGGGCTGAATATTTAGCACCGAATAGCTTGGACTCCCGGAGTTTGGAAACCTTAGGCGGAACGAATACAGTCCGCTGTTGGTTAGTACCGTCAGGCTGGTTGTATTGGTACTGGGCAACCCAGGAAAGTTGATCGGATTAATACGGCGCAGATGAATGACGCTGGCTGCGCAGCCTTCTGTATTGGTTCCGGCGCAGCTAGCGTCGTCAAAATCCAGCGTTGTCTGAGAAGGATCGTCGAGCCATGCTCGCTGGACAATTTCACCGGTAGGGCGAAAATTCAGCGTCACGCCCTGCCCTCGGTAGAGAGATATCGTTGTCTGGGCGTTTTCCTGAGTTGTCGTCTGGGCGAGGCTTGGAGGTGCGATCGCCAAAACAGCAAAAAAGAATCCTGCAAACGTGAGTCGTTTCATAAAGTGCTCCTCGTAAAGCGCTCAGCAGTTCTAGAGACCTGCTGGCATTTGCATCGACTGGTTGACAAAAACTTGAACCGATGTCCCTGCTGGTATGTAAGGAATTCTGGGACGCTGCTCCAATTTCTCGATAGCTCGCTGATTTCGTTCAGCAATGGAGTCGAGAATGGCATCTGTACCGCCTTCTAGCACCCCTGCCAGAATGTTCGGAGCTGGATTAGATTCTGTGATAACGGTGGTGCCGTCTCCGGTCTGAATACGAGAATCTGAGCGAGTGTATAGCTCCCCGACGCGCCGAATGGCTCCGAGAGCAAACTGACCCATATCCATAGCGGCAATATCGCCCCCGACATCTCCGTAGCTTTCAGCCATCAGTGGGTTACCGCCGTTACCACGAATTAAAAGGGTACGACTGGGTAAAACAAGCTCTCTTTGAAACCCATTTTCTTCCCAAACGGCTTGAGTCGCCGACATCTGTACGAGTCCGTCTTCCGAAGTGCGGTCTACTTTTACAGTGAGCAAACTACCCGCAGGAATAGCGACGCTCGCTGAGTTGTCCATCAGCGGATCGGCTAAAACGACTAAGAAGCGATCTCCGACCCCTTCGCTATCAAGAACAACGGGTGTAGCCAGTTCACCAGAAGCGTGACCCCCTACAATCAGCGCCTGCATTCGAGCTGTTTCTCCTGATGTCTGCTCACGTAAGACCTGCTCACCTGAAAACTCCTCCTCTAGAATCCGCGCTTCTGCTTCTGTCAAAACGGGTGATTTTTCCGTTTCAGAGGAGGCTTTCTGAGCAGATTTTTCGAGAATAGCGGGTCTTACCGGGCCATCTTTAACAGCCGCTGAAACGGCTACTGACACCGGCTCTTCAGACTCTTCTTCGCGGAAGATCGCAGATTCATAGATGGGTGCAGTTGCAGAGGTTGAGGCGAAATAAGCGGCAGGCACTGTATCCATAGCCACTGATGCAAAACTTTCAGCTACCGGCTCAATCTTTGACGGCTCCTCTGTGGTCGCAGCGGCAATGTTCCCATAGCTGCCTACTTGGGCAAGCTGTCGCCAATGCTCGAAGGGATCGATTGATTCAGTGGATCCTTGAGCAGATCGAATCACTGGCTCGACCCGAGTGACAACAGCAGGACTTGACTGAATCGGCGGTGGAGAGGGGCGATAGCTTACGGGTGGCGGTGATGCCCGAACAGATGTGCTTACGGGTTTAGTCTCTTGCGGAAGAGTCGCTATGGCCTCATCGCCTTTAGCCGCTTGATTAGATGCTGTTGGTGTCTTACTGGGTTGCGATGACTGCTGTATATAAGCCTGGTCATCGAGGGCCATCTGAGCTTTGAGGGTAGCAATTTCCTGCTGGGCTTCCTGTAAGTCAGTCGGTTGCTCGCTATCAGTGCTAGCAGTCTCCGAAGGGCTATCTGGCACCTCCGCCTGCTGCTGAGCACTGCGATTTCCGACAAAGAAAAAGCCTACAAACCCAAAAATTGGAACCAATGCTAATGCAATGAAGGCAAGCTTAGGCAGCGGCAGTTTCCAAACGGGGCGCTCAGAGCTAACGTCTACATCTGAGAAAGCATTTTTGCTGACCAGGGGCTGATTAACGTCGGGCGCTCCAGTCATTTTGCGCAATGTTGCTTGATCGGTCTGGTCGTGATCTTGAGTTTTTTCGGGCTCGGACATTGGTTTTATTCCTCTAATTGGATAGGGCGAATTTCTTCAATCTGCAAGCCGCCTTCAAGCGATTGATAAACCACTTGTTGTTCTTTGGTGGCTTGTTCTGTGAGTGGGTTTTGAGGGGGTTCAACGGCTCTGAGATAGATGCGGCGATTAAATGGGATGGTAGTTCCCGCAGGGTTAGACGGGTCGAACACTATCCGAGTCGCCATCAAGTCCACTTTCCACTTGCCTTCGCCGACTGCCTGTGGCGGTGAAACTTGTTGAGGCACCAGCACGGCTGAGACTTCTCCACCAAACACCCCTTCAGGAATTACTTCAGTGCTGAGCTGATTGAGAAACTCATCTCGAAAGTCAGGTGCCAGCAGGAAAGAAGCTGCCCAGGCGGGGGAAGGCACTCGCTTACCACTACCGACCTCGACACCCTCGTCAGTCGTTTTCGTCTGGTTTCCGGGAAGAGTTCCCCAGGTGAACGTCATCGTGGCCCAGTCGGATACAACGCGGCGAATGACTTCTGGTTCACGGTAGGTGTAGTCTGCTGGGCGGACGGTAAACGCCTTGCCATCGACTTGTTGAACCAGGGTTGGCGGCTTTTGATTGGCCACTTTCGACAAAGAGACGGCAAGCCAAAAGAAGGCGATAGACAAGAACAAAATGCCGGTAGAGAGGCCCGCAAATGCCAGTGGTAGAATATCGCTCGAATCAATTCGAGGCAGTTTTTGTTTTCGGAATAAATGAGAGAATTGCATAGTTCTACAAAATTGAGACTATCTGGGCATCGGTAAGGTAGATGAGCCCACGGAGATGATGCGAGTGACGCCGCCAGAGACGCCTCGGAAGACGGCCATGCCTGCGCCACCTGCGATCGCCAGCGCTAAAATCGGCGCTAATACGCCAATCAACAGTAAAAAACCAAAGTCACCCTGAGCCTGAGCTTCGGCTGAGACAACGACTGTCGCCGCTAGCCCGACGATGATGCTGTAAGAAAACTTCGCCATGCCCAGACTGAAGAAGCCAGTTAACCAAGCCCACAGTGGACGCCCCTGCATTGGCATCGCTGAACCTGCCACCGCAATTGGGCCGATCAGCCCGGTTAATAGCATGGCTAATTCCAGCAAAGTGCCAAAAGCCCACTGCCACCCTCGCAGAAAGGTTTGTGCCAAAGCCTGATTCGCGGTCTGCATGACTGTTTTAAGGAAGATATCGACAAGCGGATTCGTCTGTTGATTAGGATCAGCATCACGGTCGTAGTCGTTTTCCACTTTTTCAGTGATTTCTTTGATCCTGGCCCAAAGCCGCTGAACCCCAGGGGACCAAAAGCCTGTGTCCCGATACTCTTCCTCTAAACGTTGTTCGGTGCGCTTTCCAGCTTCTATGAAGCAGTCAACTTGAGCTTGCCCTTCCTTCGCTTCACAGTCTGCATATTCCTGTTGAATCAAGTCTTTAGCTTGCTGAGAAACTAGAACATCATTAAGTGCCTCCAGCATGGAGACTTCGTCAATCTGAATCTCTAATACCAGCTTGGTTTGCTCGTTGATAACGTTGCGAATGCCTAGCGTTATCTCGCCAAGTAATGCACCATTGTTGTACAAGAGTGTCGCAACGACTAAGACCCAAAGCACATGCGGTAAAGCTGGAAAGATACCGCGCTCAATAGCGTCTTTTACCCACCCCACAGCGAAGAAGATAAACGTTCCCGCTAAAATAATCGCAGCAAACTGATTGATGCCCAAATACAGACCATTGGCAGAGCCGAAAATATCATTCCAGCGGTCGTCCCAAGCCTGTTGGATCGCTTCTAATTGCTGGACGCTATCTTCGATAATGCTGACGCCGCCCTGTACTTGAGCGGGCAGGGAGAAGAAGAGCTGAGTAAACAGCATGAACTTTTACTCCTGTGAGGTTTGGTTCGTGCCAAACAGGCCCGGAATATAGACGGGGGCTCGGCTCGCGCCAGCAATGCTGACCTGCCGTTCTAGCCGATCGCGCCGATTGGCCTCATCAATTCCCTCACTGGTATTCGCGGCTAACTGAGCCTGAATGCCCTGAAGCCGCTGAAGCTGCAAGAGGGCTGCGTGATTGTCGGCTGTGAGCTGGGTTTGGTTGGTGAGGAGGGAGGCGATCGCCGCATCAATCTCAGCAGACTGCTTCATCACATCCTGCGTCACCCCAAGCCCCTGCGCCTCCGCAGCCATCTGCTGCACCTGGATTGCCCCTGCTTGCGTACTCTCGATCAGGCCAGCCGTGCGCTCAGCTTCCTCGGTTAGCCAGGTTTTGCCCTGTTCGCCCAGTACCGGAGCGGCGATCGCCCGCGCCGATTCCTGGTCATACAGATTGGCGAGATCGCGCTGCCGCACAACCGGGCTGTGGTTTAGTATCCCAGGCCCGTTTGAAGGCTTAGTCGTCCGTAGCTCGTAAGGTTCTGGCAGCTCGCCGTTTTCATCTTTGAGATCATTCAAACCATCATCGCCCAGGGCAACGTCCATAATGGTTTCAAAAATGGGGTCAACTTTTTCTAGCTGTCCGAGCAGATAGTCCAGAGGGTTTGAGTATTTGTCTAAAACCCATTGCTGCCACGTACTGCCGATATCGTTCGGCATGATGGATGCCGTTGCTGCACCAATTCCCAGGAGCGGAACCAAAGTGCCCGCGCCAATCATGACAGCCGTCCACCGTTTCGTTTTGCTACTTGTTTTCGTGATTCGTGTGTTCATCGCAACCTCTAATTTGTTGAAATAATTGCAGTTCCAACCGGTTCTGCTGCCTCGTTTTCGAGCCAGTTGGACGGTACCGGCAGGGGTTCTGCTGCCTGTTCTGCTGCCTTTGGACAAATCGTGTCCATTGAGCGGCCAGCCCTGACAGCTTCCACGTAGTCTTTTGCAAACGCTGAGTACCCTGCAAACTTGTTGGAATGCTGAGCCAGCACTCGCTGTCTAGCACGCTGCTCTTTCTGGTTATTCGCAACAGCGGCCAGTAGCTCCGCTGAGGGATGGTGCGAGCAGGCCGTCAGCCGAGCATCGGCATCCACTAGCCAGTGAGAGCAAATCCTAGATGAGTCAATGCGGAAAGATTCATCCGTATTGGGCAATAGCAGCTTCGGATCGTAGCCGAACAGGTGCTCGTAGGAAGGTAGTGCATTGGCCTGAATAGCGCCGATAAAGCGGGTATTCAGGTTCTGTAGAATTTGGGAACCCGCTACGGAGTTAGCAATGGTGTCTGGGTCTTGACCGATAATCAGCGGGCGAATTCCCGACTTTGCACCGTTCGCGCAAACTTGGCCGATAATCTGCGCGATGCCGCTGTACTTGAACAAAATGGGGCTTTCATCAATTGCCAGTAGAGAATCCGTGACTTCCAGGGCACGGCGGAAGGCCATGGACTGAGCTGAGAGGGCGAGCACCGCTGCCTCAATGTTGTCACCTACGTTCCGCAGCGCGAATATGGTGAGCTGAGCATTGGTGCGAATAGATGACGGTTTGGAGATAGCGCGACCGACCCGGCTCGACAGCCAGCCACGCAGTTCCAGAAGAATAGTTGAGATCGCATCTGTCACCAGATGAGAATCCAAACCTAAATCCAGATTGGCCACCACCTCAACAAAATCAACTAGCGTCGGCATCTGTTGCCATTCAGCACTGCCAAAGCCCTGATCAAACGCCGCATCGTAACGAGCCATAATTACCGGGTCGTTAAAGAATGCGGCTAGGGCTTGCCACAGCAGCGTATGCACCCGCTTGCCCATTTGATTTTCTATCTCAGCGCCCATCACCATCGTGTCTAGCGCCTTGACTAAGAATTCCTTGTAGTCGTCTAATCGCTCCTCTTGTTGTTTTTCAGGTAGATGCCGCAAGTCGGGTATTTGGAAGAGATTATTGGTTTCAGAACCGACATCGAAGTAAGCGCCTTTATCGCCAAAGAATTTGACCAGGTCTGTGTAGGTCGTAGTGCCGTCTGGCTTGGGATAATCCAGAGAGATGACGTTCATGCCGTTGGCGATCGCCCACACAAATACCTCAGCCGCCAGCACCGATTTGCCGCTACGAGTCTCCCCGAAGATCAAAATCCCCCGATGCTTCCCGGCAAAATCTATCTGCACCGGCATATTGCCTTCGTGCGTGATCAGCTCGATGCCCTGACTATCAATCCGACGAGGACAGGCGAGCGGCATTAGCCCCGGCGCTTCGTTGGTCAGGTAAAGCTGCTTGCGCCCGTCTCCTAGCAGCCAATCTTTCACAATCGGCAGCGACCTGAGCCAGAGAGACCAGGCGACCTCTGTTTCTCGAATAAATGCCCCCTGATGAAAGGTATTAGCGAGCTTTTGACAGGCTTCTGAGAGACTCTCAGGGCTCTCCCGATGTATTAGCGCAATGACGCTCACCCAGATAGGCAAAGCCCCCTGATAGATTTGTTCCTGCGCCTCCACACCTTGCCTCATTCGCATTTGCGAAGCCACGTCCACATCCTTCAGCAAATTAGCCCGAAAAGTCGCCGTCAGGTTCTGCTTGGTCAGTCGCTGAAGCGTAATCCGGGTCATCGTCCGATCCGCTGCTGCTAGCTCACAGACAAACTCGCAGTTAGAAAACTGCGCTAGCGCTTTCCACAGGAAATAAAGCTCATGCTCAGGTGAGGTAAAGCCCATCGGCTTCGACTCCAGAACGACTGCCCCAACAAACTGATCTTTCACCTTCACCCATTGGCGATCTGCTTTGGGATGAGACGGTCGCCCGTTTTCGCCTCGAATCAAGACAGATGTGGCATGTAGCTCTTCTTTTATCTCCTCCTTGAAAGATAGCCCCTGTGGTGTTTCCATCAGGTTCAGGCATTGGGGAATCGGACGGGCCTGAGCATGGTTGAACTGCGTCTCCAGATATTCCCAAAGCTGATCAGCCCCCATAGGTGCAGCCTGTAGCCCCATTCGAGAATTTATCTGTTGTTCCCAATGCAGGTAGCCATCGGTAAAAGCAGCGTTCAGCAGTTGCAGGTATTGCTGTTTCTCCTTCTGGTCTTTCGTTCCTTTAAAGGTGTCATACCTATCGGCAAACCAGGCCAGCACCTTTTCAGTGTAATCCGCATGAGTGGTTTTCCCAGCCTCAACCGTGTGGCTAGCAAATATGTAGATTTGCTTAGGCTGGCGCAGTCCCTGCTCAGTCATTTCTCTCACCGATCGCTGTTGAGCCATCAGCAGGAACTGGGATTCTAAGCCAGTATTGCGCTGTACCAACGCCTCCAGCGCTTGCTGCCGGGGCAGATCCGCTGCAAAAGAACGGAGATGAATTCGCAGGCGATCGCCTGGACGAAATCCCTTCAACCCTTCCTCCAGATGACCCAATACAGTCTCGGCTTGCCCCTGTGCCAGCAATGTATGAATGCCCAGGGGCCGAAAGCCGAAAACAAAGGTAAACTGACCGCGTTTCTTCAGCAGATAAGCACCGACATCGCGTCCTCGCAAGGCCAGTCTGCAAATACATTCCAAATGAGATTCGTCTTCAAAGGGCTTGAAGGTGTAGCGCTGAGTGCCGAGACGTTGTTTACTCATGTTTACACACCTAAATTTCAGTCTGAGTAGCGACGATAGAGAACATAGCCGCGTGTCCAGTTCGGCACGGGCATTAACTTATTGGTGAAACGCCAGGTTTTCTCCCCAACGACAACCCACCAGGTGCAGATCATCCAGGTCGTGAATAGGAGAAATACTGCAAAGCCGAGTCCCAAGAGCACTTCTATAACAAAGTAGCTGCCAACTAATATGGCCATAGAAGGCGCTAGCAGATTAGTTGGAATTGGCCCCAGCGTGGGCTGAGCACCCAAGCTTTGATTGATAGGGCAAAACAGCCTTCGTTGGCCTGTCGTATTAGCCATTGTTCTAAGTTCCTACAGTGCCGCCGAAAAATAGCTTGCTCATTCCCTCCACAATGACGACAGCGGCAATGACGATGAAAGCGTTCTGCATCAAAGGTTGCCACTGTTCGCCCCGCTGGGCTTGATACACCGCAAAGAAGATAAAGCCGACAGCAGTCACCCAAATCACGATGCGCAGCACACCAAACATAAAGGCAATGATGCTCGCATCGATATTGTTGCCAAAGATGGTTGTGACCTGACTCTCAACATTCTTGAAGAGCTGAGCTGACGCTGGAGCTGCATGACTGATAATGCCGAAGAATAGCAAAACGCCGAAGAACACCCCGATTGCCTTCCACCCACTGATACTTTGAGACGGGGAGCGGCAAAACGAAGACGGTTGATCAGCAACAGTAGCCAGCAGTCGTTTCAATAAAGCGCTCATTTGGTGCGCTAAAGCTGAGTATCGATCTTGACGGTGAGGTCGAGAAAGCACTCTCGATAAATTACTCATGTTTCTACTCTCTTGAAGGGATAAGACGAGAAGTAGGCAAATTGCCTGTTTGCTCTTTAGGAAGTCGCAATCGCGAATTCAAGACTTCCTGACTGGTCTGATTGCACCTAGACTCTTAAGTAGTACTTATTAGATTTAAGTACTACTTAAGAGTATGTTTTAGCTTAAGAAATCTGAAGCCTTTCCTTATACTTTCTTAATAAAGTGGCAACTGGTACGGCTTCCCAATTCGCTGAAATCTTTTGAAGATATAGTTTCATATAACGAAGGCACTATCGAAAGGTTTCGTTATCCGTAAAACGCAGAAAAAATGAGCTGTACTCCTGCGTAATACTATTCTTGAATAAATCTGAGCTAAAACCTACTTTTTAATAAATATATCTACCTGCTGATTTCCATAAAGGAACCTTGATGGATTATCGGACTCGGACACAGAAGAGATAGGATATCAGCAGGTTGCTTGTGCTCAAGATGTCTGATTCCATTGCTGATACGCCTCAAAAAGCGAAGAAGGGTGAGTCCGCTGACAGCGGGTGCCGTCCTACCTTCTATATGAGCACTGAACTGTTAGCCGTGATTGACGCTCAGTGTGCTCAAGATGGCGGGAAGAAGCGATCGCCTTTTCTAGTCGAACTTATGGAGCTATTGCTCACTGGCCCTATTGGAAAGCAGCTTCGGGAAAATGCTGAGAAGAACCGACGGAGTCTGGCTCATGAGCTGGAAGCCAACCTTGTCCTATTTAATGACCATGTACCGACGGCTGAAATTGTCGAGCTTGCGGAAGCCAGTCAGCGCAATCCTGATCAGATGCTGGTAAGGCTAGTTTTGCTCGGGCTCAGGGTTTACAAAAATTCAATCGCGCGGATGGAATCGGAAATCGAAGGCAGCAGCGAACCGATTTAGAAGAAATATTCTCAGTAGTGAATGAATATTTACGGATTCATTTTATACAGGTAGCAGATATCAATGTAGGCGTAAGAAATTTATGCCTACTGTTGCCGCCCCATCAACAGACGCTTGACAAGACGAAATAAAGATGCAGGCAAGCTGTACTTCCCTCTCTTTAGCCTTGCTGACGCTTGTTGTAAGTGTCTGCTCAATTCGTTTTCCCGCTTGGCTGTTCGCTACTCAGCTCTTCTGGTGATGTATGAATCGATACATGACTAAACGCTATATAGCCGTGTGCCGGACTGAAGCAGTGCGGTTAGCAGAGCTGGATGGCACCTTCCTGCATAACGTTAGATGCGATCCAGACGTAGCGCTATTGCACCGAACAGAATGGTGGGCCTGGTGGTCTGATGAACGCCTGACGACAGCGATTGGTCTGCCCGATAATTTGTGGCCTGAAACATTATCGCCAGACGCAGCGGAGCTGATCTTTCAGGTGTGGAGCAGCGGATTGAGCGCACCTCAATGCGGATGGACTGTCCTGGCAAAAGTAAAAAGCATTGCGAGCAGAGAAATTATTTACACAAATAGCTTGGGCAATAACACTCCTATGTCCAGGTGGGAGAAGCTGACACTATTGTTTGAGCATGATGAGCGGGGTTTACTGTACTGCCATAGTTACCGTGATGGCGAAGCCTACAAATGCGACATCGTAACTAAACCTCACTCAGCCTTTTGATCAGGACGCTCTCTTGCGTTCAGAGCTTCCTTCAGGAGCATTTCCACAACGAATGTAAATGAGCGCTGCTCTTTATCGGCGATCGCCTGAATCGCTTCCCGCATAGAGTCAGGCAGGTAAATACTGGTCTGCCGCTTTTGTGTAGTCATAGACCGCCTCAACTCGCTTCGAGGCAATTTTAAGCGAAGCGCTGCAACTAAAGGTAATCTAAATAAAAGCAGAGTACTCTAGAGTAGAGTAAAGTTAAATAAGCCAGATCGAACGGTTGCTTGCTGATATCAGCGCTGCAACTTTGACATCGGCTTCCTTTTGATTAGGAGCGGTCTTGGTGCTATGTCGAATCCCTTTATTTCAAACAGCTCGCACAGAAGGCGCACCTGTCGCGCTGCTCAACCGACTGCAATATCCCATTCTGGGCTCTATGAAGCGGGTTGTCAGCAAGCTCTGACTGACTTTGCGATCGCCGATTTGCTCCGTCGCATCAAAGCTCACTCTAATAAGGATGGGGTGGCACTTACCCAAGTAGAGACTGAAGCGATCGCAGCCATTCTGATTCAAGCTCTGGTTTCCTGCCTCGACAGCAATATTCTGACTACCTATATAGACGCTATCCGTCACATGCCGCATGGAACTGCCACGCTTCTGAACAAGCTGCACCTTCCCCGTCCTGCGACCGACTTCCCTGCTGGCTTCCCTGATGTTGAATCGCCTCGCTTTTTGGATGGCGATCACCTCCGCTGGAAAACGAACGAGAAAGCTACCGATTGTGGAATCGTCATCGGCAGGTTCTACAGCTTTGCATCTCACTGCCGTTGCTGGCGATGGTGCTACCTGATCTGGCTTGATGCTGACTCACCGAGCAGCGCTTGGGTGAGAACCGATATTGCTTGGGAAGACGATCTTGAACCCTCTGAATCGGAGCTACGAGTATGAGCCCCCGTCCGCTGACCTCTCATGAGCAGGAGCTAATCAATCAGTACAGCTACTGTCAGCTTGGCATGACGCCGCAAGCTTTTTATGCGAAATGGCAGGTCAGTCAAGAAGAGATGGCGGCTATCTGTGATCGCTCTGTCTCTACCGTTCGCCGATGGTTCCACAAAGGCGGCAGCTATCGTCGCCCTAACCCAGTAGACATGCGCCATCTGGCCCTGATGGACTTTTTGCTCGACCACTTCGACGACATTCCAGCAGAGCTAAGGAACGCACTTTGCGCCAGCGATCAGAAAATCTGACCCATACATATCTAAAAAAGTCAATATCACCACGCCCTGTTTTTGCAGATACCCGCTCGATAAGGTGGCTTCAGTCTTCTAAAAGCGACCATTTATTCAGAGGCAATCAGCATGAATCAATCTCTACAGGACAACGATACGGCAACGACGGTTTATCAACAGAAACTACATCCGTGGTGCATCGTTCACCGCTTGGCGAAAATGCAGAACCGTACAGTAGCGCGGTTTCGTCACCGCAATGACGCAGATGATCACCTGCGACTACTTCGCCAGCTCTCCCCATCGATGCGATACACTATCGTCTTTGACCTGGTTTTAAGACATGATGTCAAAGTGGATTTGCCTGTGTACACAAACATAGATAGGCGGATGCCGTAAATAACTTGGAAGAATGACCTGTAGGAGTATGGTGAAGTCGCCTATCAGTACATATGCTCATTTGAGAGTTTTGGTTGGTTTTTTGGGAGAGAAGACTCAGGCTAATTGGTGGCCAACATCGTTTTTCAGTTCGTCGAGTCGTTCGTTTTTGGAACCCGTTTTTTCCAGAAGCATTCGCCTTGCTCAGTATCATGGTGTGGTGGAATCGGCTCGATATCTGCACGATGGCTATCTTACTCAAGGACGGCTGGGCTTATTTCGGCTATCTGAGGAGATAGAGCAAGACCTCCATCGGCTGATAAACCAGGATCCCGATCAGTGGTTTGCTGAGGTCGGTAGCCGTGAACAGGCGATCGCCGCTTTGAGCGAGATCGCAGATGGGAGCGGTGCGATCGCATCAGGGCCACAGTGTATTGGTACAAGAGCGCAGCTCCTGAGTCAGGATGGGCCGAAGCTGCTGGCGCGCTCTTATGCAAGTGCTTTTGAGCAAAATATTCAGTGTTTTCCTTACTTTGCAGATTGACCTTGGGAAACGAATCGCTATATACCGCTAGGCTGCAAGCTGGTTTGGGACTCATTTCAGAGACCAAATCACTGCTCTTACTGTGGAAACCTGATATGACTGTACCTGAGCTGTATAGATCGGCGTTAGAGTCTGGTATGTTTCCGAGCGTGACTGCCCGCAGATTGCGAAATATTGTGGTGGAGTGCTTTGCTACTCGCTATCTGGTGGATGGTGCAGCGCCTGCTAAGCATCTTCAGAAGCTACTGCCGGGTCTGACTCGCAGCGACTTACAGCAGTTGCTATTGCTGTTTACCTGTCGAACCAATGCGATTTTGGCAGATTTTATCTATCAGATTTATTGGCCGCGTTACGAGGCGGGCGATCACAAAATCCACAACGAAACCGCTAGGGCTTTCATCGAGCAGGCTATTGACGATGGGAAAACGGTCAAGCGCTGGTCTGATAAAACAATTCGACGTACTGCAAGCCATGTGACTGGCTGCTGTGCCGACTATGGCTTACTAGAGGATGGGCCTCGGCGTAAGCGCAAGTTTTTGCCTTTTCATATCACGGATCTAATGACGGTATATCTCGCCTATGACCTACACCACCGAGGATTTAGCGATAAGGCACTGCTAAACCATCCTGACTGGGCTTTGTTTGGGCTGGACTGGGACGAGGTTTTAGCAGCGCTGAAGCGGTTAGCATTGGATGGCTGGTTTCTGCTACAGGCGGGCGGCGAGGTTGTACGGATTAGCTGGAAGTATCCCAATATGGAGGCAGTGTGTGATGTCCTCGCTGAAGGCTGACTTTGAAGACCTCAGGCAAAAGGTGCGCCGAGGGCGCGAGCTAGGGAACGCTAGCTTTGAGCCGGTTTACTACCTGGTGTTCAATCCGAGTGACATTTTAAGTGTGAAGCGTCAGCTCGCTGCGTGGCAGGCCGCTTTGAAAAACGACGGCTGGGAGGTGCACATTTTTTCGATTGCTCAGGTCATTCAGGAAGTATTGCAGCAGGATAAGCGGCGAAAGCTATGGCTAATGGCCGACCGCAAAGCGCCGCATGACTGGACAAAGGCAAATCAGTCGCTGGCGAATGCGCTGTCTAATGGTGAGGCTATTCGGGCAAGGTTAGAAACGCTATTAAGCGATTTGAATGATCGCAATGGTGATACGGACAATGCCACCGCCAATGCCATCGTGCTGGTGACCGATTTGGAGGCGCTGCATCCTTATCTGCGTATCGGGTCGATTGAGAATCAGTTGCAGGGTCAGTTTAGAGTGCCTACTATATTTTTGTACCCTGGTGTGCGCACAGGCCAGACTCGGCTCAAGTTTTTGGGATTTTATCCTGAGGATGGCAATTACCGCTCGGTACATGTGGGTGGCTAGAAAAGGATTTTTTATGACGACAACTATTCGCTCTCTGTTTGATCCTCGCAAGGGTTTGGATCGCCCGATTGAAAAAGTAATTACATTCGCAGCGACCCAGCAAGATCGTCTGAAAGCAGAGATTTCCGAGTACGTAGTCACCGAGAGTATTGAAAACCAGTTTGAGCGACTGCTGAGCCGGATGCAGCTAGCGATGGAATCGGGCGGCGAAAATGAGATTGGGGTTTGGGTTTCAGGCTTTTATGGCTCGGGGAAAAGCTCTTTTACAAAGTACTTAGGGTTTGCCTTTGATGCAGACCAGGATATTGAACAAACGCCTTTTTTGAGATATTTGCAAGACCGGCTAACCAAGCCGCAAACGAAGGCATTGTTAGGTACGGTAGCGCAGCGCTTTCCGGCGGCTGTGGTCATGCTAGATCTGGCGAGTGAAATGCTGGCGGGGGCGACGATGGAGGATGTTTCTAGCGTTCTCTATTACAAGGTTTTGGAATGGGCGGGCTATTCTCGTAATCTCAAGGTAGCGGCGCTGGAACAGCGGATTGAGAAAGACGAGCGAGAGGCTGAGTTTCATGATCGGCTGGCAGCTTTACTGCCAGATATTAGTTGGAATGAGCTGCGGAACGATCCCCTTTCGATTGATGCGCTGGTGCCTCAGCTCGCTCACGAAATGTATCCGGCGCTGTTTCCTTCAGAGAGTTCTTTCAATACAGGAACAGAAGACTATGTGCTGTTTGAGACAGACCGAGTGCAGGAAATGCTGGATATCATCCGGCGTAAGAGCGGTAAGGAGCATATTCTGTTCATTATCGACGAAGTAGGGCAGTACATTGCTTCGCGAGATAATCTAATCTTGAACCTGGATGGCCTGGCGAAGAATCTCAAAGGGAGAGGTGAGGGTAAGGTGTGGATTGTTTCCACGGCGCAGCAGACGCTGACGGAGGATGATCCGCGTGCCACGCTCAACTCGGACAAGCTGTACAAACTGAAAGACCGGTTTCCAATTCAGATCGACCTTGAATCTAGTGATATTAAGGAGATTTGCTATCGGCGGCTACTGAGCAAATCACCGAGCGGGGAAGCTACGCTAGGGGCGCTGTTTGATACGCATGGGCAGGCACTTCGCCACAATACCAAGCTGAGAGAGGCCAAAACTTACGAAGCGGATTTTGACAAAACGACCTTTGTCAATCTCTATCCTTTTATGCCTGCTCATTTTGAGATTTTGCTCAATTTGCTAGGAGCCCTGGCTAAGTCTACAGGCGGGCTGGGGCTGCGGTCGGCGATTAAAGTGGTGCAAGACACGCTGATAGAAGAGATTAAAGGTGAGCAGCCAGTGGCTGATCGTCCGCTAGGGTGGCTAGCGACGACCGTGACGCTGTACGACATGCTGGATAAAGATATTCAGAGAGCGTTTCCGTCGGTTTATGGAGCGGCCCAGAAGACCTGCGATATCTACCGGGAAGATCCCCTGCATCAGGAGGTTGCCAAGTCGATTGCGGTGCTGCAAATTTTGGGAAACCTGCCGGTCACGGTTGAGAATTTGGCGAGCTTGATGCATTCTGCTGTAGATGCTGATTCTTTGGTGGGAGAAGTGCGGCAGGCAGTAGAGGCGATGCTGCAAGATCCGCTGGTGCCGCTCAGTGAAAAAGAAGGTGGTCTTGGATTTTTGAGCGAAAAGCTGCGCGATATTGAGCGGGAGAGGACTCAGCTACCGCCCCGGTCGGTAGAGGTGCGCAAGATTATCAACACAAGCTTGAGAGAGATTTTTGACCCGTTGCCCAAGGCTACTTTACCGGGCAGCTTTTCGGTGCGGGCCGGGTTGAAAGTGATGACCGGTCAGAATATTCAGAGTTTGGCTGGGGAGAAAGATCCGGTGCAACTGCTGGTGAATTTTGCTGAGGCGACTGCGTATGAGGGCGATCGCACTACATTTGTTGAAGAATCACGGCAGCGGCAGGCTCAGGATACGATTTACGCCATTGGCAGAACGCATCCAAATGTACAAATGCTGGCAGAGGAAGTTTACCGCTGTCAGCGTATAGAAGAACTGTATCGGAATGACCCCGATCAGGAAGTGCGCGACTACTGTAAAAACCAGAAGCTGAGAGCTGATCGCCGCAGCGGTGAGGTGAAGCAGCTTTTGCAGCAGTCATTAAAGGAGGGTTCTTTCATTTTTCGGGGTCAGCCGACGGCAGTGTCTACGCTGGGTTCGACGCTGCTAGAAGCGGCGCGTCAGCAGCTTGGCGAGGTTGCCGAGCAGGTGTTTGACCGCTACAGCGAAGCGCCAGTGAGGGCGGAGACAAGCTTGGCAGAGAAGTTTTTGAAGCAGCCGAATTTGTCAGCGATCGCCTCCGTCCTAGATCCCCTCGACCTGATCCAAAAAGTAGGCGGCAAGCCCCAAATCCAAACGAGCCAAAAGGCGGTGGTTAGCATCCGCGACTATATTGATCGCAACGGCACCGTAGAAGGCAAACGCCTGAGCGATCATTTTGGTGCACCGCCCTATGGCTGGTCGCCGGATACGCTGCGCTACATTTTGGCGGCGATGCTGGTGGCCGGTGAGATTACGCTGAAGATATCGGGCCGAGAGGTGAAAACGGCTGGACAAAAGGCGATTGAGGCGCTGAAAACTAACAAGAGCTTTAGCAAGGTGGGGGTGGGGCTGCGAGATTATCGACCACCCATCGAAGTGCTAGACCGGGCCAGTGAACGCTTGACTGAGCTGACGGGCGAGAGCGTGATTCCGCTAGAGCAGGAGATTGCTAGGGTAGCGCTGAAGCGGTTTCCGCGCGACCAGCAGCAGTACAGCCCGCTAGAAGGCAAGCTGGAGAGTCTGAATGTGGTAGGAGCCCAGCGCCTTCGGTCTTTGAATCAGGAGCTGGCAGATATGCTGCTGAGTGATGCTTCTGAGGCACCGGAGCGTCTGGGGGGTGAAGACTCAGCGCTGTACGAAGACCTGAAGTGGGCATCTGAGCTGAAGCGAGCTTTGGACGATGGGCTGGCAGAGACGTTGAAGCAGTTGCAAATGCATCAGCGAGAGCTAGCAGACTTGCCGGATACCGGTATTTTGGGCACACTGCGCCTGGAGCTGGCAGAAGAGTTAGAACTGCTAGAGCAGCGGTTGAGCCGGGATGATTTTTATCGGCACAGTACCGAGTTTAATACGACGCTGACGGCGATTCGGACGGGGGTTCGAGACGCGGTAAGGCAGCTCGCTGAGCAGCAGCAAAAGCTGGCAGATGGCGGCATAGAAGACTTACAGCGATTGCCCGATTGGGCGGAGCTGACGGACATTGAGCGCAGCAACGTGAGGACGACGCTAGAGGGCTATCTGATTGAGTCGCCTGCGGAGAATTTGCAGGGGTTAAAGCGGCTGTGGGCCGGTGACTATGCGCTGAATAACGCGATCAGGGAGCAGAAGCGGAAAATTGCCCAGACGGCTGAAGGGCGAAGGCTAAAGCGTCGCGAGGAAGAAATTCAGCAGGCCAAAAAGGCAGGCGATGGTGCGGTGAGCGTGTTTACCGCGTCGGTGCAGATCCCGGCGAGGGTAACTTCGCTGCGGCAGTTGGAGGATGTGCTGACGCGGCTACAGGCGCTGAAGGCAGATATGCCGGGGTATGGTCAGATTGATGTGGTAATTGAATTGCAGGAGTAGCTGCGTATCGTAAGCTGCCCATAAAGAGGCAACCGACAAGGGACAGACAGTATGGCGTTTGATCAGGCGACTCGGAATCGGTTGCAGCGGTTTGTGAGTGAGGGGCGGGCTTTGCTGACGGAGGAGTTTACCCGTCAGTTGCAAAATGACTATGGCCTGGATCCAGAGTCGGGAGCGGTGACGCCGCTGGAGCGGATGGGGCATTTGGATAGTGCGCGGCAGGAGACGGCTCGGATTTTGCGGGTGACGTTGGCGCACTATCAGGCGGGCAGTCAGGTGAGCAGCCAGGCGGGCAGTCAGGCGGCGAAGGACAAGGATTTGCTAGAGCGGATTGTGCGGGAGCAGGCGTTTACGGTGCTGAATCGGCTGGCGGCGCTGCGGATGGCGGAGGCGCGTGGTTTTTTGATTGAGTCGGTGGCGGTGGGGTATCGCTCGCAGGGGTTTCAGCTCTATGCGCGGCTGGCGGGCAGCGGTTTGGGCGAGACGGGGGATGCTTACCGCTGCTATTTGTTCAGTTTGTTTGATGAGTTTGCGCTGGATTTGGCGGTGCTGTTTGATCGCTTTTCGCCGATGGGGCGGCTGTTTCCGCGTGAGGCGACGCTGCTAGCACTGCTGGAGCTGATGAACGATGAGGAGATTTCGCCGCTGTGGGCTGAGGATGAAACAGTCGGCTGGATTTATCAGTATTTTAACGCCAAGGAGGAGCGTACTCAGATGCGTAAGGCGTCGTCTGCGCCGCGTAACAGCCGGGAGCTGGCGGTGCGGAATCAGTTTTTTACGCCGCGCTATGTGGTGGAGTTTTTGACCGACAACACGTTGGGGCGAACGTGGTACGAGATGACGCAGGGGGAGACGGGACTAACGGAGTCTTGTGCGTACCTGGTGCGGCGATCCACGGAGGTGTTTTTGCCCGATCCGGCTCAGCCACTGACGACGGCTCCAGCGGCGCGGTGGGTAAAGGCGGTTGCCGAGGGGGACTTTTCTAAGCTGCCGGAGGATCCTTCGATTGAGGAACTCTCTGAGCTTTCGCTGGTGATTGATGGCTATGAAGTTGCTGGGCGGCACGGCTATGAAGATGTTGTAGCCTGGGCAGACGGGCAGCTTGAGCAGTACCGGCAGAGCGGGGTTTGGGCGCTGTCGAGTTTGGAGCTATGGCTGGTTCTGTTTCGGTTGCAGCGCTACTGGGGGCGCAGAAGCTGTGAGCTGAAGGAGACTTTTTATGAGGAGTGGCGTTCGGTGTATCGGGCGTTTCGAGAGGCGTTTGCAACGGCAGATAAGCCTCAGGCGGAGGTGCTGAAGCAGCCGGTGTATGTGGCGTACCGGGCGCTGAAAGATCCGCGTGAGATTCGGATGCTGGATCCGGCCTGCGGGTCGATGCATTTTGGGCTGTATGCGTTTGATTTGTATGAGCGGATGTATGCGGAGGCTTGGGAGCTAGAGCAGCAGGGAGAGGTGCTATGGCGGCGTCAGGGGCTGAAGCCCTTGGCAGATACGTATGACAGTAAGGAAGATTTGATTAGGGATGTGCCAAGGCTGATTATTGAGTGCAATATTCACGGGGTAGATATTGATTCGCGGGCGGTGCAGATTGCGGGGCTGTCGCTGTGGCTGCGGGCGCAAAGGAGCTGGCAGGGGCAGGGGCTAAAGATGAGAGATCGGCCTCAGATTCAGAAGTCGCATATTGTATGCGCGGAGCCGATGCCGGGGGAGGCGCATTTGCTGGCGGAGTTTGTGGAGCAGCATTTGTCGGCGTCGCCAGAGCAGCGGCTGATTGGGCAGTTAGTAAAGCGGGTGTTTGAGGCGATGAAGCTGGCGGGCGAGGCGGGAACCTTGCTGAGAATTGATCGGACGATTGAGCGAGATATTCAGGAAGCGAAGGAGCAGTGGGCAAAGCTGCCAAAGGGAGAGCAGCTAGTGCTAATGGATTTGGATGCAGATCAGCCGAAGCAGCAGGAGCTGGCTTTGGCCGTGGCTGAGATTACAGATGAGCGGTTTTGGCTGAAGGCTGAAGATGAAATTTATGCAGCGCTGAGGCGGTATGCAGAAAAAGCTGAGAGATTAGATACGGACGCTGACGAACGGTCGGGGCGGTTTCAGCGGCGGCTGTTTGCCCAGGATGCGGCGAAGGGATTTGCCTTTGTGGATTTGTGCCGGAAGCGCTACAGCGTGACGCTGATGAATCCGCCGTTTGGGGCGGGTAGCTTGCAGACAAAAGCGATGCTAGCGAAGGCTTATCCACGGACTAAGAATGATGTGTATGCGGCTTTTGTAGAGCGGGGGCTACAAGTGCTAGAGACGGCTGGGCATTTGGGGGCGATTACGTCGCGGACGGGCTTTTTCTTATCGTCGTTTCAAAAGTGGCGGGAGGAGATTTTGCTGAAGGAATCGCGGCCTACGGTGTTTGCGGATTTGGGGGCGGGGGTTTTGGATGCGGCGATGGTGGAGACGGCTGCGTATTGCCTAGTCAAGGTAATTTAGCTTTTTGAATTAGGCTCAAAGTCGTTAGGTAGCTTTATGCTGGAGAGGCGTTGATGTTCGATATGAGGAGGGACTTGAAGGATGCTTCAAACTGAAGTACGTCAGAAACTGCATCAGCAGATCGATCAGCTTCCGGCTGATTTGCTGGAGTTGGTTGCTGAGTTTTTAGAATTCGTCAGGTTCAAGCGTGCTAGGGCCACGAACTCTACTCAGCGCCCTGACATGAAGGGGCTGTGGGCTGATTTTGATTTTGATATTGGCGAAGAAGATATCGCTGCTGCGCGGAAAGAACTGTGGAATAATTTTCCGAAGGATATTGCATGAGCGCTGTTGTGGCAGATACCCATGCTGTGATCTGGTTCCTAAGGAATGCGAAGCAGTTATCAGATAATGCTGCTACTGCTATGGATGGTGCCATTCAGTCTAATCAGCCTATCTACATTGCTTCTATTTCTTTAGTCGAAATGGTTTATTTGACGGAGCGGGACAGAATCCCAGCCGCTGCATTTGAGAAGTTGATGGCAACTTTAGATAAGCCTATTAGCACATTTGAAGTTGTCCCCCTCGATCTCACTATCACGCTTGAGCTAGCCAGTATTGATCGCGCTATTGTCCCTGAAATGCCCGATCGCATCATCGCCGCCACGGCTCAATCTTTGGGGCTCCCTCTTGTTACTCGCGATCGCTCAATCCAAAACCTCTCGACTCTCAAAACTATTTGGTAAGGCATCTAGAATATGACTGTAATCAATATTCACAAGAAGTGTAAGAAACGCGATCACCCACAGAATTTCGATGATGTATTTGCTTAATACTCACTACTGTAATTGAATGAACCGGAAGCAAATTACTGAGATGCAAGACTTGCCGATTCATTACTATTTTGATGTTAATTTTAATCAGGTTTGGCAGACGGGTGAGCAAGATTTGCCGGTACTAAAAAGTACATTTGTCATGCTGTTACAAAAGAAAAATTAATGTCTGGAACTATCTTCTTCCGACTGCTTGATGCAGAAGACAAAGGGCTTGCTTTACTACAAGCTGTCGATGCTCTGCCACAAGAGCCAACACCAGAATCAATTATAACAAAGTCACGTTCTTTTCAACAAGTTCCAGGGTCGCCATTTTCTTATTGGGTAAATGAATCAATTAGAAAGAAGTTTGCTCAGTTGGAACTTCTTGAGTCGGATAGCAGGACAGCTAAACAGGGCTTAGCGACGGCAGAAGATTTTCGTTTTGTTAGAACTATGTGGGAGGGAAATCTATCGAAGCGTAAAACGCCACAGGTTTTTCCTTTTGCGAAAGGCGGTGGTTTTTCGAAGTTCTATGCCGATATTTATCTAAGCGTAAATTGGAGTAATTCTGGGAACGAAATTGCTGCCTTTCCGAGAGCTTACATTCGCAATGCAGACTATTACTTTAGACCTGGATTAACTTGGTCTCTTCGTAGTCAGAAAGGATTGAGTGTTCGGTTGATCCCCAGGGGTTGTACTTTTGGACATAAAGGGCCAAGTATCTTTCTGAAAGACGATAATCTGCAAGAAATTTTATCGCTATTAGCTATAGC
Organism: Leptolyngbya sp. BC1307; assembly: GCF_002286735.1. GTDB lineage: Bacteria > Cyanobacteriota > Cyanobacteriia > Phormidesmidales > Phormidesmidaceae > Phormidesmis. The sequence goes on from NZ_NRTA01000011.1 coordinate 119,811, forward strand.
AAACAGCCAAGCCTTCCTTGCTCTCGTCGAATTGCAAATGGCCTTTGGTTCCTACGAAGTAGGTGTCCTTCAGAGAACGCCTATTCCAGAGCTGAACAAGGAATCTAAGATAAACCTTGCTGATTTAGCTCATAGATCTTGGTTACTCAAACGAGACTTAGACACCAGCACCCAAACATCCCATGCCTTTATCCTTCCTGCCCTTCTTCAGACTAAAGGTACTACCCTTACTGGTCGCGCTCAATCTTGGACAACAAGAATCACTGCTACTGAACAACAGCTTTCTGATATTCAGCAAGAAATCGATGACATTGCCTTCAAGCTTTACGATATCAGCCCCGAAGAAATCAGCAGCAATCAACAATCCATAGCCACCGAAGTTGAAACTGAGGAAGACGAAGACACCATAGAACCTGCCGATCTATCCGCTCTCACCCATAGCCTAATCGAGTATAATCTCGGCACCGCCCTGGGCCGCTTCGACATCCGCCTCGCCACCGAAGAGCGCGAACAACCTCCCGAACCCGAACCCTTCGATCCACTCCCCGCCTGCTCCCCCGGCATGTTGGTCGCAAACAATAATCTCCCTCCGACCTCCCCTGAAGAACTTCCCCCCAATTACCCTGTCGATATCCCCTTCAACGGCATTTTAGTAGATGACGAAAGTCACCCAAACGACATCATCCGCCGCATTCGCCCAGTCTTCGACATCATCTTTTCAGACCAAGCAGGAGACATCGAACAAGAAGCCTGCCAACACCTCAAAACCGCCAGCCTACGCGACTACTTCGCCAAACCCAACGCCTTCTTCACCCAGCACCTCAGCCGCTACTCCAAAAGCCGCCGCTACGCCCCCCTCTACTGGCCCCTCTCCACCCCCTCCGGCAGCTACACCCTCTGGATTTACTACCACCGCCTCACCGACCAAACCCTCTACACCGCCATCAACGACCACCTCGAACCCAAACTCCGCCAAACCACCCAAACCGTCACCCAGCTCCTTAGCCAACCCAACCGCAGCAGCGCCGACAGCCAAACCCTCGAAACCCTGCAAACCCTAGAACAAGAACTCACCGACCTGCGCGACCAGCTCCTCCGCATCGCCCAGCTCCCCTACAAACCCAACCTCAACGACGGCGTCCAAATCACCGCCGCCCCCCTCTGGCCGCTCTTTCGCCTAAAAAAATGGCAAGACAAGCTCAAAGACACCTGGGAAGCCCTCGAAACCGGTGACTACGACTGGGCACACCTGGCCTACAGCATTTGGCCTGAGCGAGTGCAGGAGAAGTGTAAAAAGGATAGATCATTGGCGATCGCCCACAACCTCGAATCCCTCTACGAACCCCCACCCGAAACTACTCCGAAAAAGAAGAAAAGGAAATAGCGTATCCATCCCCACTGACATCTGAGTAGACACTTATCCGAGCAGACACTCACTTTCAGTACAATAGGCGCAGCGACCCAGAGAAAATAGCCGATAGAATAGCGATGACGCCAAAACAGCAGCTTCTTAAAGAGCTAGAAAACACACCGACGCCCCTGGTAACCGCAGTTCTCAACTTTCTGCGCTTCCTGAAGGCAAAGCAGCCCCCAACCGACTTTGCGGAATTTGCAGGCATAGCAGCAGATGACTACAGCCCCATAGACAACACTATTGAGAATGCCGAGCGCGATCGCCAGCCCAAACGCAAACCCGGATTACACCCGGATGCTTTCGTCATCAGCGATGACTTTAACGAGCCACTACTTGATAGCTTCTGGCTGGGTGAAGAATAATGAGCATTGCCGAATTTATTAGAGACGATATTTTGGGCGATCGCCTCAAAAAAGCCGAATGCCTCGTCGTCTACGATCCCAACCACCGCTACCATGACCTTTGCCTGGACTTAACCAGCGACGACATTCAGGTCATCGACACCTCCGAAAGCAGCATCGAAAGCCGCGAGCAGGCCCAAACCGCCTTTGCTCACCTCAGCCGCAGCGCCCTCAAAGGCATGGTCGTCTACATCCCGACTCATGCCCCCCGCACCGACGAGCAAAAGCAAGCCGATCCCTTCTCCATCTACGCCCTGTGCGGCGCACAGTTCCCCGCCGACGATGGCGACGACTACCTCAACCTGTGCCTGCGAGCCAAGCCCGAACACAGCACCGAAATCCGCCGCATTTTCAACGACAACCCCGCTCCCCCCTTCGACGCCATCAACGCCATCGGCGGCGGCATCCACTGGCCCCAGCTCAGAGCCACCCTCAAAGCAGACTCCGCCGAAGACATTCTGATGGCCCTCATGGCCCCTTCCTCAGCGCAAACCGACTCGCTGAAAACGCAGGAAGGCTGGCATCCCGAAGCCAAAGACTTCCTCAAAGCCGCCCTTGGCCTCAAGCTCAAAACCCGCGCCAAAACCTGGAAACCCATCGCCGATGAGCTTTGGCGCTTTATCCTCTTCAGCGAATTTGTCTTCGACCTGCCCGTTCCTTTGCCCAGCACGATTCAAGACGTTCCCGCCGCACCCGCCGAAGCCAAATCCCTGATCTGCGCCCTGTGCGAACGACTGCGCAACGATAAACGCTACCAAGACCCTTACATCAAACGGGCAGAAACCGTCGAGCAAGAAATGAACCTGGACACAGCCTGCCGCCAGATCGAAGACCTGGGCGAACTCGATACCTTTCCCTTTGAAGAACGCACCTTTTTGCAGCAGGCCATCAAAGGCTTGGAAACCAACGACCTCGACAAAACCCGTCAGCTCCTGAGCCGCCACACTCGCTCCATTTGGCACAGCAAAGGCGAAAACCAGGAGCAGTGGGCGCTCTTACAGTCAGCCATGAACCTGATTGTGACCTGCCAGGATTGCGATCGCCTCTTGCCCGAATACAGAGCCAGCCAGGAACATCTGATCAGCTTTTACATTGAAAAGCTTCGAGAAGCCGATAGCCGCCAGCGCGAATTTGCCGCCAGCCTTGGGGCCGCGATCAGCCCGTATGATTTGCTTGAGGATGCGATTGCGATCGCCCACAGCCACTACAGACGGCTGATCGAAAAAGTCCAAACCCTATTCACCCAGCAGCTCGAAAAAGAAGGCTGGCCCGCCCCAGACCGCATTAGTAACGCCAGCGTATTTGATCGCTTTGTCGCCCCGCGCCTGAGCCAAAAAGGTCAGCGAGTTGCCTACTTGCTGATCGATGCCCTGCGCTACGAACTCGGCGTAGAACTCGAAAAGCTGCTGACTGAAGTCGGCTCTGTAGAGCTATATCCAGCCTGCGCCCAGCTCCCCAGCATTACCCTGGTGGGTATGGCTAGCCTGCTGCCCAACGCCGAAAATGACCTGGTGCTCACCGTGGAAGATGGCAGGCTGATCCCGAAGTTGGGAGAAGTAACGGTCGGTAATGTAAGCCAGCGGATGGGTGTTTTGAGGAAGGAGTTGGGCGATCGCTTCACAGAAATGCCTTTGAGAGACTTCGTCAAAAAGAAAAAGCCCAAAGTAGAACCCACCGTCGATCTCTTAGTTCTCCGCAGCACAGAAATCGATAGCCAGCTAGAATCGAACCCCGAAGACACCCTGAGCCTGATTCCCAAAACCCTGAGAGATATCCGAGTGGCGCTCTCCAAACTCAGCCAGATCGGCTTTCAAGACGCCATCATTGTCAGCGACCACGGCTTTTTCTTAAACACCCACGCTGAAGCAGGCGATGTCTGCACCAAGCCTCCAGGCGATTGGCTCCACAACGCCCACGACCGTATGCTCTTAGGCAAAGGCAGCGAAGACGCCCACAACTGTGTTTTCAGCGCTGACAAGCTCGGCATTCGCGGTAGCTTTGGCCAAGTCGCCCTGCCCAAAACCATGGCCCCCTACCGAGCCGGTCATCTTTATTTTCATGGGGGCATTTCCTTAGCTGAAGCGATCGTACCCGTCATCCTGGTGCGGCTAGACGCTGTCCAACCTGAAGACACCCATAAGTTCCAATTAGACTTGACCTATAAGCGCAACGCCAAAAAAATCACCACCCGCCTACCGCGCATCGACATCGAGCTGACCACCCAGGGCAATCTCTTTACCAGCACCGAAAGCTGCGAAATCTTACTAGAAGCCCGAGACTCATCCGATAATGTCATCGGCGAGCCTCGTCCCAGTGAAGATATCAACCCTGCCACCGGCACCATTACCCTGATTGCAGGCGAGCAAAAATCAATTATGCTGCGCATGGATCCTAGCTACGAAGGCAAGTTCACCATCAAAGCGCTAGAACCGACAACACTCACCACCTACGCCAGTTTGCCACTACAGACCGACTACACTGTCTAGCCTGCCCGTTGAACCGCTCATGAACTCACTCGATCACAAGCTAAACGACATCTTCGAGGGCAAAGTTGTCCGCAAAGATCTGCTGCATCGCATCAAAAAAGGTACCAACGTGCCGACTTTTGTACTAGAGTTTCTTCTGGCCAAATATTGTGCCAGCAACGATGCGTTAGAGATTAACGCCGGGATGGAAGCGGTGCTAGCCACCTTACAGGACAACTACGTGCGCCCAGACGAAGCCAACATGGCTCAGTCAAAAGTCGCCACCAAAGGCAGCTATCGCTTTATCGATAAAGTCCACGTCCGCTATGTCGAAAAAGAAAAGCGCCACTGGGCAGCACTAGAAAACTTCAACTCTCAGCGCATTGCCATCAGCCAACAGTTCTACAAAGATAATGATCGCCTGCTAGAAGGCGGCATTTGGGCTGAACTCACCATCGCCTACAACGACATTGAAGAAGACGATTACGCCTTCTACATCGAAGATCTCAGACCCATTCAGCTCAGCCGCTTCAACTTTGAAGACTACGCCAAAAAAAGAGAAGAATTTAGCCGCGACGAGTGGCTAGCCGCCATCCTACGCACTGTCGGTTTAGATCCCAGCAAGCTCTCTCAAAGACAGCTATTCCACTACATTATGCGGTTGGCTCCCCTGGTAGAACCAAACTATAACTTTATTGAGCTTGGCCCTAGAGGCACCGGAAAATCTTACTTTTTCAGCGAGTTTTCTCCTTACTCCACTCTGGTCAGTGGGGGACAGGCCACCAAGGCCACTTTGTTTTATAACAACGCCCGAGGCAAAGTCGGCCTCGTCGGGTTTTGGGATACCATCGCCTTCGATGAGGTCGGCGGCATCAAAGTCAAAGATCCCGACACCATTCAAATCATGAAGGATTTCATGGCAAATGGCCGCTTTTCACGAGGGGTTGAAGTCATCGCCGATGCCAGCCTAGCCTTCGTCGGCAACATCGACATGTCGGTAGAGCAAATCGTCAACTCCAGCCAATACGACCTTTTCCAACCGCTCCCGCCTCAATTTGACTTAGCCATCATGGATCGCTTTGCCTGCTACCTACCCGGCTGGGAAATGCCCAAAAATAGCAGCAACTTTTTAACCAACGACTACGGCTTCATCACCGACTATTTGGCCGAAGCCTTTCACTACGTCTTTCAGCACACCAATCGTTACGAAGAAGTAACCCGGCGCGTTCGCTTAGGTTCTGCCGTTGAAGGACGCGATGAAAAGGGCATCAAAAAAACCGTAGCCGCATTCTTAAAAATCCTTCACCCTTCTGGCGCTGCAACCGATCAGGAACTAGAGGAATACGTCGCCTATGCGGTGGAATCACGCAGGCGGGTCAAAGAGCAAATGAACAAACGCAAACCCGACGATGAGTTTGCGCGAATTGGGCTGTCGTACTTCAATACTGAAGGCAAAGAAATCATCGTCTTCTGCCCAGAATCCAAAAACGCCCCGGCCACTCAAGACCCCACTCGAAGCAACCTCAAAGACGCTGAAAATCTGGAACCTGCTCAACCGGACTCTGCTCAAAAAAGCAAAAGTATTCAACCAGAAGATCAGCCGACTTTGTCTGATCCTATTGCAGCCGAAAAAACGCTGCCATCACCAGAAGCACAGCATTTCACAATTTACTACGGTGATACGGGTCATAGCTACGACTCCATTTTTGGCCCTTACTTTCAGGGAGCCAAAATCGTTACCATCGAAGATCCTTACATTCGTGCCTCTCACCAAATTCAGAATTTCGTTCGCTTCTGCGAAACAGCCGTCAAAGCAGGCACCATCAAACAAATAGACCTCACAACTAGCTACGATGGCTCAACGTCCCTGACTGAAATTCAAGAGAAGCTGAAAGACCTTCAACAAAGCCTCTTAGAAATCGATATCCAATTGACTATAGCGCTCAATGAAAACCTGCACGACCGAGAAATTCGGCTGGACAACGGCTGGACTATCAAAATAGGCAGAGGTCTTGACTTCTATCAGCGCCCCGATAGCTGGTTTGGCATTGGCGCTAACGATTTGGGCCTCCGCAAATGCTTGGAAACTAAAATCGACATTTTCCGGACCGCTTCATGAGTAAACGATTCATCGGGTACCAACTTAAGCCGGGAAAAGCTATGCGTGCAGGGGCTTGGGCTGATGTGCTTTAGCTGCCTTTCTGGGCAAAGGCAGCTCAGTATGATGGCTGAGTACCCACTCAAATAGGTCAGGAAACTGATGGCCAAATAAGCGTTGAGCAGCGGTGGAGCCATCAGCGCGTCTGAGGTCAAAGTTGTGAATCGTGGTCAGCGTCTTCAAAGACTGCTGCGAGAACCCGCGCGTAACATGGTGACGTTGAGAGAGATAGCCGTTTCTGCCTTCAACGGCAGAGGAGGTGCGTTGATACTTGGCACACATCCACCGACACCAGTGTCGCCAACGTGTTTGTTGCAGGTCGTCAATTTGGTCGGTATAGGGATGAGCGACGAGGGCCTCAAAGGCAACACTGGCGGCTGTTTTATACTGACGTTTGAGTTCAGGCTGGCGGGTCTTGTCGGCTTGCTGCGTCCAGTAGACCCAAGGCAGGATGGCGGTGAGCACCCAGTTTTGGGTCTCGCTCTGTGCGGTCTCTGCGGCGAGCGCCTGAGTGGCCCATTGCCACC
>NZ_NRTA01000012.1 GCF_002286735.1 Leptolyngbya sp. BC1307
GCGATCGCTTTTACCAATCGCAATAATCCCCTTAATCCAATCGTTGGGTACGAAGTTGGTTTCGTTCTTATGGGGGTGTTGTGGCTGGCACACTGAATTTATCTTTAGAGAGGCTAAACAGTTCACGGGCCTCACCGATTGTCAGGCACGCAGCGAACAGAAGCTTGACTTTCATTCCAACGCTGCTTTGACCGCGTTGAACTTGGCTAAATGGGAGGCTTACCAGCAGCGGAATACCGACGAGCCTTTTGTCTTTTCAATGGCCTCGTATAAACGCCGAAAACTCAATCACCATCTACTGGAGCGGTTTATTCACAACTTAGCCCTGGACGAGACTTTGATTAAATCCCACCCCAACTACCAGAGCCTTTGTGACTACGGTAGTCTAGTCTCTTAGTTATGTCCGGAGTATTGAAAACCAGGGGTGGCGGTTAGAAGTGTGGCTCCACACCTGATCAATCATCACTTTGAGCCCGACGGAGTAGGCCACTGCGAGCAGCTGATCAAAGACTTCAATATCGCCAAACGTCGGATCGATTCGGCGCATATCGGTGATGCCATAACCCAGATCGTTCATTGGCGACTCAAAGATCGGGCAGAGCCAGATCGCATCAACGCCTAAGGCAACCAGGTAGTCTAGCTTTTCTACAACGCCTGCGAGGTCTTCTGTCCCATCGCCGTCGGTATCGAGAAAGCTGAGCGGATTGATCTGATAGATGACGGCATTTTGCCACCAGGCTCCCTCGTGCTCTACCTCATTGGCGTCTTTCCAGGTCCAGTCCCAGTGGTTGATTGAGGAGTTTCCTCACCAGTTAGTGTTAATGACATTCATGGGGTGCTGAGGCTTTTGACCAATTAAGTCGAAAGAAAATACTGCTTAAGAATTTGTTAATGTACAACCTAGAGCGTATCCATTACCGATGACTTCCCTCTGCGGTAATACAACAAATTAATCACAATGTAATGTTGCAATATTAAGTTTGGCAACGCTTAAAAGCTTTTCCAGCAGGCTTTTTTAGGTTCGCCTGCTCATTCCGCCTGCTCATTTCGTCTGTTCAAGGGATGGCCAGAACGTAGGATGAACAAACTGATAGCCGGTGCTTTTGAGCTTGGTATTAGAGACACGGACGTTATGGGTGCGTCGGCTGGGCTGGCTTTCATCCCATTGGACGGGGGCGAGATTTTGGCGATCGCACACCCTCCCAATCAATTCTCTCACCGTCAGAATTTCATCCTGAACGAGATTGTAAATGCCCGCTAGCCGCTGCTGGCACGCCCAGTCAATTGCCCCGACGATATCTTCTATGTGAATCCAGTTGCTGTACTCTGCGCCTTTACCAGGCCGAGTGGTGCCCGCAGCGCGCCCGTAAATGCTCTCGACGGTTCGCCCTGGGCCATAGATGCCGCCTAGCCGCAAAACGCAGATCTGTCGCTGGGGGCTGGCGGATGCCAACAGCGTTTGCTCAGTTGCTGCCAGAATTTCTCCCTTTTCAGTGCTGGGCGCTGGCGGCATCATTTCGGTGACCCAAACGCCGTGATGCTGGCCATAGACGGCATAGCTGCTGGTGTAAATCAGCTGTCGAATGTCTGTTTCAGGTAGAACATTAGCCAGCGTTTGAGCCGTGTTTAGATAGGTCTCTACGTAGCTAGCGCCTCGTTTTGGCCCGACGCACAGCAGCGCTACCTGACAATCTGAGAGCGCTGCCCGCAGCTGGGCGGCATCTGTGCCAGTGAGGACTTTTACCTGATTTGCGACAGCCGAGAGTTCTGAAAGGCGATCGCTGCGAGTCGTGGTCGCTAGTACATCTACTCCCTGATCTTGCCAGCGTCGGGCCACTGCGGTGCCCACATACCCACAGCCAATAATGGCGGCTTTCATCCTGTGCCTTCCTCAGATTTCTTGATCGTTTTAGCAGAATACGAGGACCGGTGTCTTCTGTAGACCCCTTCTGATCTGAAGGTGAACCCCGACAGCGGATGATAAGCAGCCTGTAGCAAAGTATTAAGATTTTTCAATGATTAACGTTGCCTAGATAGATAAAGAGGATGGTATATTTTATGTATTGAGTAACTCCCTAGTTCTCATATTTTTCCATAGTCTTTCATCTATTTCTGCGATAGCGCAATCAGTGGTCTAAAATTCGCAGTCGGTGATTCAATCCGGCATCGCGGCAAGGCTAGTGGCGATTTACCCTCTTATCTTGTTCACTTCCATGATTAACGCCAATGTTATTGCCCAAACAAGCTGGCTAATTCCCTGCTATCCCCTGCTGGGGGCGATCGTCTCGGTTTTTTGGTCACCGGCGCTGATCCGTCGCACTGGTCCCCGCCCGGTGGGGTATATCAACCTGGTGACAACGATTTTTGCTCTGGTTCACAGTGGTTTGGCTCTGGCAGAGGTGTGGCATCAGCCTGCTCAGTATCTATCGCTGTCGTGGTTGCAAGTCGCCGATCTCAATCTGACTTTACCGCTGGAGCTGTCCGCGCTGACGTTAGGGGCAACAGTCGTCATTGTGATCCTCAATCTGCTGGTGCAGGTCTACGCGGTGGGCTACCTGCAAATGGACTGGGGCTGGGGCCGCATGTACGCGCTGCTGGCTCTATTTGAGGCGGGTATGACGGCGCTGGTGCTGTGCGATTCGCTGTTCTTTAGCTATATTTTGCTGGAGATTTTAACGTTGGGAACTTACCTGATCGTCGGCTTTTGGTTTAACCAGTCGCTGGTGGTGACGGGGGCGCGAGATGCCTTTTTGACTAAGCGCGTGGGCGATCTGATTTTGCTGATGGGGGTGCTGGCGCTCTATCCGCTGGCAGGCACCTGGAACTTTAGCGAACTGGCGCAGTGGGCGCAGGCGAATCCTTCTATCGGGCAGACGCAGACGCTGACGTTGGCGCTGATTGGCACGGCGCTGGTGGCTGGCCCGGTGAGTAAGTGCGCTCAGTTTCCGCTGCATCTGTGGCTAGATGAGGCGATGGAAGGCCCGCTGCCCACTACTATTTTGCGTAATTCGGTGGTGGTTGCCACTGGGGCCTGGGTGCTGGTGAAGTTGGAGCCGGTAATTGCGCTGTCGCCCTGGGCTACAGGGTTAGCGATCGCCATTGGCACTGTTTCTGCCCTCGGTGGCACGATGATTGCCGCTGCTCAAATCGATGCTAAACGGGTGCTCTCATATTTGGCCACTGCCTATATGGGGCTGATATTTATCGCGATTGGCACGGGGCATGCAACAGCGGCCCTGCTGTTGGTCTTTACCCACGCGGCGGCGACGGCTGTGCTCCTGATGAGCACTGGCTCCGTGATTCTGAGCGTCATTACGCAAGATATTACTCAGATGGGCGGGCTCTGGAGCCGTCGCCCGATCACGGGGCTATCATTTTTGGCGGGCATTGTAGGGCTGATAGCACTGCCGCCTTTTGGTGGGTTTTGGTCGCTGATGGCTGTGCTAGAAGGGCTGCGGGCAGATGGCCGGTGGGGGTTAGTGCTGGTGGTACTGGTCGCGAATGGGGTGGCAGGCTTTGCCCTGGTGCGAATGTTTGGCCTGATGTTTGCGGGCGATCGCACTGCCATGACCGCCCGCGCACCCGAGCCGATCTGGTTGATGGTGCTGCCGATGACGGTGATGGCTGGGTTAACTCTGCATCTGCCGCTGGTGATTAAAAATCTGTCACTGTTTCCCAGTGATCTAACCTTGCACTGGTCGCTGGGCTGGACGCTGTTTTTATCGAGCGTGGGGGGCATGGCGATCGCCAGTTTCTTCTATATATTCAATCGGGTTAAAAGCCCGGCTGAGCTACTGCCACCCGTGCTCAATCGACTGCTGGCCTATGACTTTTATACGCCTAAGGTGTATGAGATGACGGCGATCGCCGCAGTCGATCTCATCTCTCAGCTCACCGATTGGCTAGATCGCTACGTTGTTGATGGATTAGTTAACTTTGTTGGACTGTCGTCACTGTTTAGCGGTGAAGCGCTGAAGTATGCAAACAGCGGTCGGATGCAAGCATACGCGCTAACGATCGCGTTTTTTGTTGCGGCCATCAGCATCTACCTGGCTTTGATCTCTCTACCTGCCTGATGCCGGACTGTTCGTGTTGCAAACTCTTCCCTCCATTAAAAAACATGCTAAGCCCTCTCATTTGGCTACCGACCATCGGCGGTCTGCTGCTTGCCTTCCTCCCTTTCAAGCTCACCGCCCAGCAGTCTCGAATCTCAGCCCTGACAGTGTCTGGCCTTGCGCTGCTGTGGACGATTTTGCTATTTACCCAGTTCGATCTGAGCGCTGCTGGCTTTCAGATGCGAGAGTTTATGCCGTGGCTACCGATGCTGGGGCTAAACTACGATCTCGGCCTGGATGGGCTCTCGCTGATGATGGTGGCACTCAACAGTCTGCTCACCTGGATCGCAATTTACGGCAGCCGGGAGACTATGGAGCGTCCTCGATTTTTCTACGCGCTTATGCTCTTAGTCAGCGGCGGTGTAGCAGGCGCTTTTTTGGCCCAAAACCTGCTGCTGTTCTTTCTGCTGTTTGAGATTGAGCTGGTGCCGCTCTATTTTCTCATCTCTATTTGGGGAGGCGATAAGCGTGACTATGCGGCGACTAAGTTTTTGCTCTACACGGCGATCGCAGGCGCGTTTATTCTGGCCAGCTTTTTAGGGGCTGTCTGGCTAGGCGGCAGTGCTGACTTTTCTTACGATCAGGTGCTGCAAATTGAGCTGCCTCAGTCTACTCAAATTGTCTTGCTAGGGCTGATGCTGGTTGGCTTTGGCATTAAAATTCCGCTGGTGCCGTTTCACACCTGGCTACCGGATACCTATGTGGCGGCGTCTCCTTCAGTGGCGATTATGCTGGGTGGCGTTTTGGCCAAGCTGGGCACCTATGGCATCTTTCGCTTTGGGTTGGGGCTATTTCCTGATGCCTGGGCAGCGCTATCGCCTTTTCTCGCAGTGTGGGCGGCGGTGAGTGTGCTGTACGGGTCGGTGACGGCGATCGCGCAAAAAGACATCAAGCGCATGGTGGCCTACAGCTCTATCGGCCACATGGGCTACGTCATGCTCGGCGGCGCGGCCTTTACCGAACTCAGCTTGGTTGGGGCCATCTCTCAAATGGTCTCTCACGGCCTAATTTTGGCGCTGCTGTTCCATCTTGTCGGCGTTGTTGAAGACAAAGTAGGCACTCGCCAACTCGATCAGCTCAATGGCCTGATGAATCCGCTGCGGGGTCTGCCTGTCGTCAGTGCCCTGTTAGTGCTCAGTGGCATGGCCAGCGCGGGCATTCCGGGGCTAGTCGGCTTCATCACAGAGTTTCTGGTCTTTCAGGGCAGCTACAGCGTCTTCCCGGTGCAGACTCTCCTCTGCGTGGTGGGTACAGGGTTGACGGCTGTGTACTTTGTCATCTTGATCAACCGCACCTGCTTTGGTCGGCTGGACAATCAAAAAGCCCACTACGGCAAGGTCAGCCTTACTGAACAAGTACCGGCACTGATTTTGGCAACGCTGGTTGTTGTGCTGGGCCTTCAGCCTAACTGGTTAGTCCATTGGAGTGCTGCTAGCTCTAAAACATTAGTCGCCGCAGTGCCCATCCCAGAAACTCGCATTGCGCTTCAATCTGAACCTGCTGTCTTCTCACCGAAACTATAATGACTACTGCTACTCTCACTGCCACCTTGCCGCCGTCTACTCACGAATTCTCTGAAGTCATTCACCGATTGGAAGCCGGGGGCTCGATGCTGCCCGACACGCCCGACAACCTTAAACAGATCATCGGCATTTACAAAGCCTACGCCGTGCCGATGGACTTTTACTGGCGAGATTTGCTCTACATTGCTGAGCAGGTCTTTCTCAACCCACTGCCCGCCTTCAAATACTTCATCTCCGAAGAATATCTAGACCGACCCAACGCCTATGCAGGCGATACCGCCGACTTACGGATCTGGCGCGGCGAAGCGGATGCCCACCCAGAGCTGAGAGCCTTTATGGAAAAAGGCGAGGTCAACCGCAAGCTGCCCAAGCTGCTGCACCATCTCTGGCACGACCGGGTCAATATGGAATTTGCCGAAGCCTGCATGGAAGCAATGCTGTGGCACGAAGATATCAACCCTGGCTTTAATGCTTATCTAGATAGTGAAGAGTATAAGCAGAATAGCGATCGCGCCATTCGCGCCTACTTCAAAGGCAACCCGGCTATGCTCGGCCTTTACAAACTCTTTCCTGAGATGTTTCTAGAGCAGGTAAAAAAACTCTCTTACTACGCCAACTTAGGTTTGTTTTGGGAGGTGATGGCCCCGGTCTTCTTCGAGATGAGCGATCTGTACGACGAAGGCAAAATGACCACCGTACCTGAAGCGATGGAGTTTTTGGTCAATGGCATCTTTGCGGTAGCGGGTCGCCCGATCTATCACCATGTTTATATCGATGGTGAATGCTACGAGATTATTCCTAAGTCTCAAGCGTTTACCTGGCTGTACGAAGCCGCTCTGCCCTATGTCGAAGCGGTCTTTTATCGCACGGCTCCTTTTAGAGGTACCAAGTCTTACAACGCGCAGGCCGGACAGATTCCTGCCGATCAAAAAGACTTTCACTACGGCATTCTGTATGCCGATGTCTTTCCGGTGGGCAGTGCGGGCATTCCGCCGACGCTGCTGATGCAAGATATGCTGCACTTTTTACCGGACTATCTGGTGGAAGAGTATCAAAAACACGGACGCGGCGAAGACGATATGCTGATTCAGCTCGGAATCACCTTCCAGCGATCTATGTACAATGTCACTTCAGCGGTGATTCAGGCCCTACGGACAGCGCTGCTCTATCCGTTAGATGACCCTAATCCTGAGCATTTAAAGGCTAACCGTCAGTTTTTTGAGCAACAGATTGATCGGTTCAAGCGTCCGGAAGCGAGATTGCGGGATGTGCAGGATCAGAGTTATCGGTAGGGCAGGAGACAGGAGACAGGAGACAGTTAATTCTGACTACTGACTACTGAATTCTGCGAAACTCTCCCACTTCGAGTTATCCCTTTAATTGTTCACGGATTTTCCCCAAGGAATTGCAATGCCAAGTATTGTAGAGATTGCTGTTGAAACGGAAGGATTTTCCACGCTGGTTGCAGCCGTTCAAGCAGCGGGGCTAGTCGATGTGCTGGCGACGGGTGGACCCTTCACCGTGTTTGCGCCGACCGATGACGCTTTTGCAAAATTGCCGCCCGGCACGGTGCAAACGCTGGTAGACAATCCACCGCAGCTAGCGCGCATTTTGAAGTATCACGTTGTTGCTGGTTCCTGGCGGAAAGCCGATTTGTCTTCAACTGATACCCTGACATCGCTCGAAAGTTCACCGATTCCTATTCGCACTGAGCCGAACTTTGAGGTTAAAAATTCAACGGTCGTGGCAGCAGATATTGAAGCTGACAACGGCGTTATTCATGTGATTGATAATGTGATTTTGATGGGTTAGCTGGGTTAGCTGGCGAGCATTTGACGGTCGTTGGCGTTCAGGTGGTGAGGTTCAGCAGTAATCGTATCTATATCTGGGGGGTGTTGTCATCGCGATCGCACAGCGCAGCAATTATCGTCGATGCTATAAAGCCTTAAGATGTAAAACCTTAAGACAAATACTGCTCCTCCTGCGCTTTCCATGCTCTCCACCATTCAAAAGATCGCGACTAAGCTCTCACCCCGCATTATCGAAATTCGCCGCCACGTTCACTCCCATCCCGAACTGAGCGGCCAAGAATATCAGACGGCTGCTTACATTTCGGGCGTGCTCTCTTCCTGCGGCTTTCATGTGCAGGAGATGGTCGGCAAGACGGGCGTTGTCGCTGAGCTAAAAGGCGAGACGCCGCCCAATCAGGACGTGCTAGCCATTCGCGCTGACATGGACGCGCTGCCGATTGTTGAAAAAACGGATCTGCCGTTCGTCTCTAAGAGTCCGGGGATTATGCATGCCTGTGGCCACGATGCGCACACGGCTGTTGGCCTCGGAACGGCGATGGTTTTAGCTGAGCTGGTCAATTCCAGCGAGCAGCTTTTTCCTAGCACGACTCGCTTTCTTTTTCAGCCCGCTGAAGAAACCTCTCAGGGGGCGAAGTGGATGATTGAAGACGGCGTTATGCAAGATGTTGCGGCTATTTTTGGCCTGCACGTATTTCCTAGCATTCCTGCTGGCGTGATTGGGCTGCGTCAGGGCGCGCTCACGGCTGCTGCCGATGATCTAGAAATTGTGATTTCGGGTGAATCTGGTCATGGTGCGCGCCCTCACGAAGCCATTGACGCTATTTGGATTGCGGCGCAGGTGATCACGCAGCTCCAGCAGTCAATTAGCCGGACGATTAACCCGCTGCACCCGGCTGTGATTACGATTGGTCAGATCTCGGGTGGTCGCGCGCCCAATGTGATTGCCGATCAGGTGCGTCTGACGGGGACAGTGCGATCGCTCCATGCCGACACCCACGCCCTGCTCCCAGAATGGATAGAGCGGATTGCAACCGACGTTTGTCACCTGCATGGCGCGACCTGCACCGTCAACTATCGCCGTCGCTGTACCTCTGTGCTCAATGATCCTGATTTGACTCAGCTAGTGGCTGACTGTGCCAGTGAGGCGTTGGGCAGCGATCGCATTCAGTGGATCGCCGATGCCTCTATGGGCGCAGAAGATTTTGCTAACTACACCAGCCTCACCCGAGGGACGATGTTTCGCCTGGGCGTCGGCTTTGCAGGTCGCCACAACTATTCGCTACATCACTCGCAGTTTGAAATTGATGAGACGGCTCTGATATCTGGCGTGGTTACTATGGCGTATAGCGCTTATCGGTATTGGCAGTCTGGGAATGGGGAAACGGGGAACGGGGAAACGGGGAATGACCGGCTAGACCGCTGATTTTTAGATTCTGTTTTTAGAGAAAGGTTTCTTGCTTAAGCTTTGCCTTTTTTCAGTGATTGCTCTGATATTGCTCTGGGCAGAGGATATTTGAGAATCTATCTAAAGAAACTGATTGCTACTGATATTTACTCTTTTAGAAGTGTTAGGTAAGCTACGGAATTTCGTAGTATGCAGTTTGATAGCGCTCGATAGATGGAGCGCTGTGCTCTTCTTGTCGTCCAGCTAAGGAACATAGCAATACCATGACGTTCTTTCAACGCAGCCGTCGCTGGCTCACAGCCCTAGCGCTAGTACTGCTGCTCACTGTTACTACCGGCTGTGCTACGGCTACTCGTGAAGCTCCCACGGGAACTAATATCGGCTACGAGCAGCTACAGCGAGGCAACTCTACCGCTGGGCAAACCTATGGTGACTGGGTTGTCAGTGCAGCTCAAGGGCTGATCTCCGATGCCTACGTGCGCGATAACGACAAACTTGGCGTTGTTATCAGCGACTCGGTGCGGCCTAGCGAAGTGAAAGATCTTTCTCGATCTCTGCTTCAAGGCTTTCGCCAAAGCTTTCCTGATAAAGATTTGAAAGTACTGGTGTATGCCCCTGATAAGGAGCTGATTCTACAAGCTAACTACGACTCGCAAACCCGGCAAGTCGAGTACGAACAGCCCGCATAACGGTTTGGTCAAGCCGGAGATGTCCAGACTGTTACCAGAACTTTAGGCAGTCTACGGTTCGCTTTGCTGGCACCATACCTACCAAACACTCATCAATTTGGAGTTTGCTCTCATGTCTACAAGTGACAAATACAAGCGCGAGATCATGAAAGATCTCGCAGGCGGCAATAAAGAAGTCCTCAACGATAATGAAGCTTTAGGCGAAAAGTATCAGAGCTTCGATGACTTTGCTGATCGCTCTTCTCGCGATGAGCGGCACGGTTTGCTCAAGCGGTCTTTCCATCCGGAGCGGGTGCCCGCGAGTCAGATGGACCCTGAGCTGAAGCAGGCGATCGCAAAAATCAAGCCAAACGAGCGCGATGATGTCGCTCGCGATTTCTTTAAGCATCTCAAAGAGCGAGGATTGAGCGATCGCGATCTAGAAAAGCAGCTGGGCCTTTCGACTCACAACCCCAAGAAAATGAATGCGGATGACGTGGGCAAGCTAGCGTCTTTTGCCTATACCGCTCACCCTGATGTCTTTCAAGATGTGCTAGCTGATCAGCCCGCTATTTTGAAGTTTTTGAGCAATCCGCTGGTAGGCGCGGCGATTGGGGCGATCGCGGCCAAGTGGCTTCATCGCTAATGCAATTGGTTATTCTAAGGGCCTGAGCGCCTAGCTTAAGACCAATTTGAAGGGGTGCCTACGGGCACCTTTTTGCGTCAGGGCTGAGGGTAAACTGAACCTCAGTCCTGATTCATCGTCTACTCAGTTCATGTTCACTCTTCATCTGTTTTCTCTGATCGCTATGGCTAGCTCCGCCGATAAAGCTATGAGCCCGCTACTGTTTGCCGGCAGCCTGACTGCTATTGCCTATGCTGGCACCTGCCTTGCTCTCTATCACGCTCAGGCAAAGTTGATATTCCGTCCTTTGCCGCATCTGATGAGTACCCCAGCTGATAGCGGCTTGCCCTACGAAGACGTTTGGATACCGGTGAGTCAGGAGACTGGCGCAGATCTAGAAGCGGGTACGCTGCACGGCTGGTGGTTGCCTAATCCGGGCAGTCGTCAGGTGCTGCTGCTTTGCCACGGCAACTATGGCAATATCAGCTATAACTTAGAGCGCATTCGCTTTTATTACAATCTGGGCTTTTCGGTATTTGCCTTTGACTATCGCGGCTATGGTCAAAGCACTGGCGTTGGCCCCACCGAGCAAACCACCTATGCCGATGCTGAGATGGCGTGGCAATGCCTGACAGCAGTGCGCCAGATTGCGCCAGAGCAAATCACCGTTTGCGGCCACTCAATGGGCGGGGCGATCGCCATTCACCTGGCAACCCAACAGCCCCGCATGGCCAATCTCATCGTCAAAAGCTCATTTACTGCCATGAAAGACGTGGTAAAGGGCAGAGCGATCTATCGCTTTTTTCCTATAGAGCAGTTGCTGACCCATCCTTTCGACTCTCTCAGTAAAGTCAGCCAGCTCAAAGTGCCCGTTCTCTACGTGCATGGCGATCAAGATCGAGATGTTCCGTCTTTCATGAGCGAGCATCTGTACAGGGCATCTCCTGATCCCAAAGAGATCTGGCTGGCAAAGGGTGCTAATCACAACAACATCGCCACCCTACTCGGAAACGCATATGGCGAAACGGTCAAAGCCTTCTGCTCAAACGCTTGGCTGCAATCAGCTCGGCAAAGCTTTGGTTAATTGAAAAACAGAGATCTCCGCTAGAAATCTCCGCCACGGGTCGTCGTTAGTTTTTTAAAACCTTGCCTAACCGTCCTACGTGGGCGTCTGCTGCAAATCTGGCTTTTCTTCCGGTAAAATTGCGCCTTCTACCGGGCAGACCTGTAGGCAGATGCCGCAGTCAATGCAGGTATCAAAATCAATCCAGTACCAGTCGGTGCCTTTTTTGTTTTTACCTGGCCCTTCGTGAATGCAGGCGACAGGGCAAGCATCGACGCAGTCGGCAACGCCTTCACACACGTTGGTCACAATGGAATGGGCCACAGGAGAGTCTCACTTTGAAAAGGGGCTTATCTAGCTTAGTTAACTATTTCGATTTCGGGCAAGCCCTGATCGGCAATCCAGGCGATGCGGCTGATGTTGCGTTTGCGGGCGATCGCTCTCACTTCCTCTACCGACTGCTCTAGGTCTAAGCTCATCTCTACCCGCACCGTGTTCTCTGACTGGCGGGCCTTTTGCGCATAGGCCATGGCTGCCACCGCCGCCGATTCGCTCTTCGGCACAATCAGCCAGTCCGTCGGGGGAAGTTCGCCCGGTAGCTGACCGCTCGGCACTAGCTCCTGATGCAGCCGCTCAATATTTAAGACAAAGCCAATGCCCGGA
Source organism: Leptolyngbya sp. BC1307 (assembly GCF_002286735.1). Lineage (GTDB taxonomy): Bacteria > Cyanobacteriota > Cyanobacteriia > Phormidesmidales > Phormidesmidaceae > Phormidesmis. Next base: position 11,874 of record NZ_NRTA01000012.1, read on the forward strand.
AAGCCGTGACTGCCCGCAGCGGCATCGTAGACCGCCAGTAAATTGTCGTAGCGACCGCCCTGCCCTAGTATCTGGCGGCTAGCACTCACCACCTCAAAAACGATGCCCGTATAGTAACCAAAGGGCCGAATGAGGCTGAGATCTAAGACAATTGGCGGCACCGCAATGCCCTGCTGACGCTCCTGCTCAAACAGCGCTGTCAGAGACTTGAGCTGATAGGCGATCACCTGCTGCTGCTCATCTAGATCAAACTCGCTTAGCTTCGCTAGCACAGTCTTAGGCTCGCCGCGTAAGTCCATCAGCTGCAGCGCCAGCGTCCGCAGTTCAGCAGGCAGCGTCATTTCTTCTAGCGCCACCCGGTCTAACGTCGCAATGTAGTGGCTTACCTGGTCGCGCATCGTCTCTGGAAAAGGCGACAGCAGCGAATAGGTCAGGGCCGCTTCGCCCAGCACGAGCGTCGCATCGGACAGATTTAGCGTGCTCAGACAGGCCGAGACCAGCAGCACGGCTTCTGCATCGGCTACCAGACCGCTGGCCCCGAGCAGCTCAATACCTGCCTGGTGATATTCCTGCTGGCCGCCCCGACTGCCCTGCGCCGAGCGCCGAAACACATTGGCATTGTAATAGAGCCGCTGCGGGTAAGTCACCGAAGCCAGCCGGGTCACCGCCGCTCGAGCAATCGAAGCGGTCAGCTCAGGGCGCAGACCTAGCCGCTGCTCGCCCACCTGCCCAATCTGTAGCTCGATCACCTCAGTTCGCTCAATGGCTCCGCCCGCCATCAGCGTATCCATCGTCTCTACCGTCGAGGTGATGATGCGATGGTAGCCCCACCGATGAAAGACCTGCTCCAAGCGGTCTTCAATCCAATGCTTTTGGACGACATCGAGCGGGAGTAAGTCGCGGCCACCGGTGGGGGGCTGGTATGTATTTCCTACTGGGTTTCCTGCGGGCATCTATGCTTTCTTTCCACCAAACAATCCGCTCAAAAGACCGCCGCCTTTGGCTTCCTTCGCAGCGCTTGCGACTTTGGCTGACTTGGCACCGAGCTGAGTTTGCACTGCTTTGGCCATGTCGTTGTCGGGGTCAAAGGTGAGGGCTTGCTTGGCGTGAATCTTAGCCAGGGTGGCTTGTCCGGCCTTGAGATAGAGGCTGGACAGGTAGCCGTGACAGAGGGCGCTTTGCGGGTGGGCGGCGATCGCTTCTCGCAGTTCTAAAATAGCGCGAGAGTAGTCCCGTTTATAGTCAAATTCTTTGGCGCGGCTCAAATAGCTTTCAATGATGACCTCGTGACGGGGGCGACGAGGGGTGTCTACGGGTTCAGCAGGAGCGGTGTCAGCGATCGCGCTGCGGGTGGTTTTTTCGCCTATATTCCCTTTGCGCGTCAGGTAGACTGCATTGAGTTCGCTGATTTCGCCAATGGCGGTTTCCACCTGAGCTAGATCGTCAAACTGAGTATCAGCAATTTTTTTGAGCGCCGCCGTATAGTCGGCTTCCAGATTGCCAGTGCCTAGCAGTCTTTTCGCGGCCTCGCACTTGGCTGTAAATAAAATCGGTCTGGCGATGAGCTGCTGCTGCTTCATTTTCAGCAAAATATAGTGCTCCGTCATCGATTTCTCCTGAGTCAGCGCCTCATAAGCTGGATTCACCCTTTTTGAGAGCAGCTCGCTCGCTCGCTGTCTCTGCGCCTCGGGCATCTCTCTCAGGCTGTCAGGATGGAGCCGTCGGGCGACCTTGAGATAGCGTTTGCGCACCTGCTTGGGGTCGGCTGCTAGAGAAAATCCGAGCACGGCATGATGGTCAGTCACGTCGAGTTTAAAGAGCCCTTCGGTGATGGTCATAGCTAGTTTGTAAAGGTGGGATAAAGGTCGCAGGCTCAGAATGCCCGCAATCATCCTTCATAAACGCTTCATCGCAGCGGCCACCACGACACCTTATCTCTAGTCGCCCCATAAACTGCCTTCATCCCTTCTGGATCGCAGACTTGAACAATATCTGTCGCTTCAGATTTGGCATGGCTTTTGAGCAGCCCTACTTTGACCATGCCCTTGAGCACCTGTTCGACTGTGCGGTGGTTGAGCTGCGCGGCTCTGGCGATGATGTCTATCGGTAGATCAAAGCTGAAGGTGCTGTCGTCTTCGGGCTGATTGCCCAGCGATCGCTCCTGATAAATCAGCGCTCTCAGTAGCGCTGCCACTGCCTGAGGCGGATAGGTACTGCAGTTGAGCAGGTGATATTGAAATTTTTCGCGCAGTTCAAATAGCAGGCTATAGCGAGACTGAAACTCTGAGCTGTTTTGATAGAGCGCTTGAACGTTAGCGCGGGGAATCTTGACAACGTCAGTCGTTTTATAAGCCTCTACCAGGCTAGGAAATCCGTGGTAAACCTGGCCGTAGCTAAAGTCCAGATTTAACATGCCAAAGCAGCCGCCCGGATAAGTCAGGGCAATCACCCGGTCTAGAGGGGCGCTGCGAGCGATCACCGGGCCGCCGCTGACAATGGCGTAGAGGTGATCGAGCGGAGCATCGGGCAGGTAAGCCGTGTAAACAGGCCGACTGGAGTAAAGCTTTTCGAGCGAGCAGTCTTCTAGAGTCAAGTATTGAGCTACCTGATCGGTATCGAGCCCCCGAAATAAAAAATTTGTCTGCGTCAGCTCTGTCATCCAATCGGGCGAGGAAGGAGCCTGCACGGTTTGTTTAGCCATCTCGACTTCTCCTGCAAGGCTTTCACTTTTCTATTCTGTCACGTAGCCCAGGGTGGGTAGATATAAACTGAAAATGAATTTGAAAACATTCTTGATTCGTATTCAGCTTACTGATGTAGAATTTTGAGCAGGCAAAACTTAGATTGCTGGGCACTTATTACCTGCCACTTAGCTTTTAGGAAATTCACATGCGTCTGGCTCTGTTTCATCGGCGATATCGGGTTCAGCGGTGGTTGGTTTTGGGCGCTCTGCTGGGAGCTGGTCTGGTTTTCAGCTTAGGTGCCGCCTTCTGGGGGGCTGGCAGTATTTTGGCTGGTTCGCTCTCCTGGCAGGGTTGGTTGGCGATCGCCGTCACCATTGCCGCTTTCTTAGGCAATGCACTAACAGCGCTACCGGCTGAAATTGTGTTTTTGGGAGCAGCGGCAGTTCTCTTTTTAAGCGGCGTTTTAGATGAAAAAGCGGCTCTCTCGGGTTTCAGCAACTCGGGCATGATCACCGTAGGCGTGCTCTACATGGTAGTAACCGGATTGCAGCAAACCGGAGCCTTACAGTGGGTGTCGCAACAGGTGTTAGGAATGCCCAAAACGCCTAGCAGAGCGCTGGTACGCCTAATGCTGCCGGTGATGGGTGCGAGCGCTTTTCTCAACAACACGCCGGTTGTCGCCATGTTTATTCCGGTGGTGAATGATTGGTGCCGCAAGCTGCGCTTTAGTCCGTCTAAGCTGATGATTCCGCTGAGCTATGCGGCGATTTTTGGTGGGCTGTGCTCGCTGATTGGCACGAGTACCAATCTGGTGGTCAACGGTTTGCTGATTGACGCTACAGGAGAAAGCGGTCTCAGGCTGTTTGATATTGCTTGGGTTGGACTGCCCTGCGGTCTGGTGGGCTTTTTGTTTTTGTTTTTTGCGCAGCGGTGGCTGTTGCCTGATCGTCAGGCAGTCCTCAGCGACACGGATGATCTGCGTGAGTACACCGTCGAGATGAGCGTCATCCCCGAGAGTCCGCTGGTGGGCAAAACGGTAGAAAAGGCGGGGCTGCGGCATCTGCCTGACCTGTATTTAGCTGAGGTTCGGCGGGGCCCACAGGTATTAGCAGCAGTCGGCCCGCAAGAGATTTTGCAGAGTGGTGATCAGCTGTTGTTTGTGGGGGTGGTCGATTCTATTCTGGACTTGCAGCGCATTCGCGGATTGCAGCCTGCGACCGATCAGGTGTTTAAGCTAGACAGCGATCGCACCGAGCGCAGTCTGATTGAGGCGGTGGTCTCTAATACCTGTCCGCTGGTGGGGCAGACCATTCGTGAAAGCAAGTTTCGCAGCCGGTATAACGCGGTGGTGGTGGCAGCGGCACGCAATGGCGATCGCCTCTTCGGAAAAATTGGTGATATTCGCCTTCAGGCGGGCGACACGCTGCTGTTAGAAGCTTCTCCCGCCTTTGTCGATGAGCGTCGGATCTCGCGTGACTTTTATCTGGTTAGCACCATTCCTAACTCGGAGCCGATTCGCCACGAGAAATCGCTGTGGGCATTTGGCCTGACGGTGATGATGGTGGTTCTAGCAGCGGTGGGTTGGCTGAGTATGCTGCAAGCGGCGGTGCTGGCAGCGGTGGGAATGCTGGTTTTGGGCTGCTGCTCTCCGGCCCAGGCGCTGCGAAGTATTGACTGGTCGGTGCTGCTGGTGATTGCAGCGGCACTGGCGCTGGGTGAGGCGCTGGGTTCTACCGGGGCGGCTGAGGCGATCGCCACTGGCTTCATCAGCTTAGCGGGCAATAATCCTTGGCTAGTCTTAGCGGCCATCTACGCTGTCACTACTATTCTCACTGAGATTATTACCAACAACGCGGCAGCAGCACTGATTTTCCCGATTGCGCTCTCTTTAGCAAATCAGCTCGGCGTCAGCTATCTGCCCTTTGTAATTGGCATTATGATTGCGGCTTCTGCCAGCTTTGCGACGCCCATCGGCTATCAGACAAACCTGATGGTCTGCGGGCCAGGCGGCTATAAATTCTCCGACTTTCTGCGAATCGGCGTGCCGCTTAATATTTTGTATGGTGTGGTGACCGTCGCCTTAACGCCCTTCATCTATCCTTTTTAGCGTCCTCTGCTCTGTTTACGAATCTGTTTACGAAGAAAGGGTTCTACAGAGCTTCAGCAGTCGCTGCTTCCACTGGCTGAGCCGCACTGACTAGCGAGAGCAGCGGCCCCATTTGTTCTTGTCCGGTCAGGGCGAGATCGCTGTGGCACAAAAATATGCGCGCTTGAGTTCGGCCGGCAAGGTCTCGCAAAGTGCGGCTGAGCTGAGCTTCGTTGGCTGCTTCAATTTCCGCTGGCGTAATGGGGCGACCGGGCCAGCTCTGCAAAAAGATGGGTGCGCCAAACAGTTCTCCGGCACTCATTCCCCACAGCGGTGAACCCGCATCTAGCCAAAACTGCCAGCGATGCGTAAGGCGCTGGACGCGGTACTGATAGATGGTTGAAAGCGTGACGCCCTGACGGTCAGGAGCCAGCGGCTTCACCGGATAGGGATTGGCAGAAACCGTGCCCTTTTGCAGAAGCTGGATAAAGCGACCGACTGCGCTCAGGGCTGTTTTCTCGGAAGGGCCATCGACCAGGCGCAACCGCTCTTCTACTTCCCAGAAGTGCTGGGCCGTTTCGGTCAGTTCGCGCAGGGTGGCGAGCTGATCGTAGGGCAGATGATTACCGCGCCACAAAAAGTCTTGAATGATGCGATCAATAGAGATGACGGGGTTGAAGGTGAGCCGCTGTTGGCGCAGCTGGTTTTGCGTATGAATCCATGCCAACAGGCGGCTGTAGGCAGCGGCGGCCCGGTGCCCTAGCTTATCCCAGCGGGCGAAGGTGTTGGCGGGCAGCAGGTGAGGATTTTCGACATCGGGGACGAAGCAGTGATCGGCGATCAGTTCGGCGCGGACGGGGTCGATGGCGACCAGATCAAACCAGGGGGGGGAGGCGCTGGTGCTGGGAGTAAGAGAGAGATTTTGGCTGAGGACGACGAGCATTTCGGCGATCGCATCCCGGTCTACTAGCCGTCCTAACCCCGGATAGATTAAAGCCAGCAGCGATAGCAGTGCTCGCACCATCGGCGAACTCACTAAGGGCCGCTGGTCGCTGAGCGATTCTAGGGCGATCCCTCGGCTGCTGAGAATTTCGATCAGGCTGTAGCGGCCAATGGCGTCTAGACCGGGGCCAATGACGGCAATTTCGCTGGGCTGGGCCTGGCCGCTTTCAATCGCTTGGGCGATCGCCTCAGCCGTCGTTCGCAGCATGTGCCCGCGTGAGGTTTCCTGAATGAGCGATACCTGCTCAGGGAGGTCGGGCATGGCCAGCGGATCTTCTACCCAGTGGGCAAAGCGATCGCCAAACCGGGCTAAAGAATCAGTGCGGGGCGATTCTAGCTCGATTACTTGACAGCGGTCAGCGAGCGGTAGCAGCGCCTCTGGGTCAGCGCCTAAGCCCAAACGCACTTTACCCTGAGGGCTATAGGTAAAGGCGCAGGGCCGCTCAGCGTCTAAAAAAACAGAGAATAGGGGGCGAGCGATCGCTGGATATTCATCCACATCGTCAGCCAGCAGACCGCTAAACCGGGACAGTAGCTGCGTTTGGTATTGCGGCGTGGGCAGCAGGTGCCGCCAGTACAGCGTACTCATCAGCCCGTAGGTCAGTAGCCCTCTTTGCAGGCACCAGTCTCGCCATTCGACCAGCGCTGCACCCACGGTTTGCCATACGGCAGAGGGCGCTATTAGGCCAGATATGCCCGTTTGCAGCCGGGCCGGAATCTCTTCAATTGGCACGCCTGCTTGGGCCGCAAGCTGTAAAAAGTCGAGGGTGCGGCGTACCGTGCGGCTCTCTCGCCAGCCTTCTACTTGTAGGGTGCCGTCGTCAAGTCGGGGCTGCCAGAGCTGAGTGGCCAGCACCTGCTCATTTTCGGGGCGGAGCTTGAGCGGAAACTGAGCCTGAAGGGTTAACTGCTGCACGAGCAGCGGCCAAAATAGAATAACTTCGTCTTGAATGAACCCAGCCGGGGTGGTAGTGAGAGTGGCCACGCGATCGCGCAAAGCTTCACCCAGCCGACTGGCCAACACCATGCGATTGTCCCCATTTGCCGCAAAGACAATCAGGGGCTGACGCTGCTCGGCTCCGGTAGTCTGAGCAAAGTCGATGAGCTGATGGGTTTTGCCGCTGCGAGTCGGGCCAGATATCCAGAGCGCGACCATAGAGAGTGCTAATACATCTGCACTTGTACTATACGCTGAGGTGACTTAGCCTGACCGCATCTCTACAGACGCAGCGAGCAAAAAAGCCCGCTGATGAGCGAGCTTTCAAGGAAAGATAAATTAGTAGCCAGTCTGAGGACTCTGGCCGAGAAGTGACTAGGAGACGGAAGCAGCGATCGCGAATAAGCCCACTACCAAGCTAGCGGCAACGCTTCCTAAAATAATATAGTTCCGCTTCTCATTGCCGCTCGGGGGCTCAGCTTCGTACATTTTGGGCTCAACCGCAAAATTGTTCAGCAAGCCGGTTTCGTCTTCGGTATAACGCATAGTAGTTATCACTCATTTAATGTGAAGTTATATTAACAAATTAACGGTTATTTTTCCAGTGCTTAGTCAATAAATCTGCCATAGGAAAGAAACAGTTCGCAAAAATCAGCACCTACTGCTCAAATTTCCGCTACAGCGGGTAACACAAACTATGAACGACCTCAAGATTGCTATTGAAGGAGCGGCTGCGCAGGAGGCAGCGATCGCTCTTTTTGAAATTGATGGGCTCACAGGCGAATATGAGCGCGACCCGGAGGCAACGCGCGATGGCGGGCTGACGGTGGTAGCGACTGTATTGGGTATTGTCGGCGGCACGATGGCGATAGCGGAGCAGATTCGGCAGTGGTATGTGGCCTACCGGGAGCGGCAGGGTGTGAAGAAGATTGAAAAGGTGCTGATTGTCACTCCGAAAGGGCGTTTTCTGCTTGAAGATGCCACTATTGAGGAAATTGCTAGGGCGCTAGAGCCGCTGGCGAAATAGCGTTTTTGAGTTTTGACTGCTCGCCCGGCTGCTATGCAAATTCTCCATATTGACCTGCGATCGCTCGATGTTGACTATGCCGATTTGCGCTACAGCGGCGAGAATCTGAATGCCTTTGCTGAGCGGTGGCTGCCCCTCGCAGAGATTCAAGACCTGATAGACCTGATGGAGCGCGACTATTACGTGGCGCTGCCGGAAGGCTCCGTGAAGACCGGGCGGCGACTGTACGAATGGCTGGATGGGAGCGATCGCTGGCTGTCTTCTTTACTCGGGTCAGGCTCGGCGGTGCTAGCCATAGCTACAGGTGAGCGGCTGGCGCATTTGCCCTGGGAGGTGATGCACGATGGGCAGGGCTTTTTGGTGGGGCGATCGCAGCCCGTTGTCCCCGTGCGGTGGCAGGGTGAGCGGCTGACCTGGCAGACGGCGGCAGTGCCAAATCGACCGCTGCAACTGCTGTTTATGGCGACTTCGCCTGTGGGGGTGAAGCCGGTTTTAGATTTTGAGGCGGAGGAGGGGCGCATTCTCACGGCGACGGCAAGGCAGCCTTTGACGCTGGCGGTGGAGGAGAGCGGCTGCTTGTCTGAGCTGGCGGAGCTGCTAACTTCCTATGGTCCTGACTATTTTGACGTGGTGCATTTGAGTGGTCATGCCTCGATTAGTGACAAGGGGCCGCGCTTTATTACGGAGACGGAGACGGGCGATCGCTACGATGCGAGCCCGCAGGATATTGCCAAAACGCTTCAGTTTCGCTTTCCGCCGTTGGTGTTTTTGTCGGGGTGCCATACGGGGCAGGCGGGGCGCAGAGGCGAGGTACCGAGTATGGCAGCGGCGGTGCTGGAAGCTGGGGCAGGCGCGGTGCTGGGCTGGGGGCGTCCGGTGCGAGATGTGGATGGCATTTTGGCGGCGGAGGCGCTGTATAAGGCTTTGGCGGGCGCGGGGAGTTTGCCGGAGGCGCTGGCAAAAACCTACCAGGCGATGATTGAGGCTGAGGCGCGAGATTGGCACTTGCTGCGGCTGTATGTGGCGGGGGCGATGCCGCGAAATTTGGTGACGCCGCTGAAGACGAAGGGGCGGCAGAGAGCACAAAAGCCTTCGATGGCGACGGACTTTTTGGATGCTGAGCAAAAGGTGAAGGTGCCCAAGCGGGAGAGCTTTGTAGGTAGGCGGAGACCGTTGCAGGCTTGTTTGCGGGCGCTGCGAGACCTAGAGAGTACGGGCGTGTTGATTCATGGCATGGGTGGGCTGGGTAAGAGCAGTTTGGCGGCTAGGTTGTGCGATCGCCTATCGGACTTTGAGCGGGTGGTGTGGTTTGGCCCGTTGGATGAGGCGGGGCTGGTGAATAAGCTGGCGGAGCGGGTGCGCGACCCGAACTTGCGTCAGCAGGTGCAAGATCACAGTCAGCCACTGAAGTATCGGCTGCGCGATTTGTTTGAGGCGGCAGAGCGGGACTTTTTGCTGGTGCTGGATGATTTTGAGGCGAACCTGGAGCCGGTGGGTCAGGGGTTTCGGCTGAAGGCGAGTAAGCCAGAGAGCCCGGCGCAGAATCCGGCGCGGGCCATGGAGGCGCTGATGTGGGCGCTTGAAGCGGCGGAGCGGGGGCACCGGGTGGTGATTACCTGCCGGTATGATTTTGAGTTTGATGGGCTGAGGCGGGTTTATAAGCAGCCTTTGGAGGGGCTAGCGGGTGCGGACTTGCGTAAAAAGCGTCAACAGCTTGCGGCGTTCAGGGATAAGTCTGCGATTGAGAAGCCGCTACAGGAGCGGGCGCTGCGGTTAGCGGATGGGAATCCGAGACTGTTGGAGTGGTTAGATAAGATACTGTGCAATCCGGCGGAGTTGGGAGCGGGCAGCGTAGTGGCAGTGTTGGATGAGCTGGAGCGTAAGCCGAAGGAATTGCGGGAGCGAGTGCTGGCGGCGGTGCTAGTGCAACAGATGGATGAGTCGATGCGGAAGATGTTGGCGCGGGCGAGGGTGTACGAGCTGCCAGTGCCTAGAGAAGCAATTGCTGTCGTTTGCGAGGGGATTTTACAAGTAGAAAATCTTATAAATCAAGCCATAGCCATTGGGCTATTAGAGAAAGGCTGGAACGAAGAACTACGAGTGCCGAGAATCTTACCTCTCGAATTGATTTATGAAGAAAATTTATTAGGAAAAGCCGCAAGAAAACTTGCGCAAACGTGGTCAGGCGATGCCGTTGATGGAGAAGCTAAAGTTCTTGAGATTCACAGAATAGCTATGAAAGGGAAAGAGCATGAGCTATCTGTATCAACTGCGGTAGTGTTATCACAAAGATGGCTGATGAGAGGGCAAGCTCGTGAGACTATTTCAATGTGTGAAAAGGCATTCTACATGACTGAGCATCCTCAGCTCCTGCTGAACATTGCAATTGCCAAAAGCACTTTGGGATTAAAAGAAGAATCGCTTAGTCTTTATAAAAGAACATCAGAGATGCTAAAGACTTCGGAAATTTGCAAGGAAGGAACAGAGTCATATCTATATATTCAGCTCGAAATAAATAATAGACTATCTGATCTATACGATCAGCAAGGACAGACAGAACAGGCACTGGCTGGCTATCTAAAGAGCCTAGTAATTTCAGGAAGATTAAGGAATAAAGAAGCAAAAGCAGGTGCATATAGAAAGGTTGCTGGTGCATATGCAGATATAGGCAAACTAGATAAAGCAATTACGTCTTATAAAAAAGCTCTCTGGCTCGTAGAAAATAATGAAAACTCGGTTATGAGAGGAAGTATCCTTCACGATATAGCAAGGGTATACTTTCTCGTAGGCGACATTAACTTGGCGATGGATTTTTTCAATTTGGCATTAGCCCACTTTAAAAAAGTTGGTGACTTGTCAGGATTTCATCTCGCGCTGCATGAACTTGGAAGAGTCTTTATTCAGCAAGAAAAATACGGCGAAGTTTTACCCCTACTGGAAAAATGTCTCAATTTCTTTGAATCTGCTGGGGACGTCAGAGCAGAAGCGAAGTCATTGCACGAAATCGGACATGTTCTCTTGAAGCAAGGCAAAGCTAAGAAAGCAATCGTATATTTAAAGAAGGCTTTGAAGATTGAGACTCAGCAAGGGGATCTCTGTGACCAAGTAATCACCTTTAACACCTTGGCTGGTGCCTATCTAGAATTAAAATTCGTGAAAAAGAGCTCTAAATATGTAAAAAAATCGTTGCACCTTATCGAGAGATTTCCAGGAGGTTTTTCTGCAAAAGCAGATACGTTCGGTATGTGGGGAGCTATTCAACTACTGAATGGTTCTGGAAGAGATGCAATCGACGCTTTTCGAGCTTCACGTGAATACTTTTTGAAAGCAGGCAATAGCATTGGCGCAGCCCTAGCTGCTGGTGCTATAGGCAATATACTATATGAGCACTTTAAAGAATCAGAAGGTGCTCTAGAGCACCTAGAGGAATGCCTCAGAACATTAGACGAGCTAGATTCGCCCAAGAAGGAAGCAATCAAAGAAAGAATTCTGTTCATAAGAAGCCAATGAAGATAGAAAAGGGCTGTCTTGAGCTGTTTGATAACCTACTTAGCAGTCAACCGAGGCGATATATCTGACACAAGAACACCTCGCTATATGGCTATATGGCATCTGCTGGCGGTTTCATGTTCAATAAAGGCTCGGAAATCGGCTCTAGCATTAGCTGAATGGCATCTTTTAGATTAGTGATCGTCTTTTCTTTGTCCTCTCCAAAAGAAGACACATAGTTTAACTCTGGGCAAGTCGCCGAATACGCCTACGCCTCATCATCCCACTCTAAAATTGCTCGAACCGCCATCTAGCAGCCTCTGCAAAAGAACGAACGCAATATTTATTAGTATACTATGACCAACAATCGGCAAATTAGTCTACCGATGCGAATACTGCCACTACCTAGCAATTTTGAGTACGGCCCTACTGACCACCAGCAGTTCCCCTACCTGCAAAGCGATAGAATAGAATCTGATAGAAACGCTTGACTAACTTTTTAGCTAGACGGTAAGCCGTGTTCAATCAGCTCACAATTTCTCAAGCACAGGCACAGCTACCAAAGCTCTCTAAAACGCTCAAAAACCAGCCTGCCATCATTACAGAGGAAGGTTCTCCTGCGATGATCGTGTTTGGTATTGACGATTTTTTGTCGTATTTTGAAACGGCTGAAATTGTGGCAGATACCGAGTTTTTAGAGCATCTGCAAGCAGGTATTCAACAAGCAGACAAAGAAGAATACTTCGACTTAGCAGACGTAGAAGCCGAGCTAGCACTTTAGTATCGCAACAAGCGGAGCCTACTCGCATAGAAGGAAACGCCTACGTTTGTTGCGAGTCACTTTGATCTTTGTTTTACAAGGATTTCAGTCAATGTTAATAGTGAAAGCAAAGTGACCAAAGCTATAGATGCCCAATAAATGACTTACAGAGTTGTATTAACGGCTGAAGCAAAGCAACTGCTTGCCAAAGTAAAAGATCGCAGAGAGCAGGAGCTGCTAATTGCCAGACTCAAACGGTTATCTGAAAGTCCTGAGCAGCAGGGAAAACCACTCAAAGCCGACCTAGCAGACTATCGCAGTATTCGAGCGGTTGGGCAGCGATACCGAATTGTTTACCATATCAAGGAGGAGGCTGTATTGGTATTGTGGTGGCTTTGGGGAGAAGGAAAGAAGGTGACCGTAAAGATGTGTATCAGCTAGCGCAAAAACTCGTACAAGCCCTTCAACTCGAACAGTTCTCCAGTGACGATGCTGAGGATTAGTTATCTCTCCTGCTGCAATCGAAACCGCTGAAACCGCTGCTCAATTTCACTGGCCGTGGTTTGTAGCTTCTGCAAGTCAGTCGGAATCACAAAGGGCGCGAGCACCTGAAGAATGTCAGAAAGCTCAACCGGTTCAGTGAGTAAAAGCTGAGTGATGTCGTTTTCGTAAATGCTGGCTTTACTAAACTGGTCCTGCCGATAGAGCGAAGGCAGGGCAAAAAAAATCAGCAGCAGCAGTCCCCGAACAGTGGCACAGCGAACCGTGCGATTCCCAAACGGCCTTTTGGTTACGTAGTCATCGCACACCATCCGAAACAACGAATTGCGAGTTAGCCAACAGTCAATTTGCAATCTGCCAAACCGACCCCGAGCAAAATCCTAATTCTCTTCTGAAACCGCAATTTCATGAATCGCCTTCAAATCAGCCCTATTCAAAATAAAATCAATATCCTGAGTATTGCGCCCGTCCACATAGCTCAACAGCGCAATTCCACCCACCAGCAAATAATCAATTTGCCGCTGCTCAAAAATGTCAAATAGCTGTTCGATAGCCTCAGGAAGCTGATTCACATCAGGCGGTTCGCTCCCCCAATTCTTCACGTCGAACAGTACCCCATCTCTAATAATGTCTCCGATGGCCGGGTTCATAATCATGGCTGGCCTCCAATCTATAGCATGAGTCACTTTTCCAAAGATTGAACTCGATTCAGCTCTGACCGCTTATTCTTCTCAGCTATTAACCGTACCCGTCGTCGGAGAGCTAGCGCTGGCAAAAGCTTTGACCGGAATGCGTCCGGCCCTGTAGGCGAGCCGTCCGGCTTGTGTAGCCATGCCCATAGCCTGACCCATCGCCACCGGGTCTCTGGCAAGCGCGATCGCACTATTAATCAGCAGCGCATCCGCTCCTAATTCCATTGAATAAGCCGCCTCGCTCGGCGTCCCAATCCCTGCATCGACTACCACCGGAATGCCAGCGTTTTCAATAATGATCTGAATGTTGGCAGCGTTGCGAATGCCCTGCCCCGAGCCAATCGGCGAACCGAGCGGCATCACCGTCGCACAGCCGACTTCTTCTAGGCGCTTAGCTAGCAGCGGATCGGCGTTGATATAGGGCAGCACCGCAAATCCTTCTTTAACGAGCTGCTCGGCGGCTTTGAGCGTATCTATCGGGTCGGGTAGCAGATACTTAGCGTCGGGGATCACTTCCAGCTTGACGAAGTTATTGTCCTCTTGGCCCAGCAGCTTGGCCATTTCCCTTCCCAGTCGGGCCACGCGAATGGCTTCTTCAGCATCGGTGCAGCCCGCCGTATTCGGCAGCATCCAAACCTTTTGCCAGTCAATCGCTTCAGCGAGTCCTTCATGACCGGGGGCGTTAGTCTGCACTCGACGAACGGCTACCGTGACAATTTCACTACCGCTAGCGGCGAAGCTACGGCGCATCGTGTCCAAATTGCTGAACTTGCCGGTGCCAGTCATCAGCCGGGAGCGAAAGGATTTACCGGCAATTGTCAAAATGTCTTGGTCAATCGACTTTTCGAGGATAGTGGGACGAGGCGTTTCGGTTAGCGGCATAGAAAGTTGGGGGCTGGAGAGCGGGTGGTTAGAAAGTGAAGCTGGATTAGCAGGCTGGGCAGGCTGGCGAAAGCGCTGATAGCTAAAGGCGGTGAGCAGGTCAGTCAGCGGCGCATCGAGCGTGCCTTGCAGATGCCCAGCGATTAATTTGGCAGTAATAGGAGCCAGCAAAATACCGTTGCGATAGTGACCGGTCGCCAGCGTCAGGTTTTCGCAGGGGCCAGCGCCTAAGATCGGCAGCTCGTCTGGAGTCGCGGGCCGAAAGCCCCACCAGCATTCTTCAATCGGGAAATTTTTTAGTTCGGGATAGAGGGCGATCGCCGCATTTAGCAACTGAGCTACCCCGGCTGGCGTATTATGCGGTGTAAAGCCAACCTCTTCAACGGTCGCTCCTAAAACAATGCGACCGTCGCGTCTGGGCACGATGTATATCTTTTCGCCATAGAGCACCCGCTGCAAAGGCTGGGTTTGGCCATAGCCAGGCGGCACCCGTACAGAGAGCATCTGCCCTTTGCGAGGCGTCACTGGGATGGGCAGCAGCTCACCTGACCAGGCACCTGTGGCTAATATGTAGTGCGCCGCCTGCTTTTCTCCGGCAGACGTGCGCAGCCCAACAACTCTTTGCTGCCGCTGCACAAAGCCTTCAACAGTGACCCCAGTTTGAATATCGACGCCCAAATCTCTCGCTGCTGACCTCAAAACCTGCATCAGGGCGCGATTGTCTACCTGAGCATCTTCTGGGTAAAAGCGACCGCCAGTGATCTCTGGGCTGAGACCGGTCTGATAGCTGTGCAGGGCGGCGGCGCTGAGGCCAGGCATAGCCCGATGAGAGCTGGCCCGATGAGAGCTGACCAGAGGGGCGTCTGATTGAAGCTGAGGCGCTAAAATGCCGCACGGCCAGTAGCCGCTATCAGCCCCCGTGCGATCCTCTAGCTTACTGACCCAGTCGGGATACAGCGCCAGGCTGCGCTGGCAGAGGTCTGCCATCGGACCAGGGGCAATCTGCTCGGCCCCAGGCGCTAGCATCCCGGCGGCGGCGTGGCCAGCGGCAGCTTCAAAGTCGCGGCTGAGAACGGTGACCTGAAGGCCCTGCTGCTGGAGTTCGAGTGCGATCGCCAGACCGATCACACCTCCCCCTACGACCAATGCGTCTGCTTGCCCCATAGCCGTACTGTTAGCTGAACTGTCAGAGTGAACGGTCAAATCAAAAGGTCAAATTAAACGATGAGCTGAACGGGTCGAAAGTCCCTCACCAAAGGGCAGGCACTGCAGGTGCAGGGGTCGGTGTTGGGGTGGTTGAGCCAGGATCATCGACGACCTCGGGCTGAGTCGGTTGAGGATTATTGATAGTGTCGCTACTTTGAGCGACGGGGAAGCTGTCATTGTTAGACGGACTCATCTCTACAGCTGAACCGGCCACCGCTGCATCTGGGTCGATGCTCTGCTGCCGCTGGATATAGGTGCCCGCTTCTTCTAACGGCAGCAGATCGACGTTTGAGTCGTCAGCTTGGCTAATAATCTGACCGTCTGCTGAGCGGTTGGATTGAGCGTCAGGTGAAAGAGCCCCGTTGGTGTTGTTCGCGTTGACTGCGACGATCCGGTCTTCTGCAGCGGTCTCTGACGTTGACTGAGTGAGCCAGTTCAGAGCGCGGTTGACGCCAAAAATAGCCAGCAAGAAAATACTCAGAACTGCGCCGCCAAGCGTGTACTTGTTAACCATGAACTTTGCCCTCACGTTGCCTTGCTTACGTTGCCCTTAAAAGCTGAAGTCGGTACTTTGTTGGCCCTGATTTTTGCAAATCGCTGCCCTGGTCTTTTCAGCCGAAAACCACCGAAAATTGAGAAATTGAGTTCATGCAAGAAATTCCATAGTAACGTCCTCAATCGCCTTTGCGTGACTGGCTAGGGCGCTTGTGCATCGGATATCACTGTTCGGCGTCTTTGCTCTGCGGTAAGCTCTTTAATCAAGCGTACCGCCAAGCGGTCGATTACTTAACTATGCAACTTTGGACCTGGCATACCTGGCAAGAGAGGTCTTTTCTCACCTGCAGTTTGCTGCCTCAGCCTCACGGATTTTTTACGCGCCACTTTTACCCGGCGGCTCCAGAAGCACTGGTAAAAGTAATCTCTCCCGCTATGCAGGTATACCGGGTGAAGCAGGTACACAGTGGCGATGTGCTCACCCCTACCGAAATTGAAGCGAGTCCGAAACTGCTACCGCTAGCAGACGGCATTATTACCGAGCGGCCTGAGCAGGCGGTATGGGCTTGCTCGGCTGACTGTACTCCGGCTCTAGTAAGCGATGTCATCACAGGCCAGGTAGCAGCAGTCCATGCTGGCTGGCGCGGCACAGCCCAAAAAATTTTGCCAGCGGCGGTGGCGCGGTTTCAGGCTCAAGGCAGCCAGCTTGAAAATCTGCGGTTTGTGCTTGGGCCAGCCATTGACGGTAGCGTTTATCAGGTAGGTCGTGATGTTGCTGCTGAAGTGGTTCTCAGTATTGAAGCAGGGATCTCCTCAGAGCCTTTGACGGGCGATGCTCTGATCGAGGCGGTGAGGGCGATCAAAAATCCGCCGCTGCTCAGCGATCCCCAGCCCGACCGACTGCGTTTGGATGTGAGACGAGTCAATCAGATTCAGCTTGAGCAGATGGGAATTGAGCCTGAGCAGATAGCGATCGCTCCTTACTGCACCTATCAAGATCCGGCTAACTTCTTTTCCTACCGCCGCACGCATGAGAAAAAAGTGCAGTGGTCAGGCATCGTCAGCCGCTAATTCTGAGTCGCTGCCCAAGCAGTCCGGTTGCCCAAGCCCAATCCTCTAAGCCTGATCGTCTACTGGCGGCTGGCCAAAGACCGGCGTCAAAAAAGCCACCAGCGCGCCGATTAAGAAGCCCGACACGTTGCGAATAACCGGCAGTAGCTCAGGCGTGCGAGTCACTACTGGCCCCAGGCCAAAGGCGAAAAACAAGATCCCCCACAGCGGCGAAAACAGCAGCGCCCACTGCCAGGCGATCCCCTGTCCGGCTTTGCGTGGCTGCGCGGCGAATCCACAGATCACCCCGCCCAAAATAGAGGTAATCAGCGTCAAAATCCACTGCTCGCGGGGCAATCCAGGCACCACCACGCAGCCCCCCCGGTTGAGACAGGTCTCAAGCGCGCTAATCGCCCCCAGCACCGCCCCGTCTTCACCGTTGTCTCGGACAAAAAACTGGTTGCCAAAGCGCGTCTGCAGCTCAATCCAAAACGTTCGCGGCAGCAGCGGAAAAAGCTGGTCTCCCACGCTGAAGTTGAGCAGGTTGCCTCCCCGAGGATCGGCTACTAGCATGATGCTTTTATCGTCGAGTCCCCAAAAGCCCTTTACCGCGCGTCCAGGCGTTTGATCAAACTGAGTGAGTACCCGCAGCTTCCAGCCAGTTTCTGCTTCAAAGACAGATAGGTGCTCGTTGAGATAGTCTTCTTGGGCCTCGTTCAAAATGCGAGCTAGGTCGATTACTACAGTCGGCTCATCGGGTAGTAGCTCAGGATTGTTAAACGCCAGCGCAGGTGCAGTGGGTGACCAGGCCAACACCGCCAGGCAGCACACCACAGCGCACCTGATTGCCCAGTTGAAGAGCTGGGCAATAGCTTTTTGCTCCGCCGGATTTTTTGCTCGGTGGGTAGCTTGCCCAGGCACAGTCATGAAGCGCGTTTTCATTAGTTAAAGCCGAAGGCAATGACGCCTCTGTTTACAGTTGTTTACCTAATTTTAAGATAACAGAAGCAAAGGAGAAAGCCCTCGCCGCCAGGCAGGATTTAGTCAAACCTGGGACTATGGTCCGGATCGCTCAGCTGCTCAGTGTTTGGCGGCGTTAGCGCAGGTGGCTTTTGAACAGTGGGGTGGGCAGTCAGCGGCTCCGAAGAATAAGGCGCTGGCGCTGGCAAGCCAGCACTTATGGAGTCTGGCTTGCCAGGCTGCTGAGAAATTGAGTGATCCCCAGATTTATGAGAGTGAGTTTTGATGGGGGGGCGACGGGTGGGCGGACGGCGACGGCGACGAGGTGGGCCGGTCAGTACGCGCAGGGCAGCAGTAGCCCCTACCCAGAGGCTACGTGTGGTGACTTGGGCTTTTTGGGCCTGAGCTTTGGCCTCTAATAAACCCTGGTCGACTTGCTGTACGACGCTGCGGGCACTTTGCATGCTGCCGCTGACTTCGTCAGTCAGCCCAGAAATGTCTTTGCCAGTGAGGCGCAGATCTTGCAGCGTCGCCGGTAGCTCACGATTGAGGTTATCTAAGAGCTTTTCGGCACTTCTAGCCGCTCGGGCCAGCTCTTGCAGGGTCAAAATCGCTACGGTTAGCAGGGCCGTCAGGCTGATCGCCACCAGCAAAATAGAAAGACCGAGCCAGAAGAAAGGGTTGTTCACAGCGGCTGTGTATAGGCACTAGGTAAAGGCAAATGGCAGCTATGCGCCATGTGAATCTTTGGTGGGGGCAGTCGGAATAGGGTCGCTATAAGTTTGCTGTTCCCACTCGTGGCGGCTGGCGGCTTGCCCTGCGATCACCGCTTCCCGCAGACGCCCCAGGGTGTGCTCCCAGTTGCCCAGAGCGGTTTCTGAGAGCCGGTCAGCTTGGAAGTGAATGCTGGTGGCCAGATCTTCGGCTAGCTCAGGGAGAGCGTCGGCGGATTTTCTTA
Source organism: Leptolyngbya sp. BC1307 (assembly GCF_002286735.1). Lineage (GTDB taxonomy): Bacteria > Cyanobacteriota > Cyanobacteriia > Phormidesmidales > Phormidesmidaceae > Phormidesmis. Next base: position 30,603 of record NZ_NRTA01000012.1, read on the forward strand.
GAATGCGGCGAGTCTCTTGACCGGTACGCGGCGCGGCTAAGAGTCCGGCTACTGCGCCAAGGGCCGCGCCGATGATCACGCCGCCGATGAGTGCATCTGATTTGCTGTCTGCCATGGCTACTGTCCTGGAATGAGGGGCTGTCTGACTGTGTGCGCCTATGTGTATGCCTGTATTTTAGGCCGGCGGTCTTGAGCTGAGGGGGCTAATAATCTAGCGCCGGGCTGCCCGGTAAAGCAGCAGCAGACGCAGGAATTTGGCAAATTGTAAAACCTGGCGGGTTTGCCTTGAGCGCAGCTGCCATTGAGCTATCCCTAGCCGAGCTTCTGCTAGCTGAACCCGCTTGAGCGCGATCGCATACCCCAAGTCTCCTGTATATAGCGGGGCCGAGGCGGTGTGCCGCAGCCAGTTAGTCAGCTGAGTAAGCCAGCAGCGCCACCGCCACAGGCGATAGGTTAGCCATCCTGTCAGCACCGCCAGCAGGCAGTTGAGGCCGATAACGCTCAGCATAGAGCTTTCACTCATTTCAAGTCCACTTTACGCAATTATGTCAGGTACGCAATTATGTCAGGGCTCTGACTTTAGAAAGGCACTTCTTCAGGGCATTCCTTCACTCCCATTCCACCGCATAGCTCATAATCAGCGGCGCTAGCCCCAATTCCTCTGGTGGTTTTGCCTGCGCTTCAAAAAAAGCAATCACCTCTTTAGCCGTTGGTCTGCCGCGTTTGCTGCCGGTTGCACCCGTGGCAATGATACAGCCGCAGCAGCTATTGTTATCAGCGCTGTCTTGAGCCCACTTATCTAACGCTTGAATATCTAAAGGGTTGTCCATTTCGTATTCGTTAAAGAGATGTAGCTGTCCTTGCGCGGTTTGTAGCAGCCCGACTTGAAATACCTGAGCGCTGACCGGGTCGCTGCCTGGGTTAAAGCAGATGGCCTGAATGCCCCCTTCTTGCTGCAGTCGCTCAATCAGTATCTGAGCTTTGGGCCGGGTGGTTTGAATGGTGAGAACGGGCCATTCGGTCTGCGTATCGGGGATCTGTGCAGGGGGCTTGAGCAGGCGCTGATAGTAGATGCGATCGCTCTGCTTTAAAGGCGCAAGCTCTTCGTCTGTGTAGCTGCTCAGCATGATCAGCGATCCCTCTGGTACGCTGTCGTCTACTAGCGTGGTGAGGTCAGTCTCCTCAGGCGACGCGAGGGTTTCTTCCAAAAAAGCGGCTGAGACTTCGGGCATCGTCGAGATTTTGACGCTGAGAGTATCAGGAGCAGCTGCTAGCCCAGATGGTGGTGCCTCCTCCGCCTGAACTTTATCGGCTTTATCGGCCTTAGCACCCCGCTTGCGGCTTTTAGGTGAAAGGTTCGCTCTGGCGGGGTTGGCAATTCTAAAGCGGCTGGTAGTCGGCTTTAGGGCAAAATCTTCAGCGCCCAAGTCGTGCTTTTTAAAGAAGCGATGCAGCGCCTCGAAGACCACGACCAGGCTGGCAGCTTCTTCTTCGGCAAGCTGCGATCGCAGTCCTTCTAACGGATGCAGGCTGCCAAACTCGTACTCCACCGCGCGCGCTGACTGGGTTTGGCCCAGCGTTGGCAGCGGAATGACATCATTGACTGGGTTGAAGTTAATAAACAGGCAGTTTTGCTCTAAAAAAGCCTGCTGCATCCCGTCAGAAAAGTCTTCGCTGTTGAGCAGCTTATGGCGGAACTGCTGCAGCGAAGCCAGATCGCGATAGAACAGCAAGCCATATTCCATCCCCGCTAGCCCCAGCACCGATAGGTAAAGCGTTTCTATCTCCCAGCAATTGAGTTCAATCGCTAAAATCTCTTGCTCACTCAAGTAGTCCCAGGGGGCATCTTGCCAGAGCAGGGCGGCTTTCTCTAGCAGTACTTCCTCAAACGCCTTGGGCAGCTTTGTCCTGGGTATGTCTGGCGTCTGCAGCTTTTCAAAGACTTCGTCAATCACCGGCAGCGCTGGCATGTGCTCCACCGGAATATCTAAATCCTGGAGCGCTCCTCGCAAGAAAAACTGAATCTCGCGATCGCACACCACGACCTTACGGGGACGCGCCGGTTCGACGCCCCCCTGCGGCGCTTCAATCGCCTGCAGCAGCGCTCTGACAATGGCCTCGTGGCCGGTTTCTTTGGGCACTACGCTCAGTCCCCGCACCACACCTTGCAGGCTGTCTACCCAGATAATGCAGTCTCCTTGTGCCGCCTCTGCGCTGTCTGTCGGCGCGTAGCCCGCAGTCGACAGCGGACGGCGATCGCACTCCCAAACGCTAGTCAGCCGGGGCAGCTGATTCAGGCGACGACAGGTAAATGGACTCAGTTGATGCATTAAAAAAGGATGCTAAAAATTAATCGGTGGGCAGGCGCTCTCAGCGGGTTACGGACTTTAAAGTCTATCGATGACTCAAAACCTGCCCGGTAACCCTATCGAGTGATCTCAGGCGGTTTACGCCTGCTTGACACCCGCTTGACACCCTAGACTAGAAAGAATAGTTCTCTAGTCTTTAATTCTACCTAGTTAGCGGCACCTGAAGAGAGCCTAGCTGACTTTACCGCTTGATATCTGGTATCTTGCCTGCTACCGGCTGCAGACCGATGCGCCAAATTGATGAGTTAGACTATAGATACCTAATCAACCTACCTCAACCCTTATGATTCAAGCCAATTCTTCTCCCGCCGTTACCAACGAAGCGCCTCCTGCCTCGACGGCTACCAACGCTAGTCAGGGCATTCTCATGTCAGAGGCGGCTCTAGCTCATGTCAAAGCGCTGCGCGACAAGCAGGGCAACGATCTGTGTTTGCGTGTAGGCGTGCGTCAGGGCGGCTGCTCAGGCATGTCTTACATGATGGACTTTGAAGATATCGGCAATGTCGGTGAGCACGATGAAGTGTACGATTACGACGGCTTTAAAGTGGTCTGCGATCGCAAGAGCCTGCTCTATTTATATGGTCTCATGCTCGACTACAGCGACGCGCTGATTGGCGGTGGCTTTCAGTTTACTAACCCCAACGCCAGCCAAACCTGCGGCTGCGGCAAGTCATTTGGCACCTGATCTACTCACCTAATCCATTCACTTAATATTCAGCGACTGGTTTACTTTAGCCCCTATGCAAACGCTAGAAACTCGATTTGAAGAAGGCATTGCCCGCTACAAAGCAGGCGATTCTGCTGAGTCTTTGCTACCCACCTTCAAAGACATCTGCCAGCAAGCGCCCAAAAACAGCGCCGCTCAGACCTGCCTGGCCTGGCTCTATCTGCTGGCAGATAAGCCCAACGCTGCCTATAAAGCCGCTCAGCGGGCCGTTAAGCTCGCGCCCACAGACCCTCAGGCCCGGGTCAACCTGTCGATTGCCATGTTAGAGACCGGTAAAAGCGGCGTGCGTGCGCAGGTAGAGCAGGTGGGTCAGGTTTTATACGCCGTAGATGAACTTAAAGCTGAGATAGCAGAGAATCTTGAAGAAGGATTACGAAGAAAGCCAGACTGGAAGAGTTTGAAGCGCATTCAGGCATGGCTCTTTGAAAGCTGATATCCCTTAGCCCATAAGGCATTAGCCCAAAATCAGTTGGTTGAGACCGAGTTAGAGCCTTAGTCTAACTTAATGAACTAATGCAACAGATCTGAGACAAAGGCGACGGAAATCGGTGCTATTACCGATCTTCGTCGCCTTCTTTAATGGCTTTTGTAGTGCGGGTTTGAGTCACCTCAGGAGGCTGTTTTTCTTTTTCAAGAGAGTAGCCAATCGGCTGAAACAATAACTTAACGAGCGATCCCCGCTGCGACTGATAAGCTTGTGTAAAGAGTTCAATAAGCCTTACTTAAGTGTTCGGGTTTTTTAACTCCAGTATCTACCTGCTACTTACTTTATTTTTGGGAGTCACTCATTATGAATCGCCAATCTGTTGGAATCAAGCCAGAAACACGAAATCACAAGGGCTTCTTTATTCAAAACGCGGCCTATACTTTCGTTGAAATTGACAAGTCTGGCTGGGCTTTGATCTGCGTTGATGATGCCGTATGCCATTACGTTGACCCTGATAATCTGCTAGGCGCAGAAGTCCATTTGAATGAAGCTGTATAGGACTGCCCCTTAGTACAAAGGGTTTGTAATTTAATGATCATGCTCAGAAAGTGGCTGCTTCTCCGACGAAGCAGCCATCTTTTGTAAGTATTTAATTTGTGAGCATTTAAACTAATATCTGTGTAGTGCCGGTGTCTTGATTAACCTGGTTTGACGATCAGCATCGGGTCTCAAACAAGCGCCTTTTTCTTTGAAAAGATTTTGTTTTAACTATGAAAGATCGCCTGCTCGATGGATTAAACACAGCGCTGATGTTTAATCTATTTTTTGTTTTATTCTGCTTTGTCTGGTTTGCTGTCGCTTTAATCGGACGCTCTACCCACGTCGATTTGGGCTTTGACCTGTGGTACAGCCTGTGGGATCCGCTGATCATGCCAGCTATTGGTATTTTGATGGCCGGAGCCATCGTGAGCGGGGTCTCTAGCTGGGTAGGCAAAAAGTTCCTGAGAGATTCTTAGTGCGGCTATCTGAATGCCAAAGCGCTATTGCCAGCTGCCTCGGGTGCGCTCGTACCACTTCACCAGTACCCGTGCCAGTCGTTTGGGGTCGTGACGAACGGCGTGATTGGTTTCACTCATGACATTGGCAATGACAATGCGGCGGCCTGAATCGATCACGGTTTTACGATCTAGCGTCACTGGTGTGGAACCTTCTTTGCGATAGCGCTCAATGGCTGCTTCGGAAGGCAGCTTTTTTTGGACTAAAACCGCATTGAATAACGATCGTCCGCAGGCACGATCAATCGCCTGAATGTGATCAGATACCTGATAGCTCTGGGTTTCACCTGGCTCGGTCATAATGTTGCAGATATAGATGCAGGGAATGCGGCGGGCCGCGATCGCCTCTACTAGCTCTGGCACCAGCAGATTAGGAATGATGCTGGTGTACAGGCTGCCGGGGCCAATCACGATGTAGTCTGCGCCATTGATGGCTTCTACCGCCTGCGGCAGGGCGGGCGGCGCAGCGGGCAGACAGCCAATCTCGGTGATGCTGCCCCTGGCCTTAGTAATGTTTGATTCGCCTTCGATCCGGCGACCGTCGCTGAGAGTGGCCCACAGGCTGACATCGCTCAGCGTTGCGGGCAATACCCGCCCTCGAATGGCCAATACCTGAGAGCTAGCGGCGATCGCCTTCTCCCAATCGCCCGTAATTTCATTCATTGCCGATAAAAACAGATTGCCAAAGCTGTGGCCGCTGAGCCCACTGCTCCCCTCAAACCGATACTGAAAAAGCTCAGTTAGCAGTTTTTCCTCGTCGGCCAGGGCCGTCAGACAGTTGCGAATGTCACCGGGGGGAATGCCGCCCATCTCTCGCCGCAGTCGCCCGGATGAACCCCCATCGTCAGCGACCGTTACGATCGCCGTGATATTGGCGCTATAGTGCTTGAGCCCGCGCAGCAGCGTAGATAACCCAGTGCCGCCACCAATCACGACAATTCTGGGCCCCCGATGCAGGCGGCGATGGTTGGCAATGGCATCCCACAGATTGTCTTCGCCGTTGGCAGGCAGCAGCACTTCGGTAATCAATCCCAGCGTGCGGGTCTGCCCCCAAACAATCAGCAGTAGCCCGCCCAAGACTGCCAGCGGGCCGCTGACGTAGTTAGGCACTAGCTGAGTAATCCAGTTGAGCAAATTGCCGACAAACCGCACCGTATAAAAGACCGGCGTCAGCTTTAGCCAGACCATGGTGCCAATGCCAACGGCAAAAATGCCGACCGCACTCAAAAACATCCAGCGTTTGACAAACAGGCCGGGCCTTAGCCATCTCATCCAGCGTTTGGGTCTGGTGTATAACTTTTTGTAGTTTGGGCGCATGACGATAGCTAGCAGTGAGACCAGGCTGAAAAAAGCAGGATCCAGGCTCTGACGCAGGCGGGATCATGCCTTAGGGTTATACAGCAAAAGGGTTGGCAGTCGTTAGAGTTTACGGCAGGTAGCGAACCCTCAAGCGCTGCTGCTGTGGCCTCAGCCGCCGGTAGCTGCTCCCGATTGACAGCAGTTGACAGACATAAATTGATAGTATTGATAGAGATTAGAAAGATCATCAAGCCCTATCTGGCTGTATGGGCCATCGGCCTCTTCACTCGGGTTTGGGTGAGGGCGTCTCAACTCACGGGATTTTTAATATCTAAATCGCTCGACGGCGTTCAGTAGGATATAGATTAGGTGTTAGCCGACCTGGGTTCAATCGTTAGGTTCTCATGTTCTCATCTCACGCTGCCCCATTCGAGTCTCCCCGCGACAAAGTGCCTTTGATCGAGCTTCGGGGGATTTCTAAACAGTTTGGCAATACGCGCGTGCTAGACCGGATTGATTTTTCCCTGAATGCGGGCGAGGCGATCGCTATTATTGGGCCTTCAGGCACCGGCAAATCTACCATTCTGCGGATCATTGCTGGCCTGCTAGCCGCCGACGAGGGAGAGATTTGGGTAGGCGGTCAAAAGCGCCTTGGCCTGATCGAAGACGCGCCCGATCCCTTAGGAATTGGTATGGTCTTTCAGCAGGCTGCTCTATTTGATTCGCTGACAGTTGCCGAGAATGTGGGTTTTTTACTCTATCAGCACTCTCGCCTCTCTCGCCGCGAGATTAAAAGGCTGGTCTCCGAAGCGCTAGCCATGGTCGGGCTTCCAGATGTTTCTAATAGCTACCCGGCTGAGCTATCGGGCGGTATGCGCAAGCGGGTGAGCTTTGCGCGGGCAGTGATGTCTAATCCGCATAAGCCGACTGACCGGCCCAGCTTGCTGCTGTACGATGAGCCGACAGCGGGGCTCGACCCCATTGCCTCAACGGTGATTGAGGACTTGATTCGAGAAATTCACAGTGGTCAAGCCTGTAGCTCCTACTTGATCGTGACCCACCAGGAGAGCACCATTCGCCGTACGGCAGACTGGGTTGTCTTTCTCCACGCGGGGCGGGTGCAGTGGTTTGGCCGCGTTGATGAAATTGATTCAACTGACAACCCGTTTGTGCGTCAGTTTTTTAGCGCTCAAGTTGAAGGCCCCATTCATGTGGCAGGATAAAAAACCAGGTCAGGAAGCGCATCGGTCAACCAGGCCAATCAAACTTTAGGAAACTCATGCGGGCACGAACAATTCGGGAAGGTTCTGTGGGACTGCTGATCTTATTAGGGATCGGCTTGTTTGGCGGTTTGGTGCTCTGGCTGCGAGGCTTCAACCCTACCAATCGTCCTTACCGGCTACTGGCTGAGTTTGACAATGCGACCGGTGTCCAGCTAGGGACACCGGTGCTCTATCGAGGCGTGCCTGTGGGCCGAGTAGCCTCAATTGCGCCGCTCTCTAATGGCGTAGAGGTGGGCTTAGAAATCACCCAAAAGGATCTGCGAATGCCCAACGATGTGCGGGTCGAAACGGTGGAGTCAGGGCTGATTGGGGAGATGTCGATTGAGATTACGCCGTTGGTTCGGCTAGCGACCAGTGCGGCTGAGATTAGCCCAACCGCAGAGGACTGCAATAGCGAGGTGATTCTCTGTGCGGGCGATCGCCTCATGGGCATTACCGGGCCAAGCTATGAAGAGCTGCTGCGCTCGGCAACCGAGGTCGCCGACTTGCTAGCTGACCCTGAGCTGATTGCTCAGCTCAAAGCCACTTTAGAAAACATCTCGCAGACAACCAGCAATGCGGGCGAATTGGCTCAAGCCGCGACTGCGCTAACCCAGCAGGCCCAAGCTGAAATTGGCCCCCTTTCTGAGTCAGCCCAAGCGGCAGTCAATTCAGCGACGCGCACCGCTCGCCAGTTTGAGGGCACTGCGCAGCAGTTTTCGCTGACGGCTACAGATATCAACAGCCTGATTGGTGAAAATCGCGGCACGCTGGTAGATACGCTGGGCAATGTACAAGCTGCCAGTGTGCAATTGCGGACTGCCGCCGATACGCTCGGGCCGACTTTTCAGAACGGAGAGCTAGTCAGAAATCTGGAGGCTTTAGTCAGCAACGCGGCAGCGGCAACGACCGACTTGCAGGCGGTGACGGCTTCGCTCAATACGCCCGCTAACTTAGTGCTGCTTCAGCAGACGTTAGAGTCTGCCCGAGATGCGCTGGCCAGCGCCCAAAAAGTCATGGCCGATGTTGATGAAATTACCGGCGACCCGGCAGTTCGCGAGCAGCTGCGTAACTTAATCAATGGCTTAGGCGATCTGGTTTCATCCACGCAGTCTCTAGAGCAGCAGTCTGAAGTTGCCCGCGTGCTGGCCCCCTTTGGTCAAACGGCGGCTCAAACGGCAGACCAAACGGCGGCTAACCGCGAATCTCGCCCTGCCAGCTCGGGGCCGGTAGCTGACGTTGCCCGTACCAATTCTGATCAGCCTGCCAATCAGTTGGTGCTGGTCTTTGATGGAGAGCGCTACATTCTCAAGCAGCAGGTCGCTGAGGGGGTGCGTCCGGGCGTTGATAGTCGCCGAAATAAGGGAGTTGCCCGAGACTGATAATGAGACTGATAGTCTGGCTGGCCCTTTTCTGCACTAGCGCGGTTAGCCCTTAGCCATCGGCCTCAGCCGTGCGCATGTCCCACGGCACGATAGAGAAGAAAAACAGGGTCAGCCCCATGACCAATCCGCTGATCAAAAACTGTGAGCCTGGCTGTAGACAGAGCCAAACCATCGCCAAGCCATGAACCCCGCTAGCCGCGCTAAAGCAGTGCGATCGCATTCCCCAAGCCATCGCCCCATATCCTACAGCGCACAGGGCCAGCCACAGCACGCACAAATTCGCCAAGATCACCCCGACACCGCCAAAAATACCGCCAGCGGTGACGATCATGCCAGCCATCATCAGCACGGCCCAAAGACAAACGACCCATCGCAGCCTGGCTTCGCAAGCAATCAGCCAGGTGAGTCCGGCGGTGCCCGCAATGCCTGCGCCAGTCAAAGCCGCGTCGATGACGGCTTGGGTTGTCCAGCTCAGCTGTGAAAATTCGCCCAAGGAGAAAACTGCCAGTGCGATCGCTCCCCACAGGACAAAAGCTTGGTCAAGCTCGCTCAGGTGAAACCAGTGGCGCAGATGAGCAAACCGTCGCCTCAGCTCATGAGATCTCAATGGTCTTGTGAGATCTTGCAAACTGAGGGCTTCAGTATCAGATGACAGGGCTGAGGTGATCAGGTCAAAAGAAGTCATGCTGGCCGATGTTGCCTATTTACTACGCTGACCCGATTGATTAAGAATGCTTAACAGTCGGGTAGTTATAGAATTGTAACAGAATATTAAAAGAGTGTTATTTTCTATCATATATCTGGGAGCACTTATGCGCTTCGAATCTCTTCGTCAGCGCCCATGTCTCTGGTCCTTCTATCTGGTTCTTCTATCTGGCGCTAGAGACTATCCAGCCCGCCTACCAGCTCAGGCGCGTTACCATGGCTCTTGGCCCCTGTTTAATTTAAGATGACGCCTCCCGATATTTCTATTCCCTCATCTGCGACTGCTGCTGGAGGCGATCGCTCAGCCAATATGCCAAATCAGCGGCCAGTTCAGAACTTAGAGGCGTCTTCAGCAGCGACCAGCTTGCCAGCGCTCGATGCTCATCAATTAAGAAAGCGCTATGGCCGAGGGAAGCGACAATTTGAGGCAGTACGCGGTGTTTCGCTGACGATTTTGCCGGGGCAGGTACTGGCGTTCTTGGGGCCGAATGGCGCAGGTAAGACAACGACGATCAAAATGATTGCTGGCCTGATTCGCCCGGATGCGGGCTGGGTAAGGATTGCGGGCTGCGACCCGCACCGGCAGCCGCAGGCGCTGCGAGGTGTAGGCGCTGTATTAGAAGGCAATCGCAACCTGTACTGGCGGCTGACCCCTTTAGAGAACTTGGAGTACTTTGGCGTGCTGCGGCAGGTGCCTCGGCGAGCGGCCAGAGATCGCGGTCAGGCGCTGCTAAAGGAGTTTGGCCTGTGGGATAAGCGGCAGGTGCCGGTACAAAAGCTCTCTAGAGGAATGCAGCAAAAGCTGGCGATCGCCGTTGCCCTAATCCACCAGCCTAAGCTGCTGCTGCTCGACGAACCCACGCTAGGGCTAGACGTAGAAGCAGGAGAAACCGTAAAGGGTTTGGTGCGACAGGTGGCCGCTTCTGGCTGCGCGGTTTTGCTGACGACCCACCAGCTTAACGTGGCCGAAGAACTCTCTGACCGGGTGGCGGTGATTCGCCAGGGTGAGATTGTCGCCGAGCAGCAGACTCAGGATTTAATTCGGCAGTTTTCAAAGGCGATGACCTACCAAATTGAGTTTGAAGGAGAGTTAGCGGCGCGCCAAAAAGATGCCATTGTCCGGCTAGGTGCGACGGTGAGCGATCGCTACATTCACTATCACCCAAGTGACCAGCCGCCAGAGACGCTGCCATCCTCTGCCACGCTCTACAAAATTTTGAGCCTTCTAGACCCTCTGCCACTGGTAGAAGTGCGCCAGGATCGGGCTGATTTGACCGACGTATTTTTGCAGCTTGTGCGCAATGATTGATCTACTGATTGGCGAATTTAAGCGCACTTGGGTGCAGACGCTGCGGTATCCCACGGAGGTGGTCGGCGGCATTGTCATTCTGACGACGGTGTTTTACGGCATTTTCTTAAGCACTCAATATATGGCAGGGCCAGCCAGCACCTTTGGCGACCGGCTCGATGCGGTAGTCGTGGGCTATGTGATCTGGACGCTGGTGCTCTATATCGTCAATGACATTGCCAACAATCTGCAGCAGGAGGCGCAAACCGGCACGTTAGAGCAGGTGTTTCTCTCCCCATTTGGCGCTCCACGGGTCTTTCTGGCGCGGGCGATCGCCAGTCTGACGCTGCGACTATTGCTGATCTTGATCGTGCTGGCCATCATCATTGCGATGACGGGCAGCCAGCTCGCCTTTCCAGCGCTACTGCTGCTGCCGCTATCGACCCTGCTCTTAAGCGCTTACGGGCTGGCCTTCTTCATCGGCTCTTTTGCCCTGGTCTTTAAGAAAGTGCAGCAGCTTCTAGGTCTATTTCAGTTTGTGCTGCTATTTTTGCTCGCCGCCCCAACAGAAGACTGGAGCGGCCCGGCCCGGTGGGTGGCTCACCTGCTGCCGATTTTGCCGAGTACGGGTCTGCTGCGTGACCTGATGGCTAGAGAGCAGCCGCTGGATTGGGGAATGTGGGCGATCGCGCTGGCCAATGGCATCGTCTACTTCACGCTAGGCACGCTCGTCTTTCGCTGGGCCGAGCGGCAGGCTAAGCGCCAGGGCACGCTGGGCGGCTACTAAACTGCCCCCTCCGCTGCTATCAAACCTGTTGAATCCAGCTGCGCACCGCTCGAATCACCTGATTTTCACCCTGAGTCTGTCGCAGCGTCAAAAAATCATTGAGCCGGTCTGCGGTTAGCTGTGGCAAGGCGACACTTGTTTCGGTTTTCGCGTAATCATTTGCCTGCAGCTGATAGATTTCTAGTCCCTGTCGCTTGGTATATCGCCAGACTTCAGAGATTCCTAATGTCTGGTAAATCGCCATGCGCTGGTTTGAAGGGCTGGTAATATCCACTTCAATTACCAAATCGGGCGGTAAGTCTGGCGGAATCTCAGGATCTAGACCCTCTAATCTATAGGCATTTTGAATGTAAAAGCCGGTGTCTGGCTCAGCCCCTTTTTCCAAGTCATCGCGCTCTAGCGTAGTTGAGCCGACGTTGATTACTTCCAACCCTAGTTCTTCGGTTAGGGTCGCCACAATGCGAGCCAACAGCCGATTGACAATCTCATGAAATTTAGAAGGCACTTTTAGCGTGAGTACCCCTTGGTTGTAAGCAACCCGCGCTGCCCGATGGTCGCCCATATCAGCTAACACGGCTTGATAGGTCTGCCAGCTGATATGAGATAACACCACTGTTTGAGTGAGCTGACCGTCAAAATTATCCAGGTCAAGCTCGCTAGCTTGGGTAGATAGCATCACCATGACAAGCGCTTTTTATGAGGTGAGTTAATCCTAACGCTGATGAGCGATCGCTTTCCAGCAACATAGGACGACTCACCCTACCGATTATCCCATTCATCGGCGGCATCGGCGACGGCCTGGTCAACAGTTTTGTCGCCTAGCATGGCGGCTTGCAAATTGTCGTAGATAATCTTTTGTAGCTCTTTCACGTCTTCCATCGCCGGAATTAAAACGGCGGCATCGTCTAGCTGACTAGCGCTAACAGAGCGGGCGACTTCTACAGGCGTTGCGTCCGGCGGCACATCGGTAAAGTAGCTGTCTTCCATTGCCCCGACTGTAGAGGGTAGCACGTTAGCGGCTTTGGCAAAAGAAAGCTGATTGGCGTCGTTCGTCACGTAGGTAGCAAACTTCAGCGCCGCTGCTTCTACATCCGTTGCCTGTGGAATCACCAGATCCATCGCGGCGACGTTCTTTTTGCCGGTGCTGCCGCTAATTTGCGGCGCGCTCTTAGTGGCAGCGGCAATATCTGGGGCATTGGTGGCGATGGTATCGAGAAACTCTGCGCCCGATGCTAATATCGCCGTCTCACCCGACTGATAGAGCTGAATCGCCTGCTGGTGACCCTGCGTCAGCACTTCTTTAGGCAGCAGCTCCTGCTGATAGAGATCCGTCCAATACTGAAATACCTGCTTGCCTGCTGGCGTATTAAAAGCAGCGTTGCCTTCGTCATCTACCAGCGGCACCCCCATCTGAATAAACGACTGCAGCACATCAGCCGCGTCCTCTGGCACAAAGCTGATAAAGAAAGCGTATTTGCCCGTTTCTTCTTTAATCTGCTTCGCGACTGCCGCCAGTTCTTCAAAAGTGGCGGGCGGTTCAGCAATGCCTGCGGCCTGAAAGATATCTGTGTTGTACAGCGTCACTCGGGCGGTGAGATACCAGGGAAAGCCAAAGCTGTCGCCATTCAGCTGAGTGGCCTGCCAAACTTTGGGCAGGTAAACAGCCTGCTCCGCTTCTGAGAGTTTGTCATCTAATGTAAGCCAAGCGCCTTTAGCCGCTAGCTGAGAGGCAAAGTTGGGGTTGAGATTGACCACATCCGGCGCGTTGCCAGCCGAGACCGCCGCCAAAATTTTGGTCTCCATATCCGCCCAGGGCACATCGACCCACTTCACCGTGATGTCCGGATTTTCTGCCTCAAAGTCGGCAATCAGCTGGTTGAAATAGTCGTCAAACTTAGGCGAAAGCTGCATCGTCCAAAATTCGACTTCGGCTGTGCCTGCGCTCTCGCCTGTAGCCTCGTCGGAGGGAGCATTGCCGCAGCTAATCAGCCAGGTTGAGAGTAGCCCCACTAAGACCAGGGCCAAAAACCGTTTCCAATGGCGAATTAAAAACATGGCAAAAGCAAAAATAAATAGACGAAAGCTGACAGCGCAATCTGCTGTCTTGTGACTCTACAGCACAGGCCGTCGGTTTGGGCGAGCGGGGTAGACAGATTTTTGCTGTCTATCAAGGCTGTTTGTTGTATGGGGGCGATGGGCAAACTGCACTGTCAGCAGATTTCTAACAGCGTATTCCATCATTTTCCCTTTGGCTTCATCAACACTAGGCCCATTAGTAAAGAACCGGTATGCAGCGTTTGCACGCCTGTGTCACAGCACAACAAAGACTGTATTGCAAGCGTAAAAGTACTTAAGTCTTGATTTTGTGATTGTAATTTTAGTTTGAGATTTGGGCAATCTAGGGGCGAAATTCGGATCTATCATCACTCACCGGGCAAGCGCAGTCGTGAACAGACTCAAGTCTTTAATTTCTAGAAAATCGCCAGGGATTGGCATTGAGCTAACCTCGGAGCGCATTAATATTGCTCGCCTGAAAAAACAGGGGCAAAAACTCAAGCTGGAAACTTTGATAACCGCTGAAATTCCTGAGGGCGTTTTTGAAGAAGGGCAGATTATTGATAGCAGCACGATGGCTGAGATTATTCAGTCGACGCTGGCTGAAAACAAGATTAAGGTCAGTCGGGCGGCAACGGCTGTGCCGGGTCGGGCAGTGGCCCGGGTAATTCCGGTGCCAGCAGAGCTAGATGATAACGAGCTACGGGAGATGGTGCTCAACCAGGAAGCCAGCCTGTATCTGCCGTTTCCGCGTGACGAGGCGGATGTGGACTACCAAAAGCTGGGCTTCTTTGTCGATGAAGACGGCATTGAAAAGGTGCAGGTGCTGCTGGTTGCCGTCAAAAAAGAGATTACTAATACCTACGCTGAGACCTTTGCTCAAGCGGGCATCACTCTGAGCGTGCTGGAGACTAGCAGCTTTGCGCTAATTCGTACCATTCGCGAACAGCTGCGGCAGTTTACCTCGCAAGAGGCGGTGGCGATTGTCGATATCCAGTACGAGAGTACTGAAATTTCGATTGTGGTCGATGGCATTCCGCACTTTTCGCGCACCGTGCCGCTGGGTACCCGTCAAATTCAGAGTGCCTTGAGCCGGGCGATGAACCTACCGCCCTCCCGGAGCGCTGATTTGCTAGAGGGCATGTCTGTTCCGGCGGGGCCGCTGACTGGCAGTGCTAAATCGGGGATGAATCCTGGGGCGGCGGCAATGCTGCGGGTATTGAGTGAACTCTCTGATGAGCTGCGGCGGTCAATTGATTTTTATCTCAATCAGGGAGAAGACATGGAAGTGGTGCAGCTATTTCTGGCTGGGCCGGGCAGCATGATTGGCAACCTGGATGAGTTTTTTGCTCAGCGCTTGGGACTGGTGGCTGTGGTGATTGATCCTTTGGAGTCCCTAGCGATTGAGCTAGAGGAAGAGATGACACCCGCGCAGCGGTCAGGACTAGCCACGGTGCTCGGTTTAGGCCTGAGAGAAATTTAGAGGAGGTTGCCATGTACGGGATTGACATTAACTTTTTAAATGATCGGGCTGAGCGCTCAGCAGATGCGCTTGTCGCCGTTAACCGACCGGCGGTGAGCACGGCCGGGAAAATGCCTTTACTGATTGGGCTGGCCTGTGCGATCGCTGCCATTGCCGGTGTCGGCGGCTACTGGATAATTTTGCAAGGTCAGCAAAAAAATCTGATGGCTCAGCAAGCTCAGCTCGATGCCCAGCTCAGCGAACTGCAGCAAAAGCTAGCTCAAGTAGACACTGTACGACAGCAGACCGACGCGATTGAAACTGAAATTCAGGCCCTAGCCGGGGTCTTTGAGCGCATTAGGCCCTGGTCTGCCATCGTCCGTGACGTTCAGGGCCGGATTCCTAGCCGCGCCCAAATCTCTAGCCTGACTCAGACGGCGGCAGTTGAAGCGACTGCAGAGGTTGCCAGCGAAGCGACTGGAGCGGTGGCTAGCGGCAGTGAGTCGGCTGCTGGTGGCGTCGAGATTGCGGGCAACGCCTGCTCATTTAACGATGTCAATGACTTTTTGCTGACGCTGCAAAACTCACCTTTTTTAGAGTCTAGCTCTGTAAAAATTACCGATGCCACCCTTAGCGACCCCGTGCCCGGTCGCTGCCCTGGCGAGGCCGACAATGGCAAGCCGCTGTCGCTAGTGAGCTACACGCTGACTGGCGACATTAAGAGCATCCCGGCCACGGTGCTGCTCTATGAACTAAACCGCCAGCAAGAATCGACCGGACTGGCTGCGCGGATTCGTGCCCTTCAATCAACAGGAGCAATTGAGTAATGACTGCCTTTGGAGATTTTGTTCCCCCTAATGATGCCGATCTGATTGATGAACCGATTAACCCGGTGGTGTTTGGGATTGAGCTGTCGCCTCAGATTCTAGGTGTGCTGATTGCGCTGGTAGGGCTAGGCGGTGCGATCTATCTATTTGTCAAAGTGGTGCAGCCGGTCGCCGCCACAAACGCTACGCTGCGCGCCGATATCGCTACCAAAGAAGGTCAGCTAGTCTCTCAGTCTCAAGAGCTAGAAAATATTGCACAACTTGAGGCAGCGCTCGCCGCCGCGATGGATCGCCGCCGCCAGGTCTATTCGCTCTTTGCCAGTGAAGCGACGATGGACACGCTGCTGCTAGACATTAACCAGCGGATCGAAAGCAGCAATGCCTCTCTCAACGGGGTGCGCAATCAGGTGCGATCGCGAGGGATTCCGGCCCTCTTAGTAGAAGCCAAGTTAGAAACCTTTAAGCCAGGCGAGCAAGCTGTGATTACAGACGGTTCTCTCGGCGAAGCCGTCAACAACAAGCTCAAACGTGAAACTTACTCCGTGAGCTTTTCGGGTGACTACGCTCAGACCCAATCGATCTTGCGCAATCTGGAGCGTTTGGAGCCACTGCTGCTCATCCGTAACTTTAAAGTTACCAGCGGTGATCCGGTAGCCGAAACGGTGATTGGCGCTGGGGGGCAGGTGGTGGTGCAGCCTAAAGTGCCGCTAACGACCTCTTTTGAAGTCGATGCGCTGCTGCCGACTGCTGACGCCGATGTGCCCCCAGAGATTGCACCACCTGAGCCGGTTGAGCCGATTGATCCGGCGGCGACGGGCGAACCTGTCCCCCCGCCGGAAGGCGGCTAACAGCCTAACTTTTATCTGATTTGTCTGCGCTGCATTTTCGATCTGCTGCTGATTTATCGCTACCGATCCACCGCTACTGACCCACCGCTACTGACCCAAGGAGTGACCCGTGAAACGCCGTCTTAATTTTAAAAGTTTAATAGCTGGGAGTGCCGTTGCTGTACTGGCTGGCCCTTTGGCTGCTGTGCCTGCTAGTGCGGCGACTACCATCGAGGGCATTAGCCTACGCAAAACTCAGGCTGGCCTGGCGCTCACGCTAGAGACGACCGGGGATACGCCTCAGGTGATCACGGCTCGCTCTGGTAAAGTCTTGCAGGCTGATGTGGCCCACGCTCAGCTACAGCTACCTCAAGGCAAAAGCTTTACGCAAAAAAATCCGGCTCCTGGAATTGCCTCGGTGGAGTTAGTGGCTATTTCCCCCAACCATGTGCGGCTCACGGTCAATGGCTCAGAGCAAGCGCCCATCAGCGATATCAAAAAAACGGGCGATGAAAGTGTTTTGATCAACCTGGATGCGCGTCCGGGAGCAAAGGCCGTCCCTTCTGATCTGCCCGAGACGATCCGCTTGAGGCCAGAGGCAGTGGGTGCTGGTGACGCGGCTGCCCAAGCACCTGCCCGAACACCTGTGAGACTGGCTCAAGCTGGGCAAAGTGAAGAGATTCCAGACATTTTGGTCCCTAGCCCAAGCGTGGTGATTGATGGAGTCCCCGTCACGTCGCCTACGCTGAATGCTCCTCCCTTTCTGCCTAGAGCGATCGCGCCACCGGTCGGCGATATCTCTGTTTCTGACATCGATTCCAGCCTGGATACTGTCGATCTGGGTACGGCTGAGCGAGTTCCCCGGCTGGTCTTACGAGATGCGTCCGCTCGTGAAGTTCTATCTCTGTTAGCGCGGGCGGCGGGTCTGAACCTGGCCTTTACCAATGCTGATAATGGCGAGGCTACTGGCGAAGATGTCAAAGTCTCTATCGATATTGAAAACGAGCCGGTACAAAACGTTTTCAACTACGTGCTACAGATTTCTGGGCTGGAGGCCAACCGGGTGGGCCGGACGATTTTTGTCGGCCCTCGCCTGCCGAATAGCGCTCGCAATGTCTTAGTTCGCAGCGTGCGGCTCAATCAGGTAGATGTGGCTAGCGCCCTCAACTTCTTGGTGGCGATGGGCGCTGAGACGGCGGTTTCTAGAGAGCGCCTGGTAACTAGCGTCAACGCAGTGGCCGTTGGCGACGGTACCGATGTGAGCGAATCTCAAACGACCACTGAATCGAGGGTTGAAAACCAGCGAGCTGATTTTGAAGATTCTAACCCGCTGCTGAGAGGACTGCAGGTAATTGGCGACGAGCGCACTAACGCGCTGACGCTGATTGGCACCCCTCGTCAGATTGAGATTGCCACCTCTCAGCTGATTCAGCTCGATTTGCGTCGTCGTCAGGTTGCTGTGAACTTGCGAGTGATTGATGTCAATCTGAATGCGATTGATGCTTTTGGCACAAGTTTTTCCTTTGGGACAGGCGATACCAGTCTGATTCAAACGGGAGGTCTTGGCCTGGTTAACTTTGGCGGCAGTCCAGCTTCGACTGGGCTAGTCCCTACTCAGGTCGGTCGAGGCCTTGCGACTGTCTTCGGTTCTGTCCCTTTTAATGTCGCTTCTCAGTTTTTAGCGCAGTTGCAAGCGGTGATTACCAACGGTCAGGCTAAGATCGTAACTGACCCCACGCTGGTGGTTCAAGAAGGGCAGACCGCCGCTGTGCAGCTCACTCAAGAGGTTGTCACCAATATCACCATTGAGCGAGAAACTACCGAGACGGGTACTTTGCTGACAACCTCTTTCGAAAAAGAAGATGCCGGACTGAACCTGCAGGTGCAGATTGATCGAATCGACGACAATGGCTTTGTCAATTTGGCGGTTGCCCCTAGCATTTCAGCGCCTACTGACACCTTCCAGGTCGGCGATGCGGGAACTGCCATTCTCCTAGCCAAGCGTCAGCTTACCTCTGGTCAGATTCGCGTCAGAGACGGACAGACGCTGGTGCTCTCTGGAATCATTCAAGAATCAGATAGAACGACGACTTCTAAAGTGCCAATCTTGGGCGATATCCCGATACTCGGGGCGCTGTTTAGAAGCACGAACCGCACCAATGAACGGCGAGAGCTGATCGTCTTGCTGACTCCGCAGATTATCGATGACTCTGATTCGAGCGTTTATGGCTATAGCTATACGCCCGGTGAAGATGTCCAAGAGCTGCTAGAGGAGCGGCAAAATCGGTAAAGCTATGTGGTTTTCGATCCGCTACGGTGCTTGATCGGCTGACTATGAGGATTTTCTGGCTAGCCAGATGATTCCAGCAGGTACATAAAACGAAAGAAAACTAGCCGATGCTTCCAAATTCGCCAGGAAGCATCGGTTTTTTGTCAAGACAGAATCTTTAATTCTTTTCTAGAAAACTATGAACTTTATTAAAAATCCCTGCAATCCATATAAATTCAAGGTTTTATCTGTTCAGATTGACCGGGTACCCCTTAGAATGGGGCAGTAAAAATCATGAGGTTTCGGGGGTTTCAGCGATTGCTGATTTACTCTCCTCATCCAAACTTTAAATCTTGCCATCGGGCAATGTGTAGTCCACTTAGATCAAAGTAATCCAATCATCCGCCAAGGAGATCAGCATGAATAAAGGTGAACTCGTCGATACAGTTGCAGAAAAGTCTTCAGTGACAAAGAAGCAGGCTGATGCAGTCATTTCAGCGGCTGTAGAGTCCATTATGGAAGCCGTGTCTAAAGGTGAAAAGGTAACGCTAGTGGGCTTTGGGTCGTTTGAGCCGCGTGCCCGTAAAGAGCGCGAAGGCCGTAACCCCAAAACTGGCGACACCATGGTCATTCCCGCGACTACGGTGCCTGCTTTTTCTGCCGGTAAGCAGTTTAAGGAAATGGTGGCAGGTAAGAAGTAGAGTTTCTGTCTATACCTGATCGTTCTATGTCTAGACCAGTTCACGGGGGTAATTTGGCTTGGGCCGCTCGGCTCGCCCGCTGCGCTCCTGCTGAACTGCTAGATTTTTCCGCTAGTATTAGTCCGCTCGGGCCGCCTTGCTCTGTCAGTGAGGCGATCCGGGCGGCTTTTTCGTCTGTGGTGGCTTACCCTGATCCGGACTATGGTGAGCTGAGAGAAGCGATCGCCCATCACCACCAGCTCTCGCCAGACTGGGTATTGCCTGGCAACGGCGCGGCTGAACTGCTCACCTGGGCAGCCCGTGACTTAGCTGAGCTGCCGGGCGGCTGCCTGCGACTAACGCCAACTTTTAGTGACTATGATCGGGCGCTGCGAGCGTTTGGCTGTGAGCCGATTGACTTGCCCTTATTGGATTCCCTAGATCCGCAGCAGGGCTGGAATTTTGACAGTTGGGAAAAGTCGCTGCTACAAACCGATCTCAACCGATATGGGCTGCTGCTGAATAATCCTCACAATCCGACCGGCGCACTCTTTGCGAAATCAAGACTGCGGCCTTTGCTGCCTAAGTTTGGTCTGGTCGTTGTCGATGAAGCGTTTATGGATTTTTTGCCGCCAGCGCGATCGCAGAGTGTGATTGACTGGGTGAGCGAACTGCCTAATCTGGTGGTGATTCGCTCGCTGACCAAGTTTTACAGTATGCCGGGGGTGCGGTTGGGGTATGTGATCGCCCGTCCTGAAACCCTTCAGCGCTGGCAAACCTGGCGTGACCCCTGGGCGGTCAACGTGCTGGCAGCAGCGGCGGGCGTAGCGGCTATCCAAGACACCGATTTTCAGCAGCGCACCTGGGACTGGCTGACGGCGGCCAATACTCAGCTCTATGAAGGGCTCACTCAACTGCCGGGGCTGAGTCCGCTGCCGGGCTGTGTGAATTTTTTGCTGGTTGCCTGTGAGGGGTCGGCGACGGCGCTACAAACTGAGCTGCTTCAACGTCATCAGATTTATATTCGTGACTGTATGAGTTTTGCGGAGCTGGGCGATCGCTATTTCCGCATCGCCGTTAAAACCACAGATGACAACCAGCGACTGCTTGATGCGCTAGCCAATGTGCTGCCCGATTTGGAAGTCGCCCATGCCTACTGACTACGATTTGGTCATTTTAGGCGGCACGGCTGAAGGCCGAACAGCGGCGCTGACGGCGGCAGGCTATGGCGCTCGGGTCGCGCTAGTAGAGCCCTCCGACCTGTTTGCTCAAAGGCAGCAAGAACGCTTTTTGCTCCAGGGTTTGCAGCAGCTAGGAGAAAGCTCACAGCGACAGGCTGTTAGCGCGTATTTTGGTCAGTCTGGTGGCCCTGCCGCTGACCTGACCTGGGAGGCGCTGTGGGAATGGAGTGCGATCGCAGCTCAAACTCAGTCGGCAGCGCGATCGCCAGCCGTTATGAGTGCTAGCGGTGTAGATGTAGTTTTGGAGAAGTACCAGCGGCTGTCGCGGCGGCTAGTGGTAACAACGGCCCACAGGCGACTGAGCACGCGGGCTATTTTGATCGCTGCTGGAACGATGCCCGTGGCGCTGGAGGCTCTGTTTAGGCTGCGTGCGCTGCCTGAAACCGTGAAAATTGTCGGGGGCTCTCCTCAAGCGATTTTATGGGCGGAGGCTTTTTGTCGGTTGGGTACTCGGGTGACGCTGGTCGCTGAGCAGTTTATGCCGGGTATGGATAGCGATATTCGGCGGTTAGTGCGATCGCAGCTCATTGCATCGGGTGTGGTGCTTTCTCAACTTGATCGCCATCAGACACCTCCTGACTGCACGCTAGTTCTAGAGCCCGCCCCAGCAGCAATTGTGTTGCCGAGTTTTGTTTATGGTCGGCCTAGAGTGCGCTCCTTAAAGGTCAACCGCCAATTGCAGACGGCTCACCCTCGCGTGTTTGCCTGTGGCCCCATTTTGGGCGGCGTGATGGATGCGGCGATCGCGGAGTATGAGGCAAAAGTAGCGGTGCGCAATGCGCTATTTGTGCCCAACTGCCGGGTTGACTATGGGGCGATCGCTCAAGGGCATCACCGATTTGCCAGCGCCGGTCTTACCCAGTCCCAAGCAGAGCAGCGCTACGGCGGCGCGACTCAAATATGGACGGCCAGCAGCGCCAACAGTGCCGATTTGAGTCAGCTTGATCCTCGTCCTCTCTATTGCAAGCTAGTCTGCGACAACCAACGGCTGTTAGGCATTCATCTTCTCGGTTCTGGGGCCAATGAGCTAATCTATCCGCTAGCCTCCCTGATCGGCGAATCTGTCAGCGCGTTAACCGATGCCAACCGCTTTCCTTTCTCTCCTCAAACCGCTCAAAATCTGGCAGGTCTGGTTCGCTCAGCGGCTAGCCAGTCACAACAATCTCGCTGGCAGATTGGGCACTGGCGGAGAGACTGGGCCGAGAACTGGTTTAACTGGCGGCGTAGTCGTTAGCCTGCCCTCTGATTTGATACCAGATCACAACGTCGGAGAACTGGGCTTTGCCTCTTCTTTGTGAGAGCATAACCTAGCGTAGTCAGCTTTTCTGTATTTATGCCAGCAAACGATTCTGAGCTAAAAGCTCAGGCACAGAAGATTTTAGACGAAATTGCTTTTACGCCTTTTGAAGTCGGTCTGCCGCTTGATCGCAAGTTTGGAAATGTTCCTATGCGTCCTGGTATCTATGCCATTAGGCACAGAACTGATGGATTGCTTTACATCGGAAAAACTAAGAATCTGCGAAGCCGTTTC
The DNA here is from genome assembly GCF_002286735.1 of Leptolyngbya sp. BC1307. Taxonomy (GTDB): domain Bacteria; phylum Cyanobacteriota; class Cyanobacteriia; order Phormidesmidales; family Phormidesmidaceae; genus Phormidesmis. The sequence goes on from NZ_NRTA01000012.1 coordinate 52,799, forward strand.
AGCGGTGGGCACAAAGCTTTTCTATGGGCGTGGTTAGACAAATACCATGACAGCGACATTCGGATCGCATTGCAGCCTCTTCCTTACTGGCAAAGTCCCGCGCTATTATTGGAGCTAGAAGCCATTATCTTAAGAGCAACTGAGCCTCCTTACAACGTTCAAATTCCACCTGAAAGGTAAATGCTATGCAAACTAAGCTTCAGGAGCAGTTGGCTCCCGCTGATGCCGAAGTTATTTTGAACTGTTTGCCAAAAAGAATTCGAGAGGCTTTGATTGCTCGTGCTATTGAAATTGAGTATCCTGTTGAAGCTGTGGTCGAAATGGCGATCGCTAGCTTTTTAGATACAGAAGCGCTGGGCTTTGCTGACTGCAAACCAGGACGTGGACAGTCTACAACGTAGAAAAGTTCTCCGCTAAGTTTTATGAGTGACTTACAGATCGAAGCGAGCGTTCGCTACCTCTCATTGAGCAAAAGCAAGGTGGCCTCAACGCCAAGCAGCAAATTGTCGAGGCTTAGCAGCAAATGTTTGAGCGATCGCAATAAACCATCAAGTCTTAGCAGCAGATGTTTGAGCGATCGCAATAAACCATCAAGGCTTAGCAGCAAATCATTGAGCGATCGCAATAAACTATCAAGTCTTAGCAGCAACTGTTTGAGCGATCGCCCCAACCCATCAAAGCCAAGCAACAAACACCCGTGTCATAGCAGCAAATGTTTGAGCGATCGCCCTACTACGCTAAGCCTTAACGCTGTATTAGGTATTGCTCTGATTAAGAGACCTATACTGCTCAATCAAATTCTTGAGCTGATCGAGATTCACAGGCTTAGTAAAGTGCTCATCAAACCCGGCGGCGCTGGCTTTGACTTTATCTTCTGGCTGGCCGTAGCCGCTATTGGCAATCAAATAAACAGCGTCCAGTGCCGGATCTGAGCGAATGGCGCGGGCGAGGGCATAGCCATCCATCGCAGCGGTCAGGCCAATGTCGCTGATGATGACATCTGGCTGAAGCTGCCTGGCCAATGATAGTCCTTGCTCACCATTGTTTGCTATATCTATCTGGTAGCCCAAATCTTCTAGAAAAAGCTGTAGAAGAAAGGCCGAATCTTCGTTGTCTTCAACGATTAAGATATGTTGGGACCCGCTTGCTGCCACAGATGAAGCGCAAACAGCATCTGACGGAGGAGGCAAAACCTCGGTGGCTCCTATCAACTGGGGTAGCCTGATCATGACAGCAGTGCCTTGCCCTATCCCTGCACTCTCTGCCCAAATTTGCCCCTCATGAAACTCGATAATGCCCTTCGCTAAGGGTAATCCTAAGCCCAATCCACCGCTGCGAGCCAAACTGCGATCTTCCTGGCTAAACGCTGTGAAAATGCGAGTGAGCGCTTCTACTTCCATGCCAATGCCCGTATCAGTAGTTCGGGTGGTGATATGCTCTGACTCCACTTGGGTAGAGATCTCAATATGTCCATCGAGATCCGAGAACTTGATCGCATTTTGTAAGACATTGGTGAAAGCCTGCATCAGGCGAGCCGTGTCTCCATTGACCCAAATAACGGCCTCAGGCAGCACAGCATTGAGCGTAAGCCTTTTCTCTGATACAGCGCTCTCAGCATCTGTAACTAGATCTCGGAGCAGCTGCGTCAGATCCATTTGCTGCCGGTGTAGCTGAATCTTTTGGTAGGCAACTCGCGAAACATCAAGCAAGTCATCTACCAGGCGAGTGAGCTGGGTGAGCTGGCGACTGGCGACGGCATGAAGCTGCCCGGCGCGCTGGTGAAGCTGCTCATGCGATTCATCGCGAGAGGCTGTCTCTGTAAAATCTGCTTCTTCCAGGGTTTGCATCAGCGTAATGCTGTTGCTAATCGCGTTGAGCGGGTTGCGCAGTTCATGCCCTAAGGCCGCCAAGAAGTCGTCCTTACGGCGGTCAGCGGCTTTTAGCTCCGCTTCATTTTGCTTGCGCTCAGTAATGTCTTCAATTGCCAGCAAAATCATGTCGGCGTTGTCTTCTCGTTGCAGCCTGCAAGCATTTAGCAGCAGTGTTTTTTGCCCAATTTGCTCGAAATTATGCTCCACATCCAGATCCTGAATCGGACGATGATTGATCAGCATTTCTTCGAGAGCTAATCGCAGTGCGGGAACATTCCACTGCCCGTTGCCGAGTTCAAACAAAGAGACCTGCTCGGTGGCTGAAGCGGACACCTGAAACGTTTTGTAGAAGGCTCGATTGGCGGTGTTGACTTGCAAATCGGCATCGAGCGCCACCAGCGGGATTTGCACGGTTTCGACGATCGCTTCGGCATAGTTGCGGGCAGCTTCTAAGGTAGCAGAATGGCGTTTGAGCGCGTCAATGTCCATAAATACCAGCGTCACGCCGTCGATTTGGTTTTCCGTGGTGCGATAGGGACGAATGCGGAGGCTGTACCAATGACCCTCTTGGGTTTGAAGCTCCTGTTCTTGGGTGTTGAGGGTTTCCAGCACCTCTAAAATCATCGGTTCTAGCTGGGAAACATCGAAGTTGGCGTGGAGGTCGCTAAACGGTCGCCCGACATCGGTCGGAATAAAATTGAATAGGCGCTGGGCGGTGGGGGTAAAGCGGCGAATCCTTAAGTCGTTGGTCAGCATGACAATCGGCACACTGATGCTGGCAACAAAGTTGTTCAGGTCGCTGTTGTCACGGTTTTGTTGCAGGTTGCGGCTGCGAAGTTCGTCGTTGGTAGTCGAGAGTTCTTCATTGGTGGCTTGAATCTCTTCCTTTGCCGTTTGCAGTTCTTCGTTGGTGCTTTGCAGTTCCTCGTTGCTAGATAGGATTTCTTCGTTGGCCACCCGCAGGCTTTGGTTCAGTTGGTTTTGCTCCTGAATCACCGCTTGCAGGTGAGCTTGCGCCGAGAGTTCTCGTTGGGTTGCGGCGGCCAGTGATTCCCGCAACTGCATATTTTCCCGCTCTAGATCGGCTGGCTCTTGGCTGGAGATCGAGGCAGGGCTGAGGGCAGGGGCGGTGGGTGAAACGGTTTCCAACACGACCAGAAAATAGAGCGCGTCCGTCGTGGTTGGACGAAACGGCATCACTTCTAGATTGAGCCAGTGCGGTTGCTCCCCCGCTTCTAGCTGAATCTGTTCTTGGCGCACGACCGCGTTTTCGGTCTGGGCCTGATACAGGGCAGTGCGAAGGACAATCGCTAAGCTTTCCCGTGCCATCAGCAGCAGGTTTAGCTCGGTGGTTCCCGGTATCAATTCCATATAGGGGTTGAGATCGCCGCGCATTTGCAAAATCTGCATCTGGTCATCCACCACGACGGATAGCGGCGCGTAGCGGTTTGAGATCAGTTGGCTCACTTCTTGCGCTAGATCAACCGGACTGACGAAGCTTTCAGAGATGCGTTGCGGACTGTTAGCGCTGGAGGCAGGTTGAGTCGTCGTAAACGAAAATAAGGGACGAGTCGAGGTCAATTTGCGGGCATAGAGCTTGCAGGATTCATCCACAGTCGCAAACAAATCTGAGGCGTTTTTGACGGTTTCAGACGTGCCCAGCAGCAGCAAGCCGGTTAAGTTGAGACTGTAATGAAACAGCGACATCAGGCGTTTTTGCAGCGGGTCTGACAAATAAATCAGCACGTTGCGACAGCTAATTAGATCGAGATTGGAGAAGGGGGGGTCGCCTACTAAGTTATGACGGGCAAACACACACAGTCCGCGGATAGCGCTGCTAATTTGATACCCACCGCTAGGTAAGGACACAAAGAAGCGGCGTTGACGCTCCGGTGAAACCCCTTTCATCTCGCTGTCTAAATAGAAGCCGGATCTGGCTTTGCTAATGGCCGTTTCGCTGATGTCGGTGGCAAAAATCTGAATCGGCGGCACGGTCGCCTGATCGTCGAAAAACTCTAGCAGGCAAACGGCGATCGAATATACTTCTTGCCCAGTGGAGCAGCCTGCCACCCAGATCCGCAGCGGCGCATCGAGCGATTTGTTTTCGCTAATCTTGGGGAAAATCTGCACCTTCAATTGTTCAAAGACTTGGGGATCGCGGAAGAAACTGGTGACGTGGATCAGAATTTCTTCATACAATGCCTGCACTTCTTCCGGATGCGCTTGCAGATATTCAGCGTACTCTTCCAGGCTTTCGAGTTGATACAACACCATCCGGCGCTGCATCCGGCGATTTAAAGTGTTCGGTTTGTAGCGCGTGAAATCAACCCCGGTTGTTGTCCGCAAGAGCGCAAAGATTTTCGCCAACGCATCACCCGGCGGGGGCGGCACCTCCTTCACCGCTTGGATTAGATCTGCGGCAAACAACAAGGGGCTGCGGCTCAGTTTGGTTAGTTCTGCGGCGATTTGTTCCGGCGGCAGCACAAAATCCACGTTGCCCGTCGCCACTGCCGTATTTGGCATACTGTCGAACTTGGCTGTACTTTCGCACTGAGCAAAGGTGACGCCGCCAGCCACCTTGACCGCTTTCAACCCATGGGAACCATCGCCATCGGTGCCGGATAACACGACGGCGATCGCTTTAGTGCCGCGATCAAGCGCTAACGACTCAAAAAACGCATCTCCCGGATGATGTTTCCCATTAGTTTTCTGTCGCGGAACTAGATGTAGCAGTCCGTCCTCCAGCGTCATCTGGGTGCCGGGCGGAATCACGTAGATTTCGTTTGGCTCGACTGTCATCCGGTCTGTCACCTGCTGCACAGGCATGGTGGTAGCTCTGCCCAAAATTTCAGACAGCAAGCTTTCGTGGTCAGGCGATAAATGCTGAATCAGCACGAACGCCATGCCCGTATCGGTGGGCAGGTGACAGATCAGTTCCGTAAATGCCTCTAATCCTCCGGCGGAAGCGGCAATACCCACTACTGGAAAGGGAGCATCGGTTTTGAAGGATTGCTCCGAGTCCATGGTTTTAATCGCAACCGCTTGTGAGTCACTCGCAACGAGCGCGCCAGATGAATTGTCTTCGGAGGGGGACATCATGATTTAAGGGTGGCGATCAGCTCGGCAGGGTGAATTCAACGGTCTTTTGTAAAGTCTGGCTAGCCGTTGAGTTCACTACGACGCAGCCGACGCCAATACTTTTTTGTCAGTCAGCCAGGTGGAAACCGCTTGTTTCCTACCTTACTACTTTTTTTGCGAGGAGACTCGTGAGGGAAAAATCGATAAAGCAGCCATTACGCACAGCTTTCTACCAGCAGCTTTCTACCAGCAGCTTGCGAATCACCTGCGCATGGGACTTTGATATCTGCGATCGCTCTTCACACACCTGCGCCGACTGGCAGCGATCGCGCCCCTCTGCGTTTCTGGCCATCACCAGCGCCACATTAGCGCGCTCTTCCATCGCTCTCATTACACTAAGCGCTTTTTGCCCAATGCCCTTTAAACGCGAGCAATGGTGACGGCTTCAGGCTGGTCTTGATACTTACCGCGCCGGGCTTCGTAGCTGACCTGGCAGGGCTCGCCTTCTAAAAACAACAGTTGCACGACGCCTTCGTTGGCATAGATCCGGCAGTCAGCGCTAGAAGAATTAGAAAACTCCAGCGTCAAGTAGCCGCGCCACCCAGCCTCAGCGGGCGTCAGATTAGCGATGATGCCACAGCGAGCGTAGGTGCTCTTACCAATGCAGACAGTGGTGATATTGTCGGGCATTTGCAGCCGCTCCAAAGCCACGCCGAGCCCGTAAGAATGCGCGGGCAAAATAAAATAGCTGCCGTTCTCATCTTGCTTGAGCTTAGTCGGCTCCAGATTTTCAGGATTGAAGTTCTTAGGATCGATCACCGTGCCGGGCACATGGCGAAAGATGCGAAACTCATTTGGCGATAGGCGAATATCGTAGCCGTAGGAGGAGAGGCCATAGCTAATCACCGGCGTCTCGTGAGGCTGAGATGAAAGCTGCGCCCGGCGAATCAGCGACGGCTCAAAAGGCGCAATTAGGCCCTGGCCAGCCGCTGTTTTAATCCACGCATCGTTTTTGATCATTTGAATGTCTCCTACTACTTAAAAGCTGTGTGTATACGCTGACGAGGCTAAGCTAAACCACAGTCCTAAACCACATAGTTTCGCCGAAATTCTGTAATCTGATCGGCGACTACCAGCAGCGAATCGGGCATCTGCGGCCCGGTCAAAATCACTTCTACATGAGCGGGGCGATGCTTGAGCAGATTTAATACTTCGTTTTCTTTAATCAGGCCAAAGTCAATCGCCAGGCTCAGCTCATCGAGCACGATCAGCCCGTATTTACCTTCGTTGACGACAGCTTGAGTGTGCTGCCACAGGGCCAGTAGCGCGGTCTGAGCCTCGGCAGTCACTTCAGGCCCGCTAATGCACTCACAGCATCCACATCTGATCCAGTCGAGGTTTTGACCCATCTGCGCCGGATGCTCCGGGCCCTGACCAATGCCCCCCTTTAAGAACTGAACCACTAAGACAGGCACACCCTGTTCGGCCACGCGCATCGCCTGCACCATCACATTGGTAAAAAAGGTGCGGTGCTGCGAGATAAAGACCTGCACCGTACCTTCGATGGCGTGAAGCATGGGATGGCGACGGACAGGGGGGAAGGGGTCGCCGGGCAATGCTCTAAGCTGGGGAACCATAGGGCCGTAAGACGGATGACCAACCAAATATAGCGTATTAGGGCGATGATCTAGCGACGATTACGCTACATGTTGCAAATTAGCCCTGTGGTATGGCAAAGGACGAATTACGAGGTACATGCCCTACTGAACGGTCTATGCTGAACGGTGGTAGCTATGTAGTGACTCCTTATGGCCTGGCAACGCCCCGACAACCGACAGCCCGATCAGCTGCGACCCGTTAAGTTTGAACGACAGTTTACCCAGTATGCAGCGGGGTCTGTGCTGGCTCACTGTGGCAATACGCGGGTGTTGTGTACTGCTTCTGTAGAGGAGGGGGTGCCGCGCTTTCTCAAAGGTTCTGGCCAGGGCTGGTTGACGGCTGAATACCGGATGCTGCCGGGGGCGACGCAGACGCGCAAGTCGCGTGAATTTATGAAGCTGTCGGGGCGCACTCAAGAAATTCAGCGGCTGATTGGGCGCAGCCTGCGGGCGGCGCTAGATTTGTCGGCGCTCGGTGAACGGACTATCACCATTGATGCCGATGTGCTGCAAGCGGATGGGGGTACACGTACGACGGCGATTACCGGGGCTTATGTGGCGCTCGAAGATGCGATCGCCCATCTCCTCAAATCCAACGCGATCGCCGCTTCCCCCCTCCGCCACCAGATCGCCGCCATTTCTGTGGGCCTGCTAGAGGGCAAACCGTTTTTAGACCTCAACTATCCTGAAGACTTTGCCGCCGACATTGACTTTAACGTGGTACTCAACGAAAAGCTGGAATTCATTGAAGTGCAGGGTACCGCCGAGGCCGGTAGCTTTACCCGCGCTCAGCTCAATGCCATGCTCGACTACGCCGAAAAGGGTATTGGCGAACTGATGCAGCTACAAAAAGCGACCTTAGCGGGTGCATAAACCCAAAAGCTCATTGGTTCAAATCCGCTCAGAAAAATTGGTATCACCCGCTATAAGTGTTAAATTCTCTCCATAATTAATACCGGCCTTTATACGGTTCCACCATGGCGAAGGATCTACGAGATTTTCTCAAAACAGTTAGGGCGCGCGGGCAGCTCATTACCGTCCAGGCGCAGGTAGATCCCGATCTGGAAATCGCCGAGATTGCTAACCGCCTCTTGCAGGCCGGGGGGCCAGCAGTCCTGTTTGAAAATGTCAAAGGATCGCCCTATCCGGTTGTCGTCAATCTGCTAGGAACCGTCGAGCGGGTGTGCTGGGCGATGGGTATGGAGCACCCAGAAGAGCTAGAGGTGCTAGGTAAAAAACTGGGCATGTTGCAGCAGCCTAAGCCACCGAAAAAAATCTCTCAGGCGATTGACCTGGGCAAGGTGCTGTTTGACGTGGTGAAAGCTAAGCCCTCCCGCGACTGGATGCCGGTCTGCCAGCAGGTAGTCACGCTAGACGACAAAGTAGACCTGACCAAGATTCCGATGATCCGCCCCTACCCTAAAGACGGCGGAAAGGTGGTGACGCTGGGTCTGGTGATTACTAAAGACTGTGAGACCGGTGTGCCCAATGTGGGGGTCTATCGCTTGCAGTTACAGTCTGCCAATACGATGACGGTGCAGTGGCTCTCGGTGCGGGGCGGGGCCAGACATCTGCGCAAGGCGGCAGAGCAGGGAAAAAATCTGGAAGTGGCGATCGCCATCGGCGTAGACCCATTAATCATTCTAGCGGCGGCTACCCCCATCCCAGTAGATCTTTCAGAGTGGCTATTTGCGGGTCTGTACAGCGGCAAAGGCATTTCGCTAGCCAAGTGCAAAACGGTCGATCTAGAAGTCCCTTCGATGTCGGAGTTTGTGCTAGAGGGCACCATCACCCCGGGTGAGACCGCAGCCGATGGCCCCTTTGGCGATCACATGGGCTACTACGGCGGGGTGAATGACGCGGCGCCGCTGATTCGCTTTCACTGTATGACCCATCGTAAAGCGCCGATATACCTCACTACCTTCAGCGGTCGCCCGCCCAAAGAAGAAGCGATGATGGCGATCGCCCTCAACCGCATCTATACGCCGATACTTCGTCAGCAAGTGACAGAAATTGTCGATTTTTTCTTGCCGATGGAAGCCCTCAGCTACAAAGCGGCCATTATCTCCATTGACAAGTCCTATCCGGGACAGGCCCGCCGTGCGGCGATGGCGTTTTGGACGGCGCTACCCCAGTTCACCTACACCAAATTTGTGATCGTCGTGGACAAAGATATCAACATTCGCGATCCGCGCCAGGTAGTGTGGGCAGTAACTTCTAAGGTAGACCCAATCCGTGACGTGTTTATCTTGCCCGACAGTCCGTTTGACTCTTTAGACTTTGCTAATGAACGGCTAGGGTTAGGCAGCCGCATGGGCATTGACGCCACTACCAAAGTATCGCCAGAAACCGACCATGAATGGGGAGAGCAGCTGGAATCTGACCCAGAGATGGCAGCACTGGTCTCGCAGCGCTGGCAGGAGTACGGCCTCGGTGATATTCAGCTCGGCGAAGCCGACGCCAATGTATTTGGCTACGATATGCATTAATTTTTTAGCTAGGTATAGACCCAGCCCCTATAGTCTATGTTCTGCGACATACGACAAGCTGAGTGGGGTAGTGGAGTATTAGATCAGGCGCAGCCAACCGGATATGCCATAGCATTGGCGTTGTCGCTATTTTTCTATCCCTGTCTATTAGCCTTATGGATGACAAGCTAGTCTTTTACATTGCCTTTGGAATGGCGGTGCTCGGCCTGACCTGGTTGCCGAATCTTCGTGGGGCTCGCTTTATTAATGTGCCGCTGATTTACTTTCTGCTAGCCCTACTTCTGTTCAGCCAGGCTTTGGGCCTACCCGAACTCGACCCGGTCGATAATGAAACTCACACTATTGTCGTCGAGTACCTGACCGAAATTATTGTCATTATCTCCCTCGCTGGAGCCGGATTAGCAATTGACCGGACGTTTCGGCTGCGCGGTTGGGAGTCAACCTGGCGGCTGCTCGGTATAGCGATGCCCCTCTCAATCAGCGCGGCGGCGCTATTAGGTCACTGGCTGTTTGGCTTGCCGCTGGCAGATGCGATTTTACTAGGGGCTTGTCTGGCACCCACCGATCCGGTGATGGCTAGCAGTGTACAGGTGGGGCCCCCCAATGAAGGTGGCGAAGACCCGGTACGCTTTGGCCTGACAACTGAAGCGGGGCTCAATGACGGGCTGGCCTTTCCGTTTGTTTACCTGGCCTTAGGCGTTGTTGACCACAAAGGTCAACTAGGCCCCTGGCTGTTTGAGTGGGCTGCCTATGACCTGGGCTATAGAGTAGTGATGGGCGTCATCGTTGGGATCGGCGTCGGCTGGCTGATAGGCCACTATGCGTTTCGTGTTTCCGATGAAGCGGTGCGCGAAGAATCCCGCGAAGGGCTGTTCGTCACAGCCGCTATCTTTTTGTCTTATGGGCTGGCCGAAGCACTGCACGGCTATGGCTTCTTGGCGGTGTTTGCAGCAGCGGTGGCCAGTCGGCAATACTTTTCAAAAAACCATGAGTATCACCGCAAACCCTATCAGTTTGCCACTCAGCTAGAGCGCATTTTTGCGGGGCTGCTGCTGCTGGCATTGGGTGGCTTTGTCGCAACCGCTGATCTGGGGTTGCTCACCTGGAAAAACTTTGCTTTTGCGGCGCTGTTTATGCTAGTAGCTAGACCAGTGGCGGGGTTGGTTTCGCTGGCCGGGCTGAAGATGAGAGGACTAGAGCGTGTGGCAATCTCCTTTTTAGGCATTCGTGGCTTTGGCTCGTTTTACTACTTGGCCTATGCTCAAAACAATGGATCTTTTCCTAATATGGATCTGCTCTGGAGCATTGTCACGCTAACGGTGCTGGCGTCGCTGCTGATTCACGGCAACAGCGCTAATCTGGCGCTGACATGGATAGACAATCGGTACTATCACGGTCGAAAACGGTTGTCTAGTTCGCCCAAAAAAACTCGCCGTCAGTGACTTCAAGCCAGCTAGCCATCAAATCAGACGGCTCTGTACCAGGGTTTGGTTTTGCTCTAGAGATAGCTGCAACTCTGAAAGCTGGCTCAGGTAGGTCTTGATGCCTTCGGCCTGCTTTTGGGCGGCGACTTTACGATGCAGGGCAGCGCGGGCGAGATCTTCTCGGCCTTTGGCTAGGGCGCGCTGGGCTACCCGGTGCCAGGCCAGGGTGTCGTCGGTGGCCGCTTCGTATTGGGGCAATAGGGTGCGAGTGGCGATCGCTACATTACTCAGTGCCTCCTGAAACAGGAGCATAGTCTGCTCAGGCGGCTCACCTTGAGCGGCGCGATTGACCAGGTCGCTGACTTGAGGCTGCTTAATCTGACTGGGGTCGAGGCCAAAGTTGCTGAGCTGAATGCACTCGCTGCGGCCCGTCTTGCACCAGTTGGCAAAATGCTCGCAGTTATTAAAAAATAAGTCGTACTGGCGCTCACCCAGACGGCTTTCGGCCCGTCCAATGACCACCTCGGGGATAAAGGCAGTCGCTGGCTGCGCTTTGACATAAACCCGGCTGCCTCGGGCAAATCTGTCTCGGGGCGTGCGGGCAACGGTGGCCTCGCCGACTTTGCTGTAGTGAATAACGCCCTCACTGCCGCAGTCAATCCCGTGGTGCTCGTAAGGAATGCCGATAATCTCACGGATTGCGTAGATCTGGTCGCCCCTGGCCATAAGTCTTTAAAGCGCGCTGATTTTTTGGGTCAGCTCAAAATTTAGCACGCTGAGGGGGGTAGGGGGCGCGGGGGTGCTTTTTGTGAGATCTTATTTGGCTGTCTGCTGTTGCTTTGCTATCAGGGCATGGATGGATGACATGCCTTTGGTTTGGGTGATGACGTTGATTTGAATATTGGGGCCTGAGCGCGCTAGTCGAATCACCAGACCATCGTGTACGGGCCTGTGCTCAATTCGCTGACCGGCCAGGTAGGTGCCATTGGTGCCGATATTGTGAATTTCCCAGCCGTCTTCACCCTGCCGCAGCTCTGCGTGATGGCGGGAGACGACGGCGCTGTAGAGAACAACATCATTACTGACGGAGCGGCCAATGCGGACGACAGGCTCTTCTTCAAAAGACCAGCTCTGCACGGGCGTTTTATCGACGGGGTGCAGCAGAGACAGCGTGATGACGTTATTTAAAGCGGACACAGCGCAACACCAAGCGAAAAGGACATATATTCAGACATAGCCGCCAGGGGAGGGCACCTTCCGGTTAGCCAGCGGCCTCAAAGACAAAGCTGACTTTGTCGCCTTTGCCAAGGGCAATGCGATCGCCCGGACGCAGCCGATGACGGTTGCCCGCCGGTAGGGGTAACCCATTGATGTAAGTGCCATTGGAGCTGCCAACATCTTCGACGTAGTAGACATCGCCTTCGACGCGAAGGTTGGCATGCACCCGTGAAACAATCTCTGAGTCGGGAAACCCGGAGACATCAATATCGGGCGGCGTTTGATCGTTAGGTTTCCCAATTCGGATAAGAGATAGCTGTCGGGGGAGTTCGATTGGGGTGTCGGTTTGTACCTGTCGGAGGCGGGCGGTGAGGGTTTGGAGCTGGGTGGCGTTGGCGGGGGGCTGGGGAGAGGGGGGACTGGGGAGAGGGGGGGAGTTCTCTGGGGATGTGCTCTCTGGGCTGGCCTCGGCAGGTTCTGGTGGCGCGGCGCTGCTGATAGGTTCGGGGGTGACGAGCGGATCGGGCTCTATAAGATCGGGTAGCTCAAAGTCTGGATCGCTGCCTGAGCTTTCGCTAGTGCTGGGTTCCCCTGTGCTGCTTTCACTATCGGGATCGATAAAGTTTTGAGTTTTGATGGTTGAGTCGGGCGCTGAGACCTCGGCACTTGGGCTGGTAGCTGTCTCCCTGAGGTCAGCGCCGCATTGTCCGCAAAAGCTGGCATTGGCTTGAATGGCGGCTCCGCAGCTAGGGCAGGCTACTGTGGCGGGGAGGGGGGTGTAGCAGGCTTCGCATTGGAGGGCTCCGTCGGGGTTTTGGTGGTTGCAGTTGGGGCAGGTGATCATGGGGAGGAGGGGAAAGGGGAAAAGGGGAAGGGGAAAGGGGGAAAGGGTGGCTAAGTCTAGAGATCGTTGGGGTTGAAGGGTTTGGGGAGACCTTGGCCAGCAGCGGCGTCGAGTAGCCAGTGTTCACCGTTGGCAGGTTCGATCAGTTTGCTGGGGTAGTCGTGACCGTCGGCTGCGGTGGAGAAGACGTGAGCGATCGCATCTTGCTTGTTTTCGCCCGCCACTAAGAAGACGACTTTGCGGCCCTGATTGATCAAGGGCACGGTGAAGGTGATGCGGGGTTCGCCTTCGTGGTTGCCGACGGTGACTAAGCGATCGCGCACGTCTAAGGCTTCGGTATGCGGAAACAGGGAGGCCGTATGACCGTCGTCGCCCATGCCCTGTAACACAAAGTCTAAGGCGGGAAATTCGCCGGGCTGAGTTTGAAAGAATGTTTTTAGGGTTTCTTCATACTTAGCGGCGTCGGCTGCTGGGTCGTCAGCGCTGGTGGGGACGGGAAAGACGTTTTCGGTCGGGATCGGCACTTGATTGAGCCAGGCTTCTCTGGTCATACGGGCGTTGCTTTTGGGATCGTCTTGGGGAACGTAGCGCTCATCTCCCCAAAAAACGTAAATTTTTTCCCAAGGCAGATCTGCTTTAGCTAGCAATTCGTAGAGCGGTCGGGGTGTGCTGCCGCCAGAGAGGGCCAGGGTGGCGCGATCGCGCTGGGCGATCGCTGTTTCTATCGCGGCAACGGTCACCTGATAGGCCCGATCAATCAGGGCGGCCTTGTTGGGCAATACTTCAACGATCGTGTCAGTCAGAGAAGGCATGGCGGTCTCCTGTGGGTATTTATTGATGGGGCTTAATCTGGCTTTCAGCAGTCTCTAATCATCTTGAGCTAACCTGCAGCTCAAGATTAGCGCGGTGCCTGTGGTCTACTGCCTACCCTTTGGTAGGGCTAAAATCATCTATGGCACGCAATGTACAACTTCCTAGCCTATGTTCTCCGTTGTTTTGCCTTGTTTTAACGAATCTCGCTACGGTTATTTGCCCAAAATTTTAGAGAACCTCTGCCAGCAGGCGGGCGATAAGCAGATCATTGCGGTGGTTAGCCCTAGCTCAGATGACACCCTGACGATTGTTAGACAGTTTCCGGTAGACGTGATTGAGATAGCGGCGAGCAACCGGGCGCAGCGGCTGACTGCCGGGATTGAGGCCAGTAGGGGCGATATTGTTTTACTACACCATCCGGCGACGCTGCTGCCTGAGGGTGACGCTTTGATTCAGGCGGAAGCAGCACTGACAGCGGCTGGGGCCGTGTGGGGCGGGTTTACCCATAGCTTTGATCTTGACCACTGGCTGCTGCGGTTTACCTCGTGGTATTCGACGACGCAGCGATCGCAGCGACAGCGCATTCTCTATTTAGATCACTGCATTTTTGCGCGGCGGCAGGTGTTGATGAGCCTTGGCGGGGTGCCCGATATGGATATTTTTGAAGATACGGCGCTGAGCCTGGCGTTGGGCAAGTGGGGTAAGCCGGCGATCGCGTCGGGTAAGGTTGTCACTTCAGCGCGGCGGTTTCAGAGCCGGGGCATTTACCGGCAGGCGCTGACTAATCAGCTACTCAAGGTGATGTACCATGCCAAACTGGACCCCAAGCGGCTCAACTGGCTCTATGAGGGTAAAAGTCAGATCAATGTCAGCTATCCTGTGAACCATTCAGAGGCTACTGAGCACCGCGATGCTGCTTACACCGAATCACCTGAAGTTGAGCAGCACTAGCGCTGAAAATAGCTAATCTTGAGGCCTGATTGAGGTTCGCTATTTCATCAACTTTGATTTATTCTGTTGAGACTGTAATGACTGTGACCACCTTCAAGCGCAAAATGGTGTGATTGCACCTCTAGCTAAATTTTTATGACCTCTCCACCTCCTACGACTATCCCGTCGCCGCTGGCCGCGATTTCTCTCAAGCTAGTGGGAGCGATCACCATCTTGGCTGCCCTGATCGATTTTATTACGCTGCTGTTTCCGCCTGAGTTTGGCGATCGCGCCTGGCAGCTCGCGACCACAACTCAGCTCGTTGATCGGGGCATTGTGCCGCTGGTGGGAATCGCTCTCCTGTTTACTGGCTACTGGATCGATAGCAGTCTGGGCAATGCCCCCCGGCGAGTGAGCCTAGCGACCGATCCCCGGTTTTGGGTCTGTCTGCTGGCCTGCTTGCTTGGGCTGGTTTTTCTCTTGACGGCGGTGCTCCACCCCAACAATGTGCGCTTGCAGAGCCGTGATGCGATCGCTCAGGTAGAGGCCGAAGCGCAGCAAGCCTCTTCTGAGCTAGAAGGCCGCCTGAATGCCGATATCTCTCAGCGTCGGGCTCAGATCGATGCGCTGTTACAAGATGAGGACCAGCTGCAGGCAGCGATCGCCAGCGACAATCTAGACGAGGCGCAGCGAGCCCAAATTGAGCAGTTCCGCGACGATCCTGAAGCGCTGAACGAATTTCTCAATTCTCAAGTCGGTGAAGCCCAGACTCAGTTGCAAACCCGCATCGGTGAGCAAAAGCAAGATGCGACCAAGCGGCTCCGATCAGAAGCGCTAAAGGCAACGATCCGGGTTACCCTCAGTAGCTTACTGCTGGCAGTTGGCTACACGTTTATCGGTTGGGCCGGACTGCGCCGTCTGCTGTCTATCGTTAGCTAGGCTGACATAGCCCGCGTCAGTGTCGCCAATCAACTCAGAGCGGTCATCATCGCCTGCTGAGCGACCGCCTGGTACAGCGTTTTGAGATGCGTCATGACGATCTGAGCTTCGGTAGCGGCTAGCGGCAGGTCGCCAATGACTTCGAGCACGGTTTGCTCGGCAGGCGTGATGACGACCAGAGATGAGTCCAGCGGTACATCATATTGCCAAAAGTCGGCTACTTGTACAGTGGAAGCAGTGCGAGGGCGCGGCTGGACTGGGCTATCGTTTGCATCGGTAGGTGCAGCGGTGACCTCTCCGGCCTGGGCCATTGCCTGCTGTCGCTGCTGACGAAGCGCATCCAGAATTTGTTCTTTGGTCCGGCCCCGCAGCTGAAAGAGCACGAAAGGATCTTCGCGAAAGAAATCGCCGAGTTGATAGTAGACAGCCGCGATATGCTTACAGGGATTTTTGGGATCGGGGCAGCTGCATTTGGAATTGACATCGGCTAGCGTGAAGGGAAACAGGCTCAGGCCGTTGCTGGTAAAGACAGCTTCGATATCGTCGGGCATGACCCCGGCCAATAGCTGAGCGGAGTAAAGCGCCTTTTTGCCTAGTGTGTCAATCACAAAGCCCCAGTCTTCGTCAGCAAAGCGCTCGATCCAAATGGAGAGCTGATAAGGCTCGGTAGCCGTGCCCTGGACGCTAGCGTGAACTTTGGAATTCTTGAATTCGAGGCTGAGAATGTTGCCTTGTCGGGCATAGTTGCGGCCTCGCTCCAGGCGCTTTTTAAAGCGGTAGGAATTGAGCAGGTCTACCCATTGCTGTACCCACCAGGCGTCTTCGGTGGCGGCGGGCGGTTGGGTGGTGGTGTAGGTCATGGGGAGATCAGTAGCTGAGATTGGTATTTTAACGGATCGGCGGTAGCGCTGTGAGCGGAAGATATTGGCTCCCTGCCCGGTCGGGCGTAGTCTCTCCAGCTAGACCATGACGACTGCGCCGCCGTTTCCGGGAATGAATCCCTACCTTGAGAGCCCATATCGCTGGCCAGAAATTCACCACACGCTCATTTCTGAACTGGCCAGAACGCTCAACCTGCAAATAGTTCCTAAATATCGGGCAGCGATTGAGATACGGGTCTACATTGATACGTCACTGGTCGGCATTCCAGATGTTTATGTGCAAGAGCGGCCAAAGCAACCTGTGCGATCATCCGCAGTGGCTATTTCTACAAAACCCGAAAGGGTGATGCTGCCGACACCCTGTGAAGTGACAGAAGGTTACTTGGAAATCAGAGAGCCTGCCACAAAGCGAGTGGTCACTGTAATCGAGGTGCTCTCACCCGCCAATAAGCGAAAGGGAGAGGGCCGTAAGCAGTATCTCAAGAAAAGAGAGGCTGTTCTCAGCAGCGCCACTCACTTTGTAGAGATAGATCTGCTTCGACGGGGCGAGCCGATGCCGCTTGCTAGTGGGCAGCAGGCAACCTACCAGATTTTAGTCAGCCGCGCAGACGAGCGTCCTAGCGCAGAGCGTTACGCCTTTGACTTGCGCGATCGCCTGCCAAAGTTTTTGCTGCCGCTAGATACAGAAGATCCAGAACCTGCTGTAGATATTAAGGCGCTGCTCGATCAGGTTTGCCAGAATACGGCTATCGATATCGATATTGACTATACAGTTCAGTCACAGTCGCCCTTGTCCGACGACGACTTTGCCTGGTTACAAGCGCTGTGCCGCCATGACTAGCGGTGGCGATCGCACTATTCACAGTCAACTATTCACAGTCAATTTTTCTCTGTCGGCATCTGACTCATCTTCTGCAAGTCTAGGACTTCATTTAGCGTCGTTTCATCCATCAGCTCATGCTCTAAAACGAGCTGACGAAGGGGCTTGCCAGTTTCGAGCGATTCTTTGGCGATCGCTGCCGCGCTCAGATAGCCAATATGCGTATTCAAAGCCGTTACTAGCGCCAGGCTGCCCTCTGCGTAATTCATACAGCGTTCAGGAAAGGCCGTGATTCCCTGCAGACAGTTCGTGTCGAGTGCTTCCACTGTGTTGCCTAAGATCTCGATGCTGTGGATCAAGTCATAGGCGATCAGCGGCATCATCACGTTGAGTTCGAGCTGTCCGGCTTGGGCGGCAAGGGCGATCGCACTGTCATAGCCCATCACCTGAAAGCACACCATTGAGGTCATTTCGGCCATTACCGGATTGTATTTCCCCGGCATAATTGACGAACCGGGCTGTACAGGCGGTAGCTGAATTTCCTTCAGACCAGTTTTAGGGCCAGAGTCGAGCAGACGCAGATCGTGAGAGATTTTGATCAAATCTTGCGCCAGGTTTCGCAGGGCGCTGCTGACCGCTACAAAAGGAGCCATACTCTGCATTGCGGCCATTAAGTGCGGCGCAGTCGTCATCGGCTGCTGGAGAAAATCGCTGAGCAGCTCGGCCACGCGACAGCGATAGCGCGGATGCGTGTTGAGCCCGGTGCCCGTAGCGCTACCGCCCAATCCTAAGACGGCGAGTTCTTCAGCGGCAGTCTTAATCCGGCGATTGTGCCCGGTGAGAATATGCTCCCAGGCACGGAAGCCTTCACCCAAGCGCACAGGAACCGCATCTTGCATGTGAGTGCGACCTGAGCGGACAACGTCTTGAAACTCGGTAGCTTTGGTCTGCAGGGTGGCGATTATCCCTTCTAAAGCCGGATACAGCGAATGCTCCAGCGCTAAAATGCCGCCGACTCGAATCGCCGTGGGAATGACATCGTTGGTCGATTGGCCATAGTTTACATGGTCATTGGGGCTGACCCGGCTGTAGTTGCCTTTGGCATCGCCGAGAATTTCTAGCGCGCGGTTGGCCAACACTTCATTGACATTCATATGGTGAGAGGTGCCCGCCCCGGCCTGGTACACATCGACGACGAACTGATCGCGCAGGCTGCCGTTTAAGATTTCATCAGTCGCCTGGACGATGGCCTTGCTGATGTCAGCGGGGATGCAGTCGAGTTCGCCATTGGCGATCGCTGCTGCCTTTTTAATCAGCAGGCAGGCATCGACGTAGGTTGGCAAAGGTCGCAGTCCACTAATCGGAAAATTTTGAACGGCTCTCAGCGTTTGAATGCCGTAATAGGCCCGTTCGGGAATCTCTAGCTCCCCCATCGAGTCTTTTTCAATGCGAACTGTTGCAGTCATCGCCAATAGCCTTAGCATAGATGTAAAGATTTTAAGGCCCTATTGCCATAAAAACATCTGAAAAGTGAGAAGCGCAGGGCTGCTGGCCGATCTCTGGCTTATCCAATACGTTTGAAACGACTGCAACTATGGCTAGAATGCCGACCCTCAAGTTTGATCGCGGTACCTTAGTGCTGCACCCACCGCCGAGGGGCAAAGCCTGGGTTGACTACGCGGTTTGGGATGATCGCATTGAGCGCTTTCGGGTGCCTGCTGACCAATATCGCCCGCTGGTAGAGGCGCTGCGAGCTGAGGGCGTGCGTTTTGAAGACAAGGTGCAGACGTTTGAGCCGATAGATTTGCGCTCTGAGCTGATCCTGACGCCCTATGCCCATCAGCAAGAGGCTTTGCAGGCTTGGAAGGAAAATGCCCGGAAAGGGGTCGTGGTGCTGCCGACCGCAGCGGGTAAGACCTATCTGGCGCAGATGGCGATGCAGGCGACGCCGAGGCGAACGCTGATCACGGTGCCGACGCTGGATTTGATGCATCAGTGGTATGCCAATTTGGAAGCGGCGTTTCCGGGGGTAGAGGTAGGGCTATTGGGGGGCGGATCGCGCGATCGCTCGCCCATTCTCGTCGCCACTTACGACAGTGCCGCCATCTACGCCGAGTCTTTAGGCAATCAGTATGCCTTGCTAATCTGCGATGAGTGTCACCATTTGCCCAGCGACTTTCACCGCAGCATTGCCGAATACTCCATTGCGCCCTATCGTCTGGGGCTAACGGCCACACCAGAACGATCTGACGGTCGGCATGAAGACTTAGAAAAGCTGTTGGGCGCTGTGGTTTATCGTCGCACGGCTGAGGAACTGTCAGGAACGGCCTTAGCTCCCTATCAGATTGTGCAGATCAAAGTGCAGCTGAGTGAGGAGGAGCGCGATCGCTATGCCAAGCTTCAGCAGCAGCGCAATGATTTCTTGCAAAAGTCCAACATTTGGCTGAGTAGCCCGGAAGGTTGGCAGCGCTTTGTGCAGGCCAGTGCCCAGTCGCCTGCCGGTCGTCGGGCAATGCTGGCTCACCGCGAGTCTAAAAATATTGCCCTGGGGACAGCTGGTAAGCTCACGCTGCTAGAGGAGCTTTTGAACAAGCACTATCCTGAACGCACGCTAATTTTTACCAACGATAACGCCACCGTCTACAAAATCTCTCAAGACTTTCTCATCCCAGCTATTACTCACCAAACGCCCGTTAAGGAACGTCACACCATTCTGCAAAAGTTCCGCAGCGGCGACTACAGCGTGATTGTAGTGTCTCATGTGCTGAATGAAGGGGTAGACGTACCCGATGCGCGAGTGGCAATTTTGCTCTCAGGCAGCGGCTCTCCCAGAGAGTATATTCAGCGGTTGGGCCGGGTGCTGCGTAAAGGCAGCGATGGCAAAATGGCGCTGCTCTATGAAGTCGTTGCTGAGGAAACCAGTGAAGAGGGCGTCTCTCGTCGCAGGAGGCAACAGCCCGCACCGCCAAAGCCCAACACCGGGCAACTGTCTCTTATTCCCGATTCACCTATTCCTCCAAAAACACCGTATAAAGTTGTTGAGTTTCCAGACACTCATCGCCGTGCAGCGGAAGATCCAGCCAAATGGACAGAAAGCGATCGCTAATGTAGTGAGCTAAGTGGCCAAAACCATAGCGTCTATTGGCCGACTAACTCCTTAAACCAATCGTCGCTCCAGATATCTTCAAAGATTTCGTCGGCGAGGGCTTCTTGCTTATAGCTGGGTTCTAGTCGGACGGCCTGCTGAAGGTTTTCCAAGGCCATATCGTTTTCGCGCTGGAGGGCGTAGCAAAGCGCGCGGTTGTAGTAGGCTTTGGCGTAGTTGGGGTTGGCGGCGATCGCTTTATCAAAGCTCTTCAGCGCATCTCTATCTCTCCCTAGCTTCATCAGCACATAGCCCCGGTTATCCCAGGCTTTGGCTAGCTGAGGGTTAAAGCGGGTGGCTTTGTCAAAAGAGGCGACAGCTTCTTCGTAGCGCTCTAGTTCGGTCAGGGCCAGACCGCGATTTAGCCAGGCGACGGCGTCGTTTGCTTGGAGGGTAACTGCCTGATCAAATGACTCGAAGGCTTCTTTATGCGCTTGCAAGATGCCAAAGGCAACGCCCCGATTTACCCAGGCTTCGTGATATTCGGGGTTGATATCGAGCGCGCGATCAAAGGCGGCGATCGCCTCTTCTCGCTGACGCAGACGGCTGAGCACCATGCCCTGATTGAGCCAGGCTTTGGCGTCGGTCGGCTCTTGCTCAATCACGGTATTAAACGCACTGAGGGCCTCTTCATAGCGGCGCTGTTCTCGTAGCAGCAGGCCGCTTTGATACCAGGCTTCGCTGTTGCTAGGGTCGAGCCGGGTGACTTCGTTCAGAGCGGCTAAGGCGTCTTCTTTACGGCCTAGCTCGCTCAGGCAGCGACTGCGGCTAAACCACAGATCCGGATTGCCAGGCTGCACTTCTAAGGCGCGGTCGTAGGCGGCGAGGGCAGCTTCATACTGTTTGTTTCCTAGCTTTTGGTCACCGTCGGCGATGAATTCGTCTGCCGTCAAAAACAGCTCAGGGCGATTGTCTTTGAGCCGGTTAACCTGCTCGGAGAGATCGGCAAGCTGAGTTTGGGAGGTGCTCATAAAGGAATCGGCGACGTACTCGGGGGTGACTTTCCCGAGCTGTTGCATAATCTGTTGCTTTTCGGCTTCGGCTTCGGCGTTGAGCGCTGAGAGCTTGGCCTGAATTTCTTCTTTGGTTTGAGTGACAGCGGCGATCGCCTGCTCTTGGCGCTGGTTCATGCTGCCCTGCAAAGCTTCTAAGGTCTGAGCAAATTTTTCTTCGATTTGCCCGAGCCGGGTTTGCGCAGCCTGCTGCCGCTCAGCGGCGGCCTGAGCGAGTTCGCCGATTTGTTCACCCAGGCGGGCGTCAAAGCTGTTGAGCTTTTCGATGATCACATCGCGTCTGCCAAAGACGGTGTTGCGCACGCTGCCGAGTTCGCCGGTAAAGCTGCTTTCAATTTCTTTGAGCGATCGCAATAGCTGCTGCCGTTCGCTACCAATCCCGGTTTGCAGCTCGTTTAGCTCGCGGGTAAAGTCTCCCTGAAGCTGTTGGACAATATCCAGCGCCTGATTACGCTGTTCGCCGAGATCTGTCTGCAAGCCGGTGAGCTGGTCGGAAAACGTGCGCGCTGTTTCTGTTAGCTCAGTGTAGAGATGGGTTTTGCGAGTGTCCAGATCGTTGCCTAAGTTGGCGAGCTGGGCGCGAAAGCCTTCGGCAGTGGCTTGCAACTGCATCACTGTATGGCTGCGCTCTTCGCTGACGCCTGACTGCAGATCGGAGATTTGCGACTTAAAGTCATTCGCCACCCGATCCATATCGCCTAAGATAGTGCCTTTACGGCCTTCGACATCGGCCTTGAGCGTGGCAAACTGGGTTAAAAAGCCATCGGCAGACTGGCGAAAGCTCTGCATCATATTGGCTTTGCGGCTTTCTACCTCATTGCGAATGGCGTTGAACTGCTGCTGCAATTCTTCGGTAGAGCGCTGAATGTTTTGCAGCGCCAGATCGCGGTGGCCCAGGGCGCTGGCCTGAATCTCCGAGAGTTCTTTGACGACTTCTTCTTTGGAGAATTGGAGGTCGGCGATCGCCGCATCACGCTGCTGCTCGATCTTCGCCTTGGCAGCGGCTTCTGCCTCACTGAGCTGCGGGCCAAACTCATTGCTCAGCTTCACCAGCCCAGAAATCACCCGCTCTTTTTCTGCAATAGTCTCTGCCTGCAGACTACCGAGTTGGTCAGAGAGCACCGATTCTTTTCGCTCAATTTCATCAAAGAAAGCCGTTTTGCGACGCTGAGTCTCTTCTTTAATCACGCCTACATGACGAGAAAATTCGGCTTCGGAAGTGGTAAAGCGCTGCAATATACGCTGACTTTCTACCGCGCTCTCAGTCCGCATTTCTTCTAAACGCTGTTTGGCCTGAGCCTGCATCTCTACCGTCATTTTGGCAAAGTCAGCAGCGGTCATCTCTAGTCTGTGCTGAATGCCTTCTAGCTGCTGCTCCCAGTTTTTAGTCGTTTGCCCTTTAAATTCGTCTAGTTCTTCGATTAGCTTGTATAGCACTTCGCGCTGGGCGACGACTTCACGCTGAAAGCCGCTGGAGCGCCCTTGCAGTTCACCCGAGAGATCGTCTGCGTCGGCCAAAATCCGGTTGAGGCTACGGGTCGCATTGTGTACTTTGTTCTCTAGCTCAGTCATTTCATTGAGCTGAGTGCGAACGACTGTAGCGACTTCGTTGACCACCGAGCGCCGCAAAAACCACAGCATGACAATGCCAATACCGAGCAAGAGCACCAGCGCCCCTAGCATCACGGCAAACAGCGTGGTCGCACGGTCAAGCGTCTCTTCAGCCTGCCGCTGCTGTAAGGCGCTCGCTGGAATGGGACCTGCTGACTCTACGGCTGGTTCCACTGTCTGAGAATCGACCGTCTGAGAATCGACCGTCTGAGCCTCGTCTGTCTGGGCCAGTGCCAGGCTGGTAGCCCTAAAGCTAAAGCTCTCTGCACTGGTGCCTACGCTGGTTAACGCGCCTGCTAGCCCGCCCACAAGCAAACTGCTGATGACCATCACCAATCGCCAATTTTTCTGATTCCCCTGCATGGGCGACCCCTTACTGTGCGCTGACTGTGGCTGACGTTCGCAGTTTGCACTAGCATTCTACCTGAATGGTCAGGTTAGCAGATATTTTGCCTCGCTTCCCTGACCTCTCCGCTCCCTTACACCCCTTCCTGCGGCTATATTGAGTTAATCAAAGAGACAAGCCTTTACATAGTTACCCCTCCCCTCCTCAGCTGCCAATGGCCGATTCGATTGCCCAGCACTACCATCAGCGCACCAAGTACGATCCGGAGACCATTGCAGCTAAAGGTCAGGGTGGGCTGAACTGGGCGCAGCAGCCCCTGCCGTACAAAGACTATAAGCTGGGCCACAGCATAGACCTGAAGCCTTATCTAGAGAAAGAACCGCCCGCCGCCGATGATGATTGGCGCTGGTGGCAGCGACTCTCTCGGCTGTTAATTGACAGCTATGGGCTGACGGCCAAGGTGATGACCTATTCTGGGGAGCCGATGTATTTGCGGTCTGCGCCGTCGGCGGGGGGGCTGTATCCGGCTGAGATTTATCTGGTGTCGCGGGGAACCGCTTTGCTGCCAGCAGGGCTGTACAACTATCAGGTGCGGACGCATTCGCTGTGGCGCTATTGGGATGACCATCCCTGGGCAGACCTGCAGGCGGCTTGCTTTTGGCATCCGGCACTAGAAACGACGCAGCTGGCGCTGGTGGTGAGTGCCGTTTTTCAGCGTTCGGCCTGGCGCTATCAGGACAGGGCCTACCGGCGAGTGTTTCTCGATACGGGTCATCTGCTGGGTAATTTGGAGGTGGCGAGCACTCTCTGTGACTATCGGCTCCACTTAATCGGCGGGTTTGCTGACGAGCAGGTCAATCAGCTTCTGTATTTAGACGGGGCTGAGGAAAGCGCGATCGCCCTACTCGCCTTAGCCGATCTCTTCCAGGTCAATCAAAATCTATCGCCTGCCCGTAGCGCTTTGCCAAGCCCGATTCATACCGATATTGTGCCGGTTGACGATGGCGAGCTGCTGGGCTATCTGCATTTGCATACGGCGATCGCTGCCGACGCTGGTTTTGGTCAGCTAGAGCAAAAGAGTAATGATTCTCACTTGCCGACGCCGATGCTACCGGCTGATTCAGCCCCGTCCCAATCGCTAGCTCAAGCCAATGCTCGCAGCGCCGATAAGTACAATTTTCCGTTTGGTATTACTGTCTCAACAAAGACTCAGCCGATTCTGTGGGGCGATGGCAACGCCTCTCCACCGGAGAATCGCCTCCAGGCGCTAGAAGATACCCTGCTGGCCCGCCGCTCGACCCGTCGCTATACAGCGGCCCCTTTAGGCCGCGCTGATCTATTTGCCCTGCTCGATTTTGCCTACCATCCGGCGCACTACCGTCTGCAAGAGTTTGACCAGGCTCCTGACTATTTCGACCTGAGCCTGATTGAGACCTTTGTTGCCATTTCAAACGTGGAGACATTGGAGCCCGGCTGCTATTACTACGCGCCGCAGGCCGAAGAGCTGAGACAGATTCGTTTTAACCAGTTTCGCAAAGACCTGCATTATCTCTGCCTGGGGCAGAATCTGGGTCGCGACGCGGGCGCGGTGATTTTCCATACGGCTGATCTGGCGGCGGCGGTGGCTAAGTATGGTGACCGGGCCTATCGCTACCTGCATATGGACGCGGGGCATTTGGGTCAGCGCCTGAACCTGGCGGCGACTCGCCGTCAGATCGGGGTTAGCGGCATCGCGGGCTTTTTTGACGATCAGGTAAATGAGCTGCTGAGCATTCCGGCTGAAGAAGCGGTGCTCTACATTACGACGGTTGGCCAGAAGGCTGATCGCTAATGCCGCCGGGCTCGCGTACGCTGCGGGCGAT
Organism: Leptolyngbya sp. BC1307; assembly: GCF_002286735.1. GTDB lineage: Bacteria > Cyanobacteriota > Cyanobacteriia > Phormidesmidales > Phormidesmidaceae > Phormidesmis. Next base: position 77,741 of record NZ_NRTA01000012.1, read on the forward strand.
CGCCGAAATATCTTCGTCACCATAGCCTCTGGCAATCAGGCCGTTTTCTATCTGTTCTACATAGGCGGCCATCGGCAGCGGCAACCCGAGATCGCGGGCGGTGTCTAGCGCTATCTTCAAATCTTTTTGATGCAGCCGTACCCGAAATCCGAGCGGATAGTTATTGGCAATCATGTTGCCAGAGCGGTTGGTCAGCCCCCAGGAGCCCGCTGCGCCACTGCCAACGGCCTGTACAACCTTCTCCATATCCAACCCCGCCTTTAGCCCCAGGCTCATGCCCTCAGCGACCGACCAGTAGGTACCCGCTACGATGATTTGATTGATGGCTTTGGTGGTTTGCCCTGCGCCAATGGGCCCGACGTGGGTGACTGTGCGGCCCATTGCTGTGAGTACTGGCATTGCTCGCTCTACGTCCGCCGCCTCGCCGCCCACCATAATTGAGAGGGTGCCCTGCTGTGCGCCTTCTGAGCCACCAGAGACGGGCGCGTCGATCATGCGCATCTCCTTTTTGGCCAGCGCCTGAGCGATGCGCCGGGTGACTTCGGGGCTGATGGTAGACATGTCGATTACCAGGGTGCCGGGGCGATCGCTGTGAATCACGCCAGACTCTCCCAAAATCACCGCCTCTACATCCGGGCTGTCGCTCACACAGGTAATCACAATCTCGGCAGCTGCAGCAGCTTGCTTGGGCGACTCAGCGGCGGTAGCTCCAGCGGCGATGAGCGATTGTTCTTTTTCTCTGGTTCGGTTGTGCACAGTGACCGAATGACCTGCCCGTAAGAGATTGCGAACCATCGGGTCGCCCATAGTGCCCAGTCCGATAAATGCGATGTCCATAGAAGTAATGGCCAATACCAACAGTATCAATAGTAAGCATGAAAAAGTCCCTAGCTTTGTTAGGGACTTTCTCTAGATCGGCGCTAAACCGTTATTAACAGTCAGTGACTGCGCGGTCGTTCAAGTGTGATAATTTAAGCGATCGCTTACTCAGCCGCACAAGGATCAGCAGGCTCTTCCATTGCGCCTTCTTCTCCCATGGCAGGATCTTCCATTGCAGGATCTTCCATTGCGCCTTCCTCAGGGGCAATTTCTCCAGTTGCATCAGGTTCTGTTGTCTCGGGGCCACAGCTCGCTAGGGTGCCAACGCTGAGAACTGAAACGGCAGCTAGAGCAGCTAAATACTTAACTTTCATTGAATTATTCCTGGTGGGGGGTGGTTAAGGCTGAAAGCGATATCAGCTTAGGTGAACGGCAAAAGTGCCGCCCTGATCGACAACTTAGACTTTGCAATTGTGCATTGTCAAGCGGGGGAAAAAGTGAGAATTGGCTGAGACTAGTAGAGAGTCAGGGTAAGGGCGATTTATTACTTTTCGGTCATTTTTCGGTCATTGTTTTGTCATTTTTGGCTGTTTATCTCCGGTCGTTATCGCGTTGTTATCAACATGTTATCAACAGCGGCTCGTCTGCGTGATTCGCTCTAATGAAATCAGTTGTCATTATTTCAGCATCCCTTAAACTCTAAAACCTCCGAGGCGGCTTCCGGGTTTTCTTCTGCTTGTGCTGACGGCGCTTGCGTCCGATTTGGCTGCCTATGGTATCACTGACTGAGTGACTGACGGCCCCTAGCTCTAGGCCGATCAATATCGCTAGCCATTCTGTGAGGTAGTGGTTGATTAAAAAGCGAAACGTCACGCTGAGATTTTGCCAGGTGAGCCGAGCATCCCACAAAACGTTGAGAACTTCGGCGATCGCAATGGTGAATAGGGCTATCCATACCGCCAGATAGACTACCCGTAGCGCGGTGCCCACAATCGGTCCGTGAGAGAGTCGGGAGCGGTGTCTGAGCGTCTTTTGATAGGGTAGCCAAATCCAGCGCAGCAGCCCCCACCGTTTGTACTGGATAGATCGAATGTCTAAATCAGGGCCGAGCATAAACCCGCCGACTAAAAAAGACAGCGCCGTGATGATGGTGAGCGGTAGGCTGTTGGTCGCCAAAAAGGCGAATCCAGCAATTAGCGGGAGGCACCATAGCGTTATTTTGTCGTGGGTTCGACCGGATGGCATAGGGCACAAGAGATGCAACACCCTATAGAGTAATACGGATGAATTAGTTAAGAGAAAAAATGTCGGATTTTGCTGATCGGTGCGTTTCTTATTCTGCTATTATTTTATTTCGGCGGTGCGACTTTGCACTGTACCGAGGGCGGTTAGCTCAGTTGGTAGAGCGCCTCGTTTACACCGAGGATGTCGCGGGTTCGAGTCCCTCACCGCCCATACGCTACAGTCTACGCTCGCAGTCTGTACTCAAAGATTGTGGCTACAGAATTTGGCCATAGCATTTTCCTACAGCCCAGCAAACCACTCATAGCCCCGATCTTCCCAGTAGCCCTGTCGCTCTGATAGATCAGCTGTGAAGGTAATGCGGGTGACCCATTTGCTGTGTTTGTAGCCCAGCTTGATCGGCGCGGCTAGCCGCAGCGGTGCGCCATTTTCGGCGGGTAGCGGTGCGCCATTCTTTTGATAGACCATCAGCGTTTGGGGGTGCAGAGCCGAGGGCAGATCCCAGCTTTCGTAGTAGTCATCAGCAGATTCAAAGTAGACGTAGCGGGCTTCAGGCCTGGGTTGCACCAGTGCCGCAATATCTTGTAGCCGAACGCCGCCCCACTGCACAATCGCGGCCCAGCCCTCTACGCACACATGGCGAATGACCATCGTTGTCAGCGGCATTGTTTGCAAGTCTGCCATGCTGAGCTGCATCGGTGAATTGACCGCGCCATCAACGGTGAGCTGGAAGGTGTCTGGGTCAATTTGCGGCGTGCCATTGAATGAATTGATCAGCAGCGCCTCGGGCTGAACCGCGCTGGCAGCATATTCTGGCGCAGGGGTTTGGGGGCTGAGCAGCAGTTCTTCAACCCGCTGATTGAGCGGCTCAAAGACTTTGCTCACCTGGCGAGAATAGAGCGGTGCGCCACAGCCATTGAGCAGCAGACCGGCACCAGAGAGCCCAGACAGTTGCAGCAGTCGGCGGCGAGTGAGGATGCGGCGAGGGGAAGAGGGGAGTTGCATAGGGCTGGGGGTGGAAAGTTATTGCGTGCATCTTTCTCAGGTGAAGATGGATTTGACCAGGCGAAACTGACCGACTTTTAGAGCCAGCAAAGAGTGCGCAAAGGTGAACAAAACCACAGTGGGCACCGTAATGAAGTGAACCGTGCGGAGGATCTGCCAGTTGATAAACAGCGCTGAGAGCCAGGAGAATTGAACGGGCTTGTACATGGCCAGGCCAGAGGCGACCGCTAGCACCAGCACCGGCATGATCCCCGTGTAAACCACGCGATGCCAGGCATAGTTTTTGCGCTTGGGGTTTTTCCCGGTCTGCAGCACCTGAATATCGCTGCTAGAGGCATACCGGCGTTTCCAGCGGCGCGTGATAAAGATATAGATGCCATATATCAGCAGATTCATCGAAAATAGCCACATCGCGGCAAAGTGCCAGTGGCGACCGCCCGCTAGCCAGCCGCCAAGGGTAACAGCCACCGGAAAATGCCAGCCTGCTCGCCCGCCAAAGACCGGGTTGGCATTATAGATTTGCAGGCCGCTGGTAATCATCAGCGTCAGGCTAATGATATTGAGCCAGTGAAAGATTTTGGTAAAGAGGGCTTGCTTAGGGGCAGGCGGTGTCTTTTTGGGGCGTCGTGCGGGTTCTGAAGAACTGCTCATAGGTTGTGACCAAAAAGTTGCTACAGGGGTAAGGCTGGAAAAAACGGCGCAAGCCAAAGCTGAATTTGAACATCCCAACCGAGGAGAATAGCGATCGCCGTACTCACTACAATCGCCCCACCTGCTCTCTGTAATTTGCGACTGTGTGCACGCAGCGCTAACAATCGACGGCTGAGATATCGCCCACCATAGGCAAATACTAACATGGGGATAGCAGCCCCGATGCCATAGAGCAACAGCAGTAAAAATGCGCTTTCGACTTGATGATCAACAGCTGCCAATACTAGAATGCTGCCCAGCACCGGACCAGCGCAGGGAGTCCAGAGTAAGCCGATCTGAGTGCCCAGCCAAAACTCTCCTGTTAGGCCAATTCGCTTTGGTTCTTGGTCTGATTTTTTATATTTACGCTTGATTGGTAGGTAGCTCAAGAGTCGGTAGCGCCACTGGGGGTAGCGCCACTGTAGGTAGTAGCGCCACTGTGGGAAGAGAGTCAGCAAACCAACAGCTAAGAGGAGTATGATCGCCCCCGTTCTCAGTAGCCCCGCCAGGTGAGTGAACCAGCTAGCGGTAATCCCCAACAGACTGCCCGTCAGGGCAAATCCGCTGACGAGACCGAGTACTAAGGCGATAGGGCCATAGCGATGAGACTGGAGCGATCGCCCGACAATAATCGGCAAAACAGGCAAAATGCAAGGAGAAAAAGTGGTTAGCAATCCGCCCAATAATGCCAATCCTAAAGAGAGCGAAGAAGTCACCACAGTTGCAACACCCGATCCCTAAGCTAACAGCTGGCGAATGGTTTGTTCTGTCTGGTCGTAAGCGCCCTCACCAATATGGTCGTAGCGGATCATGCCGTCACGATCTGCCAAAAATAGATGGGGCCAAAACCGATTGCTGTAAGCTCGCCAGGTTGTGAACTCATTGTCAATCGGCACAGGATATTTGATTTGATGATCGGCTAGCGCCGCTTCGATATTACCGACCTCTCGCTCGAAGGCAAATTCAGGCGTGTGAATACCAATTACCTTTAGCCCTTGGGCTGCATACTGCTGATGCCAGCGGGTGATATAGGGCAGGGTACGCTGGCAGTTAATGCAGGCAAACGTCCAGAACTGGATAAGCACAACGCTTCCTTTCAAGTCAGAAACGGTTAAGGGCTCAGAATTTAGCCACTGGCTGATCCCCTGAAACTCAGGGAGCTGCATTTGCGCTGGTAACGGCGGTAGGGTTGCTGCAGGCGGTGGGCTGAGCGCGATCGCACGATCAGGTAACGCTATCTCATAACGCAGCAATGCTCCGGCGGCTCCCGTCCCTAAAACGCCTAAGCCAAAGTACCAGAGCAGCTGGCGTCGCTGAAGCAGATGTTTATTCATTGGATTACCAATCTTGCACTGACTCAGTCAATCATCACCCTGCGAGAATGGGCTTAGCGATGGCTTAGAGGTTTCTGAGAGATGTGTTCGTAGCGTCATGGCGGCGGTTCGAGCAGCGTCACGCTGACCAGCGGTGTGACATTAAAGCCCTCGCTCAGCAGCTGACTTTGAATTTCTTTTGTCAGGCGGCGGCTCGTAGAATCAGCAGCAACATTCTGTCCTTTTCTGGGCTGCACGTAAACATTGCTCAGCAGCGTATTTTGACTGGCAATATCGGCATGAGTAAAGCGCACGTCGCTTTCGACCAGGCTGACGTACGGATCGTTTTCGATCACTTTTTGAATGACAGCAAAGGCTCTCTGGGTGCGGCTAGAGCGCAGCAAATGAGGCGAGCTAGAAAACTGCCAGCCAAGCAGTAGGGCTAGGGCTAGCCCCGAGATGCCTAACACAATCGGAAAAAACTGCCGCTTGCCACGAGCGTATACCGCGCCTTGCGGTCTAAGACCGTACAGGCGAAAGACCAGGGCGCAGGAGATATTGATACCTGCGAGCTGAAGCAGCAGTAAGAAGATGCCGCTGATGACCATTTCTGGCTTTTGAATTGCGATCGCCATCCCAATCAATCCTGCGGGTGGAGCTAGCGCGGCTGCAACTAACATGCCAATCGCCGTCCCTGAGACCAGGCTGCTGCGCTCCGACTGCACAAGCTGCAAGGCCCCGGCCACACCGCCTGCTAAGGGCAACAGCACAGCCGTCGCAGAGACTTCGCTGGTAGAGATCATTTGAGCGGTGGCGGTCGTCTGGCCAAAGAGCAGACTGAGCAGCAGCGTCGCGCTAACGACTACGGCAAGCGCCACAAAATAACGCAGCAGGCTACGCTTCAGCAGGTCAAAATCACCTCGGGCGGTGGCGATCGCTACGTTCATCGCCGGGCCACCAAAAGGGGCAATCAGCATGGCCGCGACCAATAAAAACACGCTATTGGTATAGAGCCCAATCCAAACGATGATGCCTGCGATCGCCGCATAGGCCAAAAAACTAGGCCAGGAGCCAATACTCTGCACACCCTGCAAAAAAACTTCGATAGAGCTGCGCGGCTGCACTTCTTTAAGCCCTTTCGGCATCTCATCAGTCGGCAAATGCATTGATAAGATGGCACTCGGTAGCAGCGAGACCTCAGCCTGCGGTAGCTCTTTTTCTAGCGCATCTAGCAGATCACCGACCTGACGATTGGGCAGAAGGACAGCGATATTTTCGATTGGCCCAGCAATACCCGTGGCCGCAGTGAGCGATAGATTGCTCCCATCGCAGCGCTGAGCTAGCCTGAGAACCTGTTCGCCGTAGCCTTGAGGAACTTGAATTGAAAGCTGACGCATAGGCTATGGCGCTCGATTCTTAGAGGATTGCGGATGCTCGCTCAGACTAGAGGATTAGAAGGAGCCCTGTCATAGGCCAACAGGCAGACGTTTGCCCAGAGCTGTCATCATCATCTTTAGTCAGAAGGAGCGCCGCCTCAATTCTTGCTATGGTGGCAAAGTGACCAACGCTATAGAGCGGCCCTGTCCGCTGTCACAGGTGTTTGCCTTAGAGCCGCTGCGCAAACGCTTCAGCATTGTCAATGTGTTAGTCGGAGCGCTGGTGGCGCGAGGAATTTTGTTCATGCTGATGCCTGCTCTGCCCAATATTGTTGCTTTTTCCGTTTTGCTGGGCCTATTTGGGCTGGTCAATGCGTTTCCGATGCCGCTGATCGACTCCATTCTGTCCACCCGCAGCAATCAGCGCGAGCAGGGCGAAGTTCTGGGACTCAACGCTTCTTACCTGAGCATGTCTAACGCTATTGGCCCAGCGGTTTCTGGCCTGCTGGTCACCGCTTTTGGCTATGCGATGCCCTTTTGGGTGGCGGGCGCACTGACGGTGATGATCGCAGGATTTGCGATTACCTTGAAAACGCCAGAGCCTGAAGCGAGCTAAGCGATCGCCGCCTCTTTCAAAGCCTCTCCCGGCAAAGTACTGCGCAGCTTCAGATACTTCCGCTGGTAGGGCTGCCACTGCTGCCACAGTTCCAATCGCGACGTTTGAAACGCGGCCTCAAGGGTGGGCAACTGCTGCGGCCAGTCTGACCCGAGTTCATCGGCAAGAAACTGACTGACCACAATTTGATCTTGCAACTGACCTAAAATGCTCTGAAGGTTGCGAAATTCTCTTACCTGAGCGGCGTAGGTAATGTCGTAAAGCCCTCTGAAGAACTCCGTTTGGTAGCGAATGTCTTTGATCTGTTTGCGCAAGTCGTGAAGGCGATCGCCCTCTTCCTTGAATAGTTGATTGAGTTTGGAGAGAGAAATATTGCTGATGGGAACAGTCTGATCGTTATGCTTGCGAGTAGCCACTAACCAGCCAGAATGCTGCAATAGTTCGGTGATAGGTGAAACAATTCGCGTAGCGGCGGCTCGCTGAGCTGGCTGCTGAGCGGCGGCAGAAAAAACAGGTTGCTCTACCCACCTTTTAAACAGACGAGTGAGCTTTTTGTAGGTCTTCTTTTTAAGAAACTTTTCTAAGCGAGAAAACTGCTTTTTGCGGCGTTTCTTTAGCTTTTTTAACAGCGCTTTTATAGTTTTTCTTTCGGTTTTGCTTAAGTCGCTGTCAGTTGCGCTGTTGTTTTCTTCAGGCTTGACCAGCGTTTGCTCAAACCACTGCTGCATCACGTCTAAATCGCGAACTTTTCCCAGGGCTTTGGTAAGCTTGCCTACGGCTTTAGAGGGGGAGACCTGCTCGCCACTATCGGTACCTGGCTGAGGATCGCCGATCTCGACGACATCTGAAAAGAGGTTCAGGGCCGAGCGCAGCCGCCGGGTGCCGATGCGCATTTGATGCAGGGGCTCTGGGTCGGTGTCGGCTAGTACTTGCGATCGCAGCTTAAACACCCGCTTCGACTGCTGCCGAATGATCTGATACCCATAGCCTCCCAGCAAAGTCTTGTCTTGGGCAATTTGTTGTGAGGTCATCGGTGTTAGGGCCATATGTTATTTGGATTTGGGGCTTCTCAGCGCTTCTTCTCAGCGCTTGTGGAGGAGGTGTTTTATGAGCGTTTCAGCTAAACGCCGATACCAAACTTCTCTACTAGAAGCACTCCTTATCAATATGCGGGTTGTATATTATAACGAGTTTCTCGATTGGCTTGGGCAAGTCGTTATTTTCTTTAAAGGTTGTGACTGAGCGATCGCTCCTCTATGGGCAAATGTCATGACGGATACCCTGAGGTAGATATTGGGTATTCCTTAAAGTCCTTAACGCCCTGCGGCTGTGGTCTTGCGGCTGTGGTTTTAAGGTCAGGGGGCTGATGGCCCTGTTGAGTCGGTTACTCCCTAGACGCTTCAGCTCATAGGAAAGATGTTTCGTTACCTGGCAGAGCATCCTTGAGCCGCCAAAGCGTCATGCTAGCTTTGATGGTTAGTGGCTAGCGCTTTTTTTGGGCATTCTGCCTACGTAAGCTGAGCCCAAATTATGGGCCTATATTAATCTCTCTGCAATACCTGAGTACCTGATTTCAAAATGCCACCCTTTAAAGGCCTACTTAATCGCCTTCTGTTCAATAGAACCTCTGCCATCAGCCTGATGATTTTGTTGCCGGTACATTTTTGCCTGGCAAAAATATCGGGAATTTTTGCTTTTGAAGATGCTACCGCCATCATTTGGCCTTCTACCGGCATCTTTTTAGCCGCGACGCTGATACTGGGCTACAAGGTCTGGCTGCCCATGTTCATTAGCGATTGGATTGTGGGCGAGGTGCTGTACTACAAATTTCTCCCGCTTAGCTTCTCTATTGCTGCTATCGATACGATTGAAGTGGCTTGTGTGGGCTTGGTGATTCTACACTTCGTTAAGCGCAGGTACCCCTTTGATCGGGTCAATAGCACCTTGCGGTATATGTCGCTGCTAGTGCCTATCCCGTTGGTGACTGCTGGCTTAGCGATCGCCACGCTCTGTCTCTTTAGGGTGAGTGAGTGGAATGGGTTTTGGCTAGCCTATAAGGGCTGGCTATGTGGAATGCTCACTGGCGGAGTCGTGATTACGCCTTTGATTCTCTGCGTCTGGCACTCTATTCAAAAAAGGGCCTGGCGGCTTCCGGCTGCTCAGCTCGCAGAGTTTAGCGTTGTCTTTGGATTACTCATCCTGATTGGTCTGACGGCTTTTTCGGGGGCGACGCCGGTTGAATACGGACTAATTTTTCCGCTCATCTGGTCGGCTATTCGCTTTAGCCCTCGCGAATCAGCTTTTTTGGCAGTGGTCATGAGCGCGATCGCCATTTACCAAACCCTACATGGCCACGGATCTTTTGCCCAAGACGAATCCACTCAAGCAGCCGTTTTACTTCAGCTATTCATCGCCTCTCTAACCATTGCAGCACTGGTTTTATCAGCAGCTATTCAAGAAAACCGGCAGGCCAATGACAATCTAAGACATATCAACGAAGATTTAGAAAATCGGGTAGAGGGCCGTACCGAAGAACTCAGCAATGCCCTACGAGAGCTGAGAAAAACGCAGACCCATCTTGTTCAGCAAGAGAAAATGTCGGGCCTGGGTCAAATGGTGGCAGGTGTTGCCCATGAGATTAACAACCCGGTCAACTTTATTCACGGAAATCTGACATACATTCAGCAGTATGCTAAAGACATGCTGCACCTCATTCAGCTCTATCAGCAGCATTTCCCCCATCCGCCTGCCGAGATCCAAGCTGAGCAAGAAACTATTGACCTAGCGTTTTTAAAGCAAGACTTAGCCAAAGTCTTAACCTCTATGACCATAGGAACGACCCGAATTACGGAGATCGTACTGTCGCTGCGCAACTTTTCTCGAATGGATGAATCTGAATCTAAGGTCGTTGATATCCACGCAGGTATAGAGAGTACGCTGATGATTTTGCAGCATCGGCTCAAAGCTTCCTCTCAGCGACCCGCCATTAGCGTCGTTCGCGACTACGGCCAGTTGCCCCTCGTCCAGTGCTACGCTGGCCAGCTTAATCAGGTATTTATGAATCTTTTGGTCAACAGCATCGACGCCCTAGAAACAGATCTACTCAACCACCCCAACGCTGACAAATCACCACAAATTACTCTCCGCACTGAAGCCCGCGCCGACAGCATCACCGTCAGCATTGCCGATAATGGGACAGGGATTTCTCCAGACGTGAAAAGACGCATGTTTGATCCGTTCTTCACCACTAAAGAGGTAGGCAAAGGCACTGGCATGGGTATGGCTATTAGCTATCAGCTGATTACCGAAAAGCACGGCGGTAAAATTGAGTGCTTCTCCGAAGAAGGCGCTGGTACAGAGTTTATGATTGAAATTCCGATCTGTCTCTCTGCCGATGTCACGTAGCGGCTTTTGCTAAAGCGATCGCTACAGCGTTTTAAAGTATGGGGCTCAAGGGCACGCGAGACTATATTTTTCGGTATTTAATAATCATGCAGGTCGGGTAAATGACGTCAGCAATCACTTGCTCGCTCGCCGGAAAATCCATATGTTCTTCAAACAGTTCAATGCTCGTATTTTTTAGGAGCCGGGCATGAAAGTATTCCATCAGGGTGTGTCCTGGCTGAGATAGCTTAATTGATCGGTTGAAAATGTAAGAAGTTACGTTTCGCTTGGCGAAGTAATCACCATTTTGATCGTTGATGTAGCTTTCCAAGAGCTGAGTGACCGGATGCTTTGCCAAAATCAGCAGAATGCCGTTGGGCTTTGTCACTCGAACCATTTCTTCAAGTGCGCCGGGTACCTGATCTGATGCCTGAAGCGCGTAATAACTGGTGATGATGTCAAAGGTATTTGCCTCGTAAGGAAGTTCGTTCATACTCCCTACAGCAAAATTGCCGCATTCTCTGTCTTTTGCTAGCGCTATTTGTTTTTCTGAGACATCTAAACCGTAGACCTTAGCCCCCTTTTCTGCATAGACGGCGGCATCCTGCCCAGACCCACAGCCGATATCAAGCAACTGCTTTCCGGCTAAAGGTTCGGTTATCAGGCTATAAAAATGCGATTTCATCTCCCTTTCTAAATCGGCTGACCCCTTGGCATATTTTTCAGCAAACTCGTTGTAATTAGTCATAGATTGTGCTCACTTCTGAAAGACCATAAGATAGCCCGGAACACTCGCATGCTTAAATGAGGGAATAGTCAGCTCTGTCGCCTGTATTAGCGATAAGTCGCTAAATATCTCTTCGACTTCAGAAATAGAATAGTGGATGAATGGAGACTGCGACCAAGTAGGATGCAGCAAACAGTGCCTGCACGGGCCAAAACGAATGCTCCGATACTGATGGCTTCGCAGCCGATCATAAGCGTAATCGTAGATGACGAGCCTACCGTTTTTCTTTAGAACAGACCTGATAGACCGCACTAAGAGGTTTCTGTGGGAAGTGTCGGCGATCGTACTAAAGACGCCAAACATTGAAAACATATCGACTTTTAGGGTTTTAGCCAGCTCGGCAAGCTTGTCAAAGTGGTGAACCGGGATGGGGGTATCTTTCTGCATATGAGCTATGCAGTCGCGTGAGACTTCAATGCCTGTAAGATTTTTAAATCCTCGTTCCCTTAGCTGGCGAAGATTTCGGCCTCTGCCAAAACCAAAGTCAAGGATAGATTGATCTGTCTGTGGGAGAGAAATGGGTAAGTCTAACAGGCCAGGGATATTTGAATGATCTACCCGATGGAAACTATCCCAATAAGAGATATCTGTTTTAACTCGCAGTAAACTTGTCATTCCAACAAGGCTCCAAAATTTAGAAGTCTTCGATCTGGTGGTCTATGCGCTGATGATTTGGAGAACTCTATTCAGGAACAAACTTGATTCACTCTCGATAGCTTGATTCACTCTCGATAGTTAAAGATGAGAAATAGTTGAAAACACGGATATGACTTTATCAGGATCGTAAACATACCTAACAGCGAGAATATACTTAGGTGAGACAACGGATATTCCATCGTATCCCTCAGTTATTTGCACGTATTCTTACGGATGCTTTGTGACCCTACTTAGGCATCTCTAAGGTTTTCAGCAGGGGTTTTCAGCCGGCTTATGGTGTGGTGGATGCGATCGCGCCTAAGAAAAGTAGAGAACCCGGCTTGATCGATCTATTTCGCTAGGCTGCGCGCTCAGTATCGAGATATTACGGCAGTTGCTGATATTTACATTGCTTAATAGGATGAATAGATGCGTATCTGGCAAATCATGTGGTTGAAATATGATTTAACGATTGCCAGCGCTTTTTACTATTCTCAGTTAGGCATACGTGGCTTATATCAGTGCTAATTCAACCAAGAAGGAAGAACTCCAGGCTTGGTTTTCAAATGTGCCAGCAGATTTGCTAGCGGGTGCTGTGGTCGCTCTGGCACTGATTCCCGAGGCGATCGCTAGCAAAAGACTCAGCCCGTAAAGCTAAGCCTGTGAGTAGACAAACTGCTCGCAGGTTTTTTAAATGCATAGCCCCTTTAACGGATACAGAGAGCCACGTTTACAGAGAGGCCACGTTCAAAGCGGTACTTCTCCGCAGCCGCTTATAGTGCCCAGATCGCGCCCAGACCGCTCTGTCTTTAGCAGCTATTAAGCCAATGTTAATCTCCTGATAACCAACTAGCCCTGCTGTCTTAAACTCCCCCCTATACATTGCACCTTGGCCATGAATTTGAGCTTAGGAGCTTTCAACAATGACAATCAGCGGTAAGCAGTTTTCAGGTAAGTTCAAAGTCTTAGGGGCCACCACAGCAGTAGCAGCAACGCTGGGTCTGACTTCAACAGCAGTCTTCGCTCAGAGCAATCTCATTTCTATCGACGGCTCTAGCACGGTTTTTCCCATCACCGAAGCGATGGCTGAAGAGTTTATGACTGATAACAGCGACGTTAGCATCAGCGTCGGCGTTTCTGGTACGGGCGGTGGCTTTGAGAAATTCTGTGCGGGTGAGACCGTGATTTCAAATGCCTCGCGGCCCATCAAAGACTCTGAAGCAGAGAACTGCGCCGCCAATGGCATTGAGTACGAAGTGATTCCGGTCGCGACTGACGCCATCACCGTAGTCATCAACCCCGAAAACGACTGGGCAACCAGCCTCACTACTGAAGAACTCAACACTATCTGGGCACCCGAATCAGAAGGTGAGATCACTAGCTGGAATCAGGTCAACCCTGACTTCCCTGACGAGCCTATCAACCTGTATGGCCCTGGCGCAGACTCTGGCACCTTTGACTATTTTACCGATGAAATTATGGGTGAAGAAGGGGCAAGCCGAGGTGACTACACTGCCAGCGAAGATGACAATGTGCTGGTGCTAGGCGTCTCTCGCGATGTCAACGCGCTGGGCTATTTTGGAATGTCTTACTACCTGGAGAACCAGGATTTGCTGCAGGCGGTCGGTGTCGCCAGCGAAGAAACCGGCGGTGTCCCCGTTGTTCCTTCTCCTGAGACGATTGCTGAGTACCAGCCTCTGGCCCGCCCGATTTTCATCTATGTCAACAAAGAAGCATTGGCTGAGCGCTCTGAAGTCAGCTCATTTGTTGAGTTTTACCTCAATAACGCTGAGTCAATCGTGCCTGAAGTCGGCTATGTAGCTCTGCCTCCCGCTGACTACGAAGAGTCTCTAAGCAAGCTCTAATTTGCCTAGTAGATCATTTGCGTATCCGTTCAGTCTGCCAGTTTTTCGATGATGTCGAGTTGCTGGTAGTGCTGGGCAATCTCGCGGGTTCATCAAAATCTACTTTTGCCTTGAGGCTCTCAGCCACTTCACACCGGCTGAGCTTCAGGGCTTTCCCTATGTTTAGCCTGACTTTCGACGTTCACTTGTTTTGTGCCGATGGCTCCTTCTGCTGAAAACAGATCGTCTCTGGGTGAGCGATCGCCGCTCCGCCTCATCACTGACCGCTTCACGATCAGCCAGGTGCTACACCACCCACTGACCTGGCTGGCAGTAGGGTTTCATGCGCTGCTGCTGGTAGTTCCCTTTGGTCCGAGCCCATCCGCCGCGCCGCCCGAAACGATAGAGGAGGAAGCGCCCGAGGAGGCCGCTATCGATATCTTGAGCCTGTCAGAAATTTCTACTCCTGAGCCACCTGCCCCACCTGCTCCAGAAACGCCCCCCGCGCCTCCCGCTGCTGCTGCGCCTCCATCCACTTCGCCTCGGTCTGCGCCTGCTGCTGCTGCTCCCCCCGCTGCTGCGTCTGCCACTGCTGCTCCCCCTGCCCCGGGGCCATCTGCACCGGCTACGCCAGCAGCAGCGGGCGATCTGCCCCCGCCCTCACCCGCCTACGACCCGTCCGCAGATCAGGAGATCTTTATCGGCAATCTGGGGGCGATTGGGCTAACTGACTATACGGCTGCTCAGGGGCTGCCTGAGACTAGATTTTTTCGCCATCCTGAGAATGCTGGCACCTTTTTGAATGGGAACGCGCCAGCAGCAGGGGCTAAGGATGCCCGCTGGATGGATAAAGGGCCGGATGATGTCTTAAGTCAGTTGAAAACTACCTATGGGCCGAGTGGCATCGTCTTCAACCAGCTAGACAACTATGGCGGTGAGTTGCTGTATCAGCTGGTGACGGCTGAGGGTCAACCCTTTATGTACATCAGCCTGGTCAGCTTGAAGGGGTCATCTCTGCTGGTGATCTGGCAAGGCAACCCGCTGAGCTGATGGAAAGGCAGCGCTATGCTGGGGTAGACGTTAGCGGTTGCTGACAAAATAGATTTCGTTAAAATTTCCGCAGGTTGCGATCGCCCCGCTGTCCTGTACTAGCCGCCTTTACGGGCCGTTTTTAAGAGCACTGAGTTATTCCCTTATGAAGGTCGTTCAATTTATCTATCCGATGTTTCTGGTAGCCCTGGGTATGCACGCCCTGCTGCTGTTTGTGCCGATAGGTGGGGCCGTGCCAGAGCCGATAGAAGAAGACGTGCCTTTTTCTGATCTCACTTCTGACCTACCTGATGAAGCGTTAGGGCCTGACCCGTCAGAAGCCCTTCCCGTGCCCGATTTGAATGTGTCTACGGCATCGCCTGATAGCGCAGCATCGGCGATCGCACCCAGCCAGATAGCCGGTTTAGCCGCCTCTGTGCGCCCGGCAGCGCCTGCGCCCCGGCAGCCAATTGCTAGAGCTACCGCAAGACCGACTCCCCCCGCTACCCGCTCAGATACAGCTACCCGCACCGAAGATGCGGCATCTCAGCCCAATACAGCTATTCAGCCAACTCCTCTCCTGCCCGATCTCTCAGCGGCTGACCAAGATCCGGCGGAGAGCGCTCCTGACGAACCGATTTTAGAGAGTGACCCCAATGAAGAGGCGGCCAGTTTGGCAGCATCTGACGGATCAGCCAGACCCGCTAACGGATCGATTAGCGGTCTGATCGCCTCAGCTCGCGGCAAGCTCCCAGCGTCCCTGCGGCAACTAGCAGCGGCCTTTTCCAAAGCGCTGGACTATAACCCCGAGGGGACTGATGCAGCCAGCGCCGAGCAAGAACTGATTGACTGGCAGGCCAGTATCCGCCGACAGGCCAATGGTGACGGCGTAGAAAATATCGGACCGATCCAGGTCGCCGACCTTACCCAAATCAGCTACCCCATCGAATCGGCTGAAAAGGACAATGGGCGGCCCTTCAGCGTCTGTCTAGAAAAAGCCCCTCACGATGCGGAAATTGGCGTTCTGTTCGACCCTCAAGGGCAGATTGCCGGTGAGCCTAAGCTGATTCGCAGTACGGGCTACAGCGCCTTAAATGAAGAGATTATGGCCACGATTGCCAGCTACGAAGATTTCCCAGCCGACCATCAGTCTAAAGCCTATACCTTTGGAGTCGGGGTAGATTACGACGCCGATGCCTGCGTCAGCTTAGGAAAACTGCTGCCATCTGGTCAATCTAGCCAGTAGCCCAGCGATCTGGTGGCTATAGCTGGGTGCGATCGCTCAAAATCTCATAGCCTGTCTCAGTGACCAGCACCGTATGCTCCCACTGTGCCGATAGGGATCGATCCAGGGTGACGACCGTCCAGCGATCGCTCAGCGTTCGCGTGTGTTTAGTACCCTCATTCAAAATTGGCTCAATTGCCAGCGTCATCCCCGGCTGCAGCGTCACATTCGGCGCTCGATTGGTGCGAAAGTTAAAAACAGAAGGCTCCTCGTGCAGATTGCGCCCCACCCCATGACCGGTAAAGTCTTCCACCACCGTAAATTTATTCGCCTTAATCGAATCTTCAATCGCCCCGGCAATATCTAGCAGCGTATTGCCCGGCTTGACTTGATCAATGCCCGCATACAGCGCCTCTTCAGCGGCCTCAGCGAGCTTCTGTGCCGCCGGTTTGACCTGGCCCACCAAGATCGTCACGCAAGAGTCGCCGTGAAAGCCTTCGTAATAGGCTCCGGTGTCAATTTTCACCAAGTCCCCTGACTTGATGACCTTGCGCTTACGCGGAATGCCATGCACCACCTCATTATTAATGCTGGCGCAAATTGAGGCAGGAAACCCGTGATAGCCTTTAAAGCTCGGTGTTGCCCCTAGCCCTCGAATCCGCTTTTCGGCGTAGTCGTCAAGGTCAGCGGTGGTCATACCTGCCTGCGTCATTTCGCTGATTTCTTTTAGTACCGTCGCCACAATTTTGGCGGCTGAGCGCATGGTCTCAATCTCTGAGGCCGACTTAATCTCAATGCGTTTACCGGCTTTTACCCTCAGTGCAGGGGAAAAAGAGACGCTGGGCAGTAGGTCGGTGAAAAAATTCATGGGTTATGAAACTAAAGTGGCGAAAACTAAAATAGCTGCAAAAAAACGAGGTAGATAGACGGTCATGGGCGACAGTCCGTCTTCTATCGTAGCGGTTTTTAGTTTGCCTCTTCACATTCTCTCTTTTTTGCTATAACCTTATAGACTGTGCGCTTTTAAGGGCTGTCATGAACGCTGAAGCAATTATCCGCTCTATTGAGTCGGAATATATCAAAGACGATCTTCCTAAGATCTACGTTGGGGATACAGTTCGCGTCGGAATGCGAATTGTCGAGGGTGGCAAAGAGCGCATCCAGCCCTATGAGGGCACCGTGATTGCTATGCGCAATGGCGGCATCAATGAGACCATTACAGTGCGCCGCGTCTTTCAAGGTATAGGGGTAGAGCGAGTCTTTTTACTTCACGCCCCCCGAGTTGCTACTATTACAGTAATTCGCCGGGGCCGGGCTCGTCGGGCGAAGCTCTATTATCTGCGTGATCGCGTCGGTAAGGCCACTCGACTCAAGCAGCGGTTTGACCGCGCGCTATAGCCGATGGCCATGGCCTTTTTTGGCTTTGCTGTAGAGGATAGTGACCGCGCTAACCTCTACAGCCGCATCTGTATAAGCTATGCGTCCTTAGTTCAGCTGGTAGAACGTCGGTCTCCAAAACCGAATGTCGGGGGTTCGAGTCCTCCAGGACGCGCTTTCCAGATGTTATGGCCTGCCCAAAAGGTGATATGCCCAAAAGGGATCGGCGTGCAGCAGCTCATAGTTGATCCACTGGGCAGATTTGCTGTCTGGCTGGGCAATCGGTCTGAGCAGCTACAGGGCTGAGCGGTTAGCATGGTGTTACCAGCACAGTTTTATTTGAGCCTTATTTGAGCGGGCGAGGACTTACTTCAGTGGCAAAAAAAGATACCAAATCAGCCGCCGACAGCAGCGTCAAGCGATCAGCCGATCAGTCCAAGAATGGCTCTGAGAGCTTCGATGCCGCCGCTTTTAGCCGGGGTACTCGCGAAGAACTCGCCAAGGTAATCTGGCCGACTCGCCAGCAGCTAATTAGCGAATCTGCCGCTGTGATTTTGATGGTGGGGCTATCGGCAACGCTGATCTACTTCATAGATAAGCTATTTGGCTGGGCCTCTAGACAGGTTTTCTAATATGACTTACGCATCCGACAATTCCAACTACAGCAGCGATTTTCCAGAATCGCTAGAAGCAGACACGCTAGAAGACGGCGTAGAAGAGCAGCCCAAGCGCAAAGAACGACCGCGCTGGTACGCCGTGCAAGTCGCCTCTGGCTGCGAAAAAAAGGTCAAGCTCACGCTGGAGCAGCGAGTAAAGACCTTCGATCTTGCGGGTGCCATTCTTGAGGTGGAAATTCCTCAGACGCCAGCGGTGAAGATGCGCAAAGACGGCTCTCGCCACAATATTGAGGAGAAAGTCTTTCCGGGGTACGTGCTGATTCGCATGCTGCTAGATGACGACGCCTGGCAGGTGGTCAAAAATACGCCGCATGTGATTAACTTTGTGGGGGCTGAGCAGCGGCGGGCACAAGGTCGCGGTCGCGGCCATGTAAAGCCGATGCCGTTAAGCCCTGGCGAAGTTAAGCGCATCTTTAAGCAGACTCAAGAGCAGGCGGCTGTGGTCAAAATTGACATGGCAGCCGGTGACAAAATCACTGTGCTCTCTGGGCCGTTTAAAGACTTTGAAGGGGAAGTGATTGAAGTGAGCCCCGAGCGCAGCAAGCTGAAAGCCCTGCTCTCAATCTTCGGTCGCGATACCCCAGTTGAGCTTGAGTTTAATCAAGTGAAAAAAGAATCGTGACTTCGGCTGCGCTCAGTCACCGGATCGGGGGAATGGGTGCTGGCTTCATAGGCTCTGTATACTCAGAAAAGTCCTTGAAGAGCTGAACTTATGCTCAGCCACCCGAGGGCTGAGCGTAGTCAAAGCCCGGTCTCACAAAGCGTTCAATTAGTAAGAGTTAATCAATGGCAAAGAAGGTAGTTGCGCTCATTAAGCTGGCGATCCCCGCCGGTAAGGCGAACCCTGCGCCGCCGATCGGCCCCGCGCTGGGTCAGCACGGCGTCAATATCATGGCATTTTGTAAAGATTACAATGCCAGAACGGCTGAGAAAGCTGGTTTGATTGTACCGGTTGAAATTTCTGTCTTTGAAGACAGAAGCTTCACCTTCATTCTCAAAACCCCGCCAGCTTCAGTTTTGATCAAAAAGGCGGCGAAAATTGAAAAGGGATCGGGCAATCCTAGAACTGAGAAGGTAGGGTCAATCACCCGCGCTCAGCTCAAAGAAATCGCTGAAACCAAAATGCCTGACCTCAATGCCAACGACATTGAGATGGCGATGAATATCATCGAAGGCACTGCTCGCAATATGGGCGTTGAAGTGGCAGGCTAGCTGGCCCTTCAAAGATCAGATTCAATTAACAATCCTATCGGGGGAGAGGCATTTGCTTCGCTACTGACCCCAGAAAAATATGGCAAAAATTTCTCGACGGATGCGGGCGCTCTACGAAAAGGTAGATAGCGAACAAACCTATCAGCCGCTAGAAGCGGTGGCCCTGCTCAAAGACACCGCAACGGCAAAATTTACCGAATCGGCAGAAGCCCACATTCGGCTCGGTATTGACCCTAAGTACACAGACCAGCAGCTGCGGACGACGGTAGCGCTACCTAAAGGCACCGGTCAAGATGTGCGAGTGGCTGTCATCGCCCGAGGTGAGAAGGTCAATGAGGCCAGTGAAGCCGGCGCAAACATGGCCGGTTCGGAAGAGCTAATCGAAGAAATTAGCAAAGGCATGATGGACTTTGATGTGTTGGTGGCCACGCCCGACATGATGCCCAAGGTCGCTAAGCTGGGCCGGGTGCTTGGCCCTCGCGGCCTGATGCCTTCTCCCAAAGGGGGCACGGTGACTTTTGACCTGGCGCAGGCGATCGCTGCCTTTAAAGCGGGTAAGCTCGAATTCCGCGCTGACCGAACAGGCATCGTTCATGTTATGTTTGGTAAGGTCTCTTTTTCACCAGAAGACCTGCTAGAAAACCTGAAAGCGCTGCAAGAAACGATTGATCGCAATCGCCCCTCCGGTGCAAAAGGCCGCTTCTG
Source organism: Leptolyngbya sp. BC1307 (assembly GCF_002286735.1). Classification (GTDB taxonomy): domain Bacteria; phylum Cyanobacteriota; class Cyanobacteriia; order Phormidesmidales; family Phormidesmidaceae; genus Phormidesmis. The sequence goes on from NZ_NRTA01000012.1 coordinate 97,678, forward strand.
GCGCACAGTTTCAATTTCGGCGACGATGGGGCCTTCCATCTCAGTTGATGTGCAGGCACTGCGCGATTTGAAACTAAGCGAAGTAATCAGCCAATCTACTTAAAGCAGCCCATGATTCAATCTCAAAATTGAATATAGCTACCAGAGACAGCAGGTGCGCTCGATAGTTTAACTATCAAACCGCTCAATTTCCTGCCGAGGTATGCGGTTGAAGCGTTTCTTCTGTGATGTTTATATAACGTCAGTAAAGCTTCAATACGTTTGCCTCGATCTGGTTTTAAGGTCGAGGCTTTTTGCTGGCTACGGTTTGCCCATCGGGGCAAAAAAATCTAAACAAAAAGGAGGTGAAATAGAATGGGAAGAACGCTAGAGAACAAGCAAGAGATTGTCACTGAACTCAAAGCTCTTTTAGACGAGTCAGAGTCTGCCTTTGTGATCGACTACCAGGGTCTTTCGGTCGGTCAGATGGGCGATCTGCGCAATCGGCTACGGGAGTCAGGTGCAGTCTGCAAAATCTCTAAGAACACTTTGCTAAAGCGGGCAATTGACGGCCAAACTCAGTGGCAAGAGCTAGAGTCTCTGCTGACGGGTACGACGGCAGTCATGCTCACCAAAGAAGACATTGGTTCTGCGGTTAAGGCTTACAAAAAGTTTCAGAAAGATACCAAAAAGACTGAGCTGCTTGGCGGTGTGCTGGAAGGCAAGCTGCTCAACCAGAAAGATTCTGAAGCGCTCGCTGACCTGCCCACTAAAGATGAGCTATACGCCAAGATTGCGATCGCCATCAATGCTGTGGCGACCAAAGTGGCTGTGGGCATCAAAGAAGTTCCGGCTTCGATTGGTCGTGGCATCAAAGCCTACGCCGAGAAAGATGCTGAATAAGCTCTGCTCAAATATTTACACTCAATTTTCAACCTACTCAAGGAGAACAAAACATGTCTGCTGCAACTGATGAAATTCTAGATAAGCTAAAAACCCTCTCTCTGCTAGAAGCTTCCGAGCTGGTCTCTCAGATTGAAGAAGCCTTTGGTGTCAGCGCGGCTGCGCCTGTCGGCGGCATGATGATGGCTGCTGGCGGTGGCGGTGACGCTGAAGAAGTCGAAGAAAAGACTGAATTCGACGTGGTGCTAGACGAAGTACCGGGCGACAAGAAGATCGCCATCTTGAAAGTCGTTCGTACCCTCACCGGCCTCGGCTTGAAAGAAGCCAAAGGCATGGTAGAGTCTGCGCCAATCACCGTTAAGGAAGCGATTCCTAAAGACGCCGCTGAAGAAGCGAAGAAGTCGCTAGAAGATGCGGGCGCTAAAGTGACTGTTAAGTAAGCTAGCTAATGGCTCACTGAAAGCGAGAGTTTGGAAAACAGAAGGCAGGTGTTGGGTTACGGCCAACTTTTGTCTTACAGAAGGGAGCTAGGTCTACTGGCTCTCTTTTTGTTTGTTTTGTATTTCTTCAACCAACTGGGCAAAAGCTTTAAACGACTGAAGCTCGGGCTTGATGTCGGGCCTCGCTGGGCAATGAGCGGGCAGCTCAGCGTGCGCCCGGGATCATCGCGCGGAGAAGGAGACAGGAGACAGAGGAACCACGCCTATTGCCTACTGCCTCCCCACAAAAAAGCCACCGCAGAAAACCACAGTGACTTCTTTCGCAATGCGTAATCAAACAGCGATCGCTAGCCACCCGCGACAGCAGGCACAATGCTCACTTCATCGCCGTCTTTAAGAGAGGTCTCTTTGTTGTCTAAAAAGCGAATGTCTTCGCTGTTGACGTAGAAATTAACAAACCGGCGCAGCTCTCCATTGTCGTCACAAAGACGCTTTTTGATGCCGGGGAATTTGCTCTCTAGCGTGTTCATCAGTTCAACAATGTTGCCGCCATCGCACTCAACGGTGGCTTCGTCATTGGTAAACTTTTGCAGGGGGGTCGGAATTAAAACCTTAACGGCCATGTCTCTATTGGGGTGTAACTAAAAAACGGGGAAAGGAATAGACTATACCTGAGTTTGCTGCCACTCTAAGCGGTTGAGGGTGTTGGCGCGCTCCCAGGCCCGCTCAAAACTGTCTAGCTTGGGCTCAATGGTGAGCGGCTCGCCGATATAGCCCTGTACGGCTTCGGTAGTCTTCAGACCGTTGCCGGTGATAAAGACAACCGTTTTCTCTTCAGGATCGATTTTACCGGCTTCTACCAGCTTCTTCAGTACGGCGATGGTCGTACCGCCCGCTGTTTCGGTGAAGATGCCTTCGGTCTCAGCCAGTAGCTTCATGCCAGCGATAATTTCAGCGTCGGTGACATCTTCAATTTGGCCGTTGGTTTTCCGGGCCACATCCAGCGCATACATGCCGTCTGCCGGGTTGCCGATCGCAATTGACTTAGCGATCGTGTTGGGCTTGACGGGGGTAATGAAATCGCGCCCCTCTTTGAACGCCTGAGAGATAGGAGAACAGCCCTCAGCCTGTGCGCCGCTAAAGCGAACGGCTTTATCTTCTACTAGCCCCGTTTTTACAAATTCATTGAAGCCTTTGTAGATCTTGGTGTAGAGCGAGCCAGAGGCGCAGGGAACGACCACATGGTCAGGCAGTTCCCAACCGAGCTGCTCAGCCACTTCAAAGCCTAGCGTCTTTGACCCTTCGGAGTAGTAGGGGCGCAGGTTGATATTGACAAAGCCCCAGCCGTGGGTGTTGGCGACTTCGGAGCAGAGGCGGTTGACCTGGTCGTAGTTGCCTTTAACGGCCATCAGGGTAGGGTCGTAGATTAGTGTGCCGAGGATTTTACCGGCTTCTAAGTCGGCGGGGATGAAGACGCAGCACTCTAAACCGGCATGGGCAGCGATCGCTGCTGTAGAGTTCGCCAGGTTACCTGTACTCGCACAGGACACGGTCGTAAAGCCCAGTTCTTGAGCCCGAGTCAGCGCCACAGAGACCACCCGGTCTTTGAAGCTGAGCGTGGGCATGTTGACTGCGTCGTTCTTGATGTATAGATTTTTTAGGCCGAGCTGACGGGCCAACCGGTTGGCTTTTACCAGCGGCGTCATGCCCGTGCCAACGTCGATGGGGGTATCGGTTTCGACCGGCAAAAAGGCTTTGTAGCGCCAGATGGAGTGGGGGCCAGCGGCAATCGTTTCGCGGGAGACCTGACGGCGAATAGCGTCGTAGTCGTAGGCGACTTCTAGCGGGCCAAAGCAAACATCTTCGCAGACGTGCTTAGCGCCGAGGCCATACTCTTCGCCGCACTCTTTACACTTGAGCGCTGTAAACGTTTTCTGCGAAGTAATCAGTCTTTCGATGGCTTGAGTCATGGTAACCCCCTTATAAGTCTTGTCCAGGCTGGTCTGCTACGGCGTGAAGTCAGTGGTAAAACAGGCGTCCTGTACCTATTTCTACCGAAGTGAAACGATGCTAACACGCCAGAGATCGCGCAGCAAATAATCCCGACTATTTTAGTCGGGATTAAAATATAGATAGAAACACTGTGGCTGTGGCCACCTCTTTCAGAGGGATTCGACAGCCAGAGCGATGCCGCTAGATGGCTCAAAGGACAAGGCGGTCAAAGGCCAGTCGGCCTCTGCTGTAAAATCAATGGTTGCTATTAGTTATTTCTATAGCTGTGGATCGGATGAGTGAGTGATCGCCTCTAGCTGCCGCCAGTCCTGCGCTCTCACCATCCATTTATTGAGATTTACCTTTTCCCGACTGCCTGCTTCTGAGTAGCCACTCTCTATATACAAGTGGCTCTTTTCTGTATACAGATGGTTAAAAGACTCAAAGGGGTAGCGCTTGACGACCTTGCCAATGGGGTTGTAAACCGTCAGCCGATTGGGAGCCACTGTAAAGTAAGGGCGCGTAAGATATAAGTAGCCAAATAGAAACGCCGCCAGGCCAATCACAATGGCAACGTTGAACTGATTATTCAGCAGCATCAGCCACAGGCTGACTAGAGTAGCGATCGCGCCTAGCAATATCAAAGCGATTCCTATTAAAGGGTTATAGCGGCCCTTAAAGTGTTCATCTTCAGTGGGCGCAGGCGATGAGCGCGTCATGTCGAGTCCTGTAAACTGCTCGGATAAAATGCTGGGCTACTGAGGAAATATACATTGCAAGTAGCTCCGCCCATCCGCGTCTGGATGCGGCTGGATGGAAAATTTACCCTTGATCAGTGGTAGAGCCGTATGGGCCGTTGCTAAGACTAGGCCGGTAGAGAGATGGATATTTTCAACAGCGAGCCGTGAGCTAGTCAAGAGATCTGCTGAAGCATCAGCGTGCTGGTCACCTGATGAATCTACGGCATCGGAGATATTGTCAAGTTCGGTCTGTAGGTCTGCAGCGGGGCGATCGCATTCAATCACCACTGCCACCGCCTGATCCCTTTGTTCTACAAACAAGCGCAGCGTTCTACTGTAGGCAATCGCGTCTTGAATGAGGCTGATTAAAGTGTTCTTGAGCCATCGAGCGTCGGTATAAACTTCTATCTCTTGAGCTGGCAACTCTACTGTGTAGCGCACGTTTTGATTAGCCGCTTGCAGAGTCGTAAACATCTCTACCTCTGGCAGCACAAAGCCTAGATCCACCGCTTCTAGTCGGGGTGGTTCTCTCCCCACATCTAGCTTAGACACGGCTGCAATCTGGTCAAACAGAGCCAGCATTTTTAGCGCAGCCTCTTTAGACTGGGCGATGAACTCTTTCTCTTCTTCGGGGCTGTCGCACAGGTCTTCTAAAATTAGCTGGTGCAGACTGACGATAGTGTTAATGGGCGATCGCAACTCGTGAGATGTGCGGGCCAAAAAGCCGCTCTTAAACCGTTCGAGCGCTAGCAGACGTTGATAGGCTAGCTGTAGGGCTGAGTAATCTTCTGGGGAAGTCATGGGGGTTAAAAGTGACGCGAATTATCAGCGTAACTCGAAATCTCGCCGCTATAGCCTGACTTCACCCTGACGCAGTATCTGCCAGCCGCTGCCAGTCCACTGAGCGACGGTAGAGGGGGTGCCGCTGGCCGTAGCCTGCTGCGCAGGGCTAGGTTCAAACGCTTCCGTAGGGAGGGTGAGGGCCGTAGGAAAGGTACGGGCAATATCAGCCACTGCGGTCAAAGGCGACTGCCCCGAAAGGTTGGCGCTGGTCGTTGCGAGTGGGCCAGTGCGAGCCAGCAGGTCTAGCGCGATCGGATGGCTAGGGACGCGGATGCCAAGGGTGCCGGTATTTTGAGGATTTAAGGTGGGGGGGGTGCGATCGCTGGCAGGCAATACCAGCGTCAGTTGCCCTGGCCAGCAGCGATCGGTTAAGTCTTTCCAGATCTCATGAGCCGCCGCGTCGCCCGCTACATAGGGCAAAAGGTCAGAGAGAGAAGCGCCCATTAACACCAATGGCTTATCTAACGATCGCCGTTTGGCCGCGTAGATCAAATCGGCGTGCTCAGGGCGACTAGCCAGCGCGGGGACGGTGTCAGTCGGGAAGCTGATCAGCGTTGGGGTTGCCAGCGCCTCGACCATTTGAGTAAGTGAAACCTGAGGCATAGGGAAGTTTGGAGCAGCGATGCCAAAGCTAGATGCTAATGCTATGGCACTGCGCTGGCCGCTAGAGATAGCTATAGCATTTTACCTTGAGCCGCTTCGACAAGTCCGGTGACGGTGGTGATGCGGTAGCCTCGGGATTGAAGAATAGGGAGAATCTTTTTGAGGGTAATGACAGTGCGATCGCCCCTGCCCTCATCGCCATCGTGCAGCACAATGATGTCGCCTGGCTGCACGGTCGCCAAAATAAACGCAGCGGCAAAGCGAGCAGAAGATACATGGGTATCGTAGGGAAACACCGAGCCCAGCACCAGCTGATAGCCGTGCCGTTGAGCAATGTTCACCATTTCAGCGCTGTAAAATCCCATCCCTGGCCGCAGCCATCGCAGAGAAGTATCGATCTCCTCCAGGTAAGGCAGTAGGGCCTGCTCAGCAGCTAGTAAATCGGATTCAAAGGCAGCTGGCGTCAGCCGAATACTGGGTTCATCCGCTGTGAGATGGTTGCCCAGCTCGTGCCCAGCGCGGACAGTTTGCCGCACCACTGCCTCGTGGCCGGGTAGATGAGCGCTGATGTTAAAGAAGGTGGCCCTAGCATCGTAGCGGGCAAGCACTGCCAACATCTCTGCGGTCGCCGGACTGGGGCCATCATCTATCGTCAGGGCAATCAGCTGAGGCGCAGCTGGTAAATCTGATAGGTTCGCCGCGTACAGCGCACCGGGCTTGATCTGAGCGGCGAGGGTAAACAGCCAGCGGGGTTGAGTCAAGAGGTAAAGGCTAACCAGCAGCGCCAGCAAGCCATACAACGACTTTTTGAAGCGTCTTTTCGTCGTCACCAGCTGCCCTAAACTTCTACGGGTCAGATCATAATGCACCCACAGCCACCACCGTATCACAGCAGGAATATGCAACAATACTGAGGGCAAAAGACATAAGGAACTGCTAACTATGGCGTCTCCCTCCAGCGTAAGCATTCAGGCGGTACAGGCGATTGGCCTCACAGTTTCTGATGCAGGCCGCGCTACTGACTTTTTTACGGGCGCGTTCGATTTTAAAGTGGTTACTGATAGTGTCATCAGTGGCGACGAAGCCAGCTATCTGTACGGAGTGCCCAAGGCTCAGGTTCGCATTGTGTCTTTGCGGCTAGGTGAAGAAACCATTCGTCTGATGGAGTTTTTGGGCGTTGACAGCAAGCCTGTACCGGCTGACAGCAAGAGTAACGACCTGTGGTTTCAGCACTTTGCCATTATCGTCAGCGACATGGACAAAGCCTATGCTCAGCTCCAGAAATTTTCATTTACACCGATTTCTCCTGAGCCGCAAACGCTGCCCAATGACATTCGTGCTTTTAAGTTTAGAGATGCTGACGGCCATGCGCTAGAGCTATTGCAGTTTCCGCCGGGCCTTGGCCCTGACCACTGGCAGGCTAAAGACGCGCTGTTTTTGGGGATAGATCATTCGGCGATCGCTATCTCCAGCACCGAGCGCAGCCTGGTGCTGTACCGCGATCTGTTGGGACTGACTCACCAGGGCAGCATGACCAACATCGGCATTAAGCAAGAGACGATGGATAATCTCTTTAGCGCCAAGGTCATTGTTACCTCACTGACGCCTGCTGCTGGGCGACTGGGCGTAGAATTTTTAGACTATCTCACACCGCCGGGCGCACGGCCTTTTCCGCTCGATCAGCAGACCAGCGATCTGGTACATATGCATTTTGAGCTGCTAGTAGAAGATATTGACGCGGCAGTAGAAGCCTTAGAAGAGGCTGAAAAGACCCAGGTGCAGTTTGTCTCGCCCAAAGTGATCGACCTGCCAGAAACCATGCCGTTTAAGCAGGCAGTGCTATGGCGAGGGCCAGATGGCCACAATGTGCTGCTGGTGCAAAACTAGAAGATTGTCAGGTGAGAACAAGATATGAGAAAAAGATAAGAGGAGAGATCTATTGGAAACGGTGAGTACGCTGCTATCGGCGCTGTATCCTGACTTCATCGTAGGGCCACAGGGCTATATGCTGCTGTTGTTTCGCGCAGTCGTGGGGGTTTTATTCATATTGCACGGGTTGCCTAAGCTCAAGCATTTGAAGACATGGTCAGAAGCGTTGGGCGCGCCACTACCGCTGTGCTTTTTGTCAGCGGCTTTTATGGTGGTAGGGGGCACTGGGCTAATTTTGGGCCTGCTGACGCCCTTTGCCAGCGCGTCTATTTTGGTGTCGATGATCTATGCGATTGTGCAGGAACTGATCAAAGGCGATCCGATGGTGGCCCCTGATCCTTACCTGCTGGGCGAATATTACGAAGGGCCAGAGGGACAAAAGGGCGAGCCGCCCAGTTATGAAAAAGCGCTGATCTTTAGCTTGATGCTGATTTTGCTAATTTTATTCGGGCCGGGCGCATACTCGCTCGATGCGCTGCTGCTGATTGGCGCGTAATAATTGGCGTTTAGAAGGAGCGCGCCAAACTTGGACTGAACGGCACTGATAGAACGCCCCTCATGCTTGAGGGCTATTTTTATGTCCGTAGATAGCCGTACATAGTGAGTCCTTTTGGTATTGTGATGGCCAATATCATTACGACTGCAGAATTCTACACGGCGAGCCTGGATTTATGAGAATCGGTGCAAATTTTGACGACGGCTGTAAATTCACGGTGTGGGCACCGCTGCTAGAAAAGGTGTCTGTAGAGGTGAAGAATGAGGCCGGGGCAGTCACTCATCTGCCGATGACTCAAGATGAGCAGGGTTACTGGCATGTCAGTGCGCCCAACCTGCCTGCTGGCACCCGATATCTCTATCAGCTAGAAGAGGGCGAAGAGGCGTGGCCCGATCCTGCCTCTCATTTTCAGCCGGAGGGCGTGCATGGTCCTTCAGCGGTGGTGGATCACGCTCAGTACAAATGGCAGGATGACGGCTGGCAGGGCGTTCCGCTGACTGACTACATTATTTATGAGCTGCACGTGGGTACGTTTACACCCGAGGGTACGTTTGCAGGGGCGATCGCTCGTCTGCCTGACCTGGTAGAACTTGGCGTTACCGTCGTCGAAATTATGCCCGTGGCTCAGTTTCCAGGTGCTCGCAACTGGGGCTACGATGGCGTTTTTCCTTTCGCCGTCCAAAATTCATACGGCGGCCCCGATAGCCTGAAGCAACTCGTCGATGCCTGTCATCGGCACGGCCTAGCGGTAATCATGGACGTGGTGTACAACCACTTTGGCCCCGAAGGTAACTACACTGGTAAGTTCGGCCCCTATACCACCGATCACTACCGCACGCCCTGGGGCAGCGCCATCAACTTTGACGATGCCTACAGCGGCGGCGTTCGCAACTACTTTATTGAAAACGCCTTGATGTGGCTACGCGACTACCACATTGACGGGCTGCGGCTAGACGCAGTTCATGCCATTTACGACTTTGGCGCGAAGCACTTTTTACAGGAACTGGCTGAGAAGGTCGCTGACTTTGCGGCGGGTCGCCCCTCTCCGGCCTATCTAATTGCCGAAAGCGATCTCAACAATCCTCGGCTGACTCGCCCGGTTGAGAAGGGTGGCTATCAGCTCGATTCTCAGTGGAGCGATGACTTTCACCATGCGCTGCACAACCGGCTGACGGGTGATGCCATGGGCTATTACCAGGATTTTGACAGTTTGGAAGCGCTGGCGATCGCCTTCAAACACCGCTTTGCATACGACGGCAAATACTCCAGCTTTCGCAAGCGGGCTCACGGCGCACCGGCACCGGATCTGCCCTCACCGCAGTTTGTGGTCTCCAGCCAAAACCATGATCAGATTGGCAACCGGATGCTGGGCGATCGCTTCTCTACCCGCATTCCTTTTGACGGGTTAAAGCTGGCAGCAGGCGCGACGATTCTTTCTCCCTACTTGCCGATGCTGTTTATGGGCGAGGAGTATGGCGACCCGGCTCCTTTTCTGTACTTTGTCGATCATGGTGATCCCGGTCTGTTAGAAGCCGTTCGCAAGGGCCGAACGTTGGAATTTAAAGATTTTCATGCCAGCGGTACGCCGCCCGATCCGGGTAGCGTTGAGACCTTTAAGGCAGCTACGCTTGACTGGTTGACTGTTGAAGAAGAAGGTGAGCGATCGCAGCAGGCTACTCTACGCAGGTTTTACCGGCAGCTGATCAAAGTGAGAAAGCAGTGCCAGATCATGACACCCTCTTACCCAGAAGATTTGACAGTAGAACATACAGACCCTGTGCTTTACTACCGGCGCACTTTGGCAATCGGCGATCTGCTCTGTCTAATGAACTTCAGTCAGCAGCCTGAGAAGGTTGAGCTACCCTTAGGTACAAAAGTTTGGCATCAGCAAATCAACTCTGCCGATGCTCAGTGGTCTGCGAGCAGTTCAGCAGACCAGGCCAGTGATGCTACCGGACCCCTTCCCGAAACGCTATCGGCGAGTTCTCCTTCCACCCTGGTTTTAAGTCCCTTAAGCATCGCCCTCTATCAGGCTGAATCTAGCGCCTAACCGTCGGAGCTGCCGACTGGCAGCCGCTTCTGCGTCTTCTCAATGTCTCTCCTAACCTAGCCGTGACCCATGCGTATCCCTGTTGCTACTTACCGCCTTCAATTCAACCCTGGCTTTACGTTTCACCAGGCCAAAGAGATTGTTGATTATCTCGATCAGCTAGGAATTTCTGATATTTATGCCTCGCCGATTTTTGCAGCCCGTAGCGGCAGTCAGCATGGCTACGACGTGGTCGATCAAAACAAGCTCAACCCCGAACTGGGCGGGATGGAAGGATTTGACCTGCTGATAGAGGAGTTGCAGGAGCGAGGCATGGCTTGGCTGCAAGATATTGTGCCAAACCACATGGCCTACGACGGCCAAAATCACTATTTGATGGATGTGCTAGAGCATGGGCAAGACTCTCAGTACATTGACTACTTCGATATTGAGTGGGAGCACTCCTATGCCGATATTCAAGGTAAAGTGCTCGCGCCAATGCTGGGCGATTTCTATCACCGCTGTCTGGAACGGGGTGAAATACAGCTGAGCTATCACGCCGACGGGCTGAAAGTTAACTACTACGGCTTACATTTTCCGGTGAGGGTAGAGTCTTACGCGAGCTTTTTGACTTACGAAATCTCGTGGCTGCGGCGACAGATGGGCCGACAGCACCCTGACTATATTAAGCTAGCCGGTGTTTTGAACACGGTCAGAAGTACTTTTCCAGATACAAAGGGACGAGAGCGCCGAGATCAGGCGCTGTTTGTGAAGCATTTGCTGTGGGAGCTGTACGAATCTAACAGCGAAATCAAAGGCTTTATCGACCAAAACATTGAGGCTTTCAACGGTCAGCCGGGTAAGCCTAAAACCTTCGACCTGTTGGATCAGCTGCTGCTAGAACAGTTTTACCGGCTCTCTTTTTGGAAGGTAGGGGCAGAAGAACTTAACTATCGCCGGTTTTTTACGGTCAACGAGCTGATTTGTCTCAAAGTAGACAATCCTAAAGTGTTTGACCAGACCCATGCGCTGATTCTCGACTTGGTCAGAGCGAAAAAGCTGAACGGCCTGCGTATAGACCATATTGACGGGCTGTACGATCCGCTGAGCTACTTAGAGAGATTAGAAGAGAAAACAGACGGCGTGTATACGGTCATTGAAAAGATCTTAGAGCCGGGTGAGCGACTGCCGGATCATTGGCCGATTCAGGGGACTTCGGGCTATGAGTTTTTGACATATGTCAATAGCGTTTTTTGTCAGCAGCAAAACCAGCGCCACTTTACGCGGCTTTACCGGCAGTTTAGCGGTTTGCGAGATGGTTATGACAAACTCTTTTTGGAGAAGAAGCGGCTGATTGCCGACACTAACCTGGTGGGCGATATTGACAACCTGGCTCGCTTCTTAAAACAGGTGGCTAGTCAGTATCGCTATGGCCGAGATTTGACGGCTAATGGCTTAAAGACGGCGATTCAAGAAGTCTTGGTGTCTTTTCCGATCTACTGTACTTATATCAACCAGCGAGGCAGCTCTAAGAGCGATATTGAGTACATCAAAGAGGCGATCGCGGGCGCAAGAACCCGTATTCCGCAGCTGCTGAATGAGCTAGAGCTAATCGAGCGATTCTTAGTGCTGGGGTATGAAGAGTCTCTGCCTTCGGAAGAGCGGGCGCAGTGGCTGCATTTTGTCATGCGACTGCAGCAGTTTACCGGGCCGCTGATGGCCAAGGGCGTAGAAGACACGCTGTTTTATGTATATAACCGGTTCATCGGACTGAATGAAGTCGGCGGTTCGCCCGACCGGTTTGGTATCTCGCTGAAGACTTTTCACGACTATAACTGCTATCAGCAGGAGAGCTGGCCGCACTCGCTCAATGCCACCTCTACTCACGACACTAAGCGCAGTGAAGATGTCAGGTCGCGCCTGAACGTGCTCTCTGAACTGCCCGAAGAATGGGAAACAGAGGTCAAAGCCTGGAGCGAACTCAACGCCGATAAAAAACAGCTCGTTAACGATCAGCCCGTGCCCGACCCTAACGACGAGTACTTTTTATATCAGACGCTGGTCGGAGCCTACCCGTTTGACGACAAAGAGCTGCCCGCCTTTCGCGAACGGGTGAAAGACTACGTGGTCAAAGCCGTTCGCGAGGCCAAAGTGCATACCGCTTGGCTGCGGCCCGATGCTGACTACGAAGCGGGCTATGTCAGCTTTGTCGAAACGCTGCTGACCCCTGGCAAAGACAATGTTTTTCTAGATAAGCTACAGCACTTCCAAAAGCGCATCGCCACTTACGGCATCTACAACGCGCTGGCTCAGCTGTTAATTAAGCTAACGGCTCCGGGAGTACCAGACTTTTACCAGGGCACTGAGCTGTGGGACCTGAGCCTGGTAGACCCTGACAATCGTCGTCCGGTAGATTATTCCAAGCGTCTTAAAGCGCTGCAAGAGGTGCAGGCTCAGTGGCAGCGACAGCCTACCACACTGATGAAAAACCTGCTGAAGAACCGAACGGATGGCTGCATTAAGCTGTTTTTGACGCTGCGCGGGTTGGCTGCTAGAAACTATTTCCGCAATGTGTTTAGAAGCGGCGACTACCGACCGCTGGCGGTGACGGGTGACCATGCTGACCATGTGATTGCTTTTATGCGACACAAAGGTGAGCATACGGTCGTGACGGTCGTGCCCCGGTTTTTGACGGGTTTAATTCAGCCGGAGACGCTGCCCCTGGGTAAACAGGTGTGGGGCAATACGGCCATAGCCCTACCGGCAGGCGGGCAGGCTAGCTGGCAAGATTGGCTCACCGGGAAGTCTGTGGCGGTGACCGAAGAACTGCTAGTGGCTGAATTGCTCAGTCAGTTTCCGGTGGCGCTGCTGGTGAGCGAAAACCACCGCCCGGAGGACGCCTAGCGAATCGGTATGGAAGATTTAGCTGAACGGCTGCTGGCTGGGGCGATCGCTGCTGGCGCTGAAGCTGCCGAGGTGTTTCAATCGAGTTCGCTCGCCAGACCCGTGATTTTTGAGGGCAATCGGCTAAAGCAAGCAGAAACATCTCAGGCAGAAGGGGTAGCCCTGCGGCTCTGGCGTGACGGTCAGCCGGGGTTAGCCGTTGGCTATGGGCCGATAGACTCACAGACTTTAGTCCAAAAAGCGCTGGCGATCAGCACACTGAATGCACCCGAAACGCCGAATCTGACGGCTGGGGAAGCAAAAGATTTTGGGGCTGTGGGTACAGCTGTAGAGACTCAGCAGCTAGTGGACTGGGGGCGAGAGGCGATCGCTCAAATTCGCGACCGTTTTCCTGACGTGATTTGCGAAGCGGAGCTGTCTTGCGACCTCGAAGAGACCCGGCTGATCAACTCTACCGGGCTAGACTATCGGGCTCAAGATACGGCCCTTAGCGGCTATATCAGCGCTGAGCTGACCCGCCCGGATGACTTTTTGAGCGCGGGGGATGGCAGGGTTCATCGTCATGCTTTAGATATGAGTGCGATCGCCGGCAGCATCATTCAGCGCTTAGGCTGGGCAAATCGCACCGTTGCGCCGGTGACCGGTCAGGTGCCGGTGATTTTTACGCCCGGTGCGGCCTGGCTGCTGTGGGATACGCTGCGAGCGGCGCTGAACGCTAAGCGAGTGGCCGAAGGCACCTCTCCCTGGAGTCAACGGCAGGGCGATCGCGTAATAGCTGAGGCAATTTCCTTGCGTCAAGACCCAACCGCTGGCCCCTATAGCTGCCCGTTTGACGATGAGGGTGTGCTTACCCAGCCCTTGATGTTTGTTAAAGCTGGCGTTTTAGAAAATTGGTACGGTGACTTAGCTCATAAGACTACGGGTAACGGCATTCGCCCTAGCCTGGGCAGCTACCCAACGCCGGGACTGATCAATCTATTGGTCGCACCTGGCCATCTAGACTGGCAATCTCTGGTGGCTGCGCAGCAAGAAGCGGTGATTGTCGATCAGGTGTTGGGAGAAGGCGGCGATATCACTGGCGACCTCTCTATTAGCCTGGAGCTGGGCTATCGCGTCACTCAGGGCGAGATTGTTGGTCGGGTGAAAGATACGATGGTGTCGGGCAATGCCTACAGCGCGCTCAATCATTTGATTGGGCTGGGTAGTGAGGCTGAATGGAGTGGTTCTACTTATACGCCTGCGGTGGTGGTGGATGGGTTGTCGGTGACGGGGTAAGAGGAAAGGGGAAAGGGTTTTGTCTCTTATGGTAGATGACGAATCGCTCGGAATCTTTCTAGCGTAGGAGACTAGCTAGGCGGTCGGGTAGATGTTTTTTTCGCTATTTGCAGGGCTGATCATGGCGTTTGCCTTTCAGCTGCTACTGACGAATCTGGGAGTAGCGCTGGGGCTGTCTACCGTTGGCTGGGCGATCGCGCCCCGTGACAAGAAAGTCGAGGATGAACCCGCTACCGAGGAGGCCACTGCCAAGGAGTCCGCTGCCGAGGAGTCATCGGTGGCGCTGCCTGTCAGCCATCTGCTGGGGTTTGGGGTGACTTTGAGCCTAGCAACCGTTTTATTTGGCTCAGCTTTTTTGGCCACTGAGTTTAGCAATATCATCCTGCCGAGGCAGGGGTTGATTTTTGGGGTGATGCTATGGGCGGCCTATCTGCTGATTTTAATCTGGATTAGTTCGGCGACAGTGTCGAATGTGGTTGGCTCTGTGTTTGGCGTGGCGGCGGGGGGTATTCGCCGTTTGTTTGGCGCGATGGGGCAGGTGGTTTCCTCAGGTCAAAGCGAAGATCTTTCTGAGGCTGATAGATTTGAGATTCTGACTAATGAGCTTTCTGCGGCGATCGCTTCCCAGCAGCAGCTTCCTCAACTGCTGAGCCAGGAGAGAGAAAAACTGGTGAGAGAGATTTGCGATCGCGCTAACCTTGCCCCCAACCAGGCCGAAACGCTATTGGAAAGTCTGCAACCCTCGCAACCAGACAATAGCGCTGAGATAGCGGCAGACTCAGACGCTGTCTCAGAACCGATTTCAGCGGCGGTGACACCAGCCACAGCGGTCTCTTCTTCTAAAAGTATGCTGGCTCAGGCAATGCCCGATTGGAGACAGCTATTGCGCTCGGCCCTCAATCAGATAGACCTGTCCGATTGGGACATAGAAAAGCTCTGGCAAAAATTTCAGAGCTTTACAAATGAGACGACAACTTTCAGCGTGGTCAGTCTCGATGTAGAAGATTATCTGCTAGAAACGCCGCGCTGGTCTTTGCAGTCTGAAGCGCTAGCAGAAGAGTTTGCTGAGCGGCTGTATGACCTTGAGGCTGAGCCTGCTCAGGTAGAGACGCAGCTAGCAGCATTGGGGCGACAAGACTTTGTTGACTGGCTACAGCAGCGAAAAGATCTCAGTGATGAGACAATCCAGAAAATCACTGATCAGCTGGTCAAGATACATGGCGAAGTACTTGAAAGTGTGCGGCAGGCGGCGATCGCCTCCACCGAAAATCGCTGGCAGCAGCAGCTCAAAGCGCAGCTCAACAAACTTCCTTTAGAAAGCTTGTCGGCAGATAATCTTTCTAGCTGGCTGCAAGACTTTGTGGATCATACGCCGCTAAAACCCGCTCAGGTAGAGCATCTGCTTAATCGACTGGATGGCGGTGCTCTTGTTGGTTTGTTTGAGCGCCATGCGACGCTGAGTTCTAGCCAGCGCAACAGCTTAATTCAAGGCTTTGAAAAGAGCCGTGATTTTGTCTCGACTCAGTTTGAAAAACAGCGGGCGGCAGCGGCTGAAAATCTTGAGATGATTCAGGCTAAGCTGATTACTTACTTTCGCTATACCGGCTTAGATAAGCTTACGGCTGAAAGCGTTGAGCAAAAATTGCGATCGCTACTAGAAGAAGCTGAACTACTCACCAGTAGCGGCCATCTCCGAGCCGATTTACTAGATAGTGCGCCCGACTTTAATAAAATTGCCCAGTCCCTTTCCCAAACTCTAGAGAGGCGAAAAGGCATTACCGACCAGCAGCACACCGAACTCATGAGTGCCCTTCGCTCTGCCTGGAAAAGCTATCAAAAACAGACTGACGATGAGCCTTTTTACAGCACGCTCGCTGGCTACTTTCGCTCAGTAGACTGGCCCGAAACCGGGTTAGATGAGCTAAAGCCGAAGCTGCTCTCAGAAGTGAAAGGCATTATTGACAGCTTCCCTGACGTGCCTCAGCAGATTGACGACTCTCGCCTGTTAGAAGCGCTTAGCTTGCAGCCAGCCGTTCGCTCTGAACTAGGAGACTGGCTACAGCAAAACCGCTATGAGCTGCTAGGCGCTCCCCGCCGCTGGGCCAAAAGAGCCGTGCAGATCTCGCAAGACTGGAGCGAGCGGCTACTCACGCGGGTGACTCACTATCTGCAGCATCAGGAAATACCAGATTTGAATTCTGCTGATTTCTTGCAAGAGTTGACTCAGGTGACAAAGGCAGCTGCTCGCTCTATTCCCCAAGCAGCCAGCGCCTTGCCCGAATTGGGAGACTCTTTTTGGCAGCAGGCGCTAGCCCACAGGGACGATCTGGATGTGGGAGAAGGTGAGGCGATCGCCGGTAAACTCACCTCGGCCTGGCAAACGGTGTCAGGCTCACTAAGCAACTGGGAGGGCGACATTCAATCGGCGGCTCAGACGCTGATGCAGTTTGTCAGCAAAGATGTTGTAGACAATACTCAACAGCAGTTCTTTGATATTTTAGAGAGCGCTCAAGCCAGGGCTCAAGCCCAGACAGAGGCCGTCAAACGTGACTTGCAGCAGCGCACTGAGCAGGTGCGGCGACAGGCAGCGATCGCCGCCTGGTGGCTTTTCATCAGCCTATTTACCGCCGGGATAGCGTCAGCCGGAGCCGGCTGGCTGGCAGTCAGGTACCCCCTTGCCTAAGTAATTTCTCGAAAGAACTAAGGCCCGGTGCCGCTTTAGAACTCTGCCGAAAGAAAGAGTTTGCCGCTAGCTTTTCAGACATCGGTCGATAGCTAGAGAGAAAAGGTAGAAATATCAGACATCTTAGAAGAGAAAGATAGCTTTGAACAGTTCATGTTGAAACCGATTAAAAAGATTCTTGCCTTTGGCATAGCGCCTGCTCTATTTGGGCTGCTAACCGGTTCGCCACTAACGGCTAGCGCCCAAACTAGCCCCTCGCCAACGCCTGAGGCTTCGACTGAGATCTATGCCACCCCTGAGCAGGAATACGACGAATACATGCGGCTGGGCTTTGCAGCGCAGCAAGCAGGCAACTATGCTGACGCTGCGACATCTTTTCGCTATGCTCTCTACGCAGTGCCCAATGATCGCGAAGCTACCATTGCCTATTGGAACGCTGTAGACGAACTCCAGTCAGACGAAGCGAGCGGCCAGAGCAGCGCCTATGAGCAAGCGATGGATCAAGGCTACGATGCTACTGAGAAGGGAGACTATGCTGCCGCCCTCGCATCCTTTCAGACAGCACTTCAGCAGCGACCTGAAGATTACTACGCGGCTCAGGCTGTGCGCAATGTGCAAACCTATCTCAGTCGGGGCACCGAGGCAGACTCTCCCACAGATGTGCCGCTGACCTATCGCGTTTATGCCGGTGAGACAGCTTATGATCGCTATATGCGCTTGGGCTATGCGGCGGCGAAGCGAGAAGATTTGTCTGCTGCTATTACCTACTTTAGAAGTGCGCTGTACGAACAATCCAATGACCGGCAGGCGACGATTGCCTACTGGAACGCGGTCGATGGTTTGCAAGATGGTGAATTTGGCTTGGGCCCTGCGGCAGAGGCTGGCTATGACCGCTACATGCGGCTGGGCTACGATGCCACGAACCGAGGCAGCTACGCCAGGGCACTTGATTTCTTTGAGAAGGCGATCGCTGAACGACCTCAAGACGACTACGCAGCGCAGGCCATTCGTAACGTTCGCACCTACATGAGCGAGTCAGCGGAGTAAGCAAAAGAAGAGTCAGCAGAGAAACTCAAAAATCGGGGTAGGCAGTTTATCCTGATTGACTGACAAAAGTTAGCCAGGGCTGAAACAGTGTCTGAACAGGCTTTATAAGACTTTCTTGATGGCTTAAGCAGCGAAAGCTCAGTATATTCTGCCGGATAGGTTGAATATATAATGTTTATTTAGATATGGTTGAAATTACCTAAGTTTAGATGACGCAGCGTTGTTTCAGCTTTTTCAAATAGGCTCCTGCGATTTAGCCTAATTTCACTCAAAAGTTTTGTCTTCAAAGAAGAAGCATGATGACTCCAGTTGTTTTTAGGGCAGATCTAGCAGGCAGTCATACTGCTTGGGGCTATCAGTTGAGCAGCGGCCAATGAATCATCTCACCCTGCTAAAAAGCGGCATAGAGCGGTGGAATCAACGGCGAGCGAGTCAGCTAGATGAATCTTACAACCTGGCCGGGCAAAACTTAAGAGACGGCTATTTTTTTGAAGGTGATTTCAGCGGCATCAGCCTAAGAGGAGCAGATCTCCAGCGAGCCTGTCTGATCGGCGCAAACTTTAGGGGCGCTGACTTGAGTGAGGCGAACTTAAGCGGCGCTTATCTATCAGATGCAGACTTCACTCAGGCAAATCTGAGCCGGGCCAATCTAACAGGTGCCAACATAGAGCGGGTTGATCTATGCCAGGCTAACTTGTTTCACGCTCGGGTCGCCAATGCCAATATCGATGAAGACCAGCTCTCCAGGCTAGACCTTGACGCTGCCGGCGTGGTGCAAAACCGTCTGGCTCATTGGTCAGCGGCGGCTCAGTTTGTTGCTCAGTCTCCGGGAGAGGCCGCGGCACTTGCGTCTGTACCGGCAGCCAGGTTTAGTCGCCAGATTCACCCGGATTATCGGGCTGAGGCTGGTGGCAGTTCTCCGCAAGTCGCCACTATCTACAGAGATAGCAGCTTAGAGACTCAGCCTGAATCGCAGCCAAATAATCAGGTTCTGGCCGGAGAGAGCACCTCTAAGAGCACTCCTCTTCAGAAAGGGATGCTATGGGGATCGGCGATCGCATTGGGTCTGATTGCTCTAACTGTAGGTCTACCGCTCGCTCTGAACAGTGCGCCAGAGGATTTGCCAGTTACCAATCGGCTCATTGCTCAGCCCGTCGCCAATCCGGCAGTAAAGCCGGGAGACGCGCAGCCCATTGTGCCGCTAACAGTCGCGCAATCGATTGAGGGTGCTAGTCAGGTATGGGCAGTCGCGGCTACGCAGATTGACGACGCAGTGAATATATTTGGCGGCGATGCCAACGGTCAGATCACAGTTTGGGACGGGCAAGGTGACATTCTACAGACGCTTGATGGCCACACCGATACGGTGAGAGGCCTAGCAGTGTCTGGGTCGGGAGACCGGCTAGTCAGCAGTAGCGGCGATGCCATTAAGGTGTGGCGACCGGCGACGGGTGAACTGGTCTATAGCATTCCGGTAGAGAGAGCTCCCGTTTGGGCCGTGGCCATCAGCCCAGACGAGCAAACGCTAATCAGCAGCGACTACGATGGCATCATCTCTACTTGGCAGCTAGGTAGCGGCGAACCGATCTACAGCATTGACGCTGGCTCAACGGTTTGGTCAGTGGCGATCGCCCCAGACGGTCAGTCGTTTGTCAGCGGCAGCAGCGACCAGACCATACGCCAGTGGGATCTCTCCAGCGGCGAGCTTTTGCAGACATTTACCGGCCATAGTGATGCTGTACGCTCGGTAGCCATTGATCCTGAGGGTAAGACACTCGCCAGCGCTAGCTGGGATGGCACCGCCAAGCTTTGGAACCTGGCCACTGGCGAGCTGCAAGCAACGCTTGACGGTCACAACGACCGAGTAGTGGCGCTAGCCATTAGCCCTGACGGTAAAACGCTAGTCAGCGGCAGCATCGACAACACCATCAAGTATTGGGATCTTAGTAACTGTGAGTTGATAGAGACGCTGAGCGACCATACCGACTGGATTTTGTCTTTGGCCTTTACGCCGTTAGATCCGACGCTGATTAGCGGCAGCAAAGACGACACTGTAAAGGTTTGGCAGTGAGTTGATAAAAAATACGGCTACTGCTTAAACTTCAGCAGTTCTTCCAGTCTGGCTAGCAGCTTAATTTTTACTCGGGTAATTTCATTCGCCGCGTTCAAGCTAAACTGCCAGGCTACATTAACCACAAAAAGCGCGGTTTTTACTTTGCCTCTGACGACAAAGCTGACCTGTTCGCCCTCTAAGTCTATTCCCTGGTCAGGTTTTTCGCAGCGCAGCGGGGTCAGCATCATGCCGCTGGCTTCGGTGGTGAGGTAGTGAGCGATCGCCCCTCGTCCCAAAATAGGCTGCTCAAACGGCGGCAGCATCTGCCCGTCTTCGGCAAAGAGAGCCGCTGCCTGCTCAAACTCACCTTGATTCAGGTGCTCAAAGTAGCGCTGAAGCTGCTCAGGTAAGGCTAGGTTGTCTGTTCGGGCATCTGCCCATTTTTCTACCTCACCGGGTTGCTGGTCAGCCGCCGCTTGGGTACTGGTAGACTCTTTCATTCCAATCTCTCCTATCGATTCTTGATGTCGTTCAAAAATCTGCAAACATGCCGATAGGATAAAAAAGCTCTCTTCTCGATACCTCGCTCAAAAGGCAGAGGCCAGAAGCCGTTAGGCCGCTAAAAGAGCCGTAAAAAAGCTCTGGTCAGATGAGTAGAGCCGCTGGTAACCGGCAAATTAGTAGCCCGATCAAAAGCTTTAATTCTTAAAATCTCTAAAATCTTTGTGATAGAAGTCTTTGTGATAGAAGCTTTTGCTGTCAGCGCGGAGCAGACTGCGCCGAGACTTCTCCCCGGTCTAGCCACCAGGCGGCATAGGCCAGGGATTGTTGCACATCAGCGGGCTCCAGGTAAGGGTAGACGGTAATAATTTCATTCACCGTTCGCCCTTCAGCCAAAAGCTCCAAAATTGACCCTACCGTGAGGCTCATGCCCCGGATGCAGGGTCTGCCGCCCATGACGCTGGGCGATTGGGTGATGCGAGTGAAATGTTGCACAATGGTTATCTCAGCCGACGTTTCAGCTCTCTTAGGGGTTCGAGGTCGCTAGTAGGGGCCATTTTAGCTTGCTCGCTAACGAGTTCTTCGTCAATGGCGGCTATATCTTCTCTGTCGGCGCTGATAATGCGGTTGAGCCGATCAACTGCAAAAGCTCTAGCCGTGATGACAACGTTTTGGGGAGGGGCTGGGCGATGGGTAAGATGAGTCTTCTGGCCGGTCTGCAGATCGGAGAGATCTGTCAGTTGGCTCTTGACGATGAAAGCATTGTTATCTCTGCCGTCGTTGACAAAAGAGTCAAGCAGAGGGCTGCGAGTGTTTCTACTCGCGGTTTTACCCGTAATCAAAATGAGTGGAAGAGATTCATTACTGCTCTCACAACGCAATACTGTTTCGTATTGACTATAAATGTATCGGCGGGTATCAACTCAAGGCGGGAAAAGCAGAGCTTCTAGTCAAGTAACAAATAGCACATTGGCCAGGCGGATAGAAAAAGCTCTGCGGCGAAGCCCAGAGCCCTGTATCGTACTCATGCAAATTCAATCGAGTCCGATGCC
>NZ_NRTA01000013.1 GCF_002286735.1 Leptolyngbya sp. BC1307
CACCGCTGCTCAACGCTTATTTGGCCATCAGTTTCCTGACCTATTTGAGTGGGTACTCAGCCATCATACTGAGCTGCCTTTGCCCAGAAAGGCAGCTAAAGCACATCAGCCCAAGCCCCTGCACGCATAGCTTTTCCCGGCTTAAGTTGGTACCCTGTATCGGCTGTAGATAGAGTCTGGAGGCGGTGTCACTTGATGAGCTGAACCATTGCTGCTCCTAATACTCACATATGGCGCTTCTAAGCCAGCTTCAGAGTTTTCATTACCTGAAACGTTCATCAGGATCTCGCTAGTGAAATTTTCAATCAGAAAAAGGGCTTTATTACAGGTACTCAACTGAGTTATGTTCCGAGATATAAGTCTTATTGGTTGATTAATAGATTATTTTGAGTCTGTCTCACCCTGACTTATGCATATCTCTACAGGAAAATGAGTTTAATTCTGAGTTGACAGTGTGTCAACCACCAATGTGTCAACCATCAGTGTCTCTCGAAATTGCTCTGGTCTTGTCCCAAAATCCCTGAAATCGCATTGTTACGTATTTTTCTCAAAAGATCACTAGAAAACCGTATCTTTTTTTGAAGCCAATGAAAAATAGCCCATAAAAGCTCTGCTTTTCGAAGTTTCCTAACTGAACTGCGTTCAGTCCGTATTTTTTGAAAGCAGTAAGGCGCAATATTATACATCGTTAAACAAGGCGCTATAAATTCACTTGAAGGCGATCACCCATGCATACTGTCCAGGCAAAAATAGACTGGTAAAATACTCAATCTTTCTTTGCAGTGAGAGAAGCTAGCAAGGAAATTTTAGTCATTTTTTAGTAAGCGAAATAAACGGAGAGGCCAGGTCTTAAAGAACGTATTTGTGAACGTTCTTAGCCGAAGAAGAAGGGCTAATTTTTAACGTATTTCCAGTTTTTATTTTCTGAAAAAATTTTAGCCAGGCTTTTACTTTACAGGTTTTGACCGCATTAAGAACAGGTCAAAATCAAAAACCTGTAAAGATAAACAGGTGCCTGTAAAAATAAACAGGTGCTGACTGTACGTACAAAGCTGACATTTAGCTTACTTATTGATCCACATCTGTCGGGCGGGTTTATTAGATCTGGGTGCTAAGCAGTTGTGCCAAAACGATAGCCTCTGCCGTATACGGTGTGAATAAGAACAGGTTGGCCGGGCTGCTCAATCTTTTTTCGCAGCAGGCGCATCTGGGCGGCGAGGGCGTTGCTGCTAGGGATGGCACTGCCCCAAACGGCGTCATAGATCTGGGTATGCGTGAGTAGCTGATGGGGCGATCGCATCAAATAAGCCAGCAGCTGCACTTCTTTTTCAGACAGCTCAATGGTCACACTGCCCCGGCTGGCAAACTGATTTTCAATGTCGAGCGTCAGGTCTGCGAATTGGAGGACTGCGCCAGCGGTAGGTGAATTGTCCAAATCTGAGCGTTCTGAGGCAGGCGGGCGGCGCAGCAGGGCGCGGACGCGGGCTAAGAGTTCGCGCAGCTCAAAGGGTTTGACCAGGTAATCATCTGCGCCCGCATCTAGCCCATCAACCCGGTCGTCGAGCATGTCTTTGGCAGTGAGAAAAAGGACAGGGGTGGTTTGAGCCTGCGATCGCACCTCCCGGCAAATTTCTAGACCGCTCTTACCCGGCAGCATCCAGTCTAAAATCAGCAGGTCAAAATTGCCGCTGACGGCCAGGTCATAGCCTGTTTGCCCATCAGTTGCTACAGCTACCGTATAGCCCTGGCGCTGCAAGATGCGGCTCAGCGGCTCGGTCAGTTCTACTTCATCGTCAACTAGCAATATGTGCATTTAGCGCCTGCTGCTCGCTGAGAAATCCCACGGTACTCCTATCTGGCTCTAAGCAAAAACTCAGCATCCCTCTCTCTAATAGTAAAGTGCCAAGCCACGCTGATAGCCCTAACTGTAAAACACTAAGCTGATAGAACCAGCCCCTCGGCTGTAAACCAACCCGTTCATCTCAATACTTTTTCACTTTCTATGGTTCACACTTTCACGTCTCCTTCTGCCGGTTCATCAACCACTGACTTAACTGATCGCTCTCGCCCCGCCATCACGCCCTTTGAGAAAAAACTCGGTAGCCCCCTCACCAAAAATGCCATTAGCGTTTTACAGGTCAACTTAGGCCGCCGTTGCAACCTGGCCTGCACCCACTGCCATGTCGAAGCAGGCCCCCATCGCACCGAAGAACTCTCTCACGAGGTGTGCGAACAGCTCCTGGCAGTAATCCGCCGGTTTGACCAGATCAAAACCGTTGACCTGACAGGCGGTGCCCCTGAGATGAACTACGGCTTTCGCCCGCTGGTAGAAGCCGCTAGAGCCAGCGGCAAAGAAGTGATTGTGCGCTCTAACCTGACCATATTTTTTGAACCGGGCTACGAAGATCTGCCCGAGTACTTCGCCCAGCATCAGCTCCATGTCGTCGCCTCTCTGCCCTGCTACTTATCAGACAATGTCGATGCGATGCGCGGCAAAGGCGTTTACGACGACTCAGTGCGCGCCATCCAAAAGCTCAATGCTTTGGGCTACGGCAAAGACCCTAATCTGCTTTTAGACCTGGTCTATAACCCGCCGATACCGACCTCTACAGATTTTTCGCTGACGCCGGGTCAGGCCGGTCTACAGGCAGACTACAGCGCCTATCTCAAGGAGCACTTTGGCATTGTCTTCAACCATCTTTTTACGATTACCAATCTGCCGATTGGCCGCACTAAGTTTCACCTGCAGCATCGCCATCTGCATCAGCCCTATCTCAAGTTTTTAGAGTCTCACCACAATGCCAGCACGGTAGAGCATCTGATGTGTCGCAATGAGCTGTCTATTGACTACTCAGGCAATATTTACGACTGCGACTTTAACCAGATGGAGGGGGTGCCCGCGCGATCGCCCGACGGCACTGCCCTCACCGTAGAAAAGCTGCTAGCCGCTGACTCTCTCGATGTAATTGAGCAAATTGCTACCCGGCCCTATTGCTATGGCTGCACAGCGGGCAGCGGTTCTAGCTGCGGTGGCGCTTTGCTCTAGCGATCAAGTTTTCGATTGTCCACAGTCACACCCAGTTAAGGAATGATCCTATGAAGGTTTCTAGTCATCAATCTCTTACTCGGCTTCATGCTGCCCCTCACCGCTTACCAGCACAGACTCTGCTGCAGCGGTCAGGTTGGCCTAAAACTGTTCGTCGCGGGCTTAAGCTTATGCTGTTTTCTCTGTTGGGCGGTATGCTGTTGGCTGCGGGGCCAGCTCTGGCACAAGCGGGCGCTAGTCAGGCGGCTGGTCCCTTGGCTATCTTCGGCCAAATTCAGCAGATGCTAGTGAGCCTGGTCACCTGGATTGATGGCCTCGGGCCGATTGGCTCAGTGGTGTTTATCCTGGCTTACATTGTGATCACGGTGGCCTTCTTACCAGCGTCGGTAGTCACGCTGGGCGCGGGCTTTGTCTTTGGCGTGCTTAAGGGCTCTATTCTGGTCTTTATTGGGGCTATGTTGGGTGCTACCGCCGCTTTTTTGATCGGGCGGTTTGTCGCCCGCGATTGGATTGCTCAAAAAGTGGCGGACAATCGCTTTTTTAGCGCGCTCGATGGGGCGATCGCCGACGAAGGTCTCAAGCTGATTTTTCTGATTCGCCTCTCACCTGCCTTTCCGTTCAATCTCTTGAACTATGCGCTGGGTCTGACCAAAGTCACTTTGAAAGACTATGTGCTGGGCACGACTGGTATCATCCCGGGCACCATCATGTACGTCTACCTGGGCTCCTTGATTGGTGATATCGCCATGCTCGGCACTGGCGAAGCCCCCTCTAGCCCGGTTGTTGACTGGATTATCAAAATTCTCATCTTCGTGACGGTGGTTGCCATCACGCTGTACATCACCAAAATTGCGCGTAAGGCGCTTAAAGAGGCGGTACCCGAGGCCGATGCCACATCTGCCGATGCCTCAGAAACAGACGCACCGGCAGATGTGGCCTGATGATCAGCGAATACCCCGTGCTCCCCGACGCCCCCGCTGCAAATGAGATTTAATAGAAAATTTTGGGGTTGCTTTCTCGTTGCCGCCCTTATTGCTATCGCTATCAATGCGGCTGGCTGGCAATCCTTCGCTTTCATTTTTGACCGCAGCGCACTGATTCAGTTTTTTTCTGAGGCGGGCGATCGCGGCACCTCCATTCGCAGCGTCGGGCTATTTCTCTTAGCTCATATTGCAGCCAATGCCGTGGGCATTCCTGGGACGATACTGGTGATTGTCGGTGGGGCGGTCTATGGTCTGTGGTGGGGCGCGGTGTGGTCAGTAATTGGAGCGACGCTAGGCGCTGTCGCTGCCTTTTGGCTGGCTCGCTACCTGCTCTACGACTGGTTTGAGCGGCGGTTTCACCATCAACCCCTGCTCAAAAAACTCAATAGCGCCCTCTGTGACAAATCTCTAGGCTGCGTACTGACCATCCGGTTCTCGCCTGTCTCGCCGTTTAACTTGGTGAATTTTGCCCTGGGGCTAACGCCGGTTCCGGTGTCAGATTATGCCGCTGGCACCCTAATTGGCATTATCCCTGGCACCCTGGCCTATACTTGGCTGGGCGTCACTGGCGCAGAGGCGCTGAGCGGCGGCAAGCTCTTGCCGCTGATCTGCTGTTTGCTGCTGCTCATGCTGCTGTCTGCCATGCCGCTGATCGTAAATCGCACTCAGCCATAGCACACACGCCGCCGCGCCAACCCTGTTAACCTCGTAACTGGCAGAGCACATGCTGAGCTCAAAACAGTATGCTTGATTTGAGCTAGAACCAGAGTGGTTAAGAGATCGTCCAGGTCAGGCAGTTGTGAATAGCAGACCAAACAATAGCAAATTAGATCATCCTCACCACTACAGCAGCAGCGATCCCCAGCGGATTATTCGACTGGTTTTGGGAGCAGTGATGGCATTTACGGTGGCGATCGCCCTCCCCTTTTTGGCCCCTGCCGCGATTTTCCCTGGCAGCATGTTTGCAGTCGATGGCTCAGCACCTGTGGTCGTTGATGGCCACACCGTCTTCAGAGTGACCGATACGGCTGCGACGGCTAGCGCCACTGCCCGAGCCCAAACCATCAGTCGTAGCCTGCAACAGTTCGTCCATGAGGAGAGCCTGCCAGAAATTGGGGTAGATGTCTCCCCTACAGAAGAAGGGCTGTCTACCGTCTGGCTCGGATCGCCTTCGTTGGAAGATCCTCAGATGGAGTTTAACTTTACGGTTACCCCTGAAGACACGACCAGTAGTCTGACTACGGCTGCGCAGGCCCAAGAGTGGGCCGACAAACTTCAAGAGACCTTCATCAAGACCCGGCAGCAGCGCCAGCCTGACTACATTCAGCAGCATCTGTGGCAGGTCCCGGTGGTGCCGCTAGTCGCTGCCCTGGCTCACTGGCTGGCCGGTTTTATCTGGCGCAAATACCTTTATCAACTGCTGCATTCAGCGGCGGATAGCGAATCGGATACCGGCCAGTTCACAACGGTCAATCTGTTTCTCAATGCCACTTTGCTACTGCTGCGGCTGGGCATCTGGATCGGGGCGCTGCTCTATGCCACCAATCTTTTTCCCGACACTCGGCGGGTCAGCCACCGCATCATCTCCAAACTGACTGAGTCTTTTACTGCCGAAACCATTCCGATCGGCGGCAACGCTATCTCCATGCTGGTGATTTTCCGGCTGGTGCTGCTGGTGCTGCTGGTCACCGTGGGCGCGAGGATTATTTCAAATACGCTCAAACGGCGGGTGCTGCAAGAGACAGGCATTAACCGGGGGGTGCAGGAGGCGATCGCGATTCTGCTGCGCTACAGCCTGATTTTTATTGGCTGCATCATTGTTCTACAAGCTTCCGGCATTAACCTCAGTTCGCTGACGCTGCTGGCGAGTGCGCTGGGCGTTGGAGCCGGTCTGGGCCTGCAAAATATTGTCAAAGACATTGGCAGCGGCCTGATATTGGTCTTTGAGCGTCCGGTTCAGGTTGGCGAATTTGTTCAAGTTGGTGAGCAGACCGGCACTGTCGAACGCATTGGGGCGCGTTCTTCTGAAATTCGCACGGTCGATCAGGTCTCAATTATCGTGCCAAATTCGCACCTGTTAGAGAATGAAGTTGTGAACTGGAGTCACCGCAACCCAATTTCTCGCATTCGGATTCCGGTAGGCGTAGCCTATAAATCCAACCCTGAGCAAGTGCGCGATCTGCTCCTCAGCGTAGGCCGCCAGCATGCAGATGTGTTAGCCGCCCCGCCGCCCATGGTGCTGTTTAATAATTTTGGCGACAGCGCGCTTCAGTTTGAGCTGCTGGTGTGGGTTTCTCAGCCCAGCCGTCAGTTCATTATCAAGAGCGATTTGCACTTTGCGCTCGCCGAAGCCTTACGCCAGCACGACATCGAGATTCCTTTTCCGCAGCGCCATCTGCATATAGATTGGAGCAATATGCCAATCCAGCCCGCCCCCTCTCAAAATAACGTCGGCTAAAACAGATCACCCGCCGCGATCTCAGCGAAATATTTGGCGGCTTTTCAGTAACAATTGATACTCAGCAAGAAAAATATACGTGAGGGGTGTCCCCCCTCGCCCAGCAAATCTGAGTCTGGCAAAGCTGCCATTTGATCAAAAGATTTACCGCTTTAGAGAGATTGATAAGCAGCGTAAGCTGACGGCGGGTCACGGTGTGCGCCCGCTTTGTTTTTTTAGTGCGATCGCGCTGAGCCCCCTGAGGTTTTTTAAGAAGCTTCTTAGAAAACCTAACCAGCTTGAGCAAATTATCCGCACCACATTTTAGATAAGAGGCCGTTGGCCTTTGAGCTAAACAGGTTTAGATCAACTTTTGTTCCTTAGCAGTCAATAGGCCCAATAAATTGCGGATATTTTTTAACAATCGAAAAATAGGGCGGAATGATTTTTTCCAGTCAGCCCGCACCTTTGGACATAGCTTAATACAAATAATATTCTCTTAAGATTCATACTCAAAGACATTCCTCTGAGATCGAGATTACACCCAAAGACACGGCATTTCGCTCGGTTGCCCTACTAAGACCGCCAGATTGCCAGTGCAATTTTGCAATAGCTTCCTCTGAGCATTGCTCCAAGCGGCGTGCTAATTGATACGTGTTTTCACTCCGTAAGGATTGATTTCGCGCAATTCACAGTGTAATAATCATTTCTCAGAAAGATTTTAAGTGTATTTATCTAGATAGGAAAGTCAGCGACTTCTGACACCCGAGTTCACAGCCCGGCAAGAGCCGCCAAAAACCACAAAAGATACATAATCTAAATCATTTTCTTTAAGTGAGCAATATGGAGTCCCGTACAAAGGCAGTGATAATACGGAAGGAGATGCGTAACATTTTAATCGCGTAGGCTAATTGTTTGGGCCGCACGTTCTTAACGAACTGTCCCAAAACAACCGTCTCTAGCGATACCAATTCTCAGCGTGATCTCTTTAGATTTTGACTCAGACTCAAAAGATCTTTGTCCTCACCATCGCTATCTGCGCTTAAAAGCGAAAACAATATCTACCATGCCTGCTTTACTTCCACTTCTAGCAATCTTCGCTGTTTTTGCCTTTATTAGCGCTCACTCTGCTCTCTTTCCGCCCCCCAAAAAATCTAAGTCCGCCGCAATTAAGTACGGCGAGGCATTCGAAGAACTCTTGGGAGACATTAACAAGCATAAAAAGCCGTAGATAGGCTACTTGGCTAGAAGCTTGCCCTATTTTCAGACCAGACTGGTTGACCTTAAGCAGCCTCTGACCCAACTGTCAGCCGTTGCTCTGTAGCGGTACCTGAGCCGGTTGAATAATTCCTATTAGCACCGATAGCAGCTTTTCTAGTTCTATGAGAGTGCTGTACAGCTTGGTGTCTTTCAAGATTTTGCGCTCAGCCCGGATAAATTGACCGAACTGCCAGCTATCGCCAGTGGTCACCGCCCCATAGAGAATCGGAGTCTCTTGCCGCGTCCACTGGTCGAGGGCAATCAACTCGGCTCCTAGCTGATTAAATCCGCGACCCAGATCGGCATTCTTGGCTTCAATCACCAACAGGTTTTGCGGGCTGGGAATAAAGTAATCAAAAGTACCTTTGAGTCGCCTGCTGACATCAACCTGGTACTCAATTTTCATCTCCTGGTCTAAATAATCACAGACTGCAAATACAACTGGCGCAATCAGCAGCTCTCGCCGGGCCATTTCGCTCGCTATATTCGTTAAGTCAACCGCTCGCTCTAAACGGTGGCGCAGCTCATCTGCAAACGCAACTGGCTGATCAAATTGAGGAAGCGTCAGTGCCCTGCGCTCAAAGGAGCAATCAAACTCTGCAAAGATATCTTCTGGCTCATAGCTCAGCTCGAAGTACTTGCTAAAGGTATAGCTGGTTTGCGAGTCTAAAATAGTGGGACGATTCATCAGTTGGCCCAGGTAAACTTGTCCCTATGGTATCTACCAGTTCTATTGGCCAGTTCTATTGGATAGCGGCCTTTAGCTGAGCGCAGAATTCACCCACTGCGGCCAGCCCTGCGGCAGGTGTACCATCAGCCAGTCGCTTAACAATCGCGCTGCCTACAATCACCCCGTCTGCGCCCCAGTCTTTTAGCTGCTTGGCCTGAGCTGGTTCGGACACACCAAAGCCTACGCCTATGGGCTTATCAGTTACGCTATGCAGATCGGCTAGCAGGCCTTCGACCCGACTAGCGATTTGCTGACGGACGCCGGTCACCCCCGTGACGCTGACCAGATAGACAAAGCCCTGAGAGCGTTCGGCGATCGCCCGTATCCGATCTTCCGGCGAAGTCGGTGCCACCAACAAAATCACATCAACGCCTACCGCTGCCGCTGGTTTGAGCAGGTTGTCCATTTCCTCCAGGGGCAGATCGGGCACCACCAAGCCTCGCACCCCGGCTGCATAGATATCCTTCAAAAAAGTCTCAATGCCCCGATTGAGAATGGGGTTGTAGTAGGTAAATAAAATAATCGGTGCCGATAGCTTCGGGCTTACCTCCGCGACGAGTTTGAGCACCGCCGCCAAATTCACCCCGCGCTGCAAAGCCCGAGTCGCCGCTGCCTGAATGATTGGGCCATCGGCCAGCGGATCGGAGTAAGGCACCCCTAGCTCGATCATATCTGCGCCATTGCGATCTAGCACTTGCAAGGCTTCGGCTGTCGTCGCCAGATCCGGATCACCGGCTGTAATGAAGGGAATTAGAGCGCACTCATTGCGATCGCGCAGCTGATCAAACCGCTCTCTAACAGACACCATAAAAAAAGACCGGCCCATCTTTCACCGGCAGCCAAAGGACTGCGAGACGGCTATAGCGTCTCTAAAACTCTCTATAAATTTAAGCCACAGAGAAACCTGAGTCTACAGCTAAGCCTCTGCCGATTTCTCTAGCTGCTGCTCTAGTCGCTCTTGCTCTACCTCAGCCTGAAGCTGGGCGACCTCTTCTGGGCTCATTTCTGCCAGCCGCTTTTCTAGCACCGCTTCTTCGTAGTCTTGCAGCTGCTGGTAGTAAGTCATCTTTTTACCCAGCACCCGCGTTAGATAGGTCGCCGTCCAGCCCAGAAGCCCGCCAACAAAAACCACCTGGCTCCAAATGCCCGCCGACAGGCCATCCATGCCAGCCCAAGAAAAAGCCAGATACAGCAGCCCGCCTGCCGCAAAAACGCCGATTCCAATTCCAATTACATCAATTCGCCGCATTTCTAAGCTCACGCTGACTGGCTGGCTGTCTTATCTGCTGAGGCACAGCGCTAGCTGCTGATTTCACGGCGCTGAGGCCGAAAGTTTAGAAAGGGGCTGAGCAGTAAAATTCCTGGGAAGAAAACGAACACCAGCGCGTAGAGCAAAAGCCGCTCTATCGAACCGGCCCCATACCAGCGCTGCTTGAGGTAGAGCAGTAGCGCTCCCGGAATAACGAGTAGATATAGCCCGCCCAGTACCCCGTAGAGAGCTAAGGCAATAAGCGTAGGAGTTTCAAGCGCAGGAAATGTCATCTTTAATGCGGGTTAGGGCAAAGCGTATGGAGCCAGCTTCGAATACATAGACCTATATTAGACCCCGAGCGGCCATTGCAGCGCATCTCTAATCTGAAGTAGCTTTTTACGTGTTCAGATGAGCTGGCATTCGCCCGATTTGCCAAAAGATTGGTTGCATCCAGACCCGCTTGGTGGTGCAATAGATATCTGTGAACTTAGCTGTACCTGATTGCGGTCAATTTCACTGACTAAGGGGGCGTGGCGGAATGGTAGACGCTGCGGACTTAGAAAATCTGGGCCTTGATGGAGAAATCTATCAAGTGGAAGCTCTCAAATTCAGGGAAACCTAAGCTGCTAACCCGTCAGTCGGGCGATCAGTAGGGCAATCCTGAGCCAAGCCAACGGAGAAATCTGACGGAAGGTGCAGAGACTCGACGGGAGCTACCCTAACGTTTAGCCGAGGGTAAAGGGAGAGTCCAATTCTCAAAACTGCTGGGCCACTCAGGTGGCAACCTGGCAGCAGCAGCGAAAGCTGCGGGAGAATGAAAATCCGTTGACTGTAAAAGTCGTGAGGGTTCAAGTCCCTCCGCCCCCATCTCTACTGTTTATCCGAATTTATTTATCCGGATTCTTAGTGTCGCTTTGACAATACAGCTTTCAGCTTTGATACCGGGCAGTCTAGAGATCATCTAAACTGCCGTATGTATATTGCAATGGTTGTAGACAGGAGGTTTCGTGATTCAGAATCTGAACGAGGCGATCGCTTAGAGTCGTCAGTGGAGCCGCTCGGCAGGCCGATGGCACTGCATGCAGCTCAGCAGCAGATCTACAGCGACCTGCTAGCGATGGTCAAAAGCCGAACGCCAGTTGAAGCGCTCGCCGAATTTGAGGCGCTATTTTTTAGCCCGGGTCAAATGCCCGAGCGCGACCTGTCGCCCGCTCTACACCAAATTTTACTGGCAGGCGACCAAGCAGAGTTTTGCAACACTCTCAAGCGTGCCTGCTACATCCTGATCAACAATTGGGATCTCGCCCGGCAAGGGCACATGATTCAGGCGCTGCTATCGCTTTTTCAGCAGCACACCCTGTCTGGGTACAGTGCCATCCCTGGCCTGCAGCGGCTCCATCAGTGGCTAGGCGACTTTATCGCTAGCCTTGACTTTGAAGCGCTTAAGCTATTTGCTCACCAGCGGATCGGCCCTACTCAACCCGGTGGCTGGAGCGATCGCTACGTCGCCTACCATCTGGTCACGCAGTACATTGACAAAAAAAACTCACCCGAGCAGCGCGCCGCTGCCCGCACGCTATCAAAGCGGCTCAAAACCCAGTTTAGATACGACCTGGCTATGTATACGGCTTTTGAGCAGCAGCCTTCCCGGCTGGGCAACCGATATTCTAACCCCACCGTCCTAGGAGATAGCGTGCTCAGGTTGGTCAAGACTATTCTGCTGCGCCAGGGACGATTTAGCCATCGCCACGTTGCCCGCCTCTTTTTGCAGCAAACCGACAATACTCCCTACGCTAGCTACAAGGCGAACCTGGTTGACTATCTCTGTTTTGCCATTAGCCAGTCAGAATTTGTTAACGCAGTCGAAAAGCACCTCAGCGAAAAGCTGCGCCGGCTCTACGCCAAGCATGATGATCGCGTCATTAATTCGTCTTTAACGCTGAGAACCTGTAACCGCATCATCGACGCTTTGACTACTGAAGATGAGTCTGCGCCCTCGAATCTGTTTGTGCTGCTGCTAGCTCAGGGTAACTCGATGAATATTGCCGTGCTGCTGCTGAAAATTTTATTGATTTCACCCAAGTCTCAGCTCTACTTAGAAGCTC
Source organism: Leptolyngbya sp. BC1307 (assembly GCF_002286735.1). Taxonomy (GTDB): domain Bacteria; phylum Cyanobacteriota; class Cyanobacteriia; order Phormidesmidales; family Phormidesmidaceae; genus Phormidesmis. Next base: position 11,814 of record NZ_NRTA01000013.1, read on the forward strand.
GCCTGGCCAATCTGGTTGACTATTATAAGCAGTTTATGGAAGTGGAGTGCCGAAGCGTCATTCAGTTTTTAGAAATTTGCGCGGTTACTTTCGCTATCTACAACCAAAGCGTGGAATACAACCTGGTCAAATTGACAGACGCACCGGTTGATCTCGACGCAGACCTGGAAGAGTTCCGCATTTTTTCGCGGATTGTCAAAGCTGCTCAGAAACGCGCTCAAGATAGCTGGAAACCCAAAAGCCAGCCCAATAAAGTGAGTGATTAGATCGGTGGGGTTATCTCGCTGACGCTACTGCACTGATCCAAGACTGTTTTCCCCGACGCTTTGCCCGTTGCGCTGCCAATGAGCCGCTGCTACCATCGCTGCCTGATGCACCTGTCGCCAGGGGATGTTGTGCGATCGCGCCAATTCAGCGCAGTCTTCATACTCAGGATGAAGGTTGAGCACGGCTCCGCCTGGCTGAGCCCTAGCCACCTTAATCGGCACCTGACCGTAGGTTGTCGTGACTGTGACCATCTCCCGCGCTAGCACAGTGCGCCTTTGCTGCGTCTGGCGAATGCCTAAAGTCGTCGTCTCTCGAAAGAGCATTGATTCACAGGCGCTGGCAGCAGCAGGCGGGCACAATGCCGTCAGTAGCGTGCCTAAGCGGTTTTTTTTCATGGCCACTGCCTGGCTAAACACATCGACAGCGCCTACGGCAAACAGTCGGTCAAAGAGGTAGCCAATGGCTTGAGGCGAGCAGTCGTCTAGCTGTGTCTGCAGTTCAATAATGGGTTCTGTCTCAGGGGCTTCTGTCTCAGGAGCTTCTGTCTCAGGGGCTTCTGTCTCGGGGGCTTCTGCCGATAGCGAGCGGATCGTTGAGGATTTGTCTAAACGCTGCCGAGCTGAACGCTGCTGAACGCCTGCAGGCAGCGTTTCTACCGCACTAGCTTCTACAGTGCCAATCCAGAGACGCAGAATATTGGGCAGCGGCAGATCGCGACCGCCAGCGCCCAGACCGATTTTTTGCAGCGTAAAGCGAGGGGGCGGGCCAAATGACGCCGACAGGGTGGCGGCGATCGCACAGCCTGTCGGCGTCACCAACTCCCGGTCAATGCCATTGCTGTATACCGGCATCTGCGCGCTGGCCATCATCTTCAGCACTGCTGGCACCGGCACTGGCAGCAGGCCATGGTCACAGCGCACCTGGCCGCCCCCCGTGGGCAGCGGCGAGCATATTAGCTGGTCTATCTGTAGCCAGTCCAGCCCTAAGCAAGTCCCGACAATATCGACAATGGCATCCGTTGCGCCGACCTCGTGAAAATGCACTTGCTCAGGCGCAATGCCATGCACAGCGGCTTCTGCCTCCGCCAACCGCCGGAACACTGCCAGGCTCCAGGTGGTCACCCGCTCAGGCAAATCCGCCCGCTGAATCAGCGCTTCAATCTCGGGCAACCGGCGTCCGCTGTGGTGCTTGGGGCTATGCGTATGTTCGTTGTGAGTATGTCCATCGTGGTGGTGCTGGTCGCCGTGATGCCGGTGGTGGTGATGGTTGAGGCGATCGCTGCCGCCATCACCATTAGCCTCCAATAGATCCACATAGACTTTGGTCGCTGCCTGCTGATTGCGCAACACCGATTCGCTCCGCAGGCGAAACTCATCTTGTAACCCGAGCTGGGCCAGCTGACTTTCTAAATAAGAGAGCGGCACACCCGCGTGAACCAACGCCCCCAGGCACATATCACCCGCAATTCCGGTCGGACACTCTAGGTAGGCTAACGTTTTCATAAGCATAGGTTCACAGGTGCAAAAACCTTGTCAAAGGCAGGAGAAAATACGGTGACGCTGACCTAACGGCAGATCTCATTCTTTATTCCTAGCTGATACTTTTTACCAGATACCCCCGCTACAGCCATGGCCACCGTTTATAAAATTCATCCTCAGACCCCTCAACCCCGTAAGATTGCTGCGGTACGCGACGCCCTGAGGCAAGGGGCAGTCATGCTGTATCCCACCGATACCGTCTACGCCATCGGCTGCGATCTCAATGCCAAGAACGCCCTGAAGCGGGTTCGCCAGCTCAAGCAACTCTCTAACGATAAGCCCCTCACTTTTCTCTGCTCCTCGCTATCAAATGTAGCTAGCTACGCTAACGTCAGCGATCCGGCCTACCGCATCATGAAGCACCTCATCCCTGGCCCCTATACCTTTTTACTGCCCGCTACCAAGTCAGTCCCCCGGCTGGTGATGAACCCCAAGCGCCGCACCACCGGCATTCGAGTACCTAAAAGCCCCTTGTGTTTAGCCCTGATCGAAGCGCTGGACAATCCGGTTATCTCCACCTCTGCTTTATCTATTATTCGCAATTCTCCAGAAGATGACACAGAAGCTTTATCAAAGGCCGATCTGTTTGACCGGATGGAAAAGCAAGTAGACGTAATTCTAGATAGCGGTTCTGAACTCAGATATCAGGTGTCCACAATTTTAGACCTGACGGGCGACTCTCCCCAGATAGCTCGTCAGGGGCTGGGCTGGCAAGAGGCCATCACCTGGGGCGCGCAGCTGTAGCGGCTCTGCGCCTGAACCCTGAATAACTTCGTCACTCCAAAACAAGTAGCCCAAGAAAGCAGCCTGAACTAGGGGACGCTATAGACCCTTATGGCAACTGTCATATCAGGCTAATCGGCTTCTCTCCTGCACCTGACTGTGCTTTAGAACGCTAGATCCTTTACACAGCAAAGCACTCAGGTTTATCTATGCAAATCCCATCAAGAATCTTTAATGTATGTGACAGTCGCTATGTGACAGTTGCTTGCATGACTGCCACAGCAGCTTCTAAGAATCAGATTCGTATTCTCTAAAGTGAAAACGTCGAACCCGGCAAGCGCGTCTGTTCTATAGCTGCTTATTCCCGTCTGACTTGTGCGTTACCGAAGAGAATTATGGATCCATCTACTATGCTTAATCCGCTTTCCAACGACCGCCCCGACTGCCACCAGTCCAAAGTTACTTTTTATACTACCGATACCCAACAGACTCATCCGGATAAACCAAAGAAAACGCTCAGCCGTCACCAGGGTCAGTCAAAGGTTGGCGCCCAGGTACCTGCAAAAGCCCTGCATCCCAAACCAACGGGAGATTCTCCTGCAAATCAAGAGGTGATCGACAGCAGTATGCCTGCTCTAGCCAATGGTGATGAGCAAACGCTCTGCCCGGTCGATCAAAAGCTGATTGATGTTCTAACCGCCGAGATCAACGCTGAAATTTCGACCAGTGCAAAGGTTGTTAACGCAGTAGCCACTCGCCTGGCTATTGAGGTTACGCGCATCTGTCGCAAGAGCACCCGCATTCAGGCCTCTGGTGAAGTGAATGCCTGGCAGAGATCGCTGGCTCAAAACCGCATTAAAAAATACCTTGACTACTACCTGCTGGGCTCTCGTCAGGGCCGGGTGGAACTGCATAGTCGTCTTAGTGCGATCGCCTATCGTTACATCGCCCCTGCGAGGACTCAGCTAGGGTTTCAAGGGCGCTGCACGCTGCTAGAAGACTTTTTGCAAGGCTTCTATATCGAGGTGCTCAAGGCGTTTCGTCGCGAAAACCATCTGCCGGCAGACTATACGCCGCGCACGCGCCTAGAGCTGTCAGAGTACATGGCCTTCAGCGAGCACTACGCCAAGCGGCGCATCTCACTGCCGGGCTGTTACAACCAGCAGCTAGTCGTTTTACGAGCGCAGGCGTTTGCCCGCAGGCTGCCGGCTGAGACTTCGGTCGATATAGAAATGGCCGTGGATTCGCCCAAAGGTGACGATGCCGATGGCTTCTTCCGTTCGCCCGCAATTCAGCAGATTCGCGAGCGGATGGTGGCCGATACGACGGACCCGTCTGAATCGGTACTGCGCGATCGCATCATCCGCGAGCTGATCAAATACCTCCAGGAACAAGATCAGCAGGCATGCGTTGACTACCTCACCTTGCGGTTGCAGGACATGGCCGCTTCGGAGATCGACGAAGTCTTAGGGCTGACCGCCCGGCAGCGAGATTACTTGCAGCAGCGCTTTAAGTATCACGTCGAAAAGTTTGCTCAGTTTCATAGCTGGGAGCTGGTGCATCAGTGGCTAGGCGCTGACCTGGATAGAAACTTTGGCCTTGCTCCCCGCGAGTGGCAGATATTTCTAAACCAGCTCACTGCCGAGCAGGCTCAGCTGCTAGATCTTAAGCAGCAGCAGGCGCAAGACCCTGACAATGGGCCTTCTGATACGGCGATCGCCCAGCAGCTCAAATGGACCCCCAAGCGAGTAGAGCGTCGCTGGGGTCAGCTGATCAGCCTCGCCTGGAAAGTGCGCAATCAGCACCATCAGATCGCTCAAGCATGAGCCAGCAAATGCAAAAGCCTTTCCCACTATCTTCTACAGCGGGAAAGGCTTCTGTGTAGCCAGTATTCGAGGTTTGCTTTAGCTGTGTAGTTTGGGCCGTATAGTCTGAGCCGTATAGTCTGCTTTGATCTGCCGCTTTACTGCGCCACAACCTCGGCCTCGGCAGGTGGCTCAAACTTATACCCAACGCCACGCACCGTCTGAATTAGCGTGGGTTGAGTCGTGTCAATTTCAATCTTCTTTCTAATCTGACCAATGTGGACATCCACTACTCGCTGGTCACCCACATATTCATAGTCCCACACCTTTTGGATCAGCTCTGAGCGCCGCCATACCCGGCCCGGATGCCCTGCCAAAAAGTGCAGCAGATCAAACTCCAGCGCTGTTAGCGGTACGATGTCGCCTGCTAGCGTCACTTCCCGGCGAATAGGGTCAATCGCCAGCTTGCTGAAGGTCAAGCACTGCTGCTCAGCTACCGTTACCGGGCGCTGGCGCTTTAAGATAGCGCCCAGTCTCACTTCCAGCTCGCCCAGGCTAAAAGGCTTAGTAATATAGTCATCTGCGCCCGTATTGAAGCCGCGAATCTTATCGGCCTCATCGGTACGGCTAGTCAGCATCAATACAAATACGCCGGTTCGTGACTGCATCTCTTTACAGAGGTCGTAGCCATTCGCATCCGGCAAGTTGACATCTAAAATAACCAGGTCGGGGTTGAACTGCTCAAACATTGCGAGCGCGCTTTTGCCATCCTCAGCCGATTCCATCTGGTAGTCTTGCTTCGCTAAAAAGCGGTGGATCAGGTTACGGATGGCGGGTTCGTCGTCAACTACAAGGATCTTGGCATCGGCCATAGCTTAGAAATCCTGATACTAAAGCAAATAAAAGGTAGCGTAGATTTGATTACGCCAGCGGAAAGCTCTTAGCTAAAGAGCATTCGGTGCGAATGGCGCTATCGATAGGTTTCTCTACTTTACTTCTTGATATAATAGAAGCCTCAGTAAACTTTTCATAATTCACTCATACCTTAACAAAAAAACCCTCTCTTACCGAGTCGCAAGTCGCCTATAAATATTTGCTGACCTTAGAATTTTGTGACTGAGCATAGGTTGCCGATCAACCCCTCACATTTGGGCCGGTAGCGCTGGCGCTGCTGCATCAGGGCAAAGAGACGAGCCCAAAAGGCAGGCACTCACTTCATCAAACGTTTTTACGCTTAGCAACTTTTTGGGCGTTGGCCTTTTCAAACATTCTCTAAGGGGCATTCTCGTTTCGGTCGATCCACGGTTAAACTAGGGCTAAGGGTTTAGGTTGGCCATAGCTGTGAGATTCTATTTTGACAAATCTCAGTCATAAGGTCAGTCAGAGATAAGGTCAATCAGCTATAAGATCAACCGGAAAATCTGCTAACCCGATGGCGCACAAGCGTACCTGGCGCAGCGGCATTACACGACCAGGTCATCGATTCGGAGATGGTTTAGGAATGAGCGAACAAAACGTTTATTACGAAACGTTAGGGCTAACAGAGGCGTCTTCTTTCGAAGAGGTTCAGTCTGCTAAAGCGCGCCTGGTTGCAGAATGCGAGGATAACCCTCAGAAAAAAGAATCTATCGAAGCCGCCTATGACGCGATTTTGATGGAACGCCTCCGGCTGCGGCAAGAGGGCAAGATTAAAGTGCCTGATCGCATTCGCTTTGCTGAAAAGCAGGCCAAATCATCTGTGCCAACTACTGCTCGCAATAGCCCATTAAGCAACGTTGGGTCGCAGTGGTTTACAGACTTACTCGACCAGCCCGAAAGTAGTAATGAGCTGCTCTGGCCATCGATTATTTTTGCGGGCTTGGCCGGGCTGAGCTGGGTGCTAACGTCTGAGGACGCCCTCGGCGCTTCTCTTGCCCTGGCGCTAGGCATGATGTGTGCCGTCTATTTTCTCAATCAGAAAACGCGAAAGCTCTGGCGTTCTATGGGTCTAGCGGCGGTCGGCTTGGCGGTCGGCTTGGGGCTGGGATTGATAGTCGTACAGATTTTTAGCAGCCAGGGGACAGCGTTGAGCGATAGTCAGGTATCCTCTCTCTCAACCAGTATTACCCTGCTAGTGCTGTGGTTTTTCACGGGCTTCCTACGGTAGCTAGCGCTCAGCTCAGGTGACCTCGCTTTCTCTGGGCTCGCTCAATGGCTTCAAAGAGCGCTTGAAAGTTGCCTTCCCCAAATCCTTGGGCGACCTTAGTTTGACCGTTTTCTCGGTAGGCACTGCGCTGAATAATTTCAAAGAAAAAGGTAGGCTCCGCAAAAATTGGCTGAGTGAAGGTTTGTAGCAGCATTCCCTGCTGTCCACCAGCGGCCCAGTCGAGTAAGAGCTGCTGCTGGCTAATAGCCGAGATATCGCCCAGAGGGCGGTCTGGTCGCTGGCAGAGATCTTCGTAATAGGTGGCTGGCACGCTGATTAAGTCGAGCCCCTGCTGCCGGAAGTGGGCGATCGCTTCCACCGCATCTGCGCAGCGCAGCGCCACGTGCTGCACCCCGGACCCCCGGTTATGGTGTAAAAATTCTTGAATTTGAGAATTGCCCGAACTGGGCTCGTTGATCGGTATTTGCAGCGTGCCCTGAGGATGAACTAAAACCTGACTGCGCAACCCTGAGTAAGCCGTATTGATGTCGAATCGCTGCCCGGGCAACAGACCAAACAGCTGCTGATACCAGTCTGAGGCAGCAGCCAGCTCACCCTGGGGCACATTGATCACCGCGTGATCAATCGCTGAGAGCTGAGCGGCCTTTGTTTGCTGCGTCAGTATCCACTGCGACGACACCTCGACTATCGTGTGGCGCAGGTCGGCCCAGCCCTTTAGCTGACACTGCCGCTGGCCAGTAGTATCAACGCTGACTTCGCCGAGCAAGGCGGTTTGCGCCTGGGCCTGCCTTAGCACCTGGTCAAACTGGTCAGTGGCAAAGGCGATATCGACTAAGCCCGGCGGATGACGCTGTAGATAGCGATTGACCAGCGAGGGCTGCTCAGAGGTCTGCTCAGAGGGCGGACCAAATGAAGGGCCAGACAAACGAATCTCAATCGCCCCCTGTACCAAAGCCTCAGTAGCCTCAGCGGCTGAAGTCAACGCCGGCTGGAAACCGAGTTTACGAACAAACCAGTCTCGCCAGAGCTCAGCATCTGTAACGTAGAAATGCAGATGGTGAAAGTGCATGGTCTCTTCAGTCGTCCCGGGGGACAGATAAGGTTAGCGCCCTTGCTGCAGGCGGGATCGGCCTATAAAAGCGGCATCTGTCTATCCACTTAAACCATAGGGCACAATAAGCGCCGACAGTAAGCACCAATGGTGCAAGTCGGCATTCATCCGCTGCCAGGTGGTCCTGAAAAGGGTACTTGCAAATGCCGAGTAATCATCAGCTCGGCCTTGATCTGAGCTTTTGGTCTGGACCTCGTCCGCTGGTCAAATGTTGCGAAAGATTGCATTTATTTTCATCGCTTGGGATAATGGCGGCGCTAATCAAGTAAGGAGTGGTTAGATTGATCTCTTTGAAGCATCTGTGCGTTCTGAGTAGTTTGTCAGCTGGTCTGCTGACGCCCGTCGCGGCGCTGGCTGAGCCGATGCATGTGAGCTGGTACGGCCCCGGATTTGACGGTAACTATACCGCTAGTGGCGAAATATTTGACCGCTACGACCACACCGCCGCCCATCCTGACTGGCCTTTCGGTACGCTGGTTCAGCTGACTAATTTTGACACAGGCGCAACGGTGACTGTGCGGATCAATGATCGCTCTGGTGGTGCTCTTGATATTTCTGAGCAGGCGGCTCGCGACTTGGGCACCTACAGCGAAGGTATTAAGGCTGTAGATGTAGAGATTGTGCAGTGGGGCTACTAGCTAGCCGTCTACTAGCTAGCTAACCTCATAGCAATAGGCCAGGTCTTTTAGCATTGAGGTCTAAGGAAGCGGGTGCAGCGGATTACTATTAGCGCCGAGCAGCATCAGGGGTCGTCACTGACACTGGCAGCGGAGCAGATTCACTATTTGCTGAGAGTGCTGCGACTGCGGGCGGGCGATCGCTTCATTGCTCAAGACGGGGCAGGCCAGCAGTGGATAGCCGCCCTGACTGACCAGCCAGATCAAGCTCAGATTATCGAGGCGATCGCCGCTCAATCTCTGCCGTCTGTGCCACTTCGGCTGATAGCAGCCCTACCTAAAGGCAACAGCTTTGATCAGGTCGTGCGCCAGACCACCGAGCTAGGCGCGACTCATATCTACCCGGTGCTGAGCGATCGCACTTTGCTCAAACCCAGCGATAGCAAGCTGCGCCGCTGGCAGCGCATTGCCCAAGAAGCCGCCGAACAAAGCGAGCGGGTAACCGTTCCTGAAATTTTTGCGCCCACAGACTTTCGGCAATGTCTAACCGACATGGACAGCGAAGGACTGCGCTATCTCTGCGCCGCTCGCACCGACCGACTTCACCTATTGGCCCATTTGCAAACTCACCTGGTCTCGGCACATTCACCTGCGGTCACTGTAGCGATTGGGCCAGAAGGTGGATGGACTCCAGATGAAATTACGGTCGCTAGCGCTCAGGGCTATGAAGTTGTTTCACTAGGAGCCGCAGTTTTACGGGCAGTCACCGCGCCAATTACCGCACTAACCCTCATCACAGCCGCGAGAGAACTCTTGATATAGCTTGATTTCATCGTATATGCCCGGATGTCCAAACCAATTTGTCTTGACTAAGCTGTGGACATCTAGCGTCACTGGAGACTACTCCACAACGCAGATATTCGGCGCTATCTCAGGTCAATCTTATTAATCACAATGGCAAAATCATCGGATACCGTTTTTTCTGGTTTTCATGCGCTTTCCGAGCCCATCCGTATTCAGGTTATTGAACTGCTGCAAGAAGGCGAGTTTTGCGTAGGTGATATGTGCGATCGCCTCAGCATTGCCCAGTCTAAGCTGTCTTTTCATCTCAAGACCCTCAAAGAAGCCGGACTGGTGACAGCCAGGCAACAAGGCCGTTGGATGTACTACAGCCTGAACGCCGATCGCTTTAATGACCTCGAAGGCTATTTGAGCGGCTACGGCAGCTATCCCCGCTAAGGCCACTATCCCCGCTAAGGCCACTCTAGAGATAGAGATAGCCAGAGACTACTTTACCGCTCCTAATAAAGTAATAGACGGCCTGTTTCTCCGATAGGTCTTCTAACGTCAGCAGTTTGCCCTACATTTCTGGCTTATTCAGCAGCAATGTAGGCATTTTTTTGTCACTTCTGAGCCATCAGACCTAAAACCTCAGAAGTCGTGGCCAAACTCTCTTCAAACAGCACATCTTCGCCCCACCGCTGTAGCTGCTGCTCTAGCAATAGATCTGAGCGCTGATCCGAAAGCGAGGTCACCTCCTGTACCAGGCTGCTCTGCGCACTCCCGCCAGACTCCATCCGCATACAGCCCACCGTCTCTGAGCACAAAATTGTGTTGCAATTGGCCTGAGGATTTGTCGACTGCAAGCGCACACCCGTTAAGTCGCCGAGCACCTCGCCCTGGTCAATCGCAGGCACCCCTGCTAGCTCAGCTTCTATCCGCCGCCCCCCTTCACCGATAAAGTAGACCCGCTCCAGATCATAGTCACCCCCTTCATACTCATAGCCTTGAGTTTGCCAATCCAAGCGGCTCGCCAACCAACCTAAGAACATCAGTGCCTGAGCAGGGTTACCCTTTTCGTAGTCAATGCCGACGCGGTCAACGTCCATCAGTGCCATCCGCCGCTCCGGTGGGTCAAAAGCTGCTGCTGCTAATTCCTGCCAGGGGGCTAGCCGGTACCAGTTGAGATCGGCAATATTAGTATGCTCATTCACCAGCGTCTGAATTTTGACAATCTCGGACTTGGCATCGCCGTAGTAGCTCGAATCCAAAACCAAACAGCTGCTAGCCAACGCCAGCTTTTGAAACAGATCTTGCTCAGGGTTAGGCGTCGCCTTCCACCAGATAAACTTAGGCAGGTCTGCAACGGTCAGTGATTCTACCAGATCGCCAACTCTTTCTAAGGCATCCTTAGTGCCTCGCAGCGTAATATACTCACAGCACCTCAGGTTTCCGTCGCTGCTGCCCTTATGCACCGGGCAATAGGCCGAGACCTGCGCCGTGACGCCTTCGTCTTCGCCAAAGATAGGACATAGGGTAATTACCCGACAGGGGTTTTGCGCAGCCAGCGGGCCATCAAAGCTAAATCCTCGGATGTCATCATTGGGAAAATGCTGTTTCTCAATAGGCAGCTGGCGCACTTCCTGGCGCAGCATGGACAGAGTCTGCGGGTCTACTCGGCCAGTTAGCCTCAGGTCGTATTTAACCTGAGCCGCTAGAATCGCCTCTCTAGTTTCTGAGCGGTGTAGCCCGTCTATTTCATTAGTATAAAAACCTAGCGTCGCCAGCAGCTGCTGAATCTCCTCGGGCTCATAAATCACCATCGTAAAGGTCGCTGCCCGAGCTGCCACCGGCGCTGAGCCCCTGCTGTCCTGATTTTGCCAAATATTTTGCAGCTCAGCTTCGATCTCGTCTAGAGAAATATCTTTGGGCTTTTGAATCGCCAGAATAGAAGTTGCCATAGCTTTTTATAAAGGAAAGAGCACTGAGTGGAAACAAAAGCGAAAGGAATAGATCGAGTTTGCTAAGAAACGCCTTTAAAGCATAACGAAAACTAACCAATGAATGACCTTGTGCAAGTACCTGCAGGCTAATCTAGAGACGACGCCAGCGGCGGTTAGTCCGATTCAAGAGCAGTTCGGCTTCAATGGGTCCCCAGGTGCCCGCTTCGTATAGCGGAATGCTGTTGGACGCAGCGGGAGCATCCCACACTTCTAGCAGTGGCGTCAGCACTCGCCACGATTGCTCTACTTCATCGCCCCGAGTGAAGAGCGTCTGGTCGCCGAGCATCGCATCTATCAGCAAGCGGCTGTAAGCGTCGGTACTGGGCTGACCAAAGGCCGCATCGTAGCGAAAATCCATCTCAACTGAGCGGGTGCGCAGTGAAGAACCAGGCGTCTTCACTTCAAAGCGCATGGCAATGCCCTCATTAGGTTGAATTCGCAAAGCCAGAATATTGTTATTTAGCTGCTTGGTCGCAGACTGAAACATCAGGTGAGGCACAGACTTGAAATGGATAGAAATCTCGGAGACCTTTTTTGGCAGGCGCTTACCCGTTCGCAGGTAGAAAGGGACGCCCTGCCACCGCCAGTTATCTACTCGCAGGGCTAATGCCGCAAAAGTGTTGTTGGTAGAGCCTTCGGGCACATCGCCTTCATCTCGATAGCCCGGCACTGCTTTGTTCTTCATCCAGCCCGATGAGTATTGACCGCGAATAGCGCTCTGCGACAGGTCGCTATCGTCAGCCAGGCGAGTAGCTTGCAGCACCTTTACTTTTTCGTTGCGAATGCTGGCCGCATCTAGAGAGTTCGGGGTTTCCATCGCCGTCAGGCAAAAAAGCTGCATCAGGTGATTTTGCACCATGTCGCGGATTGCGCCAGCCGTCTCGTAATAGCCAGCTCTACCTTCTAGGCCAACGGTTTCGGCGACGGTGATTTGGACATGATCGACAAACTGACGGTTCCACAAGGGTTCAAAGATGGCGTTGGCGAAGCGGAAGACCAGCAGGTTTTGGACAGTTTCCTTACCGAGATAGTGGTCAATTCGGTAGATTTGCTCTTCCTGACAGACGTTGCGCACTTTGTAATTGAGGGTTTGGGCAGAGGCCAAATCTCGACCAAATGGCTTTTCGATCACCAGTCGCTGTTTGCTCGGGTCTGCCAACATCCCGGCTCCGCCTAACTGCTGGGCGGCTTCAGCAAAAAACCGGGGCGCAACTGAGAGATAAAATACCCGGTTGCCCTGAGTGCCGCGTTTTTCATCTAGCTCACCTAAGAACTGCTTGAGCCGCTGATAGTCTTCTGGCTTATCCAGGTTGCCAGGGCAATAGTAAAGCCCTTTAGCAAATTCATCCCAGAGCGCTGGATTGCCGCCCAGTCCGCCGCCAAACTCTTCTACGCCCTGCTTGAGATGCTCACGAAAGAAATCGTGGCTCCATTCGCGCCGGGCGACGCCGACGATCGTCAGCTCGGGCGGCAACCGCCTTTCTAGCCGCATCTGGTAGAGGGCGGGAACCAGCTTGCGCTGGGTGAGATCGCCAGAGGCCCCAAAAATCACGAGGATTTGGGGGGCAGGGATGCGGTCATTTTGCAGGCCAACGCGGAGTGGATTTTCGAGTAGAGAAACCATAGCAGCGGTATAGAAGAGAGCGACGGATGGCGAATGGAAAGACGATAGCTGTGGAAAATATCTACTAAAACCGGAATCTATAAAGTCAGCATCTATACAATCGGCTATTTAACCAAGTGTTCGACCTGATGTTACGGGCGGACGCTCTAGTTCGCGCTCTTGTAAAAACGACTCTACCAGTGCCACATCTTCGCTGCTGCCAATGATCAGCGGCGTCCGCATGTGAATTTGGTCGGGGTCTACGTCTAAAATCAGCTGCTTGCCGGTCGTTGCTTTGCCGCTGGCCTGCTCCGCTAAAAAGGCTAGGGGCGCAGATTCGTAGAGCAGTCTGAGCTTGCCATCGGGCTTTTTGAGCGTACCGGGATAGAGGAACACGCCCCCCTGCATTAAGATCCGGTGAAAGTCACCGACCAATGCGCCACTGTAGCGAGCTGAATAGCCCTCATGCCGGTGGACGTAGCGAATATAGTCGCGATAGGGATCTTCCCACTGCCAGAAGTTACCTTCATTGACGCTGTAGTTAGCGCCGTGGGCGGGAATCTGAATATGTTCACTCGCTAAGATAAATTCGCCGAGGCTCGGGTCTAGCGTAAAGGCGTGAACGCCTTTGCCAATAGAGTAGACAAACACCGTGCTGGGGCCGTAGAGAATGTAGCCTGCTGCGACCTGATCTCGACCGGACGTTAGCAGATCAGCGCCGGTTTTATCGGTATCTTCACCCTGCTGACGAATCGAAAAAATCGAACCGACGTTGAGATTGATATCGACATTAGAGGAGCCGTCGATGGGATCGTACAAAAGCGTATAGCGACCGGTCGCGCAGTTTTCAGGGATGTCGTAGATATCGTCCATTTCTTCGGAGACCAGGCGGCAGACCAGGCCGCTGCGCTGAAATACGGAGATAAAGACATCGTTGGCGTATACGTCCATCTTTTTGACGGACTCTCCCTGGATGTTCTCACGCCCGGTAAATCCCAGCGCATCTTCTACTAGGCCCGCTCGGGTCAGTCGTCTGGCGACCAGCTTGCCAGCCAGCGCGATTCGACTCATCAGGGCGCTGAGATCCTGGGCCTCAGGACCAAAGCTGTCAAGCTGCTGAAGCACATGCTGCGACAGGGTCATACTGTCACGGTCTAAGGTGTCACCGGCCACGGGCTGATAGCTATCTGCCATACTTGATTTCCTCTTTAGGGCTGTGTTTGTTTTTAGATCAGCTTTTTAGTCGGGTCGCTCTTTCAGTGCCTCTATCTTAAGAAGGACGCTCGAATTCATAAATCAACCTTTAGACGAACTATAGAAAGTCCCTGAGATAGATATTTTTCTTAACAGAGAAAATCATAAAACATAGCGCGGTTAGCTGAGGCCGATGGCTAAAGGCTGTCTCGGATCCAGTTTTGACGGTTCTCGTTCTAGTCCTTGGCTGGCGTCTCTGTCTGTGCCTGTCTCAGGTACTCAGGCTTCCATCCGGGTATGCTCTTTTGCGGCGATCGCGTCACCACCAGACAGTCAGACTCGACATCCTTGGTCAGCACCGAGCCAGCGCCCATCGTGACATCAGATCCAATGGTAATGGGGGCGACCAAACAGCTATTAGCGCCGGTTTTGGTGCGATCGCCAATCACCGTTTTGTGTTTATTGCGCCCGTCGTAGTTAACGGTAATCGTTCCTGCCCCCACGTTAACCTGCTGGCCCAATTCTGCATCGCCGATATATGAGAGGTGGGCCACATTGGTGCGATCGCCAATTGTCGATTTTTTCACCTCAACAAAGTTGCCAATCCGGCAGTTTTCGCCGACGACCGCCTGACCACGAATATGAGCAAAGGGGCCAATCCGCCCGCCGCCCGCGACTTCGCTATCGGTAATGACAGAGTGAATGAGTGTGGTATTCGCGCCAATGACGCTATTTTCTACCAGAGAGCCGGGGCCAATGTGACAGCCTGGGTGAATTACGCAGCGTCCGCGCAGGTTAGTCTGCGGCTCAATCACCACGTCGGGCTCTACCAACACGGTGGCATCAATCGTAATCGTATCAGGATTGATCAGCGTCACTCCCGACAGCAGCAAATCGTCTTTAATGCGCTTTTGCATGACTGCTTCGGCTTCAGCTAACTGCTTGCGGTTGTTAATACCTGCGATTTCAGCAGGCGGCGCGTCTACCGCCCTAACGGGTGAGAGATCTTTAATGACATCGGTCAGGTAGTACTCTTGCTGGTCGTTATCAGCTTTGAGATGCGGCAAAACGGTCATCAGCGCCGACCAGCTAAAGCAGTAGATGCCCGCATTAATCCGCTGATTGGCGCGCTGGGCTGCGGTACAGTCGCGGTGCTCAATGATCTCTTTAACGACGAGATTTTCGTCACAGAAGACCCGTCCATACCCGGTCGGATCGTCTATTTTCGCCGTCAAGATAGTGGCGGCGCTGCCGCTGTCATTGTGGGTGCTGACAATATTCTCGATGGTTTCAGGTTTGAGCAAAGGTACGTCACCATTGAGCACCAGCAGATTGCCTTCGAAGCCTGCCAGCGCTGGGATCACCTGCTGTACGGCATGTCCCGTTCCTAACTGTTCAGCTTGCTCAGCAAATTCTAAATTGGGCAGATGAGCCAGCGCAGTTTTTACCTGGTCTGCGCCGTAGCCCACAATTACGATTTGCCGCACGGGGTGGACTGTCGCTGTGCTGATTAATACGTGTTGGAGTAAGGGCAGGCCGCTAAGCGAGTGAAGCACTTTCGGCAGGGCCGATCTCATGCGGGTGCCTTTGCCTGCTGCTAGAACTGCGATCGCCAACGAATCCGCCATACTTCCCCCCAAAACTTCTGAATCAAAAGCCGCTGCCCTACGCGGACACCATCGCAATACATTCAATCTCGACCAGCACATCTTTAGGCAGACGGGCCACCTCTACGCAGGCCCGGGCTGGGGCATTCTCGTCACCAAAATGCTCAGCATATATCTGGTTCATGGCGGCAAAGTCATTCATGTCCTTCAAAAAGACCGACGTTTTTACCACCTGAGATAGATCTGTACCTGCGGCCTTCACCACCGCTGTTAGATTCTGCAAAACCTTTTCAGTTTGCTCAGCGACCGTTGTCCCGACCAGTTCACCGGTTGCCGCATCTAGCGGAATTTGCCCCGCCACAAACAGCATGGCCCCCGACGCTACTACCCCCTGGTTATAGGGGCCTACCGGAGCCGGAGCCTGATCGGTTTGAATGATTTTGCGCACTTGTCTATCGTTCCTTAAGGTCAGTCAGCTCATCAGGCATCTCACAGGCCGAAGCAGTCTCAAATGGCGACGGCTTCAGAACCTCACCGGCCTATTTTACTGGCTAGGCGAGATCTGACAAACACCAAATGCAAGAATGGGTTTAGCTAACTGCTGTCACTGCAACCGAGGTCGCTGGCCGTAGTGACGGTAGCGCCAGTAGTCTCGCAGAATTTGGTCATGGTCAAAACACAGATCTACAGGGCACTGCCAAGGGTTAAAAATGGCCAGGCTTTTGGCGTCGTCTTGGGCCGAGGGCTGACCGGTCGCTGTCGCAATAAAGACGATGCTAAGAGTGTGCTGACGCTGATCGCGGCTGGGGTCTGAATAGACATAAAACTGCTCAATCAGCGTCACCAGCAGGTTGGTTTCCTCCTGGGCTTCTCGCCGCGCGGCGATCTCTACCGATTCGCCATAGTCTACAAATCCGCCCGGCAGCGCCCATCCATAAGGCGTATTCAGCCGCTCGATCAGCACAATCGGTCGATGCGGTCGATCCGCCATCTCAATGATCAGATCTACAGTAGGGGCAGGATTTCTATGGGACGTTTGCTCGGCCATTGCTGTCTCAAATTTTTTATAATCATGACATTCTCTTAATGCTTCTTTCAAAAAGCAGAGTATGGCGTCCATCTGCCCGTGATAGAGTTCTGAGCAACTGAACAAAAGTAGCTATGTCATTTCCCAGAGCCAGCGGCGTCTTACTGCATCCCACATCGCTTCCCGGTCGTTTTGGCATCGGTGATTTGGGTTTTCAAGCCTATCGATTTGTTGACTTTTTGATTGAGAGCCAGCAGCAGCTCTGGCAGATTTTACCGCTCGGGCCAACGGGCCATGGCAATTCACCCTACATGGCTTATTCGGCCATGGCGGGCAACCCGCTGCTGATTAGCCTGGAGACGATTCAAGCGCACGGACTAATTGACGCCGACGACCTTGCTCGGGCTGAGCCTTTCCCAGAAAACGCAGTGGACTACGAAGCGGTCTATGACTTTAAGCTGAGCCGGTTGCGCAAGGCTGCGGAACGGTTCAAGGAAATCGCTGATGATGACA
Source organism: Leptolyngbya sp. BC1307 (assembly GCF_002286735.1). Lineage (GTDB taxonomy): Bacteria > Cyanobacteriota > Cyanobacteriia > Phormidesmidales > Phormidesmidaceae > Phormidesmis. The sequence goes on from NZ_NRTA01000013.1 coordinate 28,748, forward strand.
CTCGTCGGGCGTTTATCCAGTTTCGTAAAGACTGCGCCGCCTGGATAGAAGACTACGGCCTGTTTATGGCTTTGAAAAATGCTCATGGGGGCGCGTCTTGGCCGCAGTGGGATGCGTCGATTGCGCGGCGCGACCCAGATGCGCTCAACCGTGCCCGGATGGATCTGGCGGCTGACATTTTTTTCCACGAGTACATGCAGTTTGAATTTTACCGGCAGTGGACTGATTTAAAGACCTATGCCAACCAGCACGGCATTCAGATCGTGGGCGATATGCCTATCTATGTGGCGCATGACAGCGCTGACGTGTGGGCCAACCCCGAGAACTTCATGCTGGATGAAGAGACGCTCAACCCTTCTCAGATGGCGGGAGTACCGCCAGATTACTTCAGTCAGACGGGTCAGCTGTGGGGCAACCCTACCTATAACTGGGAGGTCGTTCAGGCGGGTGGGTTTAGCTGGTGGCTCCAGCGTCTCCGAGCGATGCTGGCCTGTGTAGACCTGATTCGGATTGATCATTTTCGGGGGTTTGAGGCTTTTTGGGCTGTTGCTGCTGGTCAAGAGACCGCTATTAATGGAGAGTGGATAGAAGCGCCGGGTGAGGCGTTTTTTGAGACGGTGGAAGCGCAGCTGGGTCGGTTGCCTTTTTTGGCAGAAGATCTGGGCTTAATCGATGAGAAAGTGGAGGCATTGCGCGATCGCTTTGATCTCCCGGGCATGAAAATTTTGCAGTTTGCTTTCGGTTCGGATTACGAAAATCCTTACCTGCCTTACAACGTAGATCGTAATTTTTTAATCTACACAGGCACCCACGACAATGACACGACCGTTGGCTGGTTTAAGCAGGCTCCAGATCACGAGAAGCAACATTTAGCGGCCTATGTCGGCGCATTTGACCCAGACAACGTTCACTGGGTCATGATTCGGCTGGCGCTGAGTTCGGTGGCTAACCAGGCCATTGTGCCCTTACAAGACTTGTTAGGGCTGGGCAGCGGCGCTCGCATGAATACCCCAGGGGTGGGCGAGGGCAACTGGTCGTGGCGCTACGTGACGCCTATGCTCACGCCTACCATTAGCGCTCACCTTAAAGAGCTAACAGAACTATATGGCCGAGGGCGCGATCAGCAGTAGCCTATCGCGCCCTCGGCAACAGCAGCCACCGGGTCAGCCATCGACCGCTACACACACCCTTAACCGAACCTACAAACCGAACCTCTAAACGGAGGCAGCTTTGCTACGCTGATTTTTAGGGAGTATTCTGCGTCTACCTGGATGGACATATAGATAGCGCTCTACAGATTGATATAGACCCGCTTAACCGGATTAGATTTGACATTGAGGTTTGACAGTGAGGGAGGATAAGTATGGCTGCAACTGACTTCAAAGATTACTACGCCATTTTGGGGGTCAGTAAAACGGCCAGTGCCGACGACATTAAGCGCTCTTTTCGGAAGCTAGCGCGTAAATATCACCCGGACGTTAACCCTAACAACAAAGCAGCGGAAGCAAAGTTTAAAGAGGTCAGCGAAGCCTACGAAGTGCTCTCTGACGCCGAAAAGCGTACCAAATATGACCAGTTTGGCCAATATTGGCAGCAGGCTAGCCGGGCCGGTGGTCCTGCGGGCGGTTCTGCGGGGGGGGCGACCGGTGCTGCTAGCGGCTTTGACTTTGGCGCTTATGGTAGCTTTGACGACTTCATCAACGAGCTATTGGGTCGCTTTGCCACTGGTGGGGGCGGGGCTCGCGCTAGCTCCTACGGCTATCAAAAGCCGGGCGGTGCCAGCGGCTTTGACCCTAGCGGTTTCGGCAGCGGTGGGTTTGGCTTTGACCCGCGAGCCGCCAGCCGGGCAGGGGCTAGCACTCGCGTCAGCCAGGGCAGCTTCGACCAGACAGCCGATCTCAAGCTGAGCCTGTCCGAGGCTTTTCGCGGTACTCAAAAGCGCTTTAGCATTGGCGGCGAATCGGTCACTGTGAGGATTCCGGCAGGCGTCAAGCCCGGCAGCAAAATTCGATTGAAGGGCAAAGGCGCGCTAAATCCGCAAACTCAGCAGCGCGGCGATGTCTATTTGACGGTTGAGCTGTTGCCGCACAGCTTTTTTCAGCTAGAAGGAGATAACCTGACTTGCGAGGTGCCGATTACGCCAGATGAAGCCGTATTAGGTGCAAAAGTGACCGTGCCGACTCCTGACGGTAGCGTGACTGTCAGCGTTCCGGCGGGTGTCAAGTCGGGGCAGTCGCTCCGTCTGCGGGGTAAGGGCTGGCCTGATAAGCAGGGGACTAACCGCAGCGATCAGCTGGTCAAAGTGGTGATTACACCGCCTCAGGAATTGAGCGATCGCGAAAAGTCTCTCTACGAACAAATCCGCGACAGCAGATCTACTGACCCTAGAGCCGAACTCACCAGCATTCAGCTTTAACGCTAGGCTGATTTGTCATGCCGCCTTAAGAAACCGAATATCAAAATGGGAATTCTGTTTTAACACCTCAGATTTTCCCAAGTATCGATTATGGATAAGCTGCTAGCGCGTCTGACAGGCAATACCCAAGAAGATCTGCTGCATCGGATCGCCAATCGAATTCGGCAGTCTTTAGAGCTGCAGGAAATCTTAGATACAACAGTCAAAGAAGTCCGGGACTATCTGGGCATCGACCGGGTTAAGATCTATCGATTTAATCCAGACAGCAGCGGAACCGTCATTGCCGAATCGATTAGCAACCATCGTCTGCCCAGCTTACTGGGTCTCCACTTTCCGGCTGATGACATTCCGCCCTATGCACGGGAGCTGTTTTTAAGAGCCCGCCAGCGCTCAATCGTCGATGTCACTAACCACCAGATCGGGCTGAGCCCTTTAGATCATTTAGAGACAGGAGAAGCTCAGTCAGATATCGACATTCGCTACCGACCGCTAGACCCCTGTCACGCTGAGTATCTAACGGCAATGGGAGTCCAGTCTTCTGTCGTTGTCCCCATCGTTTTAAAAGAACTGCCTACCGAAAAAAGCGTACGCCTGCCCTCAGGAACATCGGCACAGCTGTGGGGACTGCTGGCCTGCCATCACAGTGAGTCACGAGTCGTAGCAGAAGCCGAGCTGCAGTTTATCCAAGCTGTGGTTGATCAGGTAGGGGTAGCGATCGCTCAGTCGATATTACTCAACCGCGTGCGCGCCCAAGCAGAGCAAGAGGCCAACATCAACCGCGTCACCCAACTGCTCTATAACAGCCCCACGACGAAGCCACAGGCAGCCCTTGAAGAAGCCGTCGCTACGTTTAGTGGATCCGGCGGCAGGCTCTACCTGATGGCCAGAAAATCTCAGCCTAGAGAACTCTACACCTGCGGCGAACAGCCCGTCCCTATTAACGAAGCCCAAGGCCGGGTGATTGAAGAAAATTTTCTTTGGAAAAATTTTCTAGGCTCAATCATTGAGCCTGGCCCTGACAGCAGCGGCTACCGACCCTGGTCAGTCCAGTGGATGCGTTCGGTCTATAGCATGGGCGCAGATCAACGCGAGGATAGCCGGTCTACCCACTGGCCCAACCTGTGGGCAGTCGATCATCTCTACCGCGAACCGCTGTTCCGCACGCTGGCCCCGTTCTTTGAAGCCACATCCGTATGCAGCCTGCTGATCATTCCGCTGCGCCATGGCTCGCAGGTGGTCGGCTGTCTGACTATTTTTCGCAATGAGGCCAATACCGAAATTTTGTGGGCCGGATACCACCATCCGGACACGCGGCAGCTCATGGCCAGACAATCGTTTGAAGTCTGGCGGCAAAGTCAAAAAGGTCAGGCCGAAGCCTGGACAGCAGCCGAAATTAAGTACGCTCAGGCGCTCGGCGAACGGTTTGCTACCGCTGTTGAACAGTACCGGCTATATCAGCAGGTGCAAGCACTCAATGCCAATCTAGAGCAACAGGTAGCCGAGCGCACAGACCAGCTGCAGCAAAAAACACAACAGCTACAGCTTTCCAATCAGGAGTTAGAAAATTCTTTTTCCAGGCAGAAATTACTGATCGCTATCGTCACTAAAATTCGCGAGTCGCTCGACATCGCCGAGATCTTTCAGGTCACTACTAAAGAACTGAGCCACATCTTGACTGCCGATAGAGTCTCGGTTTATCGGTTCGATGCCAACTGGGGCGGCGAATTTGCAGCAGACTTTGAAGCCGCAACGCTCCGCTGGCTAGATGTGGGTCCGCTAGGCGTCAATACCGTCTGGAACGATACTTATCTGCAAGAAACTCAAGGCGGCAGATATCGCCAAGGAGAGGTCTTTGTCGTCGATGATGTCTACCAGCAGAGCTTTTCTCAATGTCACCTAGCGCTCTACGAGCAGCTTTGCATTAAAGCTTTCATCACCGTTCCGATTTTTGTCGGACAAGACCTGTGGGGAATTTTGAGCGCCTATCAGCACAAAGAACCTCGCCAGTGGGAGCCAGTAGAAGTTGAGTTTGCCAGTCAGGTCGCCGCGCAGCTAGGCGTCGCTTTGCAGCATGCTTCTCTACTCGATTACAACCGCCGTAAATCAGAAGAACTCTTAAGTACGCTGGATAATTTAAAGGCCACGCAAACCCAGCTCATTCAGACAGAGAAGATGTCTAGCCTCGGACAACTGGTGGCTGGCATCGCCCATGAAATCAATAACCCCGTTAATTTCATTCATGCCAACCTGGTGCATTTAGAAAAATATTCAGACAACTTGATCAAAGCAATTGCAGGCTATCAGGCGCACTATCCTGAGCCATCTGCCGAAATTAGCGCACTGCTAGAGGAGGCCGACATTGAATACATCGCAGAAGACTTACCCAGACTCTGTTCTTCTTTGTCTACTGGCACTCAACGGATTCAGGCAATTGTTTCATCCCTGCGTAGTTTTTCTAGATTAGACGAATCAGGTATCAAAGCGGCTGATCTTCATGAGGGTATAGAGAGTGCTCTGCTGATTTTGCAACATCGACTGAAGTCGAACAGTACCCAAGTTGCGATTGAAGTGGTGAGAGAATATGGTGAGCTCCCTCTGGTGGAATGCCATTCGGGGCAGATCAATCAGGTCTTTATGAACCTGCTGGCCAATGCTATTGATGAGCTACAGTCCCTAGAGCCAGATGCTGAAGAAGACAGGCCCAAACATATTACGATCACAACTCAGGTAGTGGATAATTGGGTGAAGATATCGATTAAAGACGATGGTAGGGGGATTGTAAAACCACAGTTAGACAAGCTGTTTGATCCGTTTTTTACGACTAAGCCAGTAGGCAAAGGAACAGGTTTAGGGCTATCAATTAGCTACAGGATTATTGAAGAACACAGCGGCAAGCTCTACTGCGAATCTGAGCTGGGCAGAGGAACCAGTTTCAATATTGAGCTGCCTAGAGAGCATTGATTGTGCGCTGACTTTCGTGTCGCCGAGGTCGCTAGATCTAGCCCGATTAATATCGAATCGTGATCGGAGGTTCTGAAGGGGCTTTGACCGTCCAAGAGAGTTGCTTCTCAAGCGAAATCCAGATTTTGGTCAATGACATCGGGTTCATCCGCATTAATATGCCACTCGGTTGCGCCAGTGACCTGAGTGCGTAGTAAAGGGGGTTGGCTAGGGCGTAGTCTGAGGTGCCAAGCTGCCCGTCAAAAACAAATGAGTAGGCACTCTCGCCTAAAAACTGCGCTGCTATAGCTTTGGCCACTTAGCTTAATACATTAGTGATAGCTAGAACCGTTATATACTGCGGACTAAGTGGCTTCTAAAGCGGTAATGGGCTCCTCTTAGGCATAGGCACTGAGATCGCCTACGATCAAAAAGTCTCCGTCAGCGCTGCCGGTCGGAGCGGTGGCTAGCTAGGCGGCTACTGCCTCCGCCTCCGAACCTGAGTGCCCTTAAAGTTGCCCTGCTCGTCGCTAATATCGGCATTACTACCAGGAGACTCGCTAGATTGAGCGAGCCGCCGACATCAGCGAAGGTAGCCGGACGAGGATGGGCCGGCTGAAAGTCAATGTTTTAATTGGTCTGAATGCGGTAGCTGCCGAAGTCGAAGCTGAGTACACCTGTGAGATCAATCACGGTGTCGCCACCCCGCAGCGGATTGGCTACGTTCAGAGGCTGGCCGCCGCGACCAAAGATTAAAGTGTGCGGATTTTGCTGCGTGCTGCCGTCGTCTAGGGTGATTTGGCGCCGGTGCACAGGCAATGTCAAAGAACTTGGGCCACGCTGGGCGACACCGCGCCACTACAGGGCTTGTAGCGGGGTAAAGACTCCTTCTCTATGACCAGCACCGAGTGCCCCTGCTTGGCCAAGTGGTAGGCGGTCGAAGCTCCGGCAGGGTAGCCACCACCCAGCTACCACCACAATGACGTCGTGCATTAGGCTCTCGGCTCGGTAGATGGATTAATAGATGGATCTGCCGCTTCATACTACCGTTTTGGCAGTGGAGACCGTAAATAAATGCCCCCCCTAGGCATTGCGCGTTTCAGGAAGCTTGGGGTTAAGTAAATAGGCTGGGGTTTGTCGGGCCAAGGCCCAAAACCGCTCGACATTCTGATGCGACACTTGCCTCCTGGCGCTAAGCCATCTATTTTCTTAGGTACTATGCAACGCAATTCGTTTAAAGCTTTCACGGTTGGCGCGCTGGGCTGCTTAGCCCTAGGGGTGCTGGCTGGCTGCGGTAGCGAAAGCCCCACCGCCACTGCCCCCGACCCGAGCCCTGAGGCAGAAACCGCCGCCAGTGCTGACGGCGAGAGCGGCACCCTGGTGATTCGCGCCAACGGCGAAGACTTTGTGCGCGAAGGGTTTACCACTAAAGACGGGTGGGAGGTGGAGTTTGACAATGTCTACGTGTCTCTGGCCGACATTACTGCCGCCCAGACCGATCCTCCCTTTGACCCTGAGGCGGGCGGCACCCTAGAGGCCGAGGCCGAGGTCAAGGTCGAGGGCACTCAGGTGGTTGACCTAGCCGAGGGCGATGAGAGCGCTGACCCGGTGATGGTGAGCGAGGTTGAGGCTCCGGCAGGACGCTTCAACGCCCTGGCCTGGCGTATGGTGCCCGCCGAAAGCGGCCCGTCTGAGGGCTACACCGTTTGGATGCAGGGCACGGCCAGCAAAGACGGCGAAACCATTCCCTTCGCCATCAAGGTGAACGAGGAGCTGGCCTTTACCTGCGGCGACTTTGTCGGCGACGAGCGCAAGGGCATTCTGACTGCTGGCGAAGAAGCTGAGATGGAGGCCACCTTCCACTTTGACCACCTGTTTGGCGATGGCGGTGCGCCCCCCGACGACAGCATCAACACTGGGGCGCTGGGGTTTGACCCGCTGGCGGCGCTGGCGACCAACGGCATGGTGGATGTCGATAGCGCCGCCCTTCAGGCCGGGCTGTCGGAGGAAGACTACACCACATTTCTAGCCGTTTTGCCGAGCTTGGGCCACGTGGGCGAGGGCCACTGTGAAGAGGTGAGGTTGACAGCCTCATGAGACTAAACCTTGCGTTGGCATTGGCTCTGGGAGCGGTAGGTTGGGCATTGCCGGTGCTGGGCCACGGGGTTGCAATGGAGCATCGTTGGGTCAGCAGCGTTGAGGTGCAGGCCCGGTTCGAAACGGGGGAACCGATGGCCCAGGCCCAGGTGCTGGTTTACGCTCCTGACGACCCGGCTGAGGTTTGGCAGCAGAGCACTACCGACGACCAGGGTCGGTTTAGCTTTGTGCCCGATGAGACGGTGCAGGGCAACTGGGAGGTGGTGGTGCGCCAGGCGGGGCACGGTGCGATCTCCACCATTCCCGTGACCGCTGCGGCTGAAGCTGCCCCTGCCACCAGCGCTGAGGATGCTCCTTCTCCAAGGCTTGACTCTGGGCCTGACTCTGAGAATGAGGCCGAAACCCCAACCAATTCTTTAATCTCTTCGAGTACTGGCCTGTCTCCAGTGCAGCGGGGCGTTACCATTGGCTCTGTAATTTGGGGCTTTATTGGCACCGCTCTATTTTTCGCCCGAGGCAAGCGCTAGTGCATATTCCCGACGGAATTTTATCTGCCCAGGTCTGTGCAGCGGGGTACGCTGTCACTGGTCTGGCCACTTGGTACTCTCTGCGGCAGATCAACCGAAAACCCGACCCGGCGGCGGAGGTGCCTAAGGCATCGCTGCTAACGGCGGCGTTTTTTGTGGCGTCGTCTATTTACATTCCGGTGCCGCCCGCCAGCGTGCATTTGATTTTGAATGGGTTGCTGGGGGTGGTGCTGGGCTATTTTGCCTTTCCGGCGATTTTGATTGGCCTGTTTTTTCAGGCGTTGGTAATTGGCCATGGTGGCATTACCACCCTGGGGGTGAATGCCACCATGATGGGCATTCCGGCGCTGCTGGCCTACCACATCTTTCAGTTGCGCAACTCGGTGGGTAAGCCCCTGGCTGAGCCCACTCGCACAGGCGTCTTTGCCTTTCTGGGCGGAGCCCTGGGGCTGGGGGTAGCGGCGCTGATTTTTCTGGCGCTGATTATTTTTAACATTCCGGCTGAGCTAGATGCCGGGGCTGAGCAAACGGCGGTGCTGGCGCTGTCGGTGAGCCATGTGCCCCTGGCCATTGTGGAGGGTATTTTTACCGCCATGCTGGTGCTGTTTTTGCGCCGGGTGAAACCCGAGCTGCTGGAGGGCTAAACACCATGGGAGCCGCGAGTCTCGATACCTATGTCCATCGCGAGTCGGTGATTCACCGCTGGTCGCCCCGGCTGAAGCTGGTCAGCCTGGTGGGGCTGATGTTTGCCTTTGCAACGGTGCGCCAGCTGGCCCTGGTGCCCTGGATGCTGGGACTGGCGGCGGTGCTCTACGGCCTGTCAGGGCTGCCGCTGACGTTTTTGCGGCAGCGGCTGAGCTATCCGGGGCTATTTATTTTGGCGCTGGTGGTGGTGCTGCCGCTGACCGTGGGCGATACGGTGCTGGGACAGTGGGGCTGGCTGACCCTGCGCCAAGAGGGTCTGATGGCGACGCTGCTGATTGTGGGGCGGTTTTTGTCGATTTTGACCCTGGGGTTTATTTTGCTGGGCACGACGCCGTTTTTGACTTTGCTGCACGCCATGCGATCGCTCGGTCTGCCCACCGTCTTGGCCGATATGACGCTGCTGTCGTACCGCTACCTGTTTGAGATTGCCGCCATGCTGGCCACTATGCAACAGGCCATGCGGCTGCGGGGCTTTGGCCAAAAGCGCCAGCGCTGGCTGCGGGTAAATCGCCAGACCATGGAGCAGCTAGCGATGCTGGCGGGCAATCTGCTGATTCGCAGCTACGAGCAGTCGGATCGGGTGTATAAAGCTATGCGACTGCGGGGCTATGGCTACGGCACAAAGTCAGTCGTGGGGCAGAGTGCTGCGGCCCAGCCCTGCGCCCTAAGCTGGGGGCTGGCGGGGCTAGTGCTGGCCGCTGCGATCGCGTTAGTCATAGCTGAAGGAATCTTGCGCCGGTGACAGAAATGACGATGACAAATGGGCCAACGATGAATGTGTCAATAGATTCAGTCTCGACCGGGTTTGACCCCCTAGCTATGGCCGCAGAGCCTCGACCAGCGGTGATCGCCGCCCAGACTCTCTCCTTTGGCTACCCCGACCAGCCCGACGTGCTGTGCCAGATCTCGCTGACGGTGCAGGCAGGCGATCGCGTCGGCATCATTGGCCACAACGGCTGCGGCAAGACTACCCTGTTTATGCTGCTGTGCGGCGTGCTCAGCCCCGCCGCTGGCGAGATTTTACTGTTTGGCGAACCCCTCAAACCCGGACAGTTTCGCCCCGAAGTTGGCCTGCTGTTCCAAGACCCTGACGACCAGCTGTTCTCGGCATCCGTGCGCGATGACATTGCCTTTGGCCCCCAAAACATGGGCTTTGACCCCGCCGAAGTCGCCGCCCGCGTCGCTCAGGCCGCCGATATGGCCGGCATCACCCACCTGCTCGACCGCCTGCCCCATCATCTCTCCGGCGGCGAAAAGCAAATGGTGGCCATCGCTGGCCTCCTCGCCATGACCCCCCAGATCATTCTCTACGACGAACCCACTGCCAGCCTCGACCTGCGCACCCGCCGCCGCCTGATTCGCTTTCTGCAAAACTCCACCGAAACCGTGCTAATCTCCTCCCACGACCTAGAGTTTGTGCTGGAAGCATGCGATCGCGTCATCCTAATCGACGAAGGCCGCATCATCGCCGACGGCTGTCCCCGAGCGATCATGGGCGACCAATCGCTAATGGAGAAACATGGCCTAGAGAAACCCCACTCGCTGATTCCCCACGGAGAGCAGCATCATAGGTAGGGGCGTAGGTGAGTAGGGTTAGAGGATAGGGGCAATCAGGAGATAGGGACAATCGAAACGCCCCCAGCAGCAAATCTGGCTCTTGCCCCCAATTGTGCGCCGCCTTAGAAAGTATTTCGGTGAGAGAAAAGATTTTTCAGGGGTGCATCGCTGCGCGGATGCACCCTACGGCGGGTAGCAATCGCCGGTGTACTCGCTATGCAGCCTCAGGTACAGGTATTAGATGAACCTTCTGCGCAGCTCGATCCGCGATCGCGGCGGCAGCTCATCGAACTTTTAGACAGCTTGGTGCTGAGCAACCCAGCGTTTTTAGATCAGCATGCGCTAGAGTCGCCCCAACTCCAGCGCCGCAGCATTAAAGCCGATACATTATAAATTGGCAATCTCAACTACAGCCAAAAATGACCCTTGTAGGCTAATTTGAGAATTCGTTGACAAAAGGGTTCCACGGATGGCATCAGCGCAGTCGCCTCGGCATAAGCATATTGTCTTAACCTCGCATCCTGGGCAGTCCGGACAGAAACCGCTGCCGATTCGGTGGGGGTATCCTGACCCGGTTGAGCGCGGGCCGATTATTGCCACGCTAGGGAACCGGGCTCACCGCAATGCAATCGGGACGCATTCTGGCGGCTATGCGGTGTATCGGGCTTTGGCGATCGCCAGCGGTAGCCTGGAGCAAGACCACCGCGCCGACTTAACCAATACTGCGCCCACGGTCTCTATCGGTCCATACCCTAGCTGGACAGATGCTGAGAAGATCGTTTCGCTCGACCCTTTTGGAGCAATAGACAACAATTTGTTTGCTGAGCTGAGAGCAGAAGGCTATGACATCCGCCCTTCGATTGCGATTACCAAAGCCCATATCAACATTCCAGAGCTGCAAGAAGCCGTTTCTCGGGGTCGCCTGCAGGTAGATGGCAAAATCTTAAACAAGCGAGGAGACCTGGTAGTTACCAAAGCCGCCGTCGAGCCCGTTTGGTATCTGCCCGGAATCGCTCAGCGGTTTGGCGTCAAAGAAAGCGACCTGCGCCGCACCCTGTTTGAACAGACGGGGGGCATGTTTCCAGAACTGGTGACGCGGCCTGACCTGCAGGTATTTTTGCCACCGATTGGGGGACTTACCGTCTATATACTTGGCGACCTAGAAGCTATCACTGACCCCAATCGGCCATTAGCTGTGCGCATTCACGACGAATGCAACGGTTCAGATGTATTCGGTTCAGATATCTGCACCTGTCGCCCGTATCTGGTTCACGGCATCGAAGTGGCAGTAGCGACCGCTCAAGCCGGTGGGGCTGGCGTCATCATCTACGCGCGCAAAGAGGGCCGGGCGCTGGGCGAAGTGACTAAGTTTTTGGTATATAACGCTCGCAAACGGCAGGCAGGCGGCGATCGCGCTGATACTTACTTCACCCGTACTGAATGCGTTGCCGGCGTTCAAGACATGCGTTTTCAAGAGCTGATGCCCGATGTAATGCACTGGCTGGGCATCACCCGGATCGACCAGTTTGTCTCGATGAGCAATCTGAAGTACGACGCGGTGGTCAAGTCCGGCATTGAAATTGTCGAGCGAATCTCAATTCCAGAAGCGCTGATCCCAGCAGATGCTCAAGTTGAGATGAATGCGAAGAAGGCGGCGGGCTATTTTACAGAGGGAGCAGTGCCCGAGGAAACTGTACTGACTCAAACCATTGGTCGTCAGTATGAGGAAGCCTGATGAGGCCAGCAGAAAAAGCGGCGATCGCCTACTTACAGACCCCGCAGGCCATTCGTGATCGCGCTCAGCAACTGTTTGATCTGGCTCAGGCCGACCAGCTTGAGTATTTCTCTTGCGATCTGTCCCAGCTAGATCAGGTCGCCGCTTACGTTGTGGAGACCACTCAGCAGGCGTATCCTAGTTTTGACGTGCCGTTCCACAGCCGCTGGCGGCATTTTGATGTGGGCAGTGTGCCCCGACTCGCCAAGCTCAATCAGGCTTTTCAGGTGACGGGCTTTGATCGGTTGGAGATGGCGCGATCGCAGCTTGATCTGGCCATCGTCAGCGTGCTGCTAGATGCGGGTGCTGGCACTGAGTGGCGCTACCAAGATCCCTACGCTGACCAACGCTTAGAACGCTCAGAAGGGTTAGCTGTAGCGAGTCTTCACGCTTTTGAGCAGGGCCTTTTCTCGTCTGATCATGAGTTGCCCTATCAGGTGGATGCCGTTGGGCTGAAGAGATTGAACGAAGCTGAGTTAGCCGGGGCCTTTCAAGTTGATGACAGCAATCCTCTGGTCGGGCTCTCAGGTCGCTTGTCTCTCTTACAGCAGTTAGGCAAAGCGCTGTTAGAGAGCGATCGTATTCCCCAAAACCCGGCAAGACCCGGCAATCTGTTGGACTATTGGATAGAACGCTATGGTATGGAGTTGGATGCGGGCACGCTGTTGACAGAGGTATTGGAGAGCCTTGGCTCGATCTGGCCGGGTCGGGTGACCCTTGCCGGTACCAATCTGGGCGATGTGTGGCCCCATCCGAGCCTAACTGATCAGGGATTAGGCGAAAATCTGATCCCGTTCCATAAACTCTCGCAGTGGCTGACCTATTCTCTGGTTGAACCTCTGAGCGTAGCAGGCATAGCAGTCACTAATCTCAATGCGCTCACCGGCCTAGCAGAATACCGCAATGGTGGGCTGTGTGTTGATTTAAAGCTGTTGATTCCTAAACATGCAGCGGTCATGGGTGACTCTCACCTACCCAGTTCGCCTGTAGTGGTAGAGTGGCGAGCATTGACAGTTGTACTGTTGGATTTGATTGGCGATCGCGTCCGTCACCTACTCAACAAATCGCCTGAAGAGCTGCCGCTAATCAAAGTGTTAGAGGGCGGCACTTGGGCAGCCGGGCGGCGCATTGCCAAGCAGCTCAGGCCAACCGGCGCGCCCCCGATTACGATTCAAAGCGATGGGACAGTCTTTTAATGAAACAATGTGAGATGCTTTCATGACAAATCAGGTAACGCTTATTGAGCATCCTCTGATTCAGCATAAGCTAACGCTGATGCGGCAAAAAGAGACCAGCACTGCCAAGTTTCGGAAGCTTTTAGAAGAAGTTAGCATGTTGTTGGCTTATGAAGTCACTCGTGATCTTCCCCTAGAAAAAGTCTCTATTGAAACCCCTTTTGCCACTATGGACGCGCCGATGCTGTCTGGCAAAAAGGTAGTGTTAATCTCCATCATGCGGGCGGGGCAGGGCATTTTAGACGGTATGCTCAGGCTAATCCCCTCGGCCCGGGTCGGTCATATCGGGCTGTACCGCGATCCGAGAACGCTGAGCCCAGTGGAGTACTACTTTAAGGTGCCCAGCGGCGTTGATCAGCGAGAAATGTTGGTGGTCGATCCGATGCTGGCGACGGGTAATTCGGCGATCGCTGCTGTTTACCGGCTCAAAGAAACTCAGCCCCAATCGATCAAGTTTGTCTGCCTGCTGGCCGCGCCTGAAGGCATCGCCAGCTTTCACGCAGAACACCCTGATGTCCCTATTTTCACTGCCGCAATTGACGACAAACTAGACGAACACGGCTATATTTTGCCAGGGCTAGGAGATGCGGGCGATCGCATGTTTGGCACCCAATAGCTGACTGTCAAAGTAGGAAAGCTTAGATTAGTCAGATAAGAGCAACAGTTGTTGAGAGGGGTGTGAATCTTCGAGATTTGCCGTCTCATGCTCAAGCAGCCATCGTTTGCGATCTATGCCGCCTGCATAGCCTGTGAGCTTACCGCTAGCGGCAATCACCCGGTGACAGGGGACTACGATTGAAATCGGGTTCCGTCCGTTGGCGGCTCCGACTGCGCGTGACGCGGTTGGTTGCCCGAGCTGCTGAGCGAGTGAGCCGTAAGAGATGGTTTTACCAAATGGGATTTGACTGAGCAATTGCCAGACCTGTTTCTGAAAATCGGTGCCGCGTGCAGCCACTGGCAAATTGAAGCTTTGGCGCTGATGATCGAAGTACTCGGCGAGCTGTTCTTGAACCTGGTTAAAGGGATTTGCTTGCACGGACTCGCGCCAGGCTTCGGTCTGTTTGGGAAAATGCTTTTGGCCTTTGAGATAGAGGCCGGTGAGCGATTGCCCATCCCCAGTCAGCAACAGTGCCCCTAAGGGACTCTCCAACCATCTGTAATAAGTCATCTTTTCAGCCTTCAAGTCATCCGCCCAGAGCTTCTTTTAGCTGTACCTTTGCTGCCTCTAGCGCTGCGGGAAGCTTATCGGCATCGCGTCCGCCTGCCTGCGCGAAGTTGGGCCGACCGCCGCCGCCGCCACCGCACAGCTTAGCAATGCCGCCGATAAACTTACCGGCCTGTAGCCCTTTACCGATAACGGGTTTACTGAAAGCCGCCACCAGGCTGACCTTGCCTGGTTCAGGTACAGAGCCCAGGACGACTGCCCCTTCACCTAGCTTTTGTAACAGTCTTTCAGCAGCAGCTTTCAGCGCGTCGGGCTCAACGGCATCTAGATTTGCAACTAAAACGGGAATATCGCCAAAGGTTTCAGCCTGGCCAATTAGCTGGTCGGATTTGGCTAAAGCTAGCTCAGATTTAAGCGCGGCGAGATCTTTTTGAGCGGTTTTAAGTTCGCTTTGCAGGCTAGTGACACGTTCGGTGATTTCTTCAGGCTTGGTCTTGAAGCGTTCGCTTAAGTCGCGGACAATGCGATCGCGCACTTCTAGATAATCTAATATCGCCGGCCCCGCGACTGCTTCAATCCGGCGAATGCCCGCTGCCACACCCGTTTCGGCAACAATCTTGAAGACCCCAATTTCAGCGGTGTTGCCCACATGCGTACCGCCGCACAGCTCCATAGAAACACCCGGGTAGTCAATGACCCTCACGTCATCACCGTACTTTTCACCAAACATGGCAACAGCGCCTCTAGCTTTAGCTTCGGCAATCGGCATCGTCTGCACATCGGCGCTGTGAGCTTCGGCAATCCAGGTGTTTACCTGCTTTTCTACCTGCTGCAATTGCTCAGCGCTCAAGGCTTCGGGCGCATGAAAGTCAAACCGCAGCCGGTCAAAATCAACCAGCGAACCGGCCTGAGAGATAGACTCATCTACCAGAGATTTGAGCGCGGCTTGCAGCAGATGAGTCGCGGTGTGGTTAGCCTGAGCCCGACGACGGCAGGCGAGGTCAATCTTTGCACTCACCTGATCGCCAACAGCAACGGCACCTCGCTCAACTTTGCCAAAATGCACAAAAAACGCGCCTTCTTTTTTCACATCTTCGACACGGATGACCAGATTTTCACCGGAGAGATAGCCGCGATCACCAATCTGCCCGCCCGATTCTGCATAAAAAGGCGTTCGATCTAAAACAACCTGCACTTCACGACCGATCCCCGCCTGGTTGACTGACTCACCCGCTATCAAAACTGCTTCTACTTTGCTCTGAGTATCTGCCTGCTCATAGCCGACAAATTCAGTCGAGTCAATGGCGTCTGCCAGAGAATCCAGGCTGCCCTGCACCGTTAGATCGATGGTTTCATGGGCCTCTTTAGATCGCTGTCGCTGATGTTCCATCGCTTCGTTGAAGCCAGCCTCGTCTACAGCAATACCGCTCTCTTCAGCGATCTCTTGAGTCAGCTCTAGCGGAAAACCATAGGTGTCATACAGCTCAAAGGCATCCTTTCCAGAGACCTTCTCCGGCTGGCCCTCTAAAATATCAGCCAGCCGCTTTTCGCCGCGCTCCAGGGTTTTAAGAAACTGAATTTCTTCCCGGTCTAGCTCATTTTTAATCGCGGTCTGGCGGGTGCGCACAGCCGGATAAGCCTGCTCAGAAAGGGCGATCGCAGTCTCAGCAATCTGAGTTGTAAAGGGTTTCTCAATGCCCAACAGCCGGCCGTGGCGAACCACTCGGCGAATCAGACGACGCAGCACGTAGCCCCGGCCTACATTAGAAGCCGTGATGCCGTCTGTCACCATGTGTATGACCGCGCGGACATGATCGCCAATCACCTTCAGCGACACTTTCTGCGCGTCGCCTGCTTGCTGATAGTCCAGGCCCGCAATCTCGGCGGCAGTTTGGATAATCGGAAAGATCAGATCGGTCTCATAGTTGTTAGGCACGCCCTGCAAAATTTGGGCCATGCGCTCTAGGCCCAGACCGGTGTCAATATTTTGCGCATCTAGAGGCGTCAGCTTACCCGCTGCGTCGCGGTTGTACTGCATGAAGACAAGGTTGTAGTACTCAATGAAGCGGCTGTCGTCTTCTAGATCGATATTGTCATCACCCCATTCGGGATGAAAGTCGTAGTAAATTTCTGAGCAGGGGCCACAGGGGCCAGTCGGGCCAGAAGTCCAAAAGTTATCGGCTTCATCCATGCGAATGATCCGATGCGCCGGGATGCCAATGTCGTCACGCCAGATTGCAAAGGCTTCATCATCTTCGCGAAAAACGCTAGGAACCAGTCGATCTGGTGGGAGTTTGAATACTTCGGTGGAGAGCTGCCAGGCCCAGGCGATCGCCTCCCGCTTAAAGTAGTCACCAAAGCTAAAGTTGCCCAGCATCTCAAAAAACGTGTGGTGGCGAGCGGTGCGACCGACGTTTTCGATATCGTTAGTGCGAATACACTTTTGAGCTGTCGTTGCTCGGTCAAACTCTGCAGTCCGCTGACCCAAAAAGATCGGCTTAAATGGCAGCATTCCAGCGATCGTCAGGAGCACAGTCGGATCTTCAGGCACCAGGGAAGCGCTATCGAGAATCTGATGCTCCCTGGCCGCATAAAACGCTAGAAACTTCTGGCGAATGTCAGCGCCGCTGAGAGCGGGTAAAGCGTTATGGGATGGGGTTTGATTGACAGACATAAAGCTAACGAAAAGGGTGACGGGTTCAGCGCTCCAGATTCAATCTCAGATTCAATCAATGGTGCCACATTCTTGAAGGTTTCGACTGGCATGCGGCAAAACTGGATATCAGCGAACTGCCAACATACTATCAACCTGAGCGCATCAGCCATTTGCCGTAACAGGATTATCCAGATGCCTACGCCAATTCGCTGAACTAAAAGCTCCCCTCAAAAGTGATCTGGTTTTGCATTAATCTATACCAGTACAATCACGGGCGTTTGCCGAGAAAACTTATGAGCTATGCAGGTAACTGCAGCCATTAGCAATATGTTTTTTACGCTGACCGTTCGAAGTAATTAAAGATCTAGGTGTTTTAGAACTGATGAGGTTTGTTGATATTGCTGGACTGCTAACTAAATTTATCGAGCTGTCACTGCTCGCTATCCAGCCACAGCACCGAGACTGTAAAAACGGAAACCATACTTAGTCAAAATTCCGCATTTATTTATACATAGAGTGCTTTTGATTGCGAGTAAGTACGGATCAATTTCACCTATGTATCGTCTATGCATATCTTCAGCGCAGAACACAGGCGCTTTGTGCAGACAGGCTTTCACCATTTTATTTTTCGACCTTTGGCTGATGCCAGTTTTCTCTGCTGACCGGGAATGAGTCGCTCAATCGTTGATGTTGCTCTATAGTTCTTGTCAGCGGTGCAGTACTGATGATGACAGAACAATACGAGCAAAAAAGTCAGCGATCGCTAAGGTTTGACGCGAATACTAGCTGTGTATCCTTTCTTACAAGGAAGACTGGCGAGTCCCTTTGAGCGCGGGATCTGCGGGCGTTGATTGAAGGCCAGCTGGTTTTGGTAGGAAGATTACTGTGAATAGTGTGCTACTTCTTGGAAGCGATCGCTTCACCGCCATCATTATTGCCCAGGTGCGCGGTCTTGATGCGCTCACGCTCACATCGGCGGCGACAACGAGCACAGCCAGGGCGCTCATGGCGCGATCACTTCCGGACGTAGTCATTGCGCAAGCCAGTCAGCTCATAGACGGATCGGTAGTCAAAACATTTGATCGGAGTTTGCGCGGCACTTTCTTTATTGTCGTTGAAGAAATCTGGCCGAGTCAGGTGCCGCCAGCCTCTCAGCTAGATGGGCAGTCAGGGGAGAGCCAGGGGCGATCGCTCAATGCCGATTCGCCAACTGGAATGCTGACCGAGCATACGCTTCTCTACGGTCTGTCAGATTTGCTTTCAGAAAAGACGGCAGCCGCTTTAGAGTCTGGAGCCGATGCCTATCTCTGGCTAACACCGGCGCAGACCTCGTCAACCTCCAATCTCGTTCAACCGACGGTTCAGCCTCAAAGCTACTCCTACTCGGACGGCCCGCCTGACGGTGAGGAAATGACATCATCGGTACTCTTTAGCGAGAGCCAGCAACGCTTAGCGCAAGCCTACCTTCAAGTAGGGCTCGCCCGGGCTCAGCGCCATCATACCCTCTTGCAAATTCATGACTGGCTCTCGGCGATCGCCCTGGTAGACTCGCTCACTCAGGTCAGCAATCGCCGTGCCTTCGATTTGGAACTGCCCCGGCAAATCAAGGTAACCCGCGCTCGGGAGGCTCAGCTATCGCTGCTCATGCTCGACATAGATTACTTTAAGCGGGTCAATGACCGCTACGGCCACCTAGTAGGAGACGATGTGCTCAAGCAGTTGGCTAAGCGACTGCTCAACGATATGCGGTTCTATGACACGCCGTTCCGCTATGGGGGAGAGGAATTTGTAGTGATCTTGAGCAATACCAATCTGACAGAAGGACAGGCACTAGCCGAGCGCCTGCGTCAGGCCGTTGCCGATGACCCTTTCGAACTCACTACTGCAATCAACGATGTCAGCACAATTGAGGTCACCGTTAGCATCGGATTGACTGAATTGCAGCTAGAAGATGACGCTCAAGGCTACAGTTTTTTGCACCGAGCCGACCAAAATCTGCTCAGGGCTAAGGCATTAGGGCGTAATCAGGTCGTGAGCGCCTGACTCTCTAGATCGGCAGACACTCTATGCGCTTCAATCTTCTGACAGCAGGTCTCTACGGGGGCTCGGTTGGCCATGGCGGTCACCAGGGCTTCGTAGGCACTCTGCTGCTTTTCTAAAAGCGTTTGGGCCTGGAGTAGGGCCCAGCGCAGTTGGGTTTCGGGTTCGCTAGTAGGGCGCTGTCGTTGCCACACGCCTCGGAGCTGCATCTGGTCATCTTGGCCGCCCTGAGCGCTGCCGTAGGTCTGCTTTTCAGCAGCAATGCCTGCCATCCAAACAATGCAGTAGCGATTGAGCTGCTGATCTGAGAGCTGGGCGCTAGCTGTATCTGGTTCAGCAGTAGCCTCAACGACCACACCGCCCTGACCCGGAAGACCTGCTTTCAGGGCTTCCCAAGCGCTCAGCGTGTAGCTCTGTACCGGAATTTCGAGCAGGTAGGCAGCTAAAAAGTGGCCCGCTTCGTGGTGCAAAATGCGCTGGCGATACTCTGAAGATTGACGAGAGAGCAAGTCAATTAGCAGCGTGCCGCCTTTTCCCTGAGCGCCAAAGCGGTCGATGGCGACGATGCCAGCACAGCCGGAAAGGGCGATCGCCACTGCGCCTGGCGAAATATTCAGCAGCGGCCCCACCAAGCTCAGCATCGTAAAGGCAAAGACAGAGACAGCGAGCAAGTTTAAAGTGGTGGGGTTCATAGGAGGTGCCCTTTATAACAAAGCGGCAGCTAAGCAGAATCGACTACTCTTTATAAAATAACTCCAAACTCTCTTGATCCCCAACGTAGCGCCAGTGCCACGGCTCATAGCTCAAAGGTGAAGCCGAATCTTTAGGAAAAGACATCTCGAAGTTATAGAAGGCGGCGTTTTGCTCTAGCCACTGATAGGCAGCGGTGGTTTCGAAGCTTTCTTCTAAGTGGGTGGCCGGGTTACTCTCGTCGATAAAGTCTACTGCGTAGCCGGTATGGTGCTCGCTATAGCCAGGAGGGGCGCTGACTTCAGCCCGGGTTTTAGAGGTTTCGCCTCGCTCTGCTTTGACATCAAAAAAGAGGTACTGCTGATCTTCTAAAGAGCGAAATCCAGAAATGATGCCTAGCTGAACGCCTTCTGACTTGGCTTTGGCGATCATGGCGACAACTTTAGCTTGGGCCGCAGGCCGCAGCCGAATCTGACTTTTAGAATTTAGCGGAACCAGATCTTGGGGGAGAGCCGTATCATAATGGCGGTGATTGAGCAGCTGCTCAGGCGGGCTCGGGTCAGCGCTGTCTGTAGAGGGCTCGGGTAGGTTCGCGGCAGGTAGAGAGCGATCGCCTGCCGCATTGGCAGAACTTTTCAAAGGGAGAATAACTGCCTGAATGACATTGACTTGGGCGCTCAGCCGATCCCGCTGCCAGAGGCCCAATCCTACCAGGGCGATCGCGCCGACCAGACTGGAGGCTACTGCCACCCATCGGCCTCGTCGCCTGGCGGCTGTTGGCGCTGAAGCAGACTGAGGTGACTGTCGGCGAGCAGCCGGAATGTCGTCAGAAGGCAGGTTAGAAGGGGGGGTACTCACAGACGCTACAAGTTTTGGGCTACCGGTGATATCGGTTGTTTTCAAAGGGCTAGTAGAAAGGTGCGGGTAGAAGCGACGGGCTTAGTGTATAGCAATTCAGCGCGAATGCGCACAAATCGATTTGATTGGCCATTTGCTTAGCGACAGGCACTAATTCTTACCTCGGCTATCGGGTCATGCTGGGCTGAGCAGTCTGACCCGGTGATGAGTCTTCCAGGCTGGCAAGATCTTCCCAGCTCATCTCCTCGTAGTTTTCGAAGGGCTGATGAATCCAGGGATTGTCTTTTAGATAGTGGACGCTGTAGTCAGGTGTTATCACTGAGCACTCTTTATGCCAGAGCACGGCGGTGCGCATTTCATCGATATAGAAGCCATATTTGTGCTCTAGCCACGACAGGCTGCGCTTCAGGCTCTGCCCCGAATCGACCAAATCATCGACCACTAAGACCCGTGAACCCAAATTGGCGGTGGTCATACTCAAGTCATTTGAAAAGGTAATAGAGCCCCGGGTACGGTTGCCCTCGCCACCATAAGAAGCCGTCGAGAGAATAGCTAGGGGCTGATCAGAGATCCGACAGATAATATCGCCAATTCGCAGCCCGCCCTTGGCCAAACACACAATTTGATTAAATTGCCAGCCGGAGCGGTGTACCATCAGGGCCAACTGTTCTATGTTTCGGTGATAATCTAACCAGGATACGTATAAATCTGACATGGGATGTGAAAAGGAAGGGTAGATGAATGCTCAGCCAGGCAACCTCTCTCGATCTGGGAGTGGGCAAGAGCTAGAGCAAACGGGAATAGATTAACCGTGAAGGGCAACCGCTAGCGGACTGCCCAATTCATATAGTTATTTATACAGGCTTTAATCAGGCTTTTTAAACATGGCCAATTTAGAATCTCAGTCTGAACTGCACGCTGACAGCCCGTCGCCAGCCCTGACGCTGCCGGTGAAGCTGGCCTATGGCGCAGGAGATTTTGGGGCAGGGCTGACCTCACAGTTTCTGGCGTTTTTTCTGCTGATTTTCTTAATTGACGTAGCGGGGATGCGGCCTGTGGTAGCCGGTTCAGTGCTGGCGCTGGGGAAGATTTGGGATGCGGTGAACGATCCGCTGGTGGGAGTGCTGAGCGATCGCACTAAAACCCGCTGGGGTCGCCGCTACCCGTGGATGTTTCTGACGGCGATTCCGTTTGGCCTTTCTTACTTTTTGATCTGGATTGCGCCCTTTAGCGAAGATACTAGCAGCGCTGCTAAGTTTTGGTATTACGTGGTGGTTACCACGATATTCCAGGTTTTCTTCACGACGACGAATCTGCCCTACACCACGCTCACCGCCGAGATGACCGGCGACTACGATGAGCGTACCGAGCTGACCTCTTTTCGGCTGGCTTTTTCGGTGGCGGGCGGCGTGGCGATTTTGATTGCTGCCGGTATTTTTGGCCAGCTGATTGCAGACGATACCCGGCGGTACGCCGTGTTAGGGCTTCTGGGCGGGGCGATTTCGATTGCGTCGATTTACTGGTGCATATTCGGCACCTATGGCTACATGGATCAAAAGGCGAAGGCGGCAGGACGGTCTTTGAATGCGATCGCCGACATCCAAAACGAGTCTTTCTTACAGCAGTTTCGAGTTGTCGCTAGCAACCGCCCTTTTCTGTTCGTCGTCGGCATCTACCTATTTTCCTGGCTAGCCCTGCAAATTACAGCGGCAGTCATTCCCTTCTATGCCAAATTTTGGATGGGCGTCGATGAAAACCTAGTCGCGCTGATTGTTCAGGGCACCGCGATTGTCATGATGTTTGTCTGCGCCGCCCTGAGCAAGCGCATTGGCAAAAAAAACCTCTACTTTCTGGGCTCAGGTGTCTGGATATTGGTGCAGATAGCCCTGTTTTTCTTACAGCCCGGGCAAACCACCATTCTCTATGGGCTGTGCATATTGGCCAGCTTTGGCGTAGCGACTGCTTACATCGTACCCTGGTCGATTTTGCCAGATGTGATCGAGCTGGATGAGCTGAACACCGGCTGTCGGCGCGAGGGCACTTTCTATGCGTTCATGACCCTGCTGCAAAAAATTGGTCTGGCTGTCGGCATTTTCCTAGTCGGTGCGGCTCTAGAAGCTTCTGGCTTTGTCAAAGAAGCCGCCCAGCAGCCCGAGTCGGCGCTAAATGCGATCCGCTTTTTTATGGGGCCAGTGCCCCTGGTTCTGGTTATTTGCGGAGTCGTACTGATCTATTTCTATCCGATTACGCGAGAAGCCCATGCCGAAATTATGCTCAAGCTCGCAGAGCGCAAACGCTTGGAGGCAAAACCTTTGGAGGAAACTCCTCAATGACTCAACCTCCAAATCAGTTAGACCTGCCGCCAGTCTTTGAGCCCTATCGAGAAAAGCTCGAAGCCACAGTTAAACCCTATATTCAGATTCAGACCCACGTCACGCAGACAGCAACACTGTGGCAAAGCAAATTTTTAGGACTGCCCTACCTACCTAAACCAACTAGCCCGCCTAAAACGCCAGCGGGCGACTATCTCTACCTGCTCGCTCAAATCAACTTTGCTGAAGTTCCCAATCTAGAAGGCTTTCCCTCTCAAGGAATTCTTCAGTTTTATATCGCCAAAGATGAGTTTTATCTCTATGGCGCAGATTTTGATAATCCGACTGCTCAGACTCACTTCCGGATTTTGTACCATCCCAATCCTGAGCCGGATGAGTCAAAGCTAGTCACCCAGTTCGACTTCATGCCCTCACCGTGGGACGACGATGACAGATATATGCCTTTTGAGATTTATTCAAAGTATCTGAGCAAACCAGATAGCTGCTTGGCTTTAACCTTCCACCGCAAGACAGCGCCTATCAGTATCTGTGACTATCAATGGACAGCACTGACCGGCTTCAATCCGCTGGCTCAGGGGCCAGATGAACGCAACATAGCTGAAGGTGAGTTCTGGCTGATGCTAGACAGCTATAGTCAGCAGTTCAGTGGCCATCGACTGGGCGGGTATCCTTTGTTCAATCAAAATGATCCTCGTCTTGGGTCACAAGACGACGAACCCTATGTATTGCTGTTGCAAATTGATTCAGAAGCCAATGGGAAAATCGATATTCTATGGGGTGATGCCGGCATCTGCAACTTTTTTATCAAGCCCTCAGCTCTGAAAAAGCTTGATTTTTCTGATGTTCTGTACAACTGGGACTGCGGTTAAACCCGTCAAATCGGCCTGTAGCTCAAGTTTTCTCGACCAGCTATTAATCAGGGCCGATGCTCTCAAAATTGTTAGCATCAACAGTGAATCTATAGAGTGCCCCTTCTATGCCTCGCTCTCCCCTCCCGTCGATGCTGACGCCCGATCTGATTGGGCGTCAGCGTGAAATTGTTGAGGTATTTCTGCGCAATGGCTGGGACTATATGCGGCGACTGCTCACCGGGGGCGATCCGGATCGGCCCGACCTACCCCCGCCTGAGGTGTTGCGCAATATCTTAATTGAGCTAGGTCCGGTGTATGTAAAGCTCGGGCAGCTATTGAGTACTCGCCCTGATTTGCTAAGTCCTTCGTATATCGAGGCGCTGAGCGGGCTACAGTCTACAGTGCCAGCGGTGCCAGCGGCGCAGATCGAGGGTTACATTCGGCAGCATATGGTGAGGCCGCCGGAGGAGGTGTTTGCGGAGATTGGCTATGGGGCGATCGCCGCTGGATCCATCGGTCAAACGCACCGAGCCGTGCTCAAAACCGGACAGGCCGTCGCCGTCAAGGTGCAGCGCCCCGGTATTGATAAACAGGTCGAGCGGGATATGGCGCTGATCAAAGACATCGCCAGACTGGTCTCTACTACCCAGTTTGGCCAGCGCTACAACATCACTGAACTTGCCGAAGAATTCAAGTCGGCCCTGACCAACGAGCTAGACTTCACGACCGAGGCGCGCTATACCGATGAGCTGCGCAAAGACATGACCGAGAGCCGTTGGATTGACTCTGAGCGGCTGACCGTGCCCCAGATTATCTGGCCATTGACTAACTCTAAAATTTTGGTGATGGAGTGGCTAGAGGGTAGACCTCTCCTACAGGCTCCGCTGCCGGTTGTACCACGACCTAATGACGTTGGAGCTACCGGGTTTGGAGCTGCCGGCAAAGATGGCGATGCTGCTAATCCCCTCGCTGATCCCTTCGAGCGCCTGCTGCCGGGTGATACGAAAGATGAGCGAGGGGAAATTACTTCACTGCTCTTTCGGGCCTTTCTCTCTCAGTACTTCATCACCGGTTTTTTCCACGCCGACCCCCATCCTGGCAACATCTTTTATTTAGACGATGGCCGCGTTGCTCTGCTTGACTGCGGCATGATGGGCCGTCTCGATCCGCAGACGCGCGCCACCCTCACAGAGCTGGTGCTAGCCATTGTCAGCTCCGATGCTCAACGCTGCGCCCAGCTTACTCTTCAGCTCACAGAGCCGCTCAAACCTATTGATCTCGTTCGGCTTGAGAGCGACTACAGCCGCCTGCTAGGTCGCTACTACGGCATCTCGCTAGATCGCTTTAATACCGCTGAGGCGTTCAGCGCCGTGATTGAAACTGGCATTCGCAACCATCTGCGGTGGCCTGCCAATATTGGCCTGTTTACCAAGTCATTAGCCAATCTAGAAGGCGGTGCCCGTCTGTTTAATCCTGCTGTTAACCTGATTGCCGAAATCAAGCCGCTGATGGTTGATTTATTTCGCCAGCAGCTAGTCGGCAACGATCCGCTACAGATGTTTCTGCGCACGGGCCTGGAATTTCGCAATCTATCGCTATCGGCTCCCCGACAGTTCGGTTTTTTGCTGGATCGTCTCAGTGACGAAACGCTGCAGTGGAATCTGCGTATTCAGGGGATGGATTCTCTGCAGCGCAGCATTGAGCGCGCCGCCAACCGACGAGCCTTTAGCACGGTAGTCGCCGCGTTGATTATCGGGGCGGCGATTATCTCAACGAGTCAACAAACGGCTCAGCTACAGTGGCTCAGTACGCTCTTGTTCGCGGCGGCATCTTTTTTGGGACTCTGGCTGATTGTGAGCATTTTAAGGTCGGGCCGGTGGAAATAGGCATAGAGTGATCGCTGCCCACTCGGAAATCGTCTCAGCAACGCCTTTACCGTATGATGGTGAAGTGCCTAGCTTCAACCCTTATCAGCCCTTGGATACGTGGCATTTATAATTTTTGACTTTGACGGCACCATTGCCGACACGCTAGCGGCCATCGTGCGAATTACCAATCGCATCGCACCGGAGTACGGCTACTCGCCCACCACCCCCGAAAGGCTCAGATATTATCAGTCCTTGAGCACTCCAGAGATGCTCAAACAGGCTGAGATTCCGCTTTTTCGGCTGCCTTTTTTGCTGCGCCGGGTGCGGCGCGAGATGGGGTCAGAGATAGGGACGGTGCCGATCGCTGCTGATCTGGTCCCGACGCTACGAGATCTGGTCGCCGCCGGTCATCGGCTGATGATTATGAGCTCTAACTCTCAGCGCAATATTCAGCGCTTTTTAGCTCTGCACGGTATTGGCGACGTATTCGAGTCAGTTAAAGGGGGCGTGGGCTTGTTGGGTAAAGCCAGAGTGCTCAGGCGCATCGTGCAGCGAGGCGATGTTGACTTTTCTCAGGTGATTTATGTCGGTGACGAAACCCGAGATATTGACGCCTCTAAGCAAGTGGGCATTCTGATAGCAGCGGTCACTTGGGGCTTTAGCAGTCGGGAGGCGCTGGCGGCGCAGCGACCTGCCTTCTTAATCGATCATCCGCGTCAGCTGTTAGGGGCGGCGCAAACGCTAGTCAACCCCAGCTGGATCAAACGAGGCCATCGTCCACCCGCAGCTACCCGGCCACGCTTTAGTGAGTCCATGCCGGGTGAGAGAGAAGTGAATCCATCATCCTGACGCCCCGCAGCTGATTGGAAAGCGGCAGGTGACCGATAGGGGCTGATAAGTCCCAAATAAATTCGTTAGGGTAGCGAGTCCAAGCGTTGTCTGTCTTCCAGGCAAGCTGCGTCCACAGTCGCACCCAGTCCTGGCCTAAGCGTAGCCACAGTTCGCGCTGCTTACTCCAGCCAAATTTGTCTTCAGAATAAATACCCCAAAGGGTATCGAGGGTCTGTAAGTCGGCAGTTGGAAACTGGCTGACTTCAGTGAAGTAGACCCATTTACGTTTAACGGCGCTCTCACCTGCGAGTTCGCAGAGCTTTTGCATGGTGAGCTGATCGGCTAGCTGGTAAGCCTGCTTGACCAGCAAAATTTGCAGATCGCTGTAGTCTATTCCCTGAGCCGAAACAGGCGCTAATACGCCGTGGGCGGCTTCGGCAATGAAGGCTTTGGCTGCCGAAGAATCGGCCTGATATAGGTGCTGATAAGCGCTGCCGTGTGCGGCTGTAGGCAAGCTGTGAGCCTCTGTGCTGGCGTTCTTGCTCTGCTGAGTGGCGAGCTGATGGCGCACAAAGTCTATGAGGATGCGATCGCCCTTTTCGCCCAGTGCCGCTAAGTCACGGATGGCCTGAAGCTGCTTCTTAAGGCTACTTTCTTGCAGCCTAGCAGCTAGCGTTTTGAGGTTCAGATCGATCTGATCTGAGGTTTGCACTCCCTGAGTCTGAGCTGAGCTTTCATGGGGGCTATTAGTAGGAAACTCAGCAGAATCGATAGCGTTTGAAGACATACGTTATGAGTAAACAGAGCAGATACTGCAGCCGCCGACAGCCTTGGCCGCATTGCTTAGGGGTAAAAACGGTTGATTTTCCAATGATAGTGGAATACCGGAATGCTCGCTGACTATTAAAGGATGATTAGGCTCTTTGAGCATGCCAGATCGAGTCTTTTCGGCGGCGGCAGTTTGGCCTGTGGCTATAGCGTTTTGCCAGCATTTTGCGGCGGTTTGTGGCCGTTTTCGAAGGCGTAGCGAATTAGCTGAGAGCGGTTTTCTAAGGAAAGTTTGCTGAGAATGCTGCTGAGGTGGGTTTGAACGGTGCGGGGGCTGATAAAAAGGCGATCGCCGATCTTTTTATTAGTAAAACCCTGAGTCACTTCCCAAAAGACTTTTTCTTCAGCTGGGGTGAGCGGCAGGGGAGGCTGAGGCTGGCCTTGCAGCCGTTCTTCACGGGCTCGCCGTAGCAAACGATTAATTTCAGCGTGAACGCGGTGAGTACGAGCAAGCTGAGCCTCAATCTTGGCAATCAGCTCCCGAGGATGAAAAGGTTTAACCAGATAATCATCTGCGCCAATGCTGTGACCCTGAATGCGATCTTCTAGATCGCAGCGCCCGGAAAGAAAAATAAAGGGAACTAGCTGCCCTGGCGCAGTATTTCTAATTCTGATGCATAGCTCAAACCCATCCATTTCTGGCATGACCACATCGGACACAATCAAATCCGGCGTGTCTTTGGTAAAGCTCAAAAAGCCTTCAGTGCCCGAAGCGGCATTGTGTACGATAAACCCACGATCTCTCAGGTAGCGAGTTAAGGCTGCTCTAAGGGTACTGTCATCATCCACGATCAGGATTTTTTGCATGCTGTGATAGTAACCGGCCAAATCAGTCGGATAGATTGACAGTAGCCAGATAAAGTGACGCGATAGGAACTTTTGTTTACTAGAGTCTATAGCGATCCGGATAGCGCTCAAATAATGTTTCTGTAAGCGTTTGACAAAGCTATGGCTACCGAACCGCCTCGCGATAGACAGCTAGCTATCGGGTGCCGTTAGGAATGCTCGCCGCAAACCACATCATTCGCCGCTCTTTCGGTAAAATTCGAAGCGATACGCAGCTCAATTGCCAGGACGTTGGCAGACCGTTTCCCAATTGTCCGCAATTGCCCAGACCGCTTATGCGTATGATTAAACCCATTCATTCCTCAGTTAAGAACATATGTATCAACTGATTAAGCCCCCAGAGACCGGCAGTCGCATCACGTTTGAAGCGGGAGAGCCGGTAGTACCCGATCAGCCGATTATTCCTTTTATTCGCGGTGATGGTACAGGGGTTGATATTTGGCCAGCAGCGCAGCAGGTGTTTGATGCGGCGGTGGCGAAGGCTTATGGCAACCAGCGACAGATTGTCTGGTTTAAGGTCTATGCGGGCGATGAAGCCTGCGATAAGTACGGCACTTATGAGTATTTGCCAGAAGATACGCTGACAGCGATTCGAGAGTATGGAATTGCGATCAAAGGGCCGCTGACCACGCCGATTGGTGGTGGCATTCGCTCGCTCAACGTGGCGCTACGGCAGATTAACGACCTCTATGCCTGCGTACGCCCCTGTAAGTATTATCCGGGTACGCCCTCTCCTCACAAGAGCCCAGAAAAACTTGATTTGATTGTCTATCGGGAAAATACTGAAGATATCTATCTCGGCATTGAGTGGCGAGAGGGCAGTGAGATTGGCCAACGGCTCATTGCCCTGCTCAATGATGAGCTGATTCCGGCTACTCCTGAGCACGGTAATAAGAAAATTCCGCTGGACTCAGGAATTGGCATTAAGCCAATTAGCAAGCACGGATCTCAGCGGCTAGTGCGGCGGGCAATGAAGCACGCTTTGCAACTGCCACCTGCCAAGCAGATGGTGACCTTGGTGCACAAGGGCAACATCATGAAATACACCGAAGGGGCATTTCGCGACTGGGGCTATGAACTAGTGACCAGCGAGTTTCGGCAGGAGTGCGTGACAGAGCGAGAATCTTGGGTGCTGGGCAACCAGGCAGATAATCCGGCGCTGTCGCTGGAGGATAACGCCCGTAAGATCGATCCGGGCTACGATTCGCTCACGCCGGAGAAGCAGAAGGCTGTCTGCGATGAGGTGCAGGACATTCTCTCGGCAATTGGGGAGACGCATGGCAACGGCCAGTGGAAAACCAAAATCATGGTGAATGATCGGATTGCAGACAGCATTTTTCAGCAGATTCAGACCCGCCCAGATGAGTATTCAATTCTGGCAACGATGAATCTTAATGGCGACTATCTCTCTGATGCGGCAGCGGCGATTGTCGGCGGACTAGGCATGGGACCGGGCGCTAATATTGGCGATCGCTGTGCCATCTTTGAAGCCACTCATGGCACCGCACCCAAACATGCCGGGCTAGATCGCATCAACCCCGGCTCGGTGATCCTCTCGGGGGTGATGATGCTGGAATATATGGGCTGGCAGGAGGCGGCAGATCTGATTAAGGCAGGGTTGTCGAAGGCGATCGCCAGCGGACAGGTCACCTACGATCTCGCTCGGATGATGGAGCCCCCTATAACGCCGCTAAAATGCTCCGAATTTGCCAAGGCCATCGTGGCTAATTTCGCCGCTTAGGCAGCCAGCTTCCCGGGCGAATAGATAGCGCTACGTACCGCCCTAACGCTGACCAACTAGCGACTGTTCTGCTGAGGTTGGACGAAGCTAGGGGCGGTATAGAGTGTCCCGTTTGGCGAGGCAGTGTCAGGTCCCGTCTGTCCCGCTGCTGGGGCAGGAGGCGCACTGTAAGGGTTTCGGCTGGGCTGCTGAGGCGCAATGTTAAAAACTGGTAGCCGAGAAGTTGCAGGCGTCTGATAGCCAGTCGTCCCAGCTGGTGGTGACATATTGGGGGTTGTCCGAATGTACGGGGCCGATATTGTGCCCGGAACCCGAGCCGGTTCAGCGGCGGCTGAACTGCTAGAGCCATTACCTGCTGCCGGCGCACCCGCTGCTGAGCCACCAGAAGGCGTACCGGCGCTGCTAGCTGCGGCTCTCTCGGCCTGCTGCCGGCCTATTGCCTCAGATAGGGCGCTATTAGTTGCCGGAGCAGCCGGGTTAACTAAGCCGCTGCCAAAGTTAAAATTAGGAGCCTGGCCGGTTTGGCTAGAGCCGTTTCGCCCGTAGCTATTGGTGGGCGCATTGGGGGAAGCCGGACTGCCGTCAGCGTTTGTCGCCCCCGGAAACTGATAGTCAGCAGCGTAAGCGTCAAAGGGATTTTCTCGGCCCGAAAGCTGATCGCTATCACCAGCGGCCGCAGCCTCTTCAGAACCTGGCTGTGAGCTGCCTGGCCTGAGAGAATTAACAGCGGGCAGTCTGCCGCTGGTGCCTTCTATGAGCGCGTCTATGGAACCGCCCGATGGTTGAATCTCTGTTAACTCAGATTCGGGCGCTGGTTGAATAACTTGCCCCCGGCTGAAGCGAGCGGGGTCTTTGCGATATTCCCAGACAAAAATGCCGAGCAGCACCAAAACAGCCAGAGGTGCCCATATAGCTGGAGATCTCAAAGGCTTGAGGCGGGCAGGTAAGTATCTTAAGAAGGTGGGAGTCGCCATGGCAGTAAGTCCAAACAGTGCTTTCAATGAAACTTTTGCAGATTGCCCCCATTGCTGCGATGTTAGCAAATTACGCTGGAGCATTTCATCCGTCTTTCAGCGGAGTGTTTTCGGGCCTCCGCTCTAGTCTGTGCAAGCATAAGACAGCCTAGAGCAAGGCGACGAAATTAAAATCTTGGACGCAATTGATTCAGACTAATTTTTCTCCGAGAAAAGTAAATTTATCCTGTGAGACTATATGGTCTAGAACCGCATTTGCCCAGCTACCGTTAGCCCCAGCAATCTTAACTGACATGGCCTCTTCACTTCCTCATTCAGCTCAGCAATCTGGCGTTGCTTCTGTCGGTGCCCAGAGCAATACCAAAAGCAGTTCGGGTAAACATCTTTCTTTTGATCTGACTGCTGATGTGGGGCCGATTTCTGCCGGCAAGCCACTCATTTCTAGCCCTGCGGACTCCGTATCAGAGGCCCCCCCGCCGCCGTTAGAGGCCGTTGTGCTACCGCCGCTTAAGAACGAAGCTTTCTTAAGTCAGCGGCATGAGGTGAATCCAGCGATCGCCCTCAATTTGCTAGAAGATATGCAGACTGTAGTGACGACTTGGCAAGAGCAACTGCGGCAGATTGTTCAGACCATTCGTGCGCTTTATGCGCAAGGGCCAATGGTCGATGGCTGGTTAGAGTCATCTCTAGAGAGCGGCAGGTCAGCAGACGGCGCTGCAGATTCGACCATCTTGCGCCACGGCGATGCCGACACGCTCATGCAATATGTGGAAGCGCTGGAGCAGACGGGAACGCCCGAAGCAGATAGCTCGGCAGCAGGTTCCCCTGCTCAATACAGTCTGTGTTGCTTAGATGACGAGGGTCAGGTACAATCTCAGCCCTGCCCGGCAGCGCAACTGGCAATGGTGAGCACAGCGATCGCCCGCTACCAAACGTTCAAGCAGCTCATGGCCCAAAAGCAAGCGCTAGAAGCCAAGCTTAAAAACGCAGTAGACCAGCTGACAGGCGTTCGGGCCGAGCTGCATCAGCAGGATTCAACCGGCTAATAGTCTGGCTAATGGCATGAGATGCCGGTTTAGATCGACCTCTTGAGCTGTTACCCTTCAGCCTGCCACCGCTTAATAGCCTGCTGAGCGGGTTCGTAGGCAGTCGTTCCAGCCGGCACCAAAATGGCGGCCTGAATGGCGGCGCTTGGCCTACCCTGCGCCGCCCGAGCCTGGGCAATGCTAAAAATGCGATCGCTCCACTCGTCGCCTTGCTGCTGGGCCGTCTCATACTCCGGGTGCTCAATAGGGACTTCCCGTAGCTTGACGATGGCTTTTTGGTAGCTGCTGGCCTGTCCAGAGGCCGGAATCTGTCTGGCGGCGAAGATGATGTCACGGCTGCGCTGTCGCTGCTGCCAGAAGGCGACCCGCTCCTGAGCTTTTTTGCGAAATTCAGGAGCAGCCTCGGGCATGGCGTTAGCCGCCGCGATCGCTGACCCAAGATTGCCGCTGGTTGCCCGGCCTTCAGCAATGTCTAAAATAATTTGGCTCCAGCTACGAATATCCTGCTGGGCTTCTTCATAGTAGGGCTCTCCTGATTGGATCAATCCGGCTTTGGCGATCGCCTCAGCAAACTGAGAGGCCTGGGTAGGCTGAATCGCCGTACGCGCATCGGTCAAGACAGAGGCATTGGCCTGCTGCGCTTCGGCTGCGCCTGCCCGCGCCTGCGTCAGCACTGACGAAAAAGTGGCGTCTCGCTGAGACTGCGGCACCTGCTGCAAGGCAATTAGCGCTTCCGAATACTGTCTTTGTTCTAGGGCGGCAGTAGCCTGCGCTATTAAGGCTTTGCCAGCGGCTGCTTCCTGTTCGCGGGTGGCAGCGTCGTTAGCGGCAGATGTCTCTACTACTGTCGGTTGTGCTGCAGGGGCATCTGGCTCCTCTGGGTCAAGCATCGCTGATCCGTCCGTTGCTTCTGCAGCTCGCTCTTCCTCGCTACCTTCATCTGCTGCTTGGGGACTCTCGCCTATGGTAGGCATACTCAGTCTCTGACTTAAGCCTTCCCAAGCAGTCGCGACAAAAGGCTGCTTGAGCAGCACACCGCCTACGAGCAGAGCTAGGGCCAGCAGCCCCCAGTTGCGCAGCTTAGCACCGCTGACAGGTGAGGAGGTATCCCAATTTTGGTAAGGCACAATCGCGCTGCTATCTGCAGCACCTTCTATCGTGCCGTTGGGTTGACTGATCGCAGCCGTGCTGTCGTCGCTACCGATAGTGTCAGCCGATTCAAAGTAAGCAGAGTCACGATCATCAACTGGGTTGTCGATGTAGAGATCGTCGGTGTAGAGATTCTCGTCTGTAGCTGCAGTGCCGTTTGCATTAGCAGCTGATTGCCAGGGTGGCTCAATAGGCGGCTCCTCCGTAGCTAAAGCGCTCTCCCTCCCTATACTTTCTGTTTCTGCCTGAGAATTTTCTCTGTCGAGGCCCGCAGAGACTGGCCAATTATCTGTTCGGCTAGTAGTCTCAGCCTCAGCGTCGAGCGCCAGCGGCGCAGTCACGGCAGCGCCAGCGACCGGAGGCACCTCGGGGACGACCACAGCATTTCCTTGATCTCCAGGCACCAGGCTGACCAGGTTTTGAATCGGTCGCCAGTGATGGTCGCAAAGCTCTGGCAAACGTTTGGCTACGTAGTCGCCGAGCTGATCGAGCGTGCGATAGTTTTGCTGCAGGGCTTCTAACAGAGCTGCTGTAAATAGGCCATGATGCACGCCGAGCGTTTCGTGGGAATACTGCTCCGGCTGGCACGATAGCAGCAATGGGATCTGCTGCTGCTGGGCCAGACTCATTGCCTGAGTGCCAATTGTCTGCCCGGCTAAAGCTCCTTGAGAACGATTAATGTCTAAAACCAAGACGGTGTGAGCAGCCGGGAGCTGTGCCAGGGTGTCAATCAGGTCGGCAACAGCAATACCGGTATCTTTGATCTGCCCGGGGTCCCCGTCTATCGGCATCAGGTAGTCTGCTTCCTCTAGCTGAACACCATAGCCGCTAAAGAAAAACCAGAGAATGTCGTCTGCACCGACCTGCTGAGTGATTGTGTGAATCCAGGCGGCGATCGCTGGCTTATCCGGATAGACTGCTTGATGGCCCACAGAAGTCGTGATGTCGCTGAGCAAAATACAGCGATCCGCGGCGATCCCTGCTTCCTCCACAAAAAAGCGATGCACAAAAAGCGCGTCGTTTTGCGCGTGCCTCAGCGGCTGTAGATGCCGATACTGGTTGATGCCGATGGTGATGGCCCAATAGTTAGCCATGGATGGTCTCCCGGACTATGACAAACGGTCAGTTTGATAAACTTGCCTACATTGACTCCATCATTAAGGAGCCTTAGCTAAGCTACATATGCCCACAGAAGGTATCACAAGCGCAGCGCTTCATATCGCCAACTTTCCTTAAAGTGTAGCGAGATCTCCTAAACTGGGAAACTTGATAGAGACTAGGGATAGCAATACTGCCAGAGCCTTCGGCAGTTTAGACATCATTCAGTTAAGCTACGTTACGGTTTCAGCGGCTGCTTAGGCAGTGAGCTACACAAGTCAAAACTGTAGCTTTACTGCGTCTGATTCCCTGTTAAGTTAAACCCTTTAAGTTAAATCCTTTAAGGTGCTCTCCCGTTAGACTACCAGCGCTGCTACCCAAAACTGACGTTCTGAAACTCACTTCAAATCAACTAATCGCATGTGGCCAACTCGCTATCCAGCACGCCGTCCGGGGCGCGTTCAACTCATCTCTAGCGCTCGACTCAGGCGAAGAAATTCTGCCTGGCAACGCTCTATCCTATCAGCCGGTTTAGCCGCGCTAGTCGGCGGCACTGGCATCTGGATAACCGAGGCGCTGATTGCTCCCCAGGCTTCCCAGGCCTACACCTCAAGGCTGGATTTATTTTTAGCTAGAGAGACCGGCGAGACTTATGAAACGCTGATTCGCCGAGCCGAAATGGCTGCCAGAGCAGGGGCGCAGCGCAGCTTCGATCAAGATTTGCTCACGACCAACGTGTCAGTGACTGTCGTTGCAGAAGGTGACGGCTTGACAGTACCTATCCTGACGCTGCGAGTAGACCGTGATCAGTGGCGGGCCAGACCCGAAACCTATTACTGGGCTACCTACTATCGCACCGCCGAAATATTGCTTAGTTCGCCAGCGGGAACCCTCAGTCAGTGATGCTATAGCGTTGGTCACTTGGCTGAGTGCCGCAACGCAGGCAAAACCTTT
The DNA here is from genome assembly GCF_002286735.1 of Leptolyngbya sp. BC1307. Lineage (GTDB taxonomy): Bacteria > Cyanobacteriota > Cyanobacteriia > Phormidesmidales > Phormidesmidaceae > Phormidesmis. The sequence continues at coordinate 63,927 of NZ_NRTA01000013.1, forward strand.
GCATAACAACAGGCCAAGTGACTCGCGTTACCCGAATGCATCCGGGTAACGCTATATAGACTTCTAGCGCTCTGTCTGAGTAGGGATGCGAACATCTGCGAATCTCTGCCACTATCTGGACGATGGTCAACGGTAATAGGCTCGGTTTGGCCATATGCCATATGTTGTGTGTTTTAGAGTGGAGATTAAAAAATGTTAGGTATCTTACTGCCTGCTTTGGTAACGGCGCTGAGCCTGCTGGTAATTGATCTAGTTGTTCCTGGTGTCACCTTAGAAACCATCCCGGCGGCACTGCTGGCTGCGGCTTCTATTGGGGTTGTCAACGCTATCATCAAGCCGGTTATCAGGCTGCTGTCACTTCCTTTAACCTTTGTGACGTTTGGTCTATTTGCGTTAGTGGTCAATGGCTTTTGCTTTTGGCTGGCGTCGGTGCTGGTGCCTGGGTTTATTGTCCACGGTTTGCTGGGCTTTGTGCTAGGGCCGATCGCCTTGTCTTTCTTAAGCACTACCTTCGGCCACTATGTTGCTGAGAGTCGCGGCACTTTGCCTGAAGCGACTGACTAAGTATTTATCTAATTAAAGAGCTCGTGCCATGGCAGATTTTCGTCAATATGCGCCTGCCACTGAGCGCAACCGACAGCCGATTTTGGAGGTCTTGCAGCAGGTGCTGCCGCCATCGAGCACGGTGCTAGAAATTGCTAGCGGCACGGGAGAGCATATTACTTTTTTTGCGCCGCGCTTGGGCCATCTGCAATGGCTGCCGACTGAGCGGCAGGCGCTTTTAAGAGAAAGTATTCAGGCTTGGGGAGAAGCATTGCCAGCAGCTAACTTGCTGTTGCCAGCACTTGATCTAGACGTGAGCGATCGCCCCTGGCCTGTCGAGACAGACGCGCTGCCTGAGCCAATCACAGCCATTATCAACATCAACATGATTCACATCTCTGCCTGGGAGATGTGCGGCCACTTAATGGCAGGGGCAGAGCGGATATTGCCGGCTGGGGGTGTGCTCTATCTTTATGGCCCTTTTAAGCGAGAGGGGCAGCATACCGCCCCAAGTAACGAAACTTTTGATCAGATGCTGCGTGACCAGAATCCTGACTGGGGGGTACGTGATCTAGAGGAAGTGGAGGCGATCGCCCAAACGCACGGTCTCCAGCTAGAAAAGATGCTGCCCATGCCTGCCAATAATTTTTCAGTTGTCTTTCGGCGAGGCTAGCGCCATGAGGTGAGGACTGCTCTAGAGCTTCACCGCTGTGCCCGTTGCCGTAATCAGCATCAGCACTCCGTGCTCGTCAATATTAATAGTGTCTGTCTTAACGTGAATGCCGATCACCGCATCTGCGCCTAGTCGGGCGGCTCGGGACTCGATTTCTTTTAGCGCTTCTTGCTGACCTTTTTCAAAAACGCGCTCGTAAGCGGCTGTACGCCCGCCCAAAACGTCCCGAATACCGGCAAAAAAGTCGCGTAGGGCGTTACTGCCGTAGACCACTTCAGAGGTAACAATTCCCAGATAAGTTTGAATATTTTCTCCCTGAATGAAATCAGTTGTTGATAGAATCATGAGTCAAACCTGGCACAGCTAGTTTTATCTTGGTTCATTTTCATTCTTTTGAGGAGGCTAGTCCATGGGCTACCCATACAAGTTCACAGTCCTGTTAGCAGCGGCCAGCATCGCGATCGCACCACTAACGGCTAAAGCTGCCAATACCGCAGATGTCAGCCCGGCGGCAGCCGTTGAGCACAGGCTAGACGAACGGGTTGCCCAAGCAGACCGCGACGATCTCAGCGATGAGCAAAAGGAACGCCTCTCTAACTTAATTGGCGAAGCCCAAAAGAAAATTGATTCAAGCGACTATGGAGGGGCGATCGCCCTATATCAGCAGGCCCTACAGGTAGACCGCGACAATGCCCGCATCTATTCTGGCATTGCCTATTTACAGGGCAGGCAGGGCAACTTTGCAGCCGCCGCAGAATACTATCGTCAGGCGCTAGATCGAGATCCGCGCAATCTGCCCTTTCACTACGGTCTTGCTCACAGCCTATTTATGAACGAGCGCTACGAGCAGGCTGCTGATGCCTACCGCACCCTGATTGGCATTAGCCCTCGCGCGGCTGACGCCTTCATCGGTTTGGGCGGATCGCTGCTGCGCTTAGAGGCGTACGACGAAGCCCGGAGCGCTTACGAACAGGCTGTTAGCATTGCTCCCAATAACGCGCAGACCTACGAAGCCATTGGCATGCTCTATCTGGCTCAAGACGACTATGACGCCGCCCTCAGCCCTCTGGAGCGCTCTATTTCGCTCGATGCTAGCCGCAGTAGCGTATACGCGACCCTGGGCAGTATCTGGCTAGAGCAGGGCAACGAGTCTCGTGCCTTTGAAGCCTTTCAGAGCGCCGTTCGGCTAAACGCTAGCGACGCTGAGTCACAGTTCAATCTGGGCAGGATATTGCTTGATCGGGGCGATGACAATGCTGCGCTTAGCCACTTGGAGCAGGCGGTTAAATATGACTCGGGGCTGCTGCCTGCTCAGGCTGCCTTAGGCGGACTACTGCTCGCTCGGGGACAATATTTGCGAGCGGTACTGTCTTATCGTCATCTGAGCCGCGCTTTCCCTGAAGATGCCGGCGTGCGCTACAACCTGGGGCTGGCCCTGTGGGGGCAGGGTAATCAGAACGCTGCTATCGAAACGCTACAGCAGGCGCTGCGGCTTTATGAAAGGCAAGACGATACCGTCGGTATTGACCGTGCTACTTCGCTGCTAGAAGTCTGGCGAGAGTAGCGAAGTGAAGAACCCACAGAACCTAAGCACAGTCAGCCCTCTTTCACAGCCGTAACGCGCCAGCTCAGTTTGAGGTTAATCCAGAAGTTCCATACGGCCACAGGGACGATCGCCAGCAAGTTAGCCAGGTATTTAAGGTTTTGCCCAAAAACCAGGTTATAAAACACGTTTAGCAGCAGCACACCCATCACCAGCCCGGTCAGGCAGATAACATTGAACTTCAGCAGTCGCTTGAACCGGGTGCTCCAGCCTTTTTGGTGCTGAGCCATATCGGCAAATGTCCAGGCGTCGTTCCACAAGAAGTTATTGAGGATGGCCACTTCGGCAGCGACGATTTTGCTGCGAGTCAGGGCTAAGCCAGCGCCTTCGCTGAGCAAGTAAAGCACCGCCATATCGACTAAGACACCGCTCAGCCCGACCAGGCTATAGCGAATGAAGCGCTTGACCGGCATTTGCTGCGGTAATTTTTGCTGCAGGCGGCCGATTCTACCGCGCGATCGCAGCCGGGCCAAATGACCTAAATACTCCACGTACTGCTTCCAGGTCACCTTGCTCTCACCCGATTCACGTTCTTGAAAGACATAGCCGACTTCAGCAATCTGGTCGATATTGCCGCGACCAATTACCTCTAGCAAAATTTTGTAGCCTACAGGGTTGAGATGGGGGCCAGCGATCGCACTGCGCCGCACCATGAAATAACCGCTCATCGGATCGCTCACCCGACCGACCACTGCCGGACAAACCATCAGGCCCAGCATTTGGGCTCCCCGTGACAAAAACCGCCGAACGATACTCCAGTCGCTGACCCCGCCCCCTTCTACATGGCGACTCGCCGCTGCTAAATCAGCCCCGTCCAGGGTAGCCTGCAGCAGTTTGAGCAGGACTTCCGGCGGGTGCTGAAGGTCGGCATCGATCACACCTAAAATTTCACCTCGGGCTACCTGCCAGCCCCGAATCACCGCTGAAGACAGGCCGCGCTCCTGCTGACGACGCATCACCCGTAATTGTGGATAGGTCTCTGTCAGATCTTGAGCCACTTGCCAGGTGCGATCTGGGCTGTCGTCATCTACCAAAATCAGCTCATAGCCACCAGGGATAAAGCCATCTAGCAAGCGAGCCAGCTGAGCGACAATTTTGGCGACGTTGCCACGCTCGTTGTAAGTGGGAATAACTAGCGAAAACTGTAGCGGTGGGGCAAAAGACTTAGGTGGAACCTCAGCTGCTGTGGGCGCGGTCAGGGGCACCTGTAGTGGGCCAGATGGCGGTGAGAGCAGCGGCTGGTTCATGATCAAATACGGGCGTTAGCTAGCAGGGAACATTAAACATTAATAATGCAAACTTAACAGCAGATTGCCCATCGGGTCTTTTTATGAACCATCTACAAAGGATCTATACGTAAGGGTTAAATTTAAGCGGCAACGCCCGATTTTGTTTGACTGTAAAGAGCGTATCCAGTATCTCTGTTAGGTAGGCACTTAATAGACAGGTCGATATCGCCCAAAACCTACGTAAATGTGAATATAGTCTTATGGAGACACCTTTGCCAACTCAGTCATCTGTAGACATCTCGGTAGTGGTGCCGCTCTACTGTGAGGCATCTAATATTGACTATCTATTTAAGCGGTTAGAAACCGTGCTCGATCAGCTAGGCACTACCTATGAAATCATCTGCGTGGATGATGGCAGCAGCGACGATACCGTTGAGGGGTTGAAACGTCACCGACAGCGCAATCCTCGGATAAAAATTGTGGCGCTCTCGCGCAACTTTGGCAAGGAGTTGGCCCTCACGGCTGGTATTGACTATGCCAATGGCGCGGCGGTTGTGCCGATTGACGCCGACTTGCAAGATCCGCCGGAGCTGATTGAGGTACTGGTGGCTAAGTGGCGAGAGGGCTATGACGTAGTCTACGCTAAGCGGCGATCGCGCGAAGGCGAAACCTGGCTGAAGCGGGTGACGGCCAATTCTTTTTACCGGGTGATGGAGCGCATGAGCAAAGTGCCGATTCCCCGCGATACTGGCGACTTCAGGCTGCTAGACCGACGGGTCGTAGAAGTGATTAAGCAACTGCCCGAGCGCACCCGATTTATGAAAGGGCTCTTTGCCTGGGTGGGCTATCGCCAGGCCGAAGTCATGTACGACCGGGAGCCTCGTCACAGCGGTCAGACTAAATGGAACTACTGGCGGCTGTGGAACTTCGCCATCGACGGCATTGCGTCGTTTAGCCTGGCTCCCTTGCGAATGTGGAGCTATGTCGGCATCGGATTTGCGGTGCTCTCTTTTCTCTACGGCTCTTTTTTGCTGCTGCGCACGCTGGTTTTGGGTATCGAAGTCCCCGGCTATGCCTCTTTGATGGTGGCTGTGCTGTTTTTAGGCGGGGTGCAGATGGTCAGCCTGGGCATTTTGGGTGAATATTTAGGGCGCGTTTATGAAGAGGTAAAGGGTCGTCCGCTTTACCTGGTAAGGGATACCTATGGTGCAGAGAAAGTACCGCTCGCGCCTGAAGCGAGCGCGCAAACCCGGTAAACAATCTAACTAATTTATTAACTACTCAGAAGAGATGCAGGCGCTATGAATGGCCCTTTTGATCGTTCTATTCAAGATGGTGGCGCTGCGTCAAGCGCTCAGCTAGCGGCTCGTAGCCAGTGGGACACCGCTATCAAGGGTTTTTTGCTGCTGTGTATTGCGATCGGGATAGGGCTACGGGCACTGTGGGCTGGTAAGCGAGAGCTGTGGTACGACGAGGTGCTTTCTGTCCTAATATCGACTGGGCAAAAGAACGCCTACCGCCTGCCAGATAATGAACCGTTCGCCCTTAAAGACTTTTCGCCGCTGCTCAACCTACCGGCTGAAAACGGAATTTCTGGTGCGTTAGAAACGGTCAAAAACGTCATAAAAGGCACGCTGGGAGACCCGCATCCGCCGCTGTTTTATCTGAGTGAGCACGGGTGGATGCGGCTATTTGGCAATAGCGAAGCGGCTTTGCGCAGCCTGGTGGTGCTGGTGAGTCTGGTGACGCTGCTGCTGGCTCACAGCCTGGGTCGGCGGGTGCTCGGTCAGCGAGGCGGACTCATCTTTACAGCGCTGCTTTCGCTCAATCCCTTTTTCTTCTCGCACTCTCTAAATCTGCGCATGTACACTGGCTTAGTGTTTTGGGTGGTGGTGAGCGGCGGGTGCTTGCTGGCTTTGACTGGCGTTGATAGAGACGGACGGACGGCTGAGGCCCAGGGATGGCAGCGCTGGCTGCTGCGGGGCGGAATGGCGATCTCTATCACAGCCGGGTTTCTGACTCAGTACTTATTTGCCTATTGGCTATTTGGACTAGCAGCGCTCGTTCTCTATCTAGACCGCAAGCACTGGTTTCAGCATGGCCTGACAATGGCGACAGGGATACTGCTATTCATGCCCTGGGCGCTGTGGGGAACTCGCCAGCAAGCCCGCAACCGGGGAGATGTGCTCAGTCAAATATCATCGGCGGGCGGACCGTTACAGTCCGCTTTGCAGCACGGTAAAGATCTCGCTCAGACGGTAGGAAACCATCTGCTGCTGGGCCATCTGACGACCAGCATGGAGCCGCTAGGCGATCCGATTAAGCCGACGGCGGTGGCAATTGGCTGCGGGGTGCTCGGCTTTTTGGGGGTTTGCGTGGTGGGGCTCTACCGACGGCGACAGTATCGCGTGCTGATGATTGGCGTGTTGATGGGGCTGCTGCCGCTGGCCGTGGCTCTGGCGATTGATATTGCGGCGAATACGTACACGCTGGGGTTTGGCTGGGGTCGCTCGACGATTGTGGCGCTACCGGGATGTTTGCTGCTGGTGGCGGCCTGGCTAGAGCTGGCGACCGGGCGCTGGCGAGAAGTGCTGACAGCAGGTCTGCTGGCAGTGTACCTGGCAGTGAATGTCGGGGATTTTGTGGGGCGCGATCGCCAGATGTTTCATACCGTTAACAGCGCCCTGCTAGAGACTGATGAATCTACTCTAGTCGTGATGAATTCTCGGGCCTGGGGGCATGTGCTAAGGCTGATATATTACCTGGATGACCAGACGGATACCGACGTGCTGGCAACTGACCCGGCCAAGGTAACCGAATCGCTCCAGGCTGCGTTGGCCGCTAAAGACTACCGGCGGGTGCTATGGCTCAAGGCCGACTATCCGCTGTGGCGCGAACCTGAGACTGAGGCTGAAGCGGCGGCCTTCATCGACAAAACCGAAGCGCTGTTGCAGGCACAGTACCCGCTGATCAATAGCCAGGCGCTGAGCGGCACGATGAATCTTGACGAGTTTGAGCTACAGGTTTATCAGCAGTAGGGGGTTGATGTGGCTTTAGAGATTGGTTGGGGGTGCGTTGAGAGAAAGGGAAACGGGAAGGGGAACTGTCTATTTTTTAGTGCGCCAGCTGAGCTTGAGGTTAATCCAGAAGTTCCAGAGGGTTACAAGAGCGATCGCTATAATTTTGGCGAAGTACTCATCAGCGTTGTTAGTCCAGTCGGCGGTGACTAAATTCCCCATGATGGTTGGTAGCTGATCGGTCATCGGCATCGCCAGGATCAGCGCCATGATGGTGACCTGTAAGAAGGCTCCCATCAGACAGACTAAGTTGAACTTAAGAAACCGCTGAAATCGGGCTCCCCAGCCTTGCTGCCTTCGAGCGAGGTCGGCAAACGTCCAGGCGTCATTCCATAAGAAGTTGTTGACGATGGCGACTTCAATCGATATTGCAGTGCTCAACCGCCAATCTAGCCCAAGGCGTTCGCGCAGCAGATAAAAAACTACGATATCGACAAAAAGACCGCTAAAGCCGACGACGCCAAACCGCAAAAACCGGCCTATAGGCAACCGCTGCAACTTTTGAACTAAGGAACCCTGAGCCTTCATGATGCAATCTCTACTCTGTATAGCGGATACTTACCGTAGGTACCCAAAGGGACAAACCTCAGGCTGCGGTTACTGTTGGGCAGTCCTAACTCGCTGACTGGGGTCTCTGGGGTAGGACAGTCCCGGTGAGGATAGCATACGTATAGAAATTCGCTTTCGCTTTGCTCAACCAGGGCGGCTGCGAGCTGCTTAACTTCGGCAATGGTCTCGGTACGGAAGAAGGTCTTATCGGGTAGGGCGCTCCAGAGCTGCTGAGCGACAAACTCGTGAGACATAGCCACCCAGGGTAAGGGCTGCTGCTGGAGTTCGGCGATCGCGGGCGCAACTGGCGCATAGTTACCCGGCAGCGAAATCGATTGAGTTTGATCGTCTTTGTAGACGCTAAACGCGCCGTCAACCGTGTTGAGCTGAATGCCTAGTATCAGCACAGCCGCTGCCCCAACCAGAGCCACTCGCCGCGCCCACCCCCTGAAGAACCCAACCTGCATCTGCTCAGCCAGCACAACCGACAGAAGTGGCACCAAAATCAGATAAAATCTCGGCCCCCACTGCTTACCGCCCGCCCCCGGCGGCACAATCAGCGGCACACTGAGGGCAAAGAGCAGACTTAATATCAGCGCCAGTCGCACGGGCGCAAGGTTGGGAGGCTGCGCGGTTGAGCCTACCGTCTGGGCACCGATAGTTTGAGTGCCGACAGTCTCGACTGAGCGAGCAGCCGTAGGGCGATTTTTTCTCAGCTTGAGACTTGCCAGCGCAGCTGAGCCAACAAATACGACCACCGGAAAATAGCGGCGTAGAGAGACCCACATTTGCCGATAGCCGTCTCTCGCCTGAGTAATCTGGTCAGAGAGCGTGGACTCTTCGACAATTTGAATGGCGTGAATGCCTAAAGGATGGCTGTAGATAACGGTGTTGAGGCCGAAGAAAACGCCTACAGTCCCAGCCATCGCCCCGATTAGCATGAGGGCTTCGTTCAGGGTGAAGGGCGGCGACATCCGCCAGCGAGGAAACGCCCAGCCAACAGCGGCCATTAGCCCCACTACAGCGACCAAACATAAAAACTCTGGACGAAACCAGACGGCCAAACCAATCAGAAAGCCGCTGACTAAACACTGACGGCGCGTTAGGGTAACGCCCGGTGGAAACAGCAGAATGCTGACGCCCCAAAAAGCCAGCGCCACTGCCAGCGTGTGCTCCCAGTACATGCCGCCATAGAGGGTGAGCGGCGAAGCAAAAATCAGGCTGATCAGTCCCAAGCACAGCGCGCCGGAGTCCCAACCTGCGCGGTGACCGATTTGCCAAAATCTTAGCCAGATAGACCAGAGCGCAACCAAAGGGATGATGTAAAGGCCGCGATCGCCAAAAAGCGCATAAAAAGGCGCACTCACCAGCGGAAAGGTAAACGGAAAAGTGATGAAGTGCTTTGCGCCGACTTCATAGACAAAGGGCGGTTGAAAAGGATAAAGTCCCTGTTGCCATAACGTTTCGACCCAGTCGGCAGCAGACAAACGCAGGGCCATCTCCAACGGCCAGTCGCCTGCTGATAGCTGCTGGGCCATCTGCTGAGCGAGCAGCGCCTTCAGCCCGCCGTCGCCGCTAAATACCACGCCATTGCTAGTAAAAGTCTGTATCCACAGGGTCAGCAAAACGCCCCCAAGGATGATGCCGCCGGGCAGCAGTGACCAGAGCGATCGCGACGAAGACAGTCGAAGTTTGGCAGTCATGGCTAGCTGATAGAGAACAGCGATTCTCCGTCGAATTCTACAGGGATGGTACCCAGCCGTCAGTATTTATAGGCGGCTAACATCTGTTCTTTAAGCTACTGCTGTGTAGGTGAAGATACTGCCAGGAAGGTCTAGCAGTGGCTACCTAACTCTTGAGAATGTTGGGTATCTGTCTAGCGCTTTGTCCGTAATTGCTCAGCTCCCCCACTAGGGCAATGCCAAAACCGAGAGAAGCGATATAGGCTGACGCCATGAAAGAACTCCCTGACCTAAGCAGCTTACCGGGCGATGCTTGAACTTAGCATCTGACCAAGCTGATGGCATTCGCTTGAAAAAACGCTATGGGGCGGTTCAAGACAGTCTATTTCTGTTTCTCGAAGACGCTTTGATTGCACTCGAATGGGTAGAAACCCTGCATCAGCACTGAATGCCAGTACAGAACGCCAGCACAGAACGACTATGCGCCTGACCTATCAAAGCAAGATTAGAAAGATTGCGATCGCTCTTGCATCTTTTCTCTTCATTTGCGCCATTTCCCTTCACGCCGTTGCCCAAGACAATAACCTAGAGAGTCGTCCGGACTACGCGGCAGTCAACATCTTTGGCGATAGCCTGATGGATGCGGGCAACATTTTCAATCTGACTGAGCGTCCCCCTTCACCGCCCTATGCCCAAAAGTTTTCTAACGGCCCGCTCTGGGTAGAACAGCTTGCCGATGAGCTGAAGCTGTCTCCGGCGCTCTCGACTAAAGTCCTACCCAGTGTTTTAAATGGCAAAACATCGCCGCCTGCTGACGGCATTAACTTCGCCTTAGCCGGTAGCTTATCTTCTGATCTCAACGTCAGCGGCTCGCAGCTATACGGATTACAGCAGCAGATCGAAAGCTTTCGCGATTTGAGTGCGATCGCCCCGCCCAACCCCGACACGCTCTATTTGCTGCTCGTCGGCGGTAATGACTATAACGAAGCCGTTCGGCTCACCCCATCAGTGGCGGCTCTCGCTGACCTCCCTGAACAAGTCAGTGACCATGTCATTAGCGCAGCGACGGCCCTGATCGAGTCGGGCGCTAGACACCTGCTCATTAGCAATCTGCCAATTTTAGGGCAGCAGCCTTACGCTAACTTTCTCAACCAGGCCACTCCCCAGAGTGCCGCTCTACTAAACAGCCTTTCTACCCGGCATAACCAGCTCTTAGCCCAAAAGCTCGATGCCCTGGCCGCGACTACCCAGGCTGAGATTATCCCGCTAGATTTGGCAGGTTTGTTCAGCGCGGTCGTTGACAGTCCTACTCAATTCGGGCTGACCAACGTCAGCGATCCCTGCCTGGTAAAAAGTCGCTCAGAGACCGCTTCTGTCTCTCTTTGCGACAATCCCAAACAGTTCCTATTCTGGGATCAAGTTCACCCGACCGAACAAGGCCACGCGGCGATCGCCCAACTCGCTATTGAAACCCTGGCCTCAGCCGAACCGCAAACGAGCCCAAACGCCGTTAGTAAGCTAGGACTCTTGACGGCGCTAGGGGGTGGAATGGCGATCGCCTATTTAGCTCTTAAAGAAGGTCATTGAGAACGTCATTCGAGGCTGCGAATGCTAGCCTAGTGAGGTGTTTCCTTTCATTTTCATGAGCAAAATTGTCGTCGGTTTATCGGGCGGGGTAGATAGCTCTGTCGCAGCAGCCACCCTCCATAACCAGGGTCACGAAGTCACTGGCCTCACCCTCTGGCTAATGAAAGGTAAAGGCCAGTGCTGCTCGGAAGGCATGACTGATGCTGCCAAGCTCTGCGAAGATCTGGGAATTGACTATAAAGTCGTTGACTCCCGCGAAGTCTTTGAGCGCAATATTGTCAACTACCTGGTAGAAGGCTACGCCCAAGGCGTCACGCCCCTACCCTGCTCGCAGTGCAACAGCACCGTCAAATTTGGCCCCATGCTCAGCTACGCCATTGACGAACTCGGCGCTGACTATATTGCCACCGGTCACTACGCCCGCATCACCCAAAACGCCGAAACCGGACGCTACGAGCTTCGCCGCGCGGTAGATCGCAATAAAGACCAGTCTTATTTTCTCTACGACTTAAGCCAGGCGCAGCTAGCCGCCACCCAGTTCCCCTTGGGCGAAAAAACCAAGCCTCAAACCCGAGAGATGGCCGCTAGCTTAGGACTGCATACTGCCGATAAACCAGAAAGCCAGGATCTCTGTTTAGTCGAGCAGCACGGCTCGATGAAAACGTTTCTCGATAAATATCTGGCCCCCAAACCCGGAGACATTGTCGATCCAGCCGGAAAAATTCTTGGTCAGCATGACGGCATTCACCACTACACCATCGGCCAGCGTAAGGGCTTAGGCATCGCAGCGCCCAATCCGCTCTATGTAATTGGGCTGGATGTTGGGCGCAATCAGGTTGTCGTGGGGGAGCGCGACAGTGTGACCGCGCCTAGCTGCACCGCCCACCGGGTGAACTGGGTATCTATTGCGCCGCCAGCAGGGCCAATCTCAGCCGAGGTGCAAATCCGCTACCGGGCCGCTGCTGTTGGCGCAACGATTGTTCCAGGACACAGCGCAGACGGTACAGACCGTGTAAAAATAATTTTTGATGAGCCGCAGTTTGGGGTAACCCCCGGACAGGCCGCTGTCTGGTATGAAAGAGGAGGACGGGTGCTGGGGGGCGGTATTATCGAGCCCATACATTCGGCTTGAGCCCATGAAACCCCTGTCAAACACCGACGTATCAGATAGAAACCATTGAGGAAGAATCCCTTGAGTACAGTGAAAGACGCCATTGCTGCCCACGGCGGTACGCTAATCAACCGCCTGGCCAGCCCCCAGCAAAAGCAAGACTTTTTGAGTAAGGCAGACAGCCTCCCCCGCGTTACCCTTGACCTCCGCGCCGCCTCAGACTTGGTGATGATTGCCATCGGTGGCTTTAGCCCGCTAACTGGCTTTATGGCCCAGGCTGACTATGATCCCGTCGTTACCGATATGCGATTGGCCAGCGGTTTGCCCTGGTCGGTACCGGTGACGCTGTCGGTCAGTGAAGCCGTTGCCGAGCCGCTGACAATTGGCCGGTTAGTGCGATTGGACGATGAGACCGGTCGCTTCATTGGCGTGCTAGAACTTAGCGAAAAGTATACCTACGACAAGAAAAAAGAGGCGGTCAACGTCTACCGTACCGATGAAGATAAGCACCCTGGGGTAAAAGTTGTCTATGACCAGGGGCCGATAAACCTGGCTGGCGACGTGTGGCTGCTTGAGCGCGACGCCCATCCGCTGTTTCCCGACTATCAGATTGACCCGGCAGACTCGCGGCAGTTGTTTCGCGATCGCGGCTGGCAAACCATCGTCGGCTTCCAAACCCGCAACCCGATTCACCGGGCGCATGAGTACATTCAAAAGTGCGCGCTAGAAACTGTAGACGGTCTGTTTTTACACCCGCTAGTCGGCGCGACTAAGAGCGACGACATTCCCGCAGATGTGCGCATGCGCTGCTACGAGATCATGATGGAGCACTACTTCCCCCAAGATCGGGTGATCCTGGCGATTAATCCTTCGGCAATGCGTTACGCTGGCCCTCGGGAAGCGATTTTTCACGCCCTGATTCGTAAAAACTACGGCTGCACTCACTTTATTGTGGGCCGCGACCATGCAGGTGTCGGTGACTACTACGGTACCTATGACGCTCAGGCTATCTTTAATGAATTCGATCCTGGGGAACTGGGGATCACGCCCATGAAGTTTGAGCACGCCTTTTACTGCACGCGCACTGGTACGATGGCAACCACTAAAACCAGTCCGAGCAAGCCCGAGGAGCGCATTCACCTCTCGGGCACCAAAGTGCGAGCGCTGCTGAGAGAAGGCAAAATGCCGCCGCCGGAGTTTTCTCGTCCGGAAGTGGCCAAGGAGCTAGCTCGGGCGATGCAGACTGCCTGAGCCTGCCCAAGATTGCCTTAATGCAGGCAGCGACAAACGTTAGATGAACGATTCGATAGGGGGTGAGGTCTGGTGGGTTTGAGCCGACGAGCGTTTTTTCAAAAAACTGGCGCAGTGGTTACCGCTTTGGGCCTCACCGAGCTAGCGATCGCGCTGGGCATTCCGCCGCAGGCAAAAGCTTACGGCCAGGCATTGGCGCAGTCAGCAGGGCGTAAGCTAGCTCTACTGATTGGGATCGATAACTATCCGGCTGAGGCGCTGTCTCTCGACCCGTCAGCCCGTCAGCTGGGTAAGCTGGCGGGCTGCGTGACGGATGTAGCGCTGCAAAGGGAGCTGCTGATCCATCGCTTTGGCTTTTTGCCTGAGGATATTGTCTGCTTAACAAACGGCCAAGCGACACGAACCGGGATTTATCAGGCGTTTGTTGACCACCTTTACAACCAAGCAACCGCAGGCGATGTCGTCGTCTTTCACTTCAGTGGCTATGGCGCTGAAGTGCGGTTTGAAGATTCGCCTGAGGGCGAGACGGTGCGATCGCTCGTGCCGATTGACGGTCTGCTGCCGACCGAAACCCGCCCAGCTCTGAACGATATTTCTGAAGCCGAGCTAAAATCTCTGCTACAGCAGCTCAAAACCAAGCGCATTACCACTGTTTTAGATGCCGGGTTTGTCGATATGCCGGTGCCGCTCTCGGGAGGACTGCGATCGCGTGCCCGCTCGGCCATTGCCACCGGTCAGCTACCGGCCCCTTTTCCACTATTAGAAAAAGCCCGACCGGCCAAGAAGTCAGCTTTTCCGGGGGTGTTGCTGCGCGGCGCAGACCTAGACAATGTGGTGCTAGAGCGGCAGTGGAATGGGTTTAATGCCGGGGCCTTTACCTACGTGCTCAGCCAGTATTTGTGGTCAGCGCCAGCGCCGGTAACGGTGGGGCAAACGCTGGGGCGATCGCATGAAACCCTGGTGCGCTGGGGCGGCAGCAATCAGCAGCCCAATGTTAGTGGCAACCGCAATCCGGCCCTGCAAAAAAGCTCAGAGAGCACCGCGCCAGTTTATGATACGCCCATTCTTGAGGGCACCCGGGGCGAAGGGGTGATCAAATCGGTCAACTCCGACGGCAAGTCCGTCACGCTATGGTTAGGGGGGCTACCGCCGCGAGTGCTGGAATACCTCTCACCGGCATCTGTCTTAACCTGCGCTGACCGGCGGCTGCGGCTGCGATCGCGCGAGGGACTGATAGGTAAAGCCAATCTCATCTATTCGCCACAGGCGACGCCAGTTCAGCCCGGCGACCCGGTCTTCGAGGATGTCCGAACGCTGCCCAAAAGCATCGATCTGGTCGTTGCGCTCGACAGCCGCCTGGAGCGGATTGAGCGAGTAGATGCGACCAGTGCCCTGTCGTCTTTAGCCTTTGTCAGCTCTACTTCCGATACGGAGCTACCGGCTGACTGTCTGCTGGGTAAGCCCTTAGCTCGGAGCCCGGAGACCTTGACGGCCAGTCTGCATCCCGCCAAGCCCAATCAGCAGCAAAGGCGCGCTGCCAGTCTATCTCCCGAAGGGATCGTATCGGACAGGGCAGCGACCGTAGCTCAGATCGTCAGTGACGAACCTGCCGCCCCCCCCGAGCCCAGGGGCTCATCGGGATATGGGTTGTTTTCTTTGACGCGATCGCTCATTCCAGGCACTTTAGCCCTGCAAGACGAAGCTATTAAACCAGCAGTGACCCGGCTAACACCCAAGCTACAGGCACTACTTGCGCTAAAAATGCTGCGCCTAAGTGAGAATAGGGCGGCTTCGCGACTGCCCATCAGAGTGACGCTAGAAACTGCTGATCCGCAAGAGGTAGTGCTGAGCCACCAAACGCTGCGCTCAGTTCAGCCCATGAGGCAGCGGAGCAATCCCTTGAGTAAAGATGGCTTTGCGCCCGAGGTGCCAGTAGGAAGCCGGGTGCGCTACCGGTTGTTCAACGACAGCGAAGAGCCCCTGTACTACACGCTGATCAATGTAGACCCCAGAGAGCGACTGTCGGCCTTTTGTCCGGTCAGAGATCTGTCTGCCCCTTCTCCAGAAGCTGAAAGAACAGTAGAAATTGCTGGCATTGCTGCCACAACCATTGCCCCCGGCAGCTCGGTAGCCATTCCCAGCGCCGAGCTAGACTGGGCGGTGGAGGCACCTCCTGGGCCAGTAGAAACCTATGTGGTGTGCAGCACTTTACCGCTTACTCGCACCTTCAACACGTTGCTTATCGCTTCAGCCAACAGCGGCAGTCAGCGCATCAGTCCCTTACCTGACCCCCTAAAGATGGTCGAGGCCCTGCTCACCGACATTAGCCAGAACAGCAGCGACGACGTTTACACGCTAGATGCTTCTAAATGGGCTACGCTCAACTTCGCTTATCAGGCGGTGTAAAGGCGCTCCAAAACATCAGTCCGAGGCTACGGTTACCTCTTTTTTCTCTGTTTCATCTGTCTTCGCAGCGGGCTCTACTTCAGGCGCGGCGGGCTTGACGCCAAAGTTCAGCTCACCTGACTTATTCACGTCGATCATCACCGTACTGCCTTCGCTAAAGGTGTTCTCTAAAATCAGCGTGGCAATCGGATTTTCTAGCTCGCGCTGAATGGCTCGCTTCAGCGGGCGAGCACCATAGGCCGGGTCGTAACCGGCGTCGGCAACGTGGTCGATAGCAGCTTCTGACATCTCCAGCGTAATCTTCTGGTCAGACAGCAGCCGGTGAATGCGCTTGAGCTGAATGGTGATGATGCTGCGCAGCTCTTTTTTGGTGAGGGCATGGAAGAGAATCAGGTCATCAATGCGATTGAGAAACTCGGGGCGAAAGTGCGATCGCAGCGCTCCCAATACCAAAACCTGCATTTCTTCAAACTGAGCGTCATCGCCCGCCACATCTAAAATGTGCTCACTGCCGATATTACTCGTCATCACAATCACGGTGTTACGAAAATCTACCGTGCGCCCTTGCGAGTCGGTAATTCGCCCATCGTCTAATACCTGTAGCAAAATGTTGAAGACATCGGCATGGGCCTTTTCAACTTCGTCTAGCAGGACAACAGAATAAGGACGACGGCGCACTGCTTCGGAGAGCTGTCCGCCCTCTTCGTAGCCGACATATCCAGGCGGCGCGCCCACCAGGCGCGAGACGGAGTTTTTCTCCATGTATTCCGACATATCCAGGCGAATTAACGCCTCTTCAGTGTCGAATAAAAAGGCAGCCAGGGCGCGGGCCAGCTCAGTTTTACCCACACCCGTTGGCCCCATAAAGAGAAATGAACCAATGGGCCTGCCAGGGTCTTTCATGCCAGCTCTCGCTCGCCGAATTGCCGCTGCAACGGCGGTGACCGCTTCCGACTGCCCAATCACCCGCTGATGCAAATGGCTCTCTAACTGCAACAGCTTTTGCCGCTCAGATTCCATCAACCGGTTGACCGGGATGCCGGTCCAGCGAGCGACAATCTCAGCGATATCGGCCTCGGTTACCTGCTCTTTGAGCATGGTCAGGCCCTTAGCCTGCATGGCTTGTAGGTTGACATCGTGTTCTTCAAGTTCGCGCTGAATAGCTTCTAGTCGGCCATATTTGAGCTGAGCGGCGCGTTCTAGATCGTTGGCCCGCTCAGCTTGATTCATTCGCAAGCGGGTGCGTTCCTCTTCTTCTTTCAGCTCATTAATAGCGCTGAGAGTTTCTTTCTCAGCGTGCCACTGTTCGTCGAGTATTTTCTGTTCTTTTGAGAGGGATTCGATCTCTTCTTTGAGTCGGGTAAGCCGCTGGCGAGAGGTTTTATTCGCCGATCCGGCAGTCTCTTCGCTTTCTAAAGAGAGTTTCTCCATCTCTAGCTGCATCAGCCGCCGGTCAATAGTTTCTAGCTCCTCAGGCTTGGAGTCGATCTCCATTTTCAGCTTGGCAGCGGCTTCGTCAATGAGATCAATGGCTTTGTCGGGGAGGAAGCGATCGCTGATATACCGATCTGACAGCGCCGCCGCCGCCACCAGCGCCGAATCTAAAATGGTTACCCCGTGATGCACTTCGTAGCGCTCTTTCAATCCGCGTAAAATCGACACGGCATCTTCGACACTCGGCTGACCGACATACACCTGCTGAAAGCGTCGCTCTAGGGCCGTGTCTTTTTCGATGTATTTACGATACTCATCGAGCGTACTCGCCCCGATGCAGCGCAGCCCGCCTCGCGCCAGCATGGGCTTAAGCAGATTGCTGGCGTCTACATTGTTCTGACCTGCGCCTGCCCCAACGACCGTATGCAGCTCGTCGATGAACATGACAATCTGTCCGCCCGAATCAGTGACTTCTTTCAGCACCGAACGCAGCCGATCTTCAAATTCACC
Source organism: Leptolyngbya sp. BC1307 (assembly GCF_002286735.1). Taxonomy (GTDB): domain Bacteria; phylum Cyanobacteriota; class Cyanobacteriia; order Phormidesmidales; family Phormidesmidaceae; genus Phormidesmis. Next base: position 81,582 of record NZ_NRTA01000013.1, read on the forward strand.
CCTGTATTTAGCTCCGGCAATCAAGCTGCCTACATCTAGGGAGATTAGCGTGCGGTTTTTGAGCGATTCGGGCACGTCACCATTGATGATGCGCTGAGCTAAGGCTTCGGCGATCGCAGTTTTCCCCACCCCCGGTTCACCAATCAGCACCGGATTATTCTTCGTGCGCCGTGAGAGCACATGGATTACCCGGCGAATTTCCTCATCGCGGCCAATCACCGGGTCGAGTCTGCCGCTGCGGGCCTCTTCAGTCAGATCGCGGCCATATTTATTGAGAGAGGGATAGTCACTGTCAGCGCTCTGGTCAATCGTCTTCTCGCCACCGTCTCGCAGCGCCTGGATCGCCTTCATGATGTGAGACGTATCCACATCAAAGCCGCGCAATAGCCGGCGACCGATCCGCTCGTCTTCTACAAAGCCGACCAGCAAGTGCTCTAGCGAAATTAGCTCATCTTGCAGGTTAAGCCGCGCCCCATCTGCCGCATCCAGCATTCGATCCAGGCTTTGCCCCAGATATAGATTGCTATCGACAGCGACTCGCACCCGTGCCTGCCGCTTGGCAAATACCTCTAGCTCCTGCAAAATCTGCTCAGGAGAGAGACCCGCTTTGATCAAAATGGTGTCAGTGAGCCCTGACTGCTCCAGCATGGCCAGCGTCACATGCTCCACCTCCAGATACTGCTGCCGAAAACGGCGGGCCACATCTTGGGCCTCAACGATGGCATCCCAGGCTTTGTCGGTAAATTTATCTGGATCGGTTGGCTGCATGAGGGAGAGGATTAGGAGCGGGATAGCGCGGTCAAGGAAGAGATTCTTATCTCGTTTAGAGAGGCAAGGCTAAAGCAGAGAATTGTTAAGCCCACTCAGTATTGCAGTATAGCAACCGAACGGTCGCCGCATCCGACACACCACCCAGCCTACCGACCCAATCTACCCTCGGCCTTCAATTAGTTCTACCTTATAGCCGTCGGGGTCTTCGACAAAGGCAATCACCGTCGTGCCGTGCTTCATCGGGCCGGGCTCGCGGGTGACTTTGCCGCCTTGCTGTCGGATGGCTTCGCAGGTGCTGTAAATGTCATCGACGCCGAGCGCAATATGGCCGTAGGCGTCGCCGAGATCGTAGCTATCAGTGTCCCAATTGTGGGTTAGCTCTAGCACGCTGTGATCGGCTTCATCGCCGTAGCCGACAAAGGCATTCGTGAATTTGCCGCCTGGGTAGTCTTTTTGGCGCAGTAGCTTCATGCCGAGCACTTCGCAGTAAAAGGCTAGGGATTTCTCCAAATCGCCGACTCGGAGCATGGTATGTAATAAGCGCATTGTACTGATCCTCTCGTTGTGCCGTATCATTTTCCTGATGGAAAACGAAACTTCTTTAAGAATAATAGGCGTGAAGCATGATTGATTCCCTCGATACGGCGATTGAAGATATTCAGGCGAGAGAAATCCTCGATTCTCGGGGCAAGCCGACGATTGAAGCGGAAGTTTACCTGGCAGGTGGGGCGGCAGGCATGGCCCAGGTGCCGAGCGGGGCCTCTACCGGTAGCTTTGAAGCGTATGAGCTACGTGATGGCGATGGCGATCGCTACAGTGGCAAAGGCGTTCTCAAAGCGGTCGAAAATGTGAATGAGACCATCGCTCGCGAGCTGATTGGGCTAGATGCCTTTAACCAGATCGAAATTGACCGCACTATGATTGCGCTTGATGGCTCAGAAAATAAGAAAAATCTGGGTGCTAATGCCATTTTAGCGGTGTCGCTAGCGACGGCAAAGGCAGCGGCTCAGGCAGCAGACCTGCCCCTCTTTCGCTACTTGGGTGGGCCTCTAGCTAATGTGCTGCCCGTGCCGATGATGAACGTTATTAACGGCGGTGAGCACGCGAGTAACAACGTTGATATTCAAGAATTTATGATTGTGCCGGTTGGCGCTGGCAGCTTTCGCGAGGCGCTGCGCTGGGGCGCTGAGATTTTTGGCACGCTGAGCAAAGTGCTCGATAAGAAAGGACTGCTAACAGGCGTTGGCGATGAAGGCGGCTTTGCACCCAACCTGGGATCAAACCAGGAAGCTTTAGATCTGCTGATGGCGGCGATCGCTGAAGCAGGTTACCAGCCAGGTGAACAGGTCGCTCTGGCGCTAGATGTCGCCGCTAGCGAAATGTATAAAGACGGACAGTACATTTACGACGGTTCGGCCCATTCGCCCGCTGAGATGGTCGATTATCTCGAAGGGCTCTCTAGTAACTACCCGATTGTCTCCATCGAAGACGGCCTGCACGAAGAAGACTGGGCTACCTGGAAGACTTTGACTAAGCGCATTGGCAAGCGGGTGCAGCTCGTAGGCGATGACCTGTTTGTAACCAACCCGGTGCGGCTGCAAAGGGGCATTGACGAACTCGCCGCCAATTCGCTGCTGGTGAAGCTCAACCAGATTGGCACGCTAACCGAAACGCTAGAGGCGATTGACCTGGCCAAGCGCCATCAGTTCAGCACAGTGATCAGCCATCGATCGGGCGAAACGGAAGACACGACCATTGCCGATCTGGCAGTGGCGACTCGGGCCGGTCAGATTAAGACGGGATCGCTCTGTCGCAGTGAGCGGGTGGCGAAATACAATCAGCTGCTGCGCATTGAAGATGAGCTAGGCGACCAGGCTGTGTATGCAGGCAAGATTGGGCTAGGGCCTAGCTAGCACTAGCTGTAACTCTATGCTAAGCAAACCGTCCTTAATCTTGAACGGGTCTTCGTGAGACTGTAGGCTAGCTTCAGTGAGAAGGCAGCTCATAGATAAGCGACCACAGCTTGTCTAAATTCTGCTATCGAACTGGTGGAATCATGCGTACAAGCTCACAGATCACAACTTCGCTGGTAATAGCACTAGGTTCTACTTTGGTAACTGCTCAAGCTGCCAGCGCCCAGCCGCCTACCGGGCAGGTTCTAGGCATTGAAGCAGATGGTGACGGCTGCGCTGTCACGCTGGTCACTGGGATCGATCAGTTGCTGAACGGCAGGGTCGATAGCGATACCTGCACGCAGCTTTCAGCGGGCAGTGAGATTCAGTTCACGCCCGCACTGACGCAAGTAGAGGTACTGCCGTCACCAACCGTCGCGACGGTAACTGAGCTGGTAGCAGGTGATCGCGCTTGCTATGTAAACCTGGTAGACGCGAACGACAAAACAACGACTCAGTTCGCTAATTTTGACCTATGCGAACAAGATCTCGTCGGCGCGCAGGTTCGGCTGACTTATGAAACTGGCAACATTATTGCCTTCTCTTGCGAGGGAGATATCGAATGCGGCAGATCGGACAGGGCTATTTTGATTTCTCAAGCAGAGGTGATTAGCAGACCGACACCGACTGCTCAGCCAACCGTTGGCAGTTTGCCGGATGGCAACTATCGCTATTGGAGTGGGTCAAGCAATAATGCGGTGGTCTCTGACCAAGAGCTGCTAGCTAATGGCGGCGTGACTTTTCTATTTAGTAAGCGCGGCAACAACGTTACTGGCCTATTTGGCTATGTTGATGGCGAGGCCATTTGTGTGCAGGGCCAGGTCAATGACAATGCGGTCACTGGCATTTCTGTTCAGAACTTAAGAGGTGCGAACGTTATTAGCAGCGGCGAAACTTTTAGCAACTTTGGGCCGAGCGATCGCCTTCAAGTGCGTCGAGGCCGACAAATCAACCGGGAGACCGTGCGCTACAACAGTACGCTGCTCAATCTTGCAGGAATGAACCGAATCAATGCCGGATCGGTGCTTCCGCCTGGAAGATGTTGAGACAGACCTTAGCCAATCAGCTTTGAGAGCCGTAGATATAGTCGTAGTCAAAGTGGATTGCGTTGGGATGCCGCAGCACCGAAAAGCCTAGCTCGATGATTTTGTCGGCGCTAAAGGCTTCAATGATGAGCCCGATCAGGCGCTGCGGGTGAATGTCGGGCTGCTGAATGAAGTAGTCGCGACGGGCAAAGAAGGTTTTTTCATCTTTGGGAATGACAATGCCGTGACGCCTGTGCGCCTGCTGCACGGGCCGGATATATTCGCGGGTAAAGTCGTCCTGATTGGACTGCAAGTGATAGAGCCGCTCGTGCTGCTCCCAGCTCATGGCAAACAGCAGCTTGAGAATCTCAAACCCTAGAATGTAGCTCAGGACGCTGCTGTGCTCTTGGGCGCTACCCATTAGCATTAAAGCCGTCTCTAGGTATAGATCGGGCCGCTGGCGGGCGTCTTGCACCGAGTGGACATACACCTGCCGGATATATTTTCTAACCGTATCGCTGTCGATTTCGGCCTGACTGCGAAAGCCGACTAGATGTTCGTTGACGCGCTGCCGGGTATCGGTATCATCAACGATGCGAGAGAGCAATCCTTCGGCAGTATAGGCATCTAAAAACTCGGCCTGCTGCGCAGAAGGCGTGGCGCAGACCAAATGACACAGTGAGAGCACATACCGGCGCTGCTCCCAGGGTAAAGCTGTGAGCCAGTCTCTAGCCTCGGGCGGCAAACTCGACAACACAGGAAGGGTGCTATCTAAACTAAAGGGGCTCACAAGGCAATCGTCCGCATTAATCCGTCACTTTAGGGTGCCCACTCCGCTTAAGACGCGACCCGCATTTAAGATCGCCAGCAAGGCAACGCCCACGTCGGCGAAGACGGCGGCCCACAGGCTAGCGAGCCCGACTGCGCCCAGGGCGATAAAGATGACTTTGACCGTCAGGGCCAGAATGATGTTTTGCCAGACAATGCGGCGGGTGCGATGGGCGATCGCGATCGCTTCTACCACTTTCCCAGGCGCATCGGTCATGATCACCACGTCAGCAGTTTCAATGGCCGCGTCAGAACCGAGCCCGCCCATTGCCATACCGACATCTGCTCGGGCAATCACGGGCGCATCGTTAATGCCATCGCCCACAAAAACAACTTTACGCTGCGATTGGTGCGCCTGATGCAAGAACGTTTCGAGCGCGTCTACTTTGCCCTCAGGCAGGAGTTCGGTGCGGTACTGATCGAGCCCTAGCTGCTGGGCAATGCGGCCAGCAACTGACTGGCTGTCTCCGGTGAGCATTGCGGTTTTGATGCCTTGATCCTGGAGTGCTTTAACAGCGGCGGCGGCATCTGCTTTTAGCTCGTCGGCGATGAGAATGCGACCGGAATATTCTTGATTGATGGCAATGTGAGCGACGGTGCCCTCGACCGTGCAAACATCGTGAGGAATGTTTTCTCGATGCAGCAGCCGATCATTCCCGGCGAGAACGGTGCGCCCGCCGATTGTTGCCTGAATGCCGTGACCAGCAATCTCCTGATAGTCTTGCACTGCCGCGCTATCGACAGACTGCCCGTGCGCTTGCTGAATCGACTGCGCGACTGGGTGATTAGACTGCGATCCTATTTGGGCGGCGATCGCCAATAGCTGCTGCTGACTAATGCCGTTGTGAGTGACCACGTCAGTAACGCGAAAGTTACCCTTTGTCAGCGTGCCGGTTTTGTCAAAAACAACGGTTTCTACCTGGGTGAGCGCATCTAAAAACGTCGATCCTTTGATCAGAATGCCGCGTTTGGCAGCGCTGCCAATGCCGCCGAAATAGCCCAAGGGAATGCTAATTACCAGACCGCAGGGGCAGGAAATCACCAGCAGCACCAGGGCGCGATAAGTCCATTCGGCCTGAGTTGCACCTGCAATTACAAGCGGCGGCAAGATCGCAACGGCTAAGGAGAGAAAGACAACCGCTGGTGTGTAGTAGCGAGCAAAGCGCGTGATGAATTTTTCGGTGTCGGCTTTGCGGCTGCTGGCATTTTCGACCAGCTCTAAAATCTTGGAGATAGAAGAATCGTTAAAGGCTTTGGCAACTTCGACAGTTAGCAGGCCAGACTGGTTAATCATGCCAGAGAGAACGGTTTCGCCCGTCGTCACAGAGCGGGGCACCGATTCGCCTGTGAGCGCGGAGGTGTCTACTTGAGAGCTGCCGGATAGAATTTCACCATCGAGCGGGACTTTTTCTCCGGGGCGAACAACAATTATGCTGCCGATGCTGATCGCTTCGGGAGAGACTGCGCGAATTTCGCCATCTACCTTCAGGTTAGCGGTGTCGGGCCGCGCTTCTAGCAGGGCAGTGATCGAGCGGCGCGATCGCCCGACCGAATAACCTTGAAACAGCTCTCCGACTTGAAAGAACAACATCACGGCAACCGCTTCTGGCAGTTCGTGAATGGCGATCGCGCCCAAGGTAGCGATCGCCATCAAAAAGTTTTCGTCAAAAACCTGACCCCGAAGAATGTTGCGCCCGGCGGTGGTCAAAACTTGCCAGCCGCTGATCAGATAGGCGGGGATGAAGACGGCGTATTCGGCGATCGCAAAGGGCGTTTGGCGCAGTGAAGGGTTAAATATGATCCCAATTATAAAAAGTAGGGCGGCGATCGCAGTCGGCGTCAGCGCTTTACGCAAGTCGAAGGCTTCGCTATGGCCGTGAGAGTGATCGTGACCGCAACAGTCACCCTGATGAGTGGATGCCATGAGAACCTTTGCTCGAATTCTTCTGAATATATGAATAACTATTCAGATGATACCGCATTCGATAGGGCTGCTCTAGCGAAAAGCAACCTTAAAAGCTCAGCGGCTACTCGTTCAGATGCTCGGCAACGGTGTGATAAAGCGCCATGATGTGGTCATCGGCAAGGCTGTAGTAGACATTGCGACCCTGACGGCGATGTTTGACTAAGCGATGCGATCGCAACACCCTAAGCTGATGAGACACTGCCGATTCGCCCATCTTCACTGCCGCTGCCAGGTCACAAACGCACAGTTCTTGCTGCGCCAGGGCCGATAGTAGCTTTAGCCGATGCGGATCGGAGAGTGCGCCAAAGAATTCGGCCATGCGCTGCGCCTGATCGGTGGTCAGCAGGTCGGGCTGCACCTGCCGAACATTGGCTAAATGCACCAGAGACGTTGAGCAGGCGGGCATATCAGCCTGGTCGGGCGCGAGTTTGGCAGAGTGAGAGGCGGTCATAGTCAGCAATTATCAGCAACCCTTCTATGGTACTGATAATCATTACCACTCGCGCAGACTACGCCAGATCTCCCGGCTTTGCCGCCAAATAGTCATCGCCCTGAAGCTGGATTACCATCAGCTTTGCCGGTTCGTCGCCGACTGTACCGGACGTGTGCCCCTGCTGACCTGCGGCATTGGGCTGCGTTTTTTGATCGCCGCCAAACGAAACTTCGCCTGGCCCCATCTCTACGCGCATCCCGTCCATTGTTTCTACATACCATCGGCCCGATAGCGGCACAATCCACTGCGGCCTGGGGTTTTCGTGCCATTCACCGACCCAGCCCACCGGCAGCACCGAAAACAGCACCTCTGCCGCGCCTTTCATCAGCCGGTTATTCCACTGCGGCGCGGCGTCACCGCCCATGCTCTCTTGCTCAAAGGCGGTCAGCTTGCAGCGTGTTTGATGGCTCACGCCGTCATCGTCAGTCCATACGTGCCAGTAGCTTAGCGTGGGTTTAGCAGCGTCAGCAGTCATGAGGAATGCTCCAATTGTGAGGTATTTGCTCAGGCTAAAGCATCTGGAAAGCCGAAGCATCTGGCTATGGGGGAGCAGGAGATAGAAGAGTATAAGAGCAGGAGAGCCATCTGACTCTTGTGCAAGTTCGAGTTGGTTCTATCGGTGCTTTTCCCTGCAACTTTTGTGAGATGGCCATCTTGGCCGTTCGGATGGGAGCATAGATGTTTAGCGTAAGCAATCTTGCGTTTTGGTTCCCCTTGCCAAGGGGAACCGTAAGGGAGGGGTCTCCGATCAGTCCGCTACACGCCGAGACCCCTCCGTTGGTTCCCCTTAGCAAGGGGAACCGGTTCTAGGGTTTTGATGTTGCGGTGTTGGCGTGCGCTGAATAAGTACCTATCTACTGCCTAAACTTCTCCACAAAAATAGTTGACGCCCACAGAAGAAGACTGTACGCTGTCTGTCATAGTTGTTGCTGCGTGAAACCGTCGCAATAGCTCAACCGCTCGAAAATTTAGTCGCTGCCGCTGATTGTTTGCACCAACCAACGACAGCTAGCCCACTGAACTGACACAACCAGTCCAGGTGGCTACGGCCATGATGCCATAGCCGCCCTGACTTTTAGTAAGTTTGGGCGGCTAAATTTTCGTGCTTTTTTCAACTTCGCACTGAAAAAATCATGAAAACGACTGCTTATCTGGCCAGCGATCTGTCTAATTTCTATCAAAGCACCGAACAAACCGGCTGCCATCCGCCTGAACCTAATCAGAGCCCTGACGATGAGCCGCCAACGCTGCCGACGCCGCTCATTCCGCTCAACGCTGAGGGCCGTCCGCATCGGGAATCACTGCGGCATATTCTGCTAGGCAGCCCGGATGCCATTGAGCAGACCATTCACCTGCTGTATCGGCTGAATTATGCGGAGCCGGGGCTGTGGAGCCCGATTGCGGCGGTGGGCGACCGGCTGATTATCACCGCTGCGCAAGGGGAAGCGATTAGTTTGCTAAGGCGATCGCTGTAGGGTTGGCTTTAGGGTGAGATGGGTGGCGTGATGCGGAGAACTGGGTGGTGCTTGTTTAGTGCATGAGGTGTTGATGACCCCTCCCTTGCGGTTCCCCTTGGTAAGGGGAACCAAGATGAGTGGCTGTTTGTGCTGGATTGTGCATTCCTTTTTAAGGGGGGGGTAGTCAGGTCGGATTTAAGCTTAGAGGCGGGTTGGCGTGGCCTGGGAACTATGAGCATGAGTCTCAAAGGCGGTGAGGCTTGGCTTTCTCAGCGCAGAAAAACGTAGCTATGACCAAAATTTATAACAGGCAATCAGACAAAGATAAGCGCCAGATGCTACGCAACTCGGCACCTAATGCAGAAATACTGCTGTGGCAGAGGATTCGTCGGCAGCAGATTGGAGATACCAAGTTTCGCAGACAGTATGGTGTTGAACGATTTGTTCTTGACTTTTATTGTCCTCAGCTAAAGCTGGCTATAGAGGTAGATGGCCCCACTCATGCGGGCACTGAGCCTGAAGAAAACGACAGAATCCGTCAGAGTTTCATTGAAAGCCTGGGCGTTCAGTTCTTAAGATTCACCAATGTAGAAATTTACCAAAATCTCGACGGCGTTATCCAAATTATTCATGAGAAAGTTATCTCTCTAAAGGAGAAATAGTTTAAGCTCTCTACTCGCTCCCCTTCCTAAACAGGTGTTAAAAGGATCAATCATGCGGCCTATTTTGCTGATAGCCCTAAACCTGCGGCTAGGCTGCGCAAAAAGTAAAGACAAACATGCGTAGCCTCAGCATCTCACCGCAACAACCTCAAACCTTTGCAACCGGGTTCCCCTTACCAAGGGGAACCGAAATGAAAGGCTGCTTGTGCTAAATAGGTATACCCAGTGCAATGTTATCCGCCAAAACCGGTGTGGCATTTTGGCGATCGCCCTGACCTTGAGCTTTTAGTGAAGAGCTGATGCTGACTTGACCCCTGCTGTACTGTATTAAGGAAGAAATCAGCCCTTTCTGATGCAGTATGGTTCCTCCTATTGACCAAATTGGTGAAGCGGTCGTTTTGGCGATCGCTCCTTTCGTACCCAGACTCCTAAACGGGCTGGGCGAGGGGGCAATTAAGAGAGCAGGATCGGATGCTTACGATACGGCAAAGGCGCTGTATCAAGAGATTTTTACGAAGAAGGATAGCCAGGCGGCTCAGGCAGCGCTTGAACAGTGGGTTAGCCAGCCGGAGAGTGAGGCCCGGCAGCAGGTATTGCAAGCAGAGCTGACGGCGCTAATGGAGCGGGAGGCAGCATTGGCTCATTCGCTGACGGATATTTTAGCAGCCGCTAAGCTTTTGCCTGCTCAGCAGAGCATTACGGTAGAACGAGCCGATAACAGCCAGATCAGCATCGGGGATGGCACTACGCTCAACCAGACAAATATATATCAAGCACTGTCTACCCCAAAGCCAGAGCGGACGGGCGAGCTGAGCAATGTGCCGCGCGGTAGCGACACTTTTGTAGGGCGAGATGAGCCGCTAAAGGCGCTGCATGAGCAACTGGCAGAGGGTAACGCGGTGGCGATTACCGCTATTCAGGGGATGGGCGGGGTTGGCAAGACGGAGCTGGCGCGGCAGTATGCCCTGCAATATAAAACGGCGTATCCGGGGGGCGTTTGCTGGCTACGGGTGCGAGATTTGGACGTGGCCTCGCAGATTGTGGAGTTTGCCGTTGAGAAATTGCACCTCGATCCGCCGCAAGATTTGGCGCTGAATGCGCAGGTGGCCTACTGCTGGAGCCATTGGCCGGGGGCGGAGCGGGTGCTGGTGGTGTATGACGATGTGACTGACTATGCGCGAGTGGCTGAGGTGTTGCCCCCGCAGGCAGAGCGCTTTTGCCTATTGATGACGACACGGCAGCAGCAGTTAGCGGTGACGGTGCAGCCGTTTCCCATTGGCGTGTTGACTGAGGCGGCGGCGCTGGAGTTGCTGCGGCAGATTGTCGGGGCGGAGCGGACTGAGGCAGAGCTGGAGACGGCGCGGGCGATTTGCAAATGGGTGGGGTATTTGCCGCTGGGGTTGGAGTTGGTGGGGCAGTACCTTCGGCAGCGGGAGGTTTCTTTTGCGGTTTTATTAGAGCGGTTAGAGGCACAGCGGACAGAAGCGCGGGCACTGCAAAATACATACGAGGGAATGACAGCAGAGCGAGGGGTGATTGCGGCCTTTGAGCTGAGCTGGCAGCTAGTAGATGATGAGGCGCAGCAAATTGCCTGCTGGCTGAGCCTGTTTGCCCTCGCTCCCATTCCTTGGGAGACAGCAGAGTCGCCGGTAGCAGAGGCTGAGAGAGAAGACTGGGAAGAAGGGCGGGATGCGCTGGTGAATTTGAGCTTGCTGCAAAGGCTGGGGGCCGGAAGTTACCAGCTCCACCAGCTCGTGCGGGAATATTTTCAGGTAAAGCTAGCTCAGCGGGAAGATGCAGACGAGGTTAAAAGAGCGTATTGCAAAAGGATGGTGGCGATAGGACAGCAGATACCCGATTTGCCGACCCGCGATTTGCTGCTGAAGCTAACACCTGTCATGCCCCACGTAGCAGAGGCTGCAACAAGCTGGCACGAGTGGCTAGGTGATGAGGATAATGAGCTAGCTTGGCCCTTTGTTGCAATGGCTCGATCCTATGAGGGGCAAGGAGCCTACACGCAAGCCGAGCCCTGGTACGAAGAATGCTTAAAAGCTACACAAAATCGCTTTGGCGAAGACCATCCCGATGTCGCCACTAGCCTTAACAACTTAGCCGCACTATACAGATGTCAAGGGCGCTATGAGCAGGCCCGACCGCTATATGTGCAAGCCTTGGCGCTGAGGCGCAAGCTACTGGGCGAAGACCATCCCGATGTCGCCACTAGCCTCAACAACTTAGCCGCACTTTACAAAAGTCAAGGGCGTTATGAGCAGGCCGAACCGCTGCTTATTCAAGCCCTAGCGCTGCGGCGTCAGCTACTGGGCGAAGACCATCTTAATGTCGCCAACAGCCTCAACAACTTAGCTGACCTATACAGAAGTCAAGGACGCTATGAGCAGGCCGAACCGCTGCTTATTCAAGCCGTGGCACTGAGTCGCAAGCTACTGGGTGAAGACCATCTCGATGTCGCCAATAGCCTCAATAACTTAGCGCTCCTTTACGAGAGGCAAGGGCACTATGATCAGGCCGAACCCCTGTACGAGCAAGCCTTAGCGCTGAGGCGCAAGCTACTGGGTGAAGACCATCTCGATGTCGCCAATAGCCTCAACAACTTAGCCGCACTTTACAAAAGTCAAGGGCGCTATGAGCAGGCTAAACTGTTGTGTGTAAAAGCTTTAACGCTAAGTCGTAAGCTACTGGGCGAGAACCATCCCGATGTGGCCACTAGCATCAATAACTTAGCCGCACTTTACGAGAGCCAAGGGCACTATGATCAGGCCGAACCGCCGTACGTGCAAGCCTTAACGCTAAGGCGAAAACTGTTGGGCGAAGATCATCCCGATGTCGCCGCTAGTATTAACAACTTAGCCGCACTTTACTACAGTCGAGGGTGCTATGAGCAGGCCGAACCGCTCTTTGTGCAAGCCCTAGCGCTGCGCCGCAAGCTACTGGGTGAAGACCATCCCGATGTTGCCACTAGCCTTAACAACTTAGCGTTCCTTTGTTATAGTCAAGGGCGCTATGAGCAGGCCGAACCGCTCTTTGTGCAAACCCTGGCGCTGAGACGCAAGCTACTGGGTGAAGACCATCCCGATGTCGCTGGCGGGCTCAACAACTTAGCGTTCCTTTGTTATAGTCAAGGGCGCTACGAGCAGGCTGAACCGTTGTACGTGCAAGCCCTAGCGCTGAGGCGCAAGCTGCTAGGTGAAGACCATCCCGATGTCGCTAGCAGCCTCAACAACTTAGCCACACTTTACGAGAGTCAAGGACACTATGAGCAGACTGAATCTCTGTACTTACAGGCAATTTCTATTCTGATGGAGCAGCTGGGACAGGAGCATCCTAATACGCAAGCGGTAGTAAATAACTTTGTGCAGTTCATTGCGGCAGTAGTGCAAGTCGGACGGCAGGGCGAGCTATCTGACCATCCAGCGACTCAGCATTTTATCGAGTCAGTGCAGTCTCAGTAAAGCGACTGTCTATGTTTCTGCTATCTAGCGGGTTACGGTACTCAGCAATTACTAAGAAAAACCAAGCTCGGCGGCTCCGCCAGTGAAAACCGCTGTTTTGAGAGACGCCATCACCCGGCAATCAGCCCAACCCCCATCCGCCCACTAGGGAAACTGCGCGTCAATAGCATTGCACTGGGCGCAGCAGTGCTGAGCCCCTACGAAAATTGGCGGTGGGCGTAGGGGGTTAGCACGCTAAACCCAGTGCAATCAGCCTCGCTTTCAGGGCGATCGCGCTGTCTATGCGCTATACGGCTGTAGGCTTAGCCGTTTGGCGGGGCGATCGCCGTCTTTCACTCGGGCGCACACCGCCCACCATCTCATATTCATTGCTCTCTTTGTCATATTTCACCGCAACGCCCAACAGCACCTTTTGCGACAGACCAGTCAGCAGCTTTTCAGACCTTTGCAAATCGTTAGCCGCCGCATCTACCTTAGAGAGCAGCGTATTATACGCCCCCAGCTTTTGACGCACCTCCAAAATCTGCGCCTCAATCGCCGCCACAGAACAGCCGCCGCCCAAATCGAGCTTGGCATCAATAGACTTCATCCCAGACACCCGCTTTTCGGCCAGCGGCAAAACAGTAGACTTCTTCTTAGGTCGCACCATCAGTCAAACTCCAAAAAAATATAGCATTGATAAAAAAACAGCGGCAGCTTGCCACACCTCACAGCGCCAGCCAGCCGACTACAGTCACAATGCCCCCAAAGCCAGGGAAAAAGCACAGCGCGATCGCTGTGTAATCACAGATATCTCCGAGCAACTCAGCCGCACAGCCGCCATATACCCGTAAAGTCACGCAGCCCCAACCCGCGCTAACGACAAACGAACCCACAAAACTGGTTCCCCTTACCAAGGGGAACCGCAAGGGAGGGGTCTCGACAAGCCCGCTACACACCGAGACCCCTCCGTTGGTTCCCCTTGCCAAGGGGAACCGGAATGCAAGACTACTTACGCCAAATATGTGTGCGTTAAGCGCAATGCAATCAGGCTCGCCAAAGCCAACACAGTGATTCAGCACAAGTCCCTCAGGTTTGCCCGTCGCAAAAGTCCGATCGCCCTTTAGTATGGGCCTGATCACTAGCCGCTTTGCCCAAACTGAGCCACATTAGGGAAAATAGGTGTAATGTAAGGCTGCTTGCCCGCATCCATCTCGGTTTACCCCTCCCCGCATGACTATGGCTACTCGGCTCGAAGCCTTTCAAAGGGCGTATGTCAACTTAGATTTGCTGCCGCTGCGCAATCCCAAAGAACTCGCAGCGTTCCGCGTAGAGTATGGCGCAAATGTGCTGGCCGAGCTAGAGCAACTGATAGAAGATGACGACAGCCGCGATCGCAAAACCATCTTTGCCGGGCATCGCGGCTGCGGCAAGTCTACCCTCTTAGCCGAGTTTGGCCGCAAGTGCGAGCGGGGCAACTTCTTTGTGGTGTTTTTCTCCATTGCCGACACCATTGAGATGTCGGATGTTAACCATATCAATATCTTGTTTGCGATCGCCGTCAACCTGATGGCAAAAGCAGAAGAAGAAGCCATCAAAATTCCCGCGTCGCTGCGGCAGGCGTTTATAGATTGGTTCGCTGAGAAGACGCAAACGATTGAAACTAAGCTGGGTACCGAAGGTAGCGCTGGCTTTAATCTGTTTTCGATTATTCAAAACAAGCTAAAGGCCGAGGCGACGGTACGCAATGAGCTAAAGCGAGAGTTTGAGTGCAAGGTATCTGAGCTGGTAGAGAAGATTAATGCGATCGCTGCCGCCATAGAGAACGCTACCGACAAGCAAATTTTAGTCATCATCGACGATCTCGATAAATTGGACTTAGCAACCGTGCGAGAGGTCTACCGAGAACACATTAAGGCGTTGTTCTTGCCCGGATTTCGGATTATTTATACAACACCAGTGGCCTCGCTGCGAGATGCGACTTTGCGAGCGATGATGATCACCGAAACCGACGACCAGATTGTCGAGATGCCGGTAGCAAAGCTGTATGGCAAAGTCGCCGCGCGAACAGATCAGCCGGTACCGATTGAAGATAATCGGCTAAAGCTGTGCCAGGTGCTAAACAAACGCATTGCGCCCGAGCTAATGGAGCCAGAGATTGCCGAAGCAATTGTCTTAAAAAGCGGCGGCGTCTTGCGAGAGCTGATTCGGCTGGCGAATAAGTGCTGCCGCATTTGTCTGCGGAAGATTCGGCGGGCAGAAAATGCTGAAGCGATTACGATAGATCGGGCCATCTTTGACCAGGCCGTGCAAGACATGCGGCTAGACTTTGAAGCACCGCTAGGCAAAGCCGACTACCAGATATTGCAGACCACTTACAACAGCTTTGAGCCAGAAGACCCCAAGGATCAGGCGTTTTTAGACCTGCTGCACGCGCTACACATTTTAGAATATCGCAATGGACAGATCTGGTACGACCTGCACCCGGTAGTCACCGACCTGCTGAAGCTAAAGGAGATGATAGATGGCTGAAGCCACCCTCTCTGCTGAAAATCAAGACGCGCTAGATGACCTGCTAGTCGCCATCGAAACCGGCGGCAGGCGGCTAGGCCTCTTCATTGCCGTGTGCGACGATAGCCAGCTGAGAAGAGAGATTATCAAACGCTACGAACAGGCACTTTCGCCCGACTTTCGCCACTACCAGCTAACGCTAAATCGCACCGAACCGAGCTTAAAGGCGCTGCTAACGGAGCAAGTAAAGAGCGATGAGTACTTGCAGCAGGGCGGACAAGCGGTGATGACGATTGTGGGGAGCGATCAGCTACTCGGGCTGAGGTTGGGCCAAGAGCGCTCTGAACAAGAGACCTTTTTTGGCTATTTACAGTGGACACGCGAAGGCTTAACCGACTTTCCCTTTGCCATTGTGCTGTGGGTGACCTACCAAATGCAAGAACAGCTCAGCCGCAAAGCCCCCGACTTTTGGAGCTGGCGACGAGATGTCGTGCGATTCGCCTCACCCAAGCGCAGCGCCATACCCACTGAGGATCTGCCTCATCTAGGAGACTTCTCATTCACTTTTCCAGAGGAAGTCGGCAATACGCTGCCGGTTGCAGACCTGGAAGCGCTCATAAAGGATACAATCGCTAAGTCGCCTAATAGTCCGATGCTCGCAAGCCTGCACTTACAGGCAGGCAAAGCCTATGCAAATCGATTGGATCAAGGGGCCGCGCAGGAATATGAAACAGAGATTGAACAAGCAACATCGCATTTAGAGACAGCGGTTCGACTGTTGGAATCTTCAGATCCCTCGGAGGACTACGCTAGCAGTTTAGACTGGCTAGCACGAGTTTACGAGAGTCAAGGGCGCTATGAGCAGGCCGAACCGCTGTACGAGCAAGCCCTAGCGCTGCGGCGTCAGCTACTGGGCGAAGACCATTCCGATGTTGCCACTAGCCTTAATAACCTAGCTGAACTCTATCGCACCCAAGGCCGCTATGAACTGGCCGAACCACTTTTTGTAAAAGCCTTAGAACTCAGGCGAAAGCTCCTCGGTGAAGACCATCCCGATGTCGCCGTTAGCTTCAATAGCTTAGCTAGACTCTACAACAGTCAAGGCCGCTACGAACTGACTGAACCGCTGTATAAGCAAGCCTTAGAACTCAGGCGAAAGCTCCTTGGCGAAGACCATCCTGCTGTCGCCAACAGTCTCAATAACTTAGCCTACCTTTACAACAATCAAGGTCGCTATGAACTGGCCGAACCGCTGTATAAGCAAGCCTTAGAACTCAGGCGGAAGCTCCTCGGTGAAGCCCATCCTGCTGTTGCCACCAGCCTTAATAACTTAGCTAGACTCTATAACAATCAAGGCCGCTACGAACTGACTGAACCGCTGTATAAGCAAGCCTTAGAACTCAGGCGAAAGCTCCTCGGCGAAGACCATCCTGCTGTCGCCAACAGTCTCAATAACTTAGCCTACCTTTACAACAGTCAAGGTCGCTATGAACTGGCCGAACCGCTTTATGTGCAGGCCTTAGAGCTTAGGCGAAAGCTGCTAGGTGAAGACCATCCCAAGGTCGCCATTAGCCTCAATAACTTAGCATATCTTTATAACAATCAAGGTCGCTATGAACTGGCCGAACCGCTTTGTGTGCAAGCCTTAGAGCTTAGGCGAAAGCTGCTAGGTGAAAACCATCCCAAGGTCGCCAGCAGCCTCAATAGCTTAGCTAGACTCTATGACAGTCAAGGCCGCTACGAACTGGCCGAACTGCTTTATGTGCAGGCCTTAGAGCTTAGGCGAAAGCTGCTGGGAGAAGACCATCCCGATGTCGCCACTAGCCTCAATAATTTAGCTGGACTCTACGAGAGACAAGGTCGCTACGAACTGGCCGAACCGCTCTACGTGCAGGCGATCGCTATCTTACGCGATCGCCTCGGCCCCGACCATCCCAACACCAAAACAGGCATCAACAACTTTTTGCAGCTTATTGAAGCCGTCGTAGCAGCAGGACGACAGAGCGAGCTATCCGACCATCCATACACTCAGCAGGTACTGGCATCAGTACAGTCTCAGCAAAGCAATTGACTATCTTCTATGCGTTGAACGCCGTCAAAACCAGCCATCGTTCAAGCGTGACCAGCTATTGTCCAAGCAAAATGAGCAGTTGTGCAAGCAAAACCAGGAATCATGCGGGTAGAAGGCGCGATCGCTTAATCAAAACAAGCGATTACTCATCACACTTGCCTTTACTCAACAGCCCTTCGCCAAAAGCGAACCATCTCACAACGAACGAAGCGCAGATCTATCAGGAGACAGACAAACAACCCGAAAACCGATATCGTCGCTCCTGCTGTGAAACGGGTAGCTGAGACTATAGGCAGAGCGGCAGTTAGTTGGCAGGTAAAAACAAGAGCCGCCGCGCAGTGACTTCTTCTGATTAGCCAGTCGGCAGGCGCAGTCTTTAGCAAAAGCGTCTTTATTCAAATCGTGCCAGCCGTCTAAGCACCATTCCCAGACGTTGCCGTGCCATATCATATAGGCAAAATCAGTCTGCGAGTCTCGCTCCGCCTTTTTGACAATGCCCGCCGCCTGCCACTGGGCCTGAGTAACCGTATATTTCCCCAGCCAAAACTCGGGCACCGTCACTTCGCGCTGATGAGAGTCATCATCACTCGCGCCCGCCTCATCTTTAGCCGCGCCCATGCGATATTCGCCGCCCGGAATGCGCACCATCTCTAACGTCACACCATTAAGGATAGTGGGTCGCTCATATTTTCAGCAAAACCGAGAATATTGCGATCGCGCCACTCATACACCAGCCTTCCATCTGCCTCAAACAAAAAAGTCGCCCCGCGATAGGTCAAATAAGTCGCGTCAGGCACATAGGTTTTCCAATGGCTCAGCACTTCCGTCATGTTGCGCAGCCTGAGCGTCGCCAACTCGAAGGGCCGCTGAAATCCTTTGCCGCCCGCCGCTTTAAACGTTTCACCCTTAAGCGCCGGGGTAGTCCTAAACGAGTAAGGATTTTTGCTGGTGCCCATCAGGTAGCGATCGCACTTTTCAACCGTCTAGTCAGATCGCTGGCTCAACTGTCGCCTAGATAGCCACTTGTCTAAAGAGCGTTGGCTTTCGCGACTGCGCCTACCTGCTATCAGACCTTCAATACCAATATGCTCATCCAGGTCGGGCCATTCAATCGCGTAACCCTCCCCCAATAGTTGCCACTTCCCCCTTTCATCTAAAGAACCGTGCAAGAGACGCGGATACCACTCCAAGGGAATGACCAAGCTACGGCCATCAACCAAATCAACAGTCAGCCTTTTATGATCTACAGAGATAGAAACGGCAAGCGGTTCAGTTTCAAGCGTTAAAGTAGTCATGCCAAGCCTCTAATAGGGGCGGATGCAGCAGACATCAACGCCTGCGCATTAAGGGAGTTCGGTAGTACCCATGAGGTAGCGATCGCACTCCCGAGCCACCCCACGCCCTTCATTAATCGCCCACACAATTAGGCTCTGCCCCCGACGACAGTCACCAGCAGCAAACACACCCGGCAAGCTTGTTGTGTATTCCTCATGCTCAGCTTTCACATTACTACGCTCAGTTTGCTCTAGACCCAACGCATCGATCAAAGGCTGCTCTGGCCCCAAAAAGCCCATTGCCAGTAGCACGAGCTGCGCTGGGATTCGCTTTTCGCTACCGGGTACGTGAATTGGGGTGAAGCGACCGTTCTCATCGCGCTCCCACTGTACTTCTACCGTGTGGACTGCGGTAACATTGCCGTTACCGTCGTCTTCAAACTTTGTAGCAGTCGTCACGTAGCCGCGAGGATCTTCGCCAAACAGGGCTTTGGCTTCTTCCTGGCCGTAGTCTAGCCGGTAGATTTTGGGCCATTCGGGCCAGGGGTTGGCGGGCGATCGCACCTCCGGCGGCTTCGGCATAATCTCTAGCTGGTTGATACTCTTGCAGCCATGACGTACCGAAGTTCCCACGCAGTCTGTACCGGTATCGCCACCGCCGATAATTACAACATCTTTACCCGCCGCTGAGATATAGTTCTTACCCGGCTTTTTATCCAGCACGGCTTGAGTATTCGCCGTCAAAAACTCCATGGCAAAGTGAATGCCTTTGAGATCTCTCCCTTTGATCGGCAAATCGCGCGGACGGGTAGACCCGGTACACAAAATCACCGAGTCAAAGTCATTCACCAGCGTTTCAGCAGACAAGTCTTTGCCCACTTCGGTGTTGCATACAAAGGTAATTCCCTCAGCTTCCAAAACGTCGAGCCGTCTGCGCACGATGTCATTCTTATCGAGCTTCATATTGGGAATGCCATAGGTAAGCAGCCCGCCCGGACGATCTGCCCGTTCGTACACCGTCACCCAATGCCCCGCCTTGTTAAGCTGGTCAGCGGCGGCTAACCCCGCTGGCCCAGAACCAACGACAGCCACTTTTTTACCGGTGCGCTTGGTAGGTGGCTGAGGCGATATCCAGCCCTCCTGCCAGCCTTTTTCGATAATGGAGTACTCAATATTCTTAATCGTCACTGGCGGGCTGGTGATGGCCAGTACGCAGGAGCCCTCGCAGGGGGCTGGACAGACGCGCCCGGTGAATTCGGGAAAGTTGTTGGTTTTGTGCAGGCGGTCTAGTGCTTCTCGCCAGAGACCTCTATATACCAGGTCATTCCACTCAGGAATGAGGTTGTTGACCGGGCAACCGGTGGCCATGCCGCTGAGCAGAGAACCGGTGTGGCAGAAGGGGGTGCCGCAGTCCATGCAGCGAGAGCCCTGGGTTTGCAGGTTCTCTTCGGGCATGGGCAGGTGGAATTCGTTCCAATTGCGGATACGGTCTTTGGGTGAGGTTTCGGAAGGTGCTTCGCGGAGGTGGTCGATGAAGCCGGTTGGGTTTCCCATGGTGGTTTGGTGTTGGAGAGAGGGGGAGGGGGAGTCAGAAGTCAGGAGTCAGAAGTCAGGAGTCAGTTTGCTGTGTTCTGCATTCTGTCTCCTATCCCGCTAACTACCGCTAATACGTGCAAGATCTCGCGCGTTTTCTTCAAATGCAGCAGACATGGCTTCGTCGTTGCTGAGGCCGTCGGCGAGGGCTTTTTGGATGTGTTGTAGGACGCGCTTGTAGTCGCGGGGCATGACTTTGACGATTTTGGGGAGGGTGGTTTCCCAGTCGGTTAGGAGAGATTTGGCGCGATCGCTCCCCGTCCAGTCCGCATGTTGCTGAACAATGTCTCGCAGCTCCTGACTTTCGCCCGTGGTTTCAATGCGCTCTAAGTCCACCATCTCGGTATTGCAGCGAGTCGCAAAGTCTCCGGCTTCGTCCAGCACATAGGCAACGCCACCGCTCATGCCCGCTGCGAAGTTGCGCCCGGTGAGGCCCAAGATGACGGTTTTGCCACCGGTCATATACTCGCAGCCGTGGTCGCCGACGCCTTCGACAACTGCCGTCGCGCCAGAGTTGCGCACGCAGAAGCGTTCTCCGGCAATGCCGCTGATATAGGCTTCGCCGCCGGTCGCTCCGTACAGAGCCACGTTACCCGCAATGATGTTGTCTGCGGCTACCAGGGTAGAAGATTTGGCAGGGTAGAGAACAATCTTGCCGCCGCTGAGACCTTTGCCAATGTAGTCGTTGGCGTCGCCTTCTAGCTCCAGGGTCATTCCTTTGGGTATGAAAGCGCCGAAGCTCTGACCAGCGGTGCCCTGAAAATGCAAATGCACGGTGTCTTCGGGCAGTCCCTGTTCGTGGTTTTTGGTAATTTCGTTGCCGACAATTGTACCGACAACGCGGTGGATGTTGTTGATGGGCAAGGTTGCTTTGACGGGTTCTCCTTTTTGAATGGCGGGCTGGCAAATCTCTAGGAGCTGAGTCATGTCGAGAGATTTGTCTAGGCCGTGGTCTTGGGCCACAGTGCAGTAGCGCCCCACTTCCGGGCCGACTTCCGGCTGATAGAGCAGCGCAGAGAGGTCGATGCCTTTGGCCTTCCAGTGATCTACAGCCGTTTTAGCAGCAAGGACATCGGTGCGTCCGACCATTTCATTGAGTGAGCGGAAGCCGAGTTCGGCCATAATCTCGCGGGTTTCTTGGGCGATGAATTTCATGAAGTTCACCGCGTGAGCCGGATCGCCTTTGAACTGTTTGCGCAGCTCGGGGTTTTGGGTGGCGACACCGACCGGGCAGGTGTTGAGATGGCACACGCGCATCATAATGCAGCCCAAAGAGATTAAGGGTGCGGTAGAAAAGCCGAATTCTTCTGCGCCGAGGAGAGCGGCGATCGCGACATCCCGCCCCGTCTTCATCTGCCCATCGGTCTCAATTACAATCCGGCTGCGCAAGTTGTTCAGCACCAGCGTTTGATGCGTCTCAGCCAGGCCCAGTTCCCAGGGCAAGCCCGCGTGCTTGATCGAAGTCTGGGGCGAAGCGCCTGTACCCCCATCGAAGCCCGAAATTAGCACCACATCTGCATGAGCTTTGGCCACGCCAGCAGCAATCGTGCCCACCCCGACTTCGGAAACTAGCTTAACGCTGACTCGGGCTTCCCGGTTGGCATTTTTAAGGTCGTGAATCAGCTCAGCGAGATCTTCAATCGAGTAAATGTCGTGGTGCGGCGGCGGCGAGATTAAACCGACTCCAGGTGTAGAGTTCCGTACCTTGGCAATCCACGGATACACCTTTTTACCGGGAAGCTGTCCGCCCTCCCCCGGCTTAGCGCCCTGAGCCATTTTGATCTGTAGCTCTTTTGCCTTAGTGAGATACAGACTGTTCACCCCAAAGCGACCGGATGCGACCTGTTTAATGGCGCTGTTTTTCGAGTCGCCCTGTTCGTTTGTCCAGGTGTAGCGGGCCGGATCTTCGCCGCCTTCGCCGGTATTAGAGCGTCCGCCGATGCGGTTCATGGCGATCGCCAGGGTCTCATGCGCTTCCTGCGAAATCGATCCGTAGCTCATCGCGCCAGTCTTAAAGCGACTCATGATCGCCTCGACCGACTCCACCTCTTCGATTGGGATAGGTGCCTGTGGCTGAAAGTCCAACAGATCGCGCAGTCGGAAGAAGTTTTTGCCCTGTTCATTGACCAGCGCCGAATACTTTTTGAATAGCGCATAGTCGCCGTCTCGCGTTGCCTGTTGCAGCGTATGAATACTCTGCGGGCTGAGCAGGTGAGCCTCGCCGTCTTTGCGCCACTGATACTCGCCGCCCACGTCGAGCGTCGCCGCGTTGTGAGTGTTGGTCGTGGGCCGATCTGGGAAGGCATGACGATGGCGCATAATCGCTTCTTTAGCAATCACATCGAGCCCGACGCCCTGAATGCGCGAAGCCGTCCAGGTAAAGTACTTTTCAATCACCGACTGATTGAGCCCGATCGCTTCAAAAATCTGTGCGCCCCGGTAGCTTTGCAGTGTCGAGATGCCGATTTTGGCGGCGACTTTGGTAACGCCCTTAGTGGTCGCTTTGATGTAGTTTTTGCAAGCCGTTTTGTACTCGATGCCGCGCAGCAGATTTTCGTTGATCATCTGCTGGAATGTCTCAAAGGCCATGTAGGGATTAATTGCGCCGCAGCCGTAGCCCAACAGCACGGCAAAGTGATGTACCTCGCGCGGTTCGCCCGATTCGAGCACGATCCCGATGCGGGTACGCGACCCGTTGCGAATCAGGTGGTGGTGCAGTCCGGCAACGGCGAGCAGGGCCGGAATCGGCGCACGGTTTTGAGCAATGTCACGGTCGGAGAGGATCAAAATTTCGTGGTTGGCCGCGATCGCCTCATCTGCCTTTAAACACAGCGCTTCCATCGCGCCTGCCAAGCCCGCTTCACCCGCATCCGGATCGAACAAAATCGGCAGCACAGCCGTCTTAAACTTGGTATTGTGCTTGATTTTAGCTAGCTCATCATCGGTGATAAACGGCGTTTTGAGCTGGAGCAGATGGCAGCTCTGAGGCTCCGGCTCTAGCAGATTGCGCTCAGCGCCGATGGTGGTAGTTGCTGAGGTGATAATCTCCTCGCGAATAGAGTCAATCGGCGGGTTAGTCACCTGGGCAAAGAGCTGCTGAAAATAGTTGTAAAGCAGCTTGGGCCGGTTAGAAAGCACTGACAAAGGCGTATCGGTGCCCATTGCACCAATCGCTTCTACGCCGTTTTGGCCCATAGGCGAAAGCAGCATTCGCAGTTCTTCAAAGGTGTAGCCAAAGGCCATCTGCCGCTGAGTGACCGCGTCGTCTGTTGGGGCTGTTACTATTTCTTCAGGCGCAGGCAGGTGATCCAAAGTCACCAGGTACTGATCGAGCCATTCCTGGTAGGGTTCGGCAGCTGTAATCTGTTGCTTAATCTCTTCATCGGGAATAATTCGCCCTGCTTGGGTATCGACCAGGAACATTTTTCCCGGTTCGAGTCGGCCCTTTTTGACAATATCTTCAGGCGGTACGGGCAGTACTCCCGCTTCAGATGCCATAATCACCCGGTCGTCTTTAGTCACGTAGTAGCGACCGGGGCGCAGACCATTTCTATCGAGTACCGCTCCCATCTGAGTGCCGTCAGTGAAGGCAATTGAAGCAGGGCCATCCCACGGCTCAATTAGGCAGGAATGATACTCGTAAAAGGCTTTTTTCTGGGCGTCCATTGACTGGTGACCTGACCAGGGCTCGGGCACCATCATCATCAGGGCGTGGGGGAGCGATCGCCCGCTCAAGCTCAGCAGTTCTAGCGTATTGTCAAAAATGGTCGAGTCGCTGCCGTCCATGTTGATCAGCGGTCTCGCCCGGTCGAGATCTTCGCCAAACTGCTCAGAGTGAAACATCGACTGCCGCGCCGTCATCCAGTTGATATTGCCGCGCAGGGTGTTGATTTCGCCATTGTGAGCGATGTAGCGGTAGGGGTGCGATCGCTCCCAGCTCGGAAAGGTATTCGTACTAAAGCGCGAATGCACCAGGGCCAAAGCGCTCTCCAGATCGGGATTCTGCAAGTCCAGGTAGTACTTCTCTACCTGCTCAGGCATCAGCATGCCTTTGTACACAATCGTCCGGCAGGAAACGCTGGCGACGTACCAGTACTTGCCGATGACGCCTCGGATGGCACTGTGCGATCGCTTGCGCACCACGTACAGCTTGCGCTCGAAAGCCAGTTCGTCAGCAGCGTCATCGACCGCTGAGCCACGCCCGATAAAGGCTTGCTGCATAAAGGGTTCACTCGCTTGTGCGGTCGGCCCCAGAGAAGCATTGTCAGTCGGCACATCCCGCCAACCCATCACTTTTAAGCCTGCTTCAGCGGTCACCTGCTCAAAGGCTTTGCGTCCTTGCGACCGCGCCTCTGCGTCCGGGCTTGCGAAAATCATCGCTACACCGTACTGCCCTGCTGCGGGCAGCTTGATCCCCTCTGCTGCCGCTGCTTTGACCATAAACCGATGCGGAATTTGCAGCAAAATGCCCGCGCCGTCGCCCGTGTTCGGCTCGGCTCCAACCGCGCCCCGGTGATCGAGATTCAGCAGGATAGTCAAGCCCTGTTGAACAATATCGTGAGAAGTCTGGCCCTTCATCTGCACAACAAAGCCTACGCCGCAAGCGTCATGCTCATGCTGCGGATCGTACAGACCCTGCCGAGGCGGTGCGGTCGTGGCGCGATTTGAGGGGCTGTCGATAATTTGGTGGGAAGGAGCCATCGCAAAGAAACCGGAGGAGGGAGGGACAGTCGCCGACTCAAGATCATCTCATCGCGCGGGAAAGTTTTCTATAGAAAATTTCTAAGGATAGAAAAACCACCGCATAGAAATAACGCCGTGGAGAGATGCTGAGTATCAAAAAGTGGACTTCTATTATCTCTCAAGGAAGAGAATGGGAGGGTTGGCTTAACAAAAACAGAGAATGGCTTAATAAAAGCATCAAAACTGTTACAAAAGGATCGCTTGAACCGTAATCTACAGCACTTTATTTTTCCACTTAATTTCCACTTATTTTTTTATACCGCCAGGAAGCGCTGAATCACGTCACCGTTGAGTTCGCTCGCTTCTCCGGAGGCGACAATACCGCCTTTTTGCATGGCGTAGTAGTAGTCAGCCTGCTGAGCAAAGTGCAGGTGTTGCTCCACGAGTAAGACAGATACGCCTGTGGTCTCGACGATCTGGCGCACGGCGTTTTCAATGTCGAGAATGATCGAGGGCTGAATGCCTTCGGTGGGTTCATCAAGTACGAGTAGCTGAGGGCGACCCATCAGGGCGCGGGCGATCGCCAACTGCTGCTGCTGTCCGCCGCTCAGGTCACCGCCCATGCGTGAAAACATCTGCTTGAGCACCGGGAAAAGCTGCACAATATCGTCGGGGATCGTCGCGCTGCCTGAGCGTTTGGCATTGGCCTCCAGACCGATCAGTAAGTTCTCTTTGACCGTCAGCCGGGGGATGATTTCGCGGCCCTGAGGGACGTAGCTGATGCCGCGCCGGGCTCGCTGGTTGGTGCGCAAGGGGAGGAGCGATCGCCCCTGATAGTCAATCTGGCCGCTGCGGGGCTGCAACAGTCCCATCACCGTTTTTAGCAGCGTGGTTTTGCCGACGCCGTTGCGACCGATCAGGCAGACCATTTTGCCAGCCGGGATCGTCATATCGACATCGCGCAAGATATGGCTTTCGCCGTAATAAACGTTCAGGCTGGAGATTTTGAGCGTCGGCGCGGTGGCTGAAGGCGGAACAGCAGGCGGAGTATCGGTTTGGATCATAAGACAGTCACAAATTAATCAATGTTTTACATGGCATCGGGGTCGCCCAGATACACCTTAATCACGCGGGGATCGCTTTGGATGTCATCCATTGAGCCTTCGCAGAGAACGCTGCCTTCATGCAGGACGGTCACCTGCTCCTGGGCAATTTGCCGGACGAATTCCATATCGTGCTCAATCACAATTACGCCGTGACTTTCAGCTAGCGACAGCAGCAGTTCACCGGTTCGCTCGGTCTCTTCATCAGTCAACCCCGCCACCGGCTCATCCACCAGGAGTAAATCCGGCGATTGTGCCACCAGCATGCCAATCTCTAGCCACTGCTTTTCACCGTGAGACAGCAAAGCCGCTGGAATATCCGCCTTGGCGCTCAGTCCGATGGTTTCGATCAGACCGCCAACGGTGCGGGCTTCTGCCTTTGGCGTCGGTGAAAACAGCGCGTTCCAAACGGTTTTAGTGCGCACGCAGGAGAGTTCTAAATTCTCTCTTGGCGTAAGGTTGAGATACACCCGAGGGGTCTGAAACTTGCGGCCAATGCCTAAGCGAGCGATCGCATGTTCAGGCATTGACCGAATATCTTTTCCCTTAAACAGCGCCCGCCCTTCAGTGGGCTGTACCTTGCCGGTAATCACGTCCAAAAAGGTGGTCTTCCCAGCGCCATTCGGGCCAATAATTACCCGCAGTTCCTGTCCGCCCATGGCAAAATTAAGCCCGTTAATCGCCTTAAAGCCATCGAAGCTGACGGTGACATCTTCAATTTTCAGCAGCGGTGCAGCCGATTTACCAGTAGTAGTCTCCTTATTCGGCACTTGTGTCGTCATAGTGACGCTTCTCCATGAATTGCGAGTTAGGACGTTGGGTCGCGGCGGGATCGGTGACTGGCGTAGTGGCCTGACCCGGCGGCGAGACCGCAGACTGACCGTACATTTCTGCCTCCTGACGAATGGTTTCGTCCACTTCTAGCTGAGGATAGGTCGCGCTTTGGCGGGGTTTACCCAGGAGTAGCCGCACCTGATCTGCCGCCCGATATCGCAGCCAGCCAATAATCCCATCCGGCAGCACCGTCACCACAATCAAAAACAGCGCGCCCTGGAAAAACAGCCAAATTTCAGGATAGCTTTCACTCAGCAGCGCCCTGCCCCAGTTCACAGCCAGCGCCCCGATAATCGCCCCAATCAGTGTGCCGCGACCGCCCACCGCCACCCAGATCACCATCTCAATGGAGAAGGCAATGTCCATGTACTGCGGGGAAACAATCCCCGACTGCACCGTGTAAAGTGCGCCCGCCACCCCGGCAATGCCGCCAGAGACCGCAAACACCAGCACTTTAAAGGCAGTCGGATCGTAGCCGGAGAACCGCACCCGGTTTTCGTCGTCGCGAATGGCGATCAGCATCCGGCCAAAGCGTCCGCTCGTGAGCCAGCGGCAGAGGGCGTAAGTCAGCGCCAGCATCACGACCGTGGTGCAGTAGAAGTAGAACTGAGCGCGATCGCCCCCCACCGACATCCCCAAAAACGTCGCCGTATTCGTCTTCAGTCCGTTCGTGCCGTTGATCAGCTCCTGCTGACCGTTAAAAAAGTTAAAAAAGACAACCAGCGCCGCCTGCGTCAGAATCGAGAAGTAAACGCCGCGAATGCGATTGCGAAAGACCAGATAGCCCAGCGCGCCCGCAATTAAGCTCGGGATCAGGACAATCGCCAGCAGCGTAAACGGGAAAGAATAAAACGGCTCCCAGAACCAGGGCAGTTCTGCAACGCCATACAGACTAAAGAAGTCAGGGATAGCATCGCCCATGCCCTGAAGCTGCAGGTACATCGCAAAGGCGTAGCCGCCCAAGGCAAAGAAAATGCCGTGCCCCAAGCTCAGTAGCCCGGTGAATCCCCAAATCAGGTCGATCCCCAAGGCCACAATCGCCAGCGAGAGAAAGCGACTGAGCAGACCCAGCCGGAAGCCGGAGATCATCAGCGGTACCAGGAAGATGAAGATGAGGGCGATCGCCGCCACCGCCAGCAGCTCCCAGCGGCGCTGCCCGGCCTTTGTATCTGTTGTAGATTTCGTCAAAACACCTGACATTTTAAACCTCTGCCGAGCGGCCTTTAGGCGGAAATAGCCCCGCCGGACGAGCCTGTAAGAACACAATAATCAAGGCAAACACCATTACCTTGGCCATACTGGTCGTTGCAAAAAAGTTGAAGAAATCCGTCACCGGCTGCAGGC
The DNA here is from genome assembly GCF_002286735.1 of Leptolyngbya sp. BC1307. Lineage (GTDB taxonomy): Bacteria > Cyanobacteriota > Cyanobacteriia > Phormidesmidales > Phormidesmidaceae > Phormidesmis. The sequence continues at coordinate 109,598 of NZ_NRTA01000013.1, forward strand.
TCTCGTAAGAACTTAGCAGCAGCGGCACAGTGCCCGAACCCAGTAAATAGGTCAGTATGCCGATGGCTAGCGCTGCAATCACGCTGCCCAGTAAGTTGCCGACTCCACCGACAACGACGACCATAAAGGCATCGACGATGTAGTTCACGCCCAGGTTTGGCCCGACCGATCCCAGCAGCGTTACCGCAAATCCGGCCACGCCAGCCAAGCCAGAACCCAGTGCAAAGGTGACCGCATCGACCTGCGCAGTCGGAATTCCCAAGCAAGCGCTCATGTCACGGTTTTGAGTCACTGAACGAATGCGCAGACCCCAAGCCGATTTTTGCAAAAACCAGTAAACGCCAAACAAACAAACCAGCGTCAGCACAATAATAAACAGTCTGGAGATCGGAAACTGTAGCGAATCAGTCACCCGCAGGCTGCCCTGTAGCCACTGCGGCGCGCTCACATCCACATTACGGGTGCTGAACCAGGGGCGCTCTAGCTGAGCGTTGTCGTTGAGGCTGCTGCCGAGCGTCCAGGCGATCGCCCCCGCCAAAATAAACAGCACCGTACTCGCCAAATTTTGTCTAGCCGCAGCTAGCCCAGCGCGACTCAGCAACCACTTGCCGCCAAAAAACAATCCACAAAAAATCAGCAAACCCGCCACCATCGACCAGCTCACGCTGCGCACAAACTGCCGCAAAATCAGACTCACCCCCCACGTCGCCAGCAACGTTTCCAGCGGCCTGCCGTACAAGAAGCGAATTACCCCGCGCTCCAGCGCCAGCCCGACCAGCGCCGCCACCGCAAAAGCCAGCGGAATTGCCACCCAAATGTAGGCTCCCTGCCAGCTTTCGCCAAGTTGCTTGAAGCCGATCTGTACCACGTAAGTTGTATAGGCACCGAGCATCATCAGCTCGCCGTGAGCCAAGTTGATCACGCCCATTAGGCCAAATACAATCGCCAGCCCCAGCGCCACGATCAGCAGCACCGTGCCGATACTGATCCCGTTGAATACAGTCGTAATTAAGCCGTTTACATCCATTTCAGTAGTTTCCGTCCCTTTTAAGCGAAATAGACCCCGGTGCTGTTTCTTACAAACAGCCGTCATCAAGTAAAAAGGGCCGGAAGTCTCGATAACCTTCGGCCCAATCATCAGCAACTTAATTGAACATCTGCGTCAGTGAGCGTCAGCAGCTAGGTTCCCTCAGTCTTGTACTTGCCACCCTTCTCAGGATCAGCCCAGTCACAGGCATAGCCTTTGGTATCGGCTACGTACTGATTCCAGGGCACAGGTTCAACCGGCCCATCAGTCGATGAAACAATCTCAAAGAGACCATCGTCGCGCACTTCCCCAATCCGAACTGTCTTAGAGATGTGGTGGTTAGGCTGCATGATCACTGTCCCTTCAGGCGCATCAAAAGTTTGGCCATAAGCCGCTTCACGCACCGCCGGAATATCTGTCGTACCTGCTTTTTCTACCGCCTGCGCCCACAGATATACCATGATGTAAGCCGCTTCCATCGGGTCATTAGTGACGCGATCTTCACCGTACTTAGTCTTAAAGTCACTCACCCACTTCTCGTTCTCAGGACTCTCTACCGTTTGGAAGTAGTTCCAGGCCGCGTAGTGGCCAGTCAAAAACTCAGGGCCAATCTGTCGGACTTCTTCTTCGGCAATGCTCACCGACATCACGGGGTATTTATCTGGCCCCATACCCGCGCTTTTCATTTGCTTGAAGAGGGCGACGTTACTATCTCCATTTAAGCTGTTAAAGATAACGCCACCATCGGGCAGGGCCTGTTTTATCTTGTTGATAACCGGCGTAACTTCTGAATTTCCCAAAGGCAGGTAATCTTCGCCGACGGTAGTGCCGCCCTTGGCTTTGAGCTGTTCTTTGATAATGTTGTTTGCGGTACGAGGAAAAACATAGTCAGACCCGACCAGGAAGAATTCTTTGCCTTTGTTCTCTAAAAGCCAATCTACAGCAGGCTCGATTTGCTGGTTGGGGGCAGCGCCTGTGTAAAAGATATTTTGGGAACACTCGGGCGCATCCAGATGTTGTGGGAGGACTTGCCAATAAGAAAAAAGGGATGAGATCATAGATCCCGTCCCAACAAAAACTAGTCATGATTGTATCTTC
>NZ_NRTA01000014.1 GCF_002286735.1 Leptolyngbya sp. BC1307
TGATTGCGGCCCTCTACAATCATGAACGCACGATAGCCGCTTGGTAGTCTCAGCGAGGCGCGTTAGTCTATCACATAATCATTTCTGCAAGAGGTCTTATGAGGTCGATATGTTGCCGGTTGTAAAGCGTGCTGCTGATGACAATTGCGGGACGTTTTTTGACCGTGCTCTGATCCGTGAAGGGAAAAGGAACCAAAAGCACATCGCCAAAACTATAGGTCATTATAAATATCGTCCTCTGAGTTGTCCCAAACCGTTGCCAGAGAGGGCTCAGAGAGTTTAGCGGCTGATGCCACTAGCAAGGCATCTCCGCCACTGACGGCGGGTGATTGAACGATTTCTTCGAGAGCGGGGCCACCATTCGTTATCTCTAGCCAGGTGACCAGCGCCTTCCACACAGCAGGCTTGATCTGAATAGCTATTTGCTGTCCTTGGGCGTCTGTGACGAATTGCGCTGATTTCAACGCATCAAGCAGAGTAGTCATAACGTTAGCTGCGCGCTTGACAGATGAGAACATCTTAGCCCAGCAATCAGTGCATCAGTCCGCAGCGTCAAGTTGTGACTAATCCATTCTCCAGCGCATAACGTACCAGCTCAGTTCGGCTGTTGGTACCGGTTTTGCCAAACAGACGGCTGACGTATTTTTCTACGTTGCGTACGGTGGTCCCCAAGCGGCTGGCAATTTCCTTGTTCATCAGCCCTTCGGCGACTAAGTTGAGCACATCCTGCTCGCGCGGGGTGAAGTCGATGCGGATGCCGCTGTTGTTTTGCTTGATCATGCTGCCGCGCTGAGTCAGCAAGGCTTTGATTTCTTCAATTTGCCGGGCCATCGTTGCGATGTCTGGTGTTTCGGAAGGGTCAGGGGCTTGGGCAGCGCGCCGCTCGATCAGGCTGGTGAGAATGGCGACGAGTTCTTCGGGGTCGAAGGGTTTGGCGAGGTAGGCGTCGGCTCCGGCCTGGTAGCCTTGAATGCGATCGCTCGTCATGCCGCGCGCTGTGAGAAACACGACCGGCAGTGCCTGAAACCGCGCATCTTCTCGCACCTGTTTGAGGAATTGATAGCCGTCTACCTGCGGCATCATGATGTCTGAAATTAGCACCTGAGGCGTTTCTTGCTGCAAGAGATCCCAGCCTTCAGCCGCGTTGCCGGCTACGCGCACTTCAAAATTGCTGTCTTCGAGGTAAGCCTGCACCGACTCTCTCAGGCCGGGTTCATCGTCTACGAGCAAAACTTTACTGTTGGGAGTATCTGCCATGGTGTCTTTAATATGGGCTCTGTGATATGGGTTGTGTGTAGATCATACCGCTATGCTAACCGCCGCCAACGCTATGCCCAGCCAAAAAGCCTCTCAGTCATTGCCCCAGTCATCGATGCAGTCATCGATAAAAAAGTGGACAACCTTCAGCTCTAAGCTAGTCTTCGATCACCGTTGGTATCGACTCAGGCAAGATACGGTGGCCCTGCCTGATGGCCAAGTCGTCGATGACTATTTCGTCAGCCTGCGGCCCGATATCGCCACGGTGCTGCCGATTACAGCCGACGGGCAGGTCGTTTTCGTGCGGCAGTATCGCCACGGTGTGGGTGAGATTTTACTGGAGTTGCCAGCGGGCACCTTCAACCCCAAGGAAGAACCGCTGGCCGTCGCTCAGCGCGAGCTAGCGGAAGAAACGGGGTATGTGGGGGAGGAATGGGAGGCGATCGCCACCTTTTATAACAACCCCGTCAAGCAAAATAACCGCATCCATCTATTTAAAGCTCAGCCCGTCAGGTTAGCTGGCCCGCAGCAGCTAGACGCCACCGAGGAGATTGAAGTTGTGCTCAAACCCATAGCGGCGATTCCGGCCCTGATTGCCTCAGGCGAAATTTGCGTAGCGGGCACTATTACCGCACTAGCGCTGGGGCTATCGTTCCGGTTTTAAGCACGCTATTATAAATAAATCTACTAAACTCCGACCGGAATACCGGGGATTATGGCAAAATTTACTGAGAAGTTTTCTGCCGCCCTCAGGTCAGGCAGTCAGTAAACCACACAAGCTCATCAACTTAGGTAACTCAACATATGGCACTTCAACTAGGCGATCAGGTTCCCGATTTTACGCAAAATTCCTCAATGGGCGACATCAACTTTTACGAGTGGGCAGGCGATAGCTGGGTAGTCCTTTTCTCTCACCCGGCTGACTACACCCCTGTTTGCACCACCGAATTGGGTTTGGTCGGTCAGCTCCAGGACGAATTTAAAAAGCGCAACGTCAAGACTATGGCGCTCAGCGTCGATGGCGTCGAGTCTCACAAAGGCTGGATCAACGACATCAACGAAACGCAAAGCACCAACATCAACTACCCCATCCTGGCTGATGACGACAAGAAAGTCGCCACCCTGTATGGCATGCTGCACCCCAACTCCAGCACCGGCAATACGCTGACCGTGCGTTCTGTATTTGTGATCGACCCTGACAAAAAGCTGAAGCTCACGCTTACCTACCCAGCTAGCACTGGCCGTAACTTCGATGAGATTTTGCGGGTGATCGATTCTCTCCAGCTGACGGCGTATGAGAGTGTTGCGACCCCCGGCAACTGGAAAGATGGTGACGATTGCGTCGTGGTGCCTTCTATCTCTACTGAAGATGCCAAGAAGAAGTTTCCTAAAGGCGTGACAGAAATTAAGCCTTATCTGCGGATGACGCCTCAGCCGAATAAGTAGGCCAAATAAAAAGGAAAGCGTAGTCCCCTCAGATTGACAGGACTAAGGCTATTAAAAGACGTGGCGCGCTATGAGTACTCACCTCAGCGCGCCACGTTTGTTGTTTGAAGCCATTAGGCCATTGGCAACCAGGCTGAAATCAGCTAGCCTGAGCCAAAGGGCACGACAGTAGTTTGCCTCTACCCTTCTTCCATTGCTGCGCGCGCTTCCCGATGAATAGTCATCTCCTGGTGGTACAGGGTGGTCATGGCGACCTCCCAGGGGAACGTAAATGACTGGAAAGATTCAGGAGAGATTTTGTCAACGTCCAGGTCAATAACAACTCGCCGCAAAATAGAAAATAGCTGCTGCCGTAGAGTCTGGAGTTCACCGATGGTGGTAGCTTGCTCAACCGCTGCTATGAGTGACAAAATCTCTAGATTATAGCTGTCGGCTCGATTTTTTTGATGGCCAATCAGCCATAGGCGAAACTGCCAGATCCCCGAAGCTGTCAGAATGCTCACAGACAGCAAGAACCCCATCGTCTCGGCATATTCTACAAAGAAAGGAGGATTGTCTTGTGTGTAGTAAGACCGGGCTCCCGGATGCAGCGGGAAGCCTAGATTTTGACTGGCCTGAGGTGATTGAATACTCGCTGCCCGAGGATTGATTGCGATCAGCTCGTTGCGATGCTCGTATAGCATCTGAGTGATGGTTTTAACGATCTCGGGAGCCGCCTCTTCGTGAGCGACCAGCAACGCACTGACCGCGACCACCGGTAGATCTTCTAACGGTATATGGGCGCGCCGCCATCGTAACTGCCCTGGGGAATGACGGTAGGCTCCAAATAGGGCTGAGTCAGCTTTAGTGCGCCAATTTGCTCAATGGGAACCAGATCGAATTGGCCGGTTTTGAGCAGTTCGCCAATAGCTGGGTTGCCCAGGCCGATAATGCGAAACAGGGCATCGCCCTCTCCCTGAGGCAGGGCGGCATAGGCGTCGGCGGGAGCTAGGGGCTGAGCGGTCAGGTCTTGGGCTGATAGGTCATAGTGGCCGGCTAGCGGCCAAAATAGTTGGTAAGAGCCGCTGCCAACGGGCATCAGGGCGACGCGCTTGCCTTTGAGGTCGGCCATGCTGGTGATGTTGGCATCTCTATTGGCAATCAGGTGAAATATCTCGGGGTAGAGCTGGGCGACGGCCTGAACTGCTGGCTGCACGGGCGTGTCGCTTTGCACTAACGCCATGTCTGATGTGTGGGCCTGCACACTGTCCATATTTTGGGTAGAGCCGGGAGAGACCAGTACCTCTATGCGAAGGTTGGGTGCGTGCTTTTGCGTGACCTGAGCGATCGCTTCCCCAAACGCATAGTATTCACCCGTCTCCTCACCGGTCGCTAGCCGCACGACGGAGATTTGCTGGCGCGATCGCAGCAACAGCGCCGCACATACGCCTGCCGCAATCACACTGACGCTCAGTAAAACAATCCGTAGCGCTCTTCCCCCCTGAGCGCTGCCGGGAATAGCTGACGATTTCGCTTGTCTATCGCGCATAGCCCCGCTCCTTCCTGACCGCCTTTAAGCTATTTGCCAAGTCCCGTGAAACCCAAGTGGCACTACGCCTGGCAGCGCCAACCGACATACGGGTTCACCCAGCTCCGCCGCAAAAATCCACAGTTCGCTTCGATCATCAGCGGCACTGTACACCACGGTCAGCAGCCAGCCTTCTTCAGGATTTAGCCGGTCAGCGACGTGCAGCGGCTCTGTTCCGTAGTAGCCTGCGCCCAAATCAGCCTCGGTCAAGCGGCCCGTACTGTAGTCAAATCGGCCAATTGCCCCAAACCAGTCTTGCCCAGTGCTCACCCCTAGCCGGTGCATTAGCACATAGGTCTGCTGCCAGGGCTGACCGACTTGAGCAGCAGGCACTTGCGGAAACTCGCAGTCACGATCTAGCACTCGCTCATTGCTGAGAATGTGACCGGTTTGAGGGTTTAGCCGTAGCTGCCACAGACTGCCGTAAGCCGTCGTTTTTATCTGCCCTGACGGAACTTCTCGTAGCGCCTCGTTGATCTGAGGGAAATCGTCAAATCGGGCAAAATCCATTCTTACAGTGCCATCCTCTTCCAGACAGCCGTTGCCAAAGTGCCACTGAAACCAGGGCTCGGCCCGTTCTTCAGAGACGATTTCCAAACTTTCACGGTCAACAACGATCACGCGCGTACCGCGATCGCTCCTCCACCGCATAGAGTCTGCATAGCTACGGCGATTCAGCAGCAGCGGCAGCATCTCTACGGTGACCGGTGAAACGAGAAAGACCAAATAAGACCCCGCCATCACGAAGCTATGCACCAGCGGCACATCTTTTAGCGGAATGGTGGTTTGGCGGATGAGATTGCAGGCGCGATCGCAGCGATAAATAGCCAAATTGCACTGCGGGGTTACCCCAATGCTATAAATTTCGCCGCTGAGCGGATCGCGTAGGGGATGCGCTGAAAAAGGCTGACCTTTTTTGAGCCAGCCTAAAGACTCCCGCCCAAAGGTCTCCAGCGTCTCTAGATCCAGGCTGTGAGGATTACCCGCTTCCCACAGCGCCAGCAGCTTATTCGGCAGCGCCAGCACAGAGGTATTGGCCGAATTTTTGATGCTGGTACTGTTGATCAATCCCCAGATGTGTTCCCACAGCGGGCCAGGATAGCGCATCCCATAGTTGCCATAGAGAAATTTATCGGCCTTGCTTTCTGCCTGATAGCCCTCGGTCTGCACATAGCGATAGGTGCCGGTTGCGCCTGTATCGGTCAGATTCACTCGCAGAATGGCCCCGTCGCCATCAAACCAGTGACCCACGGGCTGACCGCCACGCTGCAGACGACCGGTGCCATTTTGGTAGAGCGTGCCGCGTAGCCCGGCAGGAATGCGGCCAGAGATGATCTGTAGTGGGGTGGTGGCAAATTCTGAAGCGGGCTGAGCCAGGCTCTTGTGCCAGGGCTGAGGAGCGGGCGTCGCGCCGGTAGTGCGTTGGCTAGTGCGTTGGCTTGCAGGCGAAGGAGAAGCGGTGGTCGCGGTCATAAAAACAACGGGAGATTATGCTTTTAAAGGTAGCAGACGGCGATTTCTTTAGCTGTTTGCAAACGCAGTGATCCGGCTACTGAATCGGCAGACTGAGGGTAAAAGCGGTTTGCCCTTTGGGCGTGCTATTCAGGCGCAGCTCACCCTTGTGAGCGCGGGCAATTTCTCGGGCAAGGCTGAGCCCCAGACCAAATCCTTCTCGCTTACGGTTGCGAGAGAGATCGCCCCGATAAAAGCGATCAAACAGGCGATCGCGCTCCTCTACCGGAATATCTCTGGAGGCATTCGCTACGGTCACCTGCACGCTGTTTCCCTGCTGTCGCCCGACAATGGACAGCCATCGCATGGCCTTGCCCTCCGGTAAGTTGTACTTAATGGCGTTGTCGATCAGGTTTTGTAAGACCTGAGTGAGCAGATCGCGATCGCCCCGTATTTTCAGCTCTCCATCCAGCTTGACTTCTACCGGCAGGGCCGGGTCTAGCAGCTCAATATCTTCTATCAGCAGCGTTAAAATCTCCTCAACATCCACTATCTCTCGCCGCATACTAATCTGCCCTGCATCGGCTAAAGAGAGCAGCAACAGCTTACGCACAATCACGCTCAGCCTGGCCACTTCGTCTAGCAGCTGGCCCAAACTTTGCTGCAAGGCCGAGCCGGGTTCAGCTTGCTGCATGGCTAGCTCTAGCTCGCCGCGCAAAATTGCCAGCGGCGTTTTGAGTTCGTGAGCCGCATCGCCGCTAAAGCGAGAAGACTGCCTGAAGCTGCGCTCCAATCGCGTCAGCATTTGGTTAAAGACTTCAATGAGTTCAACAAATTCGACATCGGCACTGCCCACGGGCACCTGTTGATCGAGCCCGGTCGCCGTCACCTGCTGAATGACGTTAGTGAGCTTACGCACTGGTCTGAGCGCACTGCCCGACAGCACCCAGGCCCCTACTGCAATCATCATTAACGTGCTAGGAATCGCTACCAAAAAGATGTTGCGAATCACCGCCATGTCTTGATCGATGGTTTGCAGACTGACGGCGATCGCTGCCTTCCCCGCTTCCGAGTTAATTATCCCGATGCGCCAGCTGCCTGTGGCTGTGCTGCGAGTCGAGACTTGGGTGGGGCTGCTACTTGGTGTGGGGCTCGCGGGCTCTGGACTTTTTTCCTCTTTGTCAGCCAGTTCGCTGCCTACGGCTGTTAGCATCAGGTCAATCTCTAGTGCGACATTGCCGAGCCGAGCTTCACTGACCGAATAGTGCAGCGTTCTGCCTTTCTCATCTACTGCCAATAGGGTGATCGGAGTGTCAATTTGGGTTTCTAGTTCGCGCGGCAGCTCTTGGGTAAAATTTTGCCACCAGAGGGGCGATCGCCGCGCTGCCATCCGCTGCAGTTGACTATCGAGCTTGGCATCTAGGCTGTTTACCTTCGCCACATAAATCAGCCGCCAGGCCACCAGCCCAAAGCCCACCAGCGCCCCACCTGCCAGTGCCACCGCCATCAGCGCAATCCGTAAGCGAAAAGACCTCAGCTTCACCTCAATTCTTTCCTCTATCTTTTTGCGCTCTAAACATCTCCTGCTGACAGCATCTGCGCAGCGGTTAGTCTCAATCGAGGAAATACCTCTGAACAAACGCTTTCATTAGCTTGATACGAACTTTCTATGTAAACGCCACCCTCTAAAATCAGCACCGTTACCTGCTGACGATGGCGAGCAATAATCCAATATTCAGGAATTTCTAAGTCCTGGTACTGCTGTCGTTTCCATTCGTAGTCACGGCGATAGTTATCACTGCGTTTACTCCCCGGGCTCACGACTTCGGCCACAAAAGCGGGCGCTGGCATCTCCAAAAGCACTGCGCTCTTCTTCAAAGCGGCCATCAGGCCGATATGCGCTGGCCGCAACACCACTACGTCTGGTTGACGATTGACCCTACCGTCACCGACAGGATGAACCTGGATTTCAGTTGAGGCGGTTCTCACGAGTGTTCTGGGTGTCACGAACTGGCCTAAAACAAAGAGTAGTTCAGTCGCCACTCTGATGTTTTCTTCATCTTCTGGCGGCAATTCTACGACCTCTCCGTTGCTCAGCAGGCGAAAACTTCCATCCGAGCCCAGGTCAGATGCTAGATATTCTCGGTATGTGCTGTAGCGGACGGATGTATAGGTCACAACTGGGATCGAGCCCCTTAGCACTACTGGATGAAGTATAGCAAAGCGGTTTTGAGGAGCGATCGCTCGTCGTCGCTTTCTCTATTGGATTAAAGCTTCGGGCATCCCCTACGCATCCCCTATGCATGGCGTCGAATAGCTGCATTCCTGATACGGACTCTCTAATCTTCGTAGGACTCACCGTCGAATAGACAGTTAGCTTATGGCCACTACCGACAAAATCTTTGTCCATCTGCGAGTGCCACCCTTGGACTGGGATTTCGTCAGTACAGCTAGGACAGTAAATCTGCTCAAAATTACAGTCACAGTCCCAAAAAATAGCTTCTCTAGCAGTGATGGTTGTGACAATAAGTCCCACCCAAACTTCACAGCGAGTCCGCCTGCCTGAACCGATACCCTACCCCCCGCACGCTTTCAATCCAGCGGTTTTGACCTTCCATATCAATTTTTTTGCGCAGCCGCTGAATGCACACGTCTACGACGTTGGTGCTGGGGTTGAAGTCATAGCCCCAGACGTGCTCTAGCATTTGGGTGCGGGTGAAGACTCTGCCGGGCGATCGCATCAAATATTCCAGCAAATTAAACTCGCGGGTCGTTAGCTCTACTGACTGCTGATCACACATTACCGTGCGCGTAATCCGGTCCAGCTTGAAGGGGCCTACCGTCACCAGGTTTTGCCCTTCGCCCGCGCTGCGGCGCACCACCGCATACATACGCGCCACCAGCTCCTCTACGAAAAAAGGCTTAGCAATATAGTCATCGGCTCCCAAATTCAGCCCATGCAGGCGATCGTCTAGCTCATTGCGCGCCGTTAGCAAAATGACCGGTGTGTTGCGACCGGCCTGCCGCAGATGCTTCAAAATGAACAGCCCGTCTTTTCCCGGCATCATGATGTCGAGCAAAATTACGTCGTATTCGTTTTCGATAGCTTTTTCGTAGGCCATGTCGCCATGATCGCAATAGTCCACTACAAACCCATGCTCTTTTAATCCCACCTGCACAAAGCTGGCAATCTTAGGCTCATCTTCTACAAATAGAACGTGCATAGGTGTCTAATCCTCAGACTCTAAAAAATACGGCGCTTTATGAATAAATATTAGCGGCTGCTCATTATTAGACGGCCTGCACCTCAAATGCCGAGTCGCTTTATGAGAAATATTACAAAGATGTAATCAAAAAGCAGGGGGATTGTTAACTTTCCCTGCTTCTAATGAGGAGAACGGATGGCTACCTGCCCAATTAGACAGGTTCAGGACAGAGCTATCCAAAAACTCCACTTGCTAACTTAGAAGACAACTATGCGTTTTTCGATCTCCACCAAATCTCTCAAGCAGTTTGCCGGCGTTGCCGCTGCGCTATTGATCCTTCCAGTCGCCGTCTCTTGCGCCGGTGATCCGGCAGAGGATACTGCCGTTGTAGATCCTATCGAAATGCCCGAAGGCGATGCGGCGACTGACACAGCCGCTACTGGCGAAACCATCGTAGACGTTGCTGCTGCCAACGGCTCATTCGAGACCCTGGTGGCTGCTGTTCAGGCTGCTGGTTTGGAAGAAACGCTCAGATCAGAAGGCCCCTACACCTTATTTGCGCCTACCGATGAAGCATTCGCCGCACTACCCGAAGGCACCATCGAGAAACTACTCCTACCTGAAAATCAGGAAGTGCTGACCCAAATTCTCTCTTATCACGTCATTCAAGGCGCTGTCCCCTCGTCTGATATTGAAAGCGGCGCAGTGAGCACTGTCGAAGGGGCAGATTTAAACATTGCTGCCGATGCAGATGGCGTCATGGTGAATGACACGGCAACCGTTATCGAACCTGATGTCATCGCTGATAACGGCGTCATTCATGTGATCGATACTGTGCTGCTACCGCCTGATCTTGATCTCGCTAGTCTCTAGATGCGGGCCATTGCAGACTATCGCGTTGGCCTGCAGAACTGACTGACGAAAAGGCCGCCGGAGAAAAGCTTCTCTGGCGGCCTTTAGCTATGTTTAAATCGTCTTAAATCGTTCTTCATGGCTCAAAAGTACATGAGCCTGTTCAATAGACGGTTTAATAGTAGGCAGCAAATAGACATCAAAACTTCACCTTTGCCTCTTTTCAAAAACATCCTCTCTATAGGCCGCTATGACGACCCTGCTACGTACTCCTCTGCACCCGATCTGCCTCCAGCAAAAAGCCAAAATGACTGGTTTCTCTGGCTGGGAAATGCCCGTACAGTTCAGCGGTATTTTGCAGGAGCACCAGGCAGTTCGTCAGTCAGCCGGAGCTTTTGATATTTCTCATATGGGCAAGTTTGTGCTCACTGGGGCAGATGTCTTGGGTGCCCTGCAGCAAATCGTCCCTTCTGACTTGGCCCGGCTAACCCCCGGCAGAGCCCAATACACGGTTTTTCTCAATGAGCAGGGGGGTATCATTGACGATCTGATTGTCTATCATCAGGGGCAAACTGGCGGTCAGCAAAAAATTACTCTGATTGTAAATGCAGGGACAACCGAGAACGATAAAATCTGGCTGCAAAAGCATCTGCCCGCCACTGTGCAGCTCCAAGATCTTTTGCTTGAGCAAGCGCTGATTGCCGTCCAGGGGCCAGCTGCCACCGCCCGACTTCAGCAGCTTTGCCCTCATGAAGATCTCCAGTCTGTCCCTCGCTACGGTCACTTGACCGGCGAGCTATTGGGTCAACCCGCCTTTTTTGCCAGAACCGGCTACACCGGAGAAGACGGGTTCGAGGTGATGGTGCCAGCGGCAGTCGCGGCAGACGTGTGGCAAGGGCTGATGGATTTGGGCGTGGTTCCTTGCGGGTTGGGCGCACGCGATACGCTGAGGCTAGAGGCATCAATGGCGCTGTACGGACAAGACATCACCGATACGACTACGCCACTAGAAGCAGGATTGGGCTGGCTGGTGCATTGGGATAAAACCGCTGACTTCATCGGTCGCGCTGTGTTGGAGCGGCAAAAGGCAGAAGGCTTAGAGCGCCGATTAGTTGGCCTCGTTCTAGAGGGCCGCAATATTGCTCGTCATGACTACCCTATTCTCAGCCAGGGCAAACCGGTCGGTGTTGTTACCAGCGGTACGCTTTCGCCCACGCTGGGCTTTCCGGTGGCCTTAGGCTACGTACCACCGTCTTTGGCAAAGCCCGGCCAGGTGTTAGAGGTGGCCATTCGCAGTAAAACTTTTCCGGCAACGGTGGTGAAGCGTCCGTTTTACAAGGCAGGTAAATAGAGTAAAGGACGCGCGGTGAGTTGCTTCACCCGCAAACTGCTGCGACACTATGAAATAATTTTGGCTGATACCTGTTTATCCTGAGACCAGCGGTGCAATACTGGCAGCATCCAATCACTGGAGTACGACCTGACTGACCTGATTATGGTCACCTTGAGGAAACATCATGGCGTTTGAATATCCTGACAATTTGCAATATCTGGACACTCACGAATATGCGCGGGTGGACGAGGAAGACAAAACGGTAACGGTGGGCATCACCGCGTTTGCTGTGGACCAGATGGGGGATGTCGTATTTTTAGAGCTGCCCGCTATTGGCGATACGGTGGAAAAGGGCGAAAACTTTGGCACGATTGAGTCGGTGAAGGCCGTCGAAGACCTGAAGTCGCCGGTCGATGGTGAGGTGCTAGAGCGCAATGAGGCGCTGATTGAGTCGCCTGAGCAGATTGCAGATGATCCGTTTGGCGATGCTTGGCTGATCAAAATACGGGCAGATGATCTTTCAGATTTGGACGATACGCTGTCGGCAGAAGAATATCAGGAGCAGGTGGAGGGGAGCTAGTAAGAATTCACTGTCACGAACAGCAGTGAACCGTTTTTTGTTACACAATACTAAGAGGACTGTGGGCGTAGCCTACCTATCAGGCGCGGCCCGTCAGCTCGCACTTTTTATCCCCGCTACCATGCCCTACGATCAGACCGCTCCGTCTCCTGAGGTTTTTACGTCAACCGCTCAAACTGTAGCCAGTACTGTGGTTGATGCCGTCAGCAGCATCTCGGCAACAGCAGATCGCTCGATCTGGACAGATCACCTTCCTGCGGATCGCTTCGTCCAGCGGCACCTCGGCCCGACTGCGTCCGATATTGATCAAATGCTGGCTGTCCTCGGCTTCGATAGCGTGGATGATTTGATTGCCGCTGCTGTGCCCGCTGGCATTCGGCTGAGCGAGCCCCTAAAGCTCCCCGCAGGGCTGACTGAGAGCGAGGCGCTAAACAAGATCGCTGATATCGCAGCGCTCAACCAGGTCTATCGCAGCTACATTGGTCTGGGGTACCACGGCTGCGTGACGCCGCCCGTCATCCAGCGCAACATTTTAGAAAACCCCGGCTGGTATACCCAATACACGCCCTATCAGCCAGAAATCTCTCAGGGACGGCTCGAAGCGCTGCTCAACTATCAGACGATGGTCAGCGACTTGACCGGGTTGGAAATTGCCAATGCTTCTTTGCTAGATGAAGGGACAGCGGCAGCAGAGGCCATGAGCATGAGCTATGGCCTGTGTAAAGACAAGAATGCCAAAGCGGCTAAGCGTTACTGGGTGTCTGCGAGTTGTCATCCACAGACGATTGAGGTGATTAAGACGCGATCGCACCCGCTAAATATAGAAGTTGTCATCGGTAACCATAGAGAGCCCAAAGCGCTAGCCGACGGCCCCTTCTTCGGTGCCCTGCTGCAATACCCTGCCACTGACGGCGCGATCTACGACTATACAGACTTCATTGAGCAAGCTCACGAGACAGGCGCGACCGTGACCGTCGCCGCTGACCTGCTCAGCCTTACCCTGCTCAAGCCCCCCGGCGAATTTGGCGCAGATATTGCAGTCGGCAACACGCAGCGATTTGGTGTGCCGCTAGGCTATGGCGGGCCTCACGCCGCCTACTTTGCCACCAAGCAAGCCTACGCACGCAAACTGCCGGGCCGTCTGGTGGGCGTTTCTAAAGACGCCAAAGGCGCACCCGCATTGAGACTAGCCTTGCAAACCCGCGAACAGCATATTCGTCGCGACTCAGCCACCAGCAATATCTGTACGGCTCAAGTGCTGCTTGCCATTATCGCCGGTACTTACGCGGTCTACCACGGCCCCGCCGGGCTTAGAGGAATTGCCACACGCACTCATCAGCTCACCAACGCGCTGGCAGACGGCTTGCGGCGGCTGGGCTACCCGCTGGGCACCGAACCCGTATTCGATACGCTCACAGTCGTCACTGGCGAGCAAACTGCCGATATTATCGCCCGCGCCGCCGAGCGTCAGGTCAATCTGCGCCTTGATCCGGTTCGGTCAGGTCAACCCCAGACTTTGGGCGTCTCCTTGGATGAAACGACTGGGCCAGCGCAGTTGGCTGAACTGCTGGCAATTTTTGCGGGTGACAAATCTGCGCCTGAGCTGGATTCTCTGCGAAGAGAGCCGCTGCCTGAGCCACTGCGACGCACTTCGCCCTACCTGACTAACTCCGTATTCAACCGGTATCACAGCGAAACTGAACTGCTGCGCTATCTGTACAGTCTGCAAAGCAAAGATCTCTCACTAGCCAATGCGATGATTCCCCTGGGATCTTGCACCATGAAGCTCAATGCCACCGCTGAAATGGTGCCGATTACCTGGCCAGCGTTTGGACAGATTCATCCCTTCGCCCCGCTCTCCCAGACCCAAGGCTATCAGGTTCTCTTCACCCAGCTAGAAGCGCAGCTAGCAGAAATTACGGGCTTTGCAGGCATTTCGCTTCAGCCTAATGCGGGCTCACAGGGAGAATATGCAGGGCTGTTGGTCATTCGTCAGTATCATGCGTCTCGGGGAGAGGGCGATCGCAATATCTGCCTGATTCCCCAATCTGCCCACGGCACCAATCCGGCCAGCGCAGTCATGGCCGGGATGACAGTAGTCGCCGTCAAATGCGATGACGACGGCAATATTGATGTCGAAGATCTGGCCGCTAAAGCAGAAAAACACCAGGACAGTCTGGCTGCGCTGATGGTGACCTACCCCTCTACCCACGGCGTGTTTGAAGAGAGTATCAAAAGCGTTTGCAAGATTATTCACAGCCACGGCGGTCAGGTGTATATGGATGGCGCGAATATGAACGCCCAGGTGGGCCTGTGTAGTCCGGGCGATATTGGCGCAGATGTCTGTCATCTCAATCTCCATAAGACTTTTTGCATTCCTCACGGTGGCGGCGGCCCCGGCGTTGGCCCGATTGGCGTTGCCGCTCACTTAGTCCGGTTTTTGCCCGGTCACAACTTGATTCCGACGGGCGGCGAGGAAGCTATTGGTGCCGTTGCTGCCGCGCCCTGGGGCAGTGCCAGCATCTTGCCAATTTCCTGGATGTACATTCAGATGATGGGAGCCGAAGGACTCAAGCAGGCCAGCGAGATTGCCATTCTCAGCGCCAACTACATCGCTAAGCGGCTGGAAGGCCATTACGATATTTTGTACAAAGGGGCCAGCGGGCTGGTCGCCCACGAGTGCATTGTCGATTTGCGAGGCTTCAAAAAAACCGCTCAGGTGAATGTCGATGATATTGCCAAGCGTCTGATTGACTACGGCTTTCACCCGCCCACCATGTCCTGGCCAGTAGCCGGTACCATCATGGTTGAGCCGACTGAGAGCGAAGCTTTGGGCGAACTAGACAGGTTTTGCGATGCCATGATCGCCATTCGCGCTGAGATTCAACAGATTGAGTCTGGCGAGATTGCCTCAGAAGAAAGTCCTCTGCACTACGCCCCTCACACCACCGCCGATCTCGTAGATGATTGGCAGCGGTCTTACTCACGCGCGCAGGCGGTCTTTCCGACGCAGTGGACTCGCGATCGCAAATTCTGGCCTGCCGTCAACCGCATCGATCAGGCGTTTGGCGATCGCAACCTAGTCTGCACCTGTCCCTCAATGGACGAATACGCCGACTAATTCCCCCTTCCCCTTTCCCCCTTTCCCCTATGACTCTTCCCGCTCAGGACACCTGGCAAACCCCCCCTGAGCCCATCGCCTCGATGCTCAACGCCCCACAGCTCCCCACCGTTGCCTTTTCCCCCAAGGCTGAGTGGATTGTTGAACTGGGCCAGGCAGAGCTGCCGCCGATAGAAGAATTGGCCGCGCCAAAAGTGGCGATCGCCGGTTTCCAAATCAACCCAAAAACCTGGGGGCCAGCCAAACCAAACTACTACCGTAGCCTGGCCATTCGCCGCCAAGAGGAAAAAACCGCCCGCCCTATCCAGCTCCCCCCTGATGCGCGCATTCGCAATTTAAGCTGGTCGCGGTGCGGCCAGTATCTTTGCTTTACGCATACAAAAATAGAGAATGAGGACAGCGGCATCAGTCTGTGGGTGCTCGACCTTAAAACAGCACAAGCCCGCGCCCTGACCGGCCTCATTCTCAATGCCACCTGTGGCAGCGTCGTCCGCTGGCTACCCGACAACAGCCTGATCTGCAAAGTCCGCATAGAGGTAGGCCCACCACCCAATCCGCCTAGCTTACCGGTCGGGCCGATTATAGAAGAAAATCTAGGCCGCACTGCGCCTGCCCGCACCTATACCAACCTGCTGACCAATCCTCATGACGAAAATCTGCTGGAGTACTATCTGACTTCGCAGCTCGTCCATCTCACCCTGACTGGCGAGCAAACCCCGATCACAGAACCTGACCTGTTCAAAAGCTTCTCGCCTTCTCCCGACGGTCAGTGGTTAATGGCAACCACCACCCACCGCCCCTTCTCCTATCAGGTACCGCTTTCTCGCTTTCCTGCCTGCACCAAGATTTTTAATTTGCAGGGCAAGCCTGTCTATACCGTGGCCGACTTGCCCCTGGCCGAAGAGATCTCCATCAATTTCGATTCTGTTCGAGACGGACGGCGAGCAACTGGCTGGCGTGCCGACAAACCTGCCACCCTGTATTGGATAGAAGCCTTAGACGGCGGCGATGCTCGGCAGGAAAGTGAGTATCGTGACAGTGTTTATACCCTCTCTGCTCCCTTCACCGATGCGCCCGCGCTGCTGTGGAAATCAACCTTACGATTTAACAGTCTGGTCTGGGGCAATGGCACAACAGCGCTAGCCTACGAAGCCTTTTACAGCAGCCGTCAGGTTCGCACCTGGCGACTCGCGCCCGACGACCGGCAAGCGACCCCTCTTTTATTATCAGAGCGCAACTTTCAAGATGCCTATAGCAATCCCGGTGAGCCTGTAACGACACCCGGCGAATATGGTTGGCAAACGCTGCTGCTCTCAGATCAAGGCGATATTTACTTTAACGGTCGTGGTGCTTCTGCAGAAGGGGTTCGTCCTTTCTTAGACAGGTTCAATCTGGCCAGCGGTGAAACAGAAAAACTGTGGCGATCGCCCCCCAACACCTTCTCTAGAGTGAGAAAAGTCCTCGACCCAGCCGCCAACCAGTTCATCATCCGTCAGGAGAGTAAAACCGCCCCTGGCAACTACTGGCTGCACGACCGTGACCAGTCTCAGACAGTTGCCCTGACTCATTTCCAAGATCCGCTGCCCTGGTACGAAGACATTCACAAAGAGATCGTGCGCTACCGCCGCACCGATGGCTTAGAGCTTTCCGCCACTCTCTACCTACCGCCTGGTTATGACCTGGAGCGCGACGGCCCGCTGCCCACTCTTTTGTGGGTTTACCCAGAAGAACACAAAAGCCGTCAGACTGCCAGCCAGGTCACTCGCTCAGAAAATACCTTTGGTAGACCCAGCCGAGCTTCAGTGATGTTTTTACTCACGCAAGGCTATGCGCTGCTCTCTGGGCCGACGATGCCGATTGTCGGCGAGGGCGAGATCGAACCTAATGACACCTATTTAGAACAGCTGATCGACAGTGCCACCGCTGCTGTCGATTATTTAGTTGAGCGAGGCGTCAGTGAGCCTGGTCGCTTGGCCATTGGCGGACATTCCTACGGCGCGTTTACCACCGCAAATCTGCTAGCTCATACCAATTTGTTTGCGGCGGGTATTGCTCGCAGCGGCGCTTACAACCGCAGTCTGACCCCTTTCGGCTTCCAAGGCGAACAGCGTCACTTTTGGGATGCTACCGATACCTACAGCCAGATGTCTCCCTTTTTCGCTGCCGACCAAATCAATCAGCCGCTGCTGCTCATCCACGGCGCTGCCGATAACAATGCGGGCACCTACCCTATTCAAACCGAGCGACTGTACGAAGCGATGAAAGGACTCGGCGGCACGGCGCGCTGGGTGAGCTTGCCCTACGAAGAACACGGCTACCGCTCTCGCGAAGCGGTCGGTCACGTTCTTTGGGAAATGGTGCGCTGGCTAGATACCTATCTCAAAAGAGAAGGTGAACCCATAGATTCATAAAGGCTATAGCTCAAACATGCGCTAGTCCGACAGCCTGAGAAAGGTGAGTCAAATTGTGATCGTCGAGTTTGTCCAGCAAGCCGCTCAAGATCTCTGTAACCATGGTTGGACCTTGATATACCCAGCCGGTATAGGTTTGCAGTAGAGAAGCGCCTGCCGTGATCTTGTCCCAGGCATCGTCAGCGTCAAAGATGCCGCCCACGCCAATAATTGGCAGTGTCCCCCGAGTCTGTTGATAAATTAGGCGAATGACTTCTGTAGAGCGCTGGGCGACTGGTGCACCGCTAATACCGCCTGCCTCGATGGTGACTGCTTTGCCGGTCGCTGCAATTGCTTGAGTCTTTAGGCCCTCTCGGCTGATGGTTGTATTGGTGGCGATAATACCCGCCAGCTTACAGACTTGGGCCAATTCGATAATCTCATGAATATCTTCGGTGGCGAGATCGGGCGAGATTTTTACTAGCAGCGGTTTGCTTTCGGTGTTGGCCGTTTGCAGCGTTTCTAAGATAGGCAGGAGCTGTTCTTTGGCCTGCAGCGATCGCAGTCCCGGCGTATTCGGCGAAGATACATTCACCACAAAGTAGCTTCCTTGTGTTTTCAGCAAATCAAAGCTCTGGCGATAGTCGGTGGCAGCTTCGGCTAGTGGTGTCTGCTTTGATTTACCCAGGTTAATGCCGATAGGGATGGGATAGCTGCCCTCAGGCCAGAGCTTGGCTAGCCGTTTAGAGAGGGCGGCTGCGCCCTGGTTGTTAAAGCCCATCCGATTGAGCGCGGCTTGGTCGGCAGGCAGACGAAACAGCCTGGGCTGTGGATTGCCCGGTTGGGGATGATAAGTGACTGTGCCGAGTTCTGCAAATCCGAACCCCAACAAAGGCCAGGCCCGAGCCGCTGTCCCATCTTTGTCAAATCCGGCAGCTAGCCCGAGCGGATTGTCAAAAGAGAGACCCCAGAGAGATTGGCGGAGACGAGGCGATCGCACCTCACACAAACCAGCGATCGCGGCTTGCGCTGCCAGCCGGGTCGGCTGATGAAAGATTGGCCCTCGATCCGGCTTAGTCGCGAGCCAGGCCAGTGCGTCAATCGTTTGACGATGGACAGTTTCGGGATCTGCCTTTAAAGCGTTAAATAATAGCGGTCGCAGGCCCAATCGGTAGAGCTGTTGCAAAAGAAACTCCCAAAAATAGCGCCCTGCAGGGGCAAAGTCACCATAGCAAAAATCGCCCAGATAGCGTTAGGTCAGGCGATCGCAAAGGGAACTATACGGGTATCAAGAAATCTACCTGTTTGCATCAGTGCTCTGTGCTTCTACGGGCTTAGTCTTCACCGTGACTGAGCTACCTTTTGACCCCCGCGATCTATTCCCTACCGGCTGAAGCCCGCAACGGCTCTGTTTTTCATGGTTAAGTCTACAGTTCACAGCGTTGACCCGCAGTCATCTCATCGCTTGAGTAAGCAAGATCTCAGCCAGGTATTGCCCGCTATCTGGGAGGCTGAAACGCTCGAAAGGTCGATTCAAACCGCGCTAGAGGCCATCCAAGCAGAGTTTGGCTACTCCCTGCTGTGGATGGGCCTGTATGATCGCTTTAACCATAAGCTCACCACCCGAGGAGTGCTCACCCAGGGCCCCCGGCGCTTTTCTCATACCTCTCTATCGCTGCATCCCGGCGATGTGCTAGAGCAGGTCATCATGCGGCAAAGGCCGATGGTGATTGCCGATATCCGCGCCGAATCTCGGGCCGGTGCCTGGGCCCGGATTGCCACCCTGTTTGAATTGCAGGGTACTGTCGTGCTGCCGATTCAGCGACGCGGCCTCTGCTTTGGGCTGATGGTACTGTGCTCGCGGCAGTGGGGAGCCACCCCTGGCATTTTAGAAAACTCCACGCTGCTGGCGATTAACAATGCTCTGGCCGAAGCCATTCACCAAAATGCCCTCGAACAGCAGCGGCAGCAGACCAAGCAACCCGCCAAACCGCTGCTAGCCCTACTGGGGTCGTTAGACAATCTGTCGGGGCTAGATGCCCGCCTGCAGCTGGTCGCTGAAGAAACTCAAAAGTTTGTCGGTGCGCCCGTCAGCATCTATTGGCTAGAGCTGCGAGGCCGCAATTTTTGGTGCCGGGTCGGCAAGCTCAAAGGCAAGCCCAACGCCACTTTACCGGTTAACGAAGTGCAGACGCTGTATCAGAGTCTCTGCGCCGAAGAAATGGTTGCCTTTGGGGAGATAGAGGGCTCATTAAAGGCGAGTATGGCCAGCCGACTGATGCAGCATCTCAGCGCCCAGTCGCTAATGGCTGCGCCGATTGTCTACCACAACGAGCTACAGGGGTTTATCAGCGTTGAAGGGGCAAATCCTCGGATTTGGAGCGAGGTCGAAAAAGAATATGTGCAGGGCGTCGCTCGGCTAATTGGGCTGGCAATGCCGATCGCCGAAATGGATGCTGCTCTGAGCCAGGTGAAATCTGACCATTTGCTCAGTGCTGGTGTGACTCGTAGTATTCACAGCGATCGTGACTGGCAGCATGTTTTGGGGCTGTGCGTAGAGCAGCTGGCCGCTCGCATCGGTACTGATCAGCTGCTGGTACTTAGCGCTAACCTGGATCGGGGCGGATTTGATCTGTGCTATCGCACGGGTCATGACGTTGGGCGAGCAGAGCACTGGCTGCCGCTAGACACCGTCGATGAAAAAATGCTCAAGCGGGCGCATTCTCCTGTCAGCATAGAGAGCTTAAGCAATGACCTGAAGTTTGCCGTCTGGCGATCGCACTTTCAGGCGATGGGTGTGGAGTCGCTACTGGTGAGCAGTACCTCACCGGGGCGCTTGCCTGAAGGGCTGATTATCGTCACCGACAAAATAGACCGGCGCTGGAGCCAAACCGAGCGCGAGCTGCTGCAGACCCTCAGCAGACAGATCGGGCTAATCTTGCACCAGTGGCAATTGCAGCGACAGACCGATCAGCAAGCTCAGCTGCACGAGACCTTTCAGTGGGGCATGCGCAGCCTGCAGCGGCTCTCTCATATTGACCACCTTGACCAATCTGCGACTCGTCACATTGCTCAGCTCTTGCATGTACCGCTCGTCGCTATCATCACCTGGGAGCACGGGGAGGCATTTGCCAAAGCCAGTCATGTGCTGGTGCAGAACAAAAGCTTTCAGCTAGATACCAACCGGCATATCTCTGTAGAAACGGATGCGATGCTCAATTGGGCGGTTTCTACTGAAGGATTACTGGCGCTGCGGCTAGAAGATCTCCCTACCGATGACCAGCAGTGGATTTCAGGCCCGGCGCAGGCGCAAATCTTAGCTATGGCCCTGCGGACTGCGCCTGAACATGAACCTAATGCAGTGATTGTGGTGGCTGATGGTGCCAGCCGCCAATGGTCAGAAGAACAGACAACGCTGCTCGCCATTGTGGTCAACCAGCTGGCCTGGTGCCGTCGCCATCTCAAGCTGACAGCTACTATGCTAGAGCGTCAGCAGCAGCTCACCCAGCTCAACTGGTACAAGCAACACCAGATCGAAGATCTCAACCGTGGCCTGAGAGACTGCCTGCAGCAGCTACGCCTACAGCCCAGCGCGGCAGATGCCCGGCGGCAATTGCTCTTGCAAAAGATGAACACTTTGGCTGAGCGGCTAGCTCATATTGCTGATCGCGAGCGCTGGGCAATTAAGATTCATGCTCAGAGCACGCCGATCATTAGCCTGCTAAAGCGAGCGATGACTCGGGCCAAGCCGCTGCTACAAGAGCGACAGCTATGGTCTAAGGTTCACTGCGAGAGCAACTTAAACATTTTCGGCGATATTACCAAGCTGGAGTTTGTGCTGTATGAGCTGATCGCCGAAGCCTGCGATCGCTCTCCGCTCGGCGATCGTATCGACATCTGGTGTCGCCCGGTCAACCAGCAGTGGATAGAAGTTTCGATTACCGATGAGGGCACCGTCGCCCCGCAGGTTTTGCAGGAGCTAGCCCAGGGACGCCCGGCAGATCTGCTTTCACCTTCTATTTTGCAACAGCCGCACCACAGCCACCTGTGGGTATGCCAGACACTAATGCAGCAGCTCGGCGGCGAATTTACCCTCACGCAAATGGAAGATGGTCGCACGCTAAGCCGGGTCATGCTGCCGCTAGGCGAAAAAGCCTGAACGCTTTTGAGGGGCGCTCTCCCATAGCCAGAGTCCGCTTTTCAGCTACATGGGTGCTTCTGAAGACTCTGGAAACTGGAAATTAACCACGTCCGGATCGCAGAGCGGTTCGCCAGTGGCTTTTGAATGCGCTATCCAGGCGTCGAGTTCGGCTTGGGAGGTGGGGTCGGCGCAGCCATCCCAAGGCTAGTAAGGGTCGCTTTTATCAGCAAAATAGTAGCTAGCGAGCATAAAGCCCCAAAACAACTGTCGGTGGAATAAGGCCAGACCGCCCAGGGTGATCGCCCCTGCCGCTAAGAGTGAAATCCATTTGTTTTGCATACTATGATTGAGCTAGCGAAGACCCTCACGATAAACACTTCGAGCAGCAGCGCCAGCAGAAAAAGTGCCAGTTAGCCAATTCGCACAGCTTTCTGCAAGCTAACGCTGGCTGTATGACTGCCTGACTCTGGCTGCCTGACTCTGGCTGCCTGATAATGCCATGCCCGATCCCTATAGCTGGGTGAAGAAATCTCTGCGCACCCTCCACCATGCTGACTGGTATCGCAGCGTTCAGACTATCGAAGGTCTACCTGGGCCGGTCGTGACGATGGCGGGCCGCGCCCTGGTTAATTTTGCCAGTAATGACTATCTGGGCTTGGCGAGCGATCCGCATGTGGCAGAACGGGCGATCGCGGCCACCCGAACCTATGGCACAGGCGCAACTGGCTCTCGTCTGCTAAGTGGCCATCGACCCTTGCACGCTGAATTGGAGCAGGCGATCGCTCATCTCAAAGGCACCGAAGCCGCCCTGGTTTTTAGCAGTGGCTATTTGGCAAACATCGGCACAATCACCGCCCTAGTCAACAGCCGCGATCTGATTTTGGCCGATGCGTATAACCATGCCAGCCTGAAAAATGGCGCGTCGCTGAGCGGAGCCACCGTCATTGCTTATCGTCACAGCGATCTCGCTGAACTGGCTAACGCTCTGCTTCAACATCGCGCTGCTTATCGCCGGTGCCTGATTTTGACAGACGGCGTTTTCGGCATGGATGGGGATGTGTGCCTGCTGCCCGAGATTTTGGAGTTGGCTGGTCGCTTTGAGGCGATGGTGATGATCGACGAAGCCCATAGCGCTGGCGTTTTGGGTAAAACCGGGGCAGGCTGCGCTGAGCACTTTGGCTGCACTCATTGGCCGATGGTGCAAATGGGCACGCTCAGTAAAGCCTTTGCGAGCTTGGGTGGCTATGTTGCTGGCAGTGGTGAACTGATTGAGTTTTTGCGCAACCGAGCGCCGAGCTGGATCTATACGACCGGACTCTCACCCGCAGATGCGGCGGCGGCACTGGCAGCGATCGCCCTACTCCAGCACTCTCCTGATCGCTTAGCACAGCTCCACGCCAATGCCCGCTACCTGACTCAGCAGCTCGATCAGCTTTTGAGCGATTTGCCCCCTGCTCAGCAAGCCACCCTAAAACGACTGCCCTCCGATTCCGCCATTATTTGTTTGCAAGTGAAAGACGCAGCGACCGTTCTCAGGCTGGGGCAGCAACTGAAAGACCGGGGCATTTTTATCTCAGCCGTGCGACCGCCGACCGTGCCGATTAGCCGACTGCGCATGAGCGTGATGGCAACGCATACGCCCGCCCATATCGATCAGCTCATAGATGCGCTCAGGGTCTGTTTGGCTGAGGTGGATTGAGCGATCGCTGTCGCAATTTAACACCCGATAGAGATACTGGCGATCGCCATCCTCTAACATGGGTAATAGAGGACGTTTCATTTTAATTCCATCAGATCATGACAGAAATCAACTGTGCCGAAGCTTGTAAAGACGGCTGCGTACTAGGTGACCAGTGCCCTCACAAAGAATCGCGGCAGCAGGCGTCGGCGTTTATCGAAAACACTTCTCTAGACGACATACTGGAGATGGCCGCCGAGGCAGTGCGTCGCAAACAGCAAGAACGTGCCAGCGAGGGGCCTAAGTGGGTTTTTCCTGAAGATGGCATTCAGTGAGCAGAGTCGGACTGAGTGACCTCTTCTGCGCGTAGCTGAACTGCAGCTGTTTGCCCGCTATTGGTATCGGCTCGCTTTTTCCAACGAAGTTCCAGCTGTTCTTGCGGGACCCCGATGGCAATGCCCGCCTGGTCAAATGACTGCTTAATGCGCTGCCGCAGCTCAAAAGCGACGGGCCACTGCTTGAGCGGCTGAGTTTTGAGCAGCAGGCGCAGGTTAATACCGGTATGATCGACTTTATCGACGCCCAGAACTTCTGGCGGTTCTAAAATCAGCGGCTGCCATTGGACATCTTCAGCTAGCTCAGAGGCCGTTTCTTTCAGCAGAGACAGCGCCTTATTCAGATCGGTGGTGGTCGCTACGCTCACGGAGAAATCGACTTGTGCCCAATCTTTTGAGAGATTTTGGACGATGCTGATCTGGCTATTGGGAATAGTGATCAGGCGGCCTTCGATGTCACGCAGCTGCGTAATGCGCAAATTGACATGCTCAACTGCGCCTGTTAGCTCCTGTACCGTGATCACATCGCCTATGCCGAAATGGTCTTCAGCCAGGATCAAAAAGCCATTGATGAAGTCTTTGATCAGGCTTTGTGAGGCGAGCGAAATGCCCACGCCGATGATGCCAGCACCTGCGAGCACTGGGCCAATTTGAACGCCAGCGATCGCCAGCGCCACCAGCACCGTCACCCCGAAGATAATCGCCCCCACTAGACCCTTAGCTACCTGAGAAAAGGTTGAAAATCTCAAATTCAGCCGCTGCGACTTATCCGGTGCCCACCGCGTACCTTCCTGCAGAGCCAGGCTAACTTTATCGATCACCAGGCTGCTTATTCGCACCGTCAGAGAAGCCAGCCCTACAATCAGCAAAATCTTAGCTGGAATTTTCATCCACTGAAGCAAAAGCGTCGATAGCCAGCGGCTGTAGGGAAATAGAGCCAGTATCCACAGCAGGCTGCTGATCCACAGGCCAAGTTGAAATAAAACCAACAGCCCGCGCTCAACTTCGTTGATTTTGCGCTTTTGATGATTATCCAATCGAGCCTTGAGCTGTTCGAGAACAGTGTTTAAGCTCATAGGTGAGGCTTCTACCATGGGGTAACTGCCGCTCCTAGCCTGACCAAGCTGGGTTTGGGCATTGGCCAGGCGCACCTGTCGCTGCTGTAGCTTACGGCCGATGCGCCTGACGGCGATTTGTAAAAGGCTGGCAATCACGACGATGATGACTCCAATGCGAGCCTGCCGCTGCCAAAAACCAGGTTCACGCTCTCGCTGATAGCGGCTAAAAGCAGTCCGCAGCGTTTCGGCAAGCGCCTCAGCGCGATTGTCCGGATTAGCGTGACCACTCAACCGGGCATCAAGCGCCGTAACCGTTAACAGCGGCTGGTCGTTGATAAAGATGACCGGCAAGTTACTGGGCTCGTCAGTTTCCACTGTGACCTCTGGCGAACTGTCTGACCGGGCCAGGGTATATAGCCGCTGCTGAATTTCTTGCGCCCGTTCTTCGGCGGGCCACTGACCGACGACAGTCGGTGCGCTCACCCAAAACAGCGTTCTGCCATCTAAGTAAATCGGGGCAGCCGCAATTGACTCTGGCATGATCGTCCACTGCTCGGGCAGCAGCCGACTAGTCGCCGATAGCCCTTCAGATGAGTTGGCGGGCGCGGGCGTAGCATCGAGTGATGAGGCGTTGCCAGGAACCAAACTATTAGGGGGGATTTGAGCTAGCCCCGGTAGTGCCCACAGCAGCGCCGCACTGAGAGCCGCCAGCCAGTATTTAAGCTTTCCTAGGGGCAAGAGACGAAATGACATAAAATTGCTCGTCAGCGAATCATCGATACTGTACTTGTATAGCGAGCGTACGGATACATACTCGCAGAGAAGGCTACGCTAAACCATGACCCAGTCAAAGATCCACTCTCCATCTGCCGATGACCCCATAGAAGCTGCGATGATGGTGCGCTGCTGTGAACTGGCTGCTCAGGCGGCTGGCCACACAGCGCCTAATCCGCTAGTTGGCGCTGTGATTGCTCAGGCCGGTCAGATTGTAGGCGAAGGCTATCATCCTCGGGCGGGTGAGCCTCACGCTGAGATTTTTGCGCTGCGAGCAGCGGGCAGTCGGGCCAGCGGCGCGACGCTCTATGTCAATTTGGAGCCCTGCAACCACTATGGCCAAACGCCGCCCTGTAGTGAAGCGGTGATTCGCGCGGGTGTGCGCCGGGTCGTGATTGGCATGGCTGACCCCAACCCTAAAGCGAGCGGCGGCATTGAGAAACTGCGGGCGGCGGGTATTGAGGTGAGTGTTGGCATAGAAGGCGATCGCTGCCGACAGCTCAACGAAGCATTTATTCACCGGGTGACGCACCACCGTCCCTTTGGCATTTTGAAATATGCCATGACGCTAGATGGCAAAATTGCCACGACCACTGGCCACAGCGCTTGGGTGAGCGGCCCTGAGTCCCGCCAGCAGGTCCATCGGCTGCGCAGCCAGTGCGATGCGGTCATTGTCGGCGGCAATACGGTGCGCCAGGATAACCCCAATCTAACCAGTCACGGAGTCGGCGATCGCAATCCACTGCGGATCGTCATGAGCCGCCAGCTCAACCTGCCCACAACGGCAAACCTGTGGAATACCGCCATAGCGCCGACGCTGGTGATGACGCAAACAGGCGCTGACCCATCGGTATTAGCGGCTCTGCAAGAGCAAGGCGTTGAAGTCGTTAGCTTTGAAGCGCTGACCCCAACTGTCGCCATGACCGCCCTCTATCAGCGGGGGTTGCTGAGCGTGCTGTGGGAATGTGGGGGGACGCTGGCGGCTGAGGCGATCGCAGCGGGAACTGTGCAAAAGGTCTGGGCCTTTATTGCTCCCAAGCTGATTGGCGGCACCACGGCTCCGTCTCCTCTAGGCGATCTGGGCCTGAGACACATGAACGAGGCTCGACTGCTGAACCGGGTGCAGATGACAGCCGTCGGCGAAGACTTCTTGCTACAGGGCTATCTATAGGGTAGCTACCGCTGAACTGACTGAGGGGTAAAGGCAGTTTCTAGCCGCTGCCGATAGGCAATATCTTTTAGCTTGGCCTGAAAAGCCTGACGGCTTTGAAACCCTTCAATCCGCTGCAAAACCTCGCCCCTCTCTATATATAAGAGAGTTGGTAGGCTCCTGAGCTGGTAGCGATTGGCCAGCTTAAAATTCTCATCGGCATTGACACAAAACAGATTGACTGGGCCGGGCCATTCAGCCTGAATGCTGGTCAAAACAGGTGTCACGAGCTTGCAAATGCCACACCAGGGCGCAGAAAAATGAACAAACGCTGGGACTGAAGAGGCCAGAACTTCTTGATCAAAGTTTTCCTCAGTAACCGTACTCATCATAGGAGGGTCGTTGCTCTGCAATCGTCTATGGTTTTTAAGAGGGTCAGTCAAATTGGCGGATCAATGACCTGCCTAGAGTTAAAGCCAGCATAGAGTAACTAAACAGCATTCAGATTCATTCAGTCTGGTATGTCAGTCATTATCTATAACTTGACCAGTTTCTCTC
Source organism: Leptolyngbya sp. BC1307 (assembly GCF_002286735.1). Taxonomy (GTDB): domain Bacteria; phylum Cyanobacteriota; class Cyanobacteriia; order Phormidesmidales; family Phormidesmidaceae; genus Phormidesmis. The sequence goes on from NZ_NRTA01000014.1 coordinate 26,899, forward strand.
TGATTAATTACATTTTATAGGGTTTTCTAACAAAAACACACGGCTTTTCGTTTACAAAACTTTTTCTTTCTGAGCTTTCTGTCTCAGCCTCAGCGTAATTTTAGCCGGATACTCAGTCCCTAACATCTGTAAATAGTCAAAAAGTAATCGAAGCGGCTGAAAACTAAACCAGCAGCCAGCCTAATCCGATTGCCAAAATCGCGCCGACCGTCGTATTGATGATGTTGACCAGGTCGTGGGTCAGCCAGCCAAATTTTTCTTCAACAGTTGCCCCGATCAGGCTCTCTACTGTGGTTGCGCCAAAAGCTGCGATCGCACAAATGCCTACACCCAGTGGAGAAATTAGCCCGATTGCCCAAGCCAGCGCCGCTAGCGCCAGCGAAGCGACTATTCCTGCTGCTGTCCCTTCCAGGCTAACCGCGCCTTCGGTGCCGCGTGGAACGGGCTGTAGCGTCGTAATCAAAAATGTTCGCTGACCGTAAGCTTTACCGATCTCAGTCGCGCTCGTATCCGATAGCTTAGTGCTCAAAGAAGCGACAAACCCCAACGCCAGCAGCGGTTGCCATAGGGATAATCCGCTAGGGTAAAACAGCCGCACGGCCACGACTCCCACCGCGCACACCGCGCCCGTCAGCGCCGAGCCCCAAACGTTGCCAGGCCCGCGCACACCTCCGCGCGCCTCAGCAATGCCGTAGGCCTCTTTTTGGGCCATGCCGACTTTAGTCACCGCTGAACCCACAAAAAAATAAAACAGGGTGACAACATACGCCCGCCAGCCTAAAGCCCCCCACAAGATCACCCCCAACACCCAGGCATTGCCATAGCCTGCCGGGGTGAGCAGCTTTTTGGGTAGTATGAAGGCGATCGCCACCAAAACGGTATTGAGGGCGATCGCCACCAGCCAGGGATTGTCTATGAGCATAGGCTTGCGCTGTTAACAGTTGTAGCTGGTCTCAGTTGGCGGGTCTGATCTGTTGAGCCGACTTTTGAAGTCTACATCTTATATATCTAATGGATATTGGCTAATAGATATTGGCTAATGGATATTGGATATATAGACGCAGACAAAACGGCTGACGGTTACTTTGCCTTAGTGACACTCTCCGACTGAGAGTAGCGACCGTTGCGACCCCGATACCAGGTGCCGTCACGAGCGCCCGCTGACAAAATATTAGAGATGCGGTTCCGAGCCTTGAGGAAGGAGGGGCGTGGCATGTCTTCACTAAAGATAGAAGACATCACATCGGCGATCGTAAACACCTCTGAGGGCTGAGAGCGCAAAACACTGCTCACCGCTTCAGGTAAAGCTGCTTCGTGGTACTCAGCTTGAACATACTTTTGCCAGTTCGCCGCTCTGCCGTCCTTTTTCTTACGTGGTGTGGATGTTTTGTCAGCCTTTGGCTCCCGCCCTGATTTGGCCTTAGCTGCTGTCTTAGTCGTTTTCTTGGCAGCAGGTTCGCTCTTTTCAGCTACAGGTTCTTCAGCTGCGGGTTCTTCAGCTGCGGGTTCTTCAGCCATCGGCTCCACGAGAGCAGGTTCTGAAACGACAGCCTCTTCGCCATCTGACGCTTGGAACATGTTGATCACAGTACGTAAGCCCTGCCGCTGCTCTTGTAGCTGAGAAAGTTTGGTTTCTAAGGTTTCGACTTGCTGGGCGAGGTCAGTCTCAACAGAAACAAGCTGGGAAAGGACAGGGTCGCTCATTTTTTAAAAATCCTCATAGCAGTAATGGTTTCCTTGTTGCTTATTGTGACAGTCTCTGCGAGATTGTCTTTGTACAAAGTGAGTGTAGCGTTTTCTGCGACCTTTGCTAAGCGATCAAACAATTGTGTAAAAATCTTGTCATCAGTTTCGTCTATTCCTGGAGTTTGCTATCAATGACCGCTTTTGCAGACTGTGCGGGCAGCAGTGGTTAGCGAAACGGCTAGCGAAACACAATTGTCTTGTGATTATGCAGCATGACCCGGTCTTCGATATGGTAGCGGAGCCCTCTAGCCAAGACTGTTTTTTCAATGTCCTTGCCGTAGCGGGCTAGGTCGCCGGGTGAATCGGAGTGATCGACGCGCAGCACGTCTTGATCGATGATGGGACCGCAGTCTAGATCTTTAGTCACATAGTGACAGGTGGCTCCAATGAGCTTTACCCCGCGAGTATGGGCTTGGTGATAGGGTTTGGCCCCGATAAACGACGGTAGAAAAGAATGGTGAATATTGATAATGCGGCCTGGGTAGCGATCGCACATGGTTGCCGACAAAATCTGCATATAGCGCGCAAGCACCATCACCTCTCCCCCTACGGCTTCAAAGTGAGCCATCATCTCTTCGCAGGCTGCCGCTTTGGTCTCACGGCTGACAGGCACATGATGAAAAGGAATGCCGTGCCACTCAACTAATCCGCGAAACGCCTCGTGGTTAGAGATAACGCAGACGATGTCGATGGCTAACTCATGGCTGCGCCACCGCGACAGCAGGTCGTCAAGGCAATGGCTACTTTTAGACACTAAGAGCGCTACGCGCTTTCTCTGCGCCGAGTCTCGAATGGCCCAGTCCATTTTAAACTGCTCTGCTATCGGGCGAAATCGCTGCTGCAACTCCCCAAGCTTGAAGGGGAGAGAGTCCGCTAAGATCTCTTGCCGCATAAAAAACGCTGGCCCTCCTGCTCTGAGTGGTGCTGAGCCTCACTGATCCAGCCGTGGCTATCGGCTATCAGTGAGCTGACTGCGGCGACGATGCCAATGCGGTCTGGGCAAGAGAGGGTAAGAATGTAACGCCTGGAAGAGGTCATAATCGATAGGAGGGCTCACTAGTGACTGATGCTATCAGAGATAAAGATAAAGCTCAGGGCGTTCTTCCAGATAGAGGCAGCTAAACGGGTATGATGCCGTTTAGCAACGTTCTTTCTCTATCTTATGCGCGCGCTTCGTATCCTCATTCTCCTAGTGTTTTTGCCAGCAGGGTTGGGATTGCTCATTCAGGCGGCTGACCCAGCATTAAGTCTGACAGTAAGTCACATCAGCGGAGCGCAGCGGCTGCTGTCACTGTCATTGGCACTGTTCTGCCCAGAACTCGCGCATATGGCCATCGTAGATCTCAATAATATTGCAGCGGTTGCCGAATTACAGGAGGACTCTCGTCTACGTCATTTCTCCAAAGTCACTGTTAGTACTGTTGTTCTAGAAGCGGTCGGATTTTACGCGGCGCTGGTTTCTCTTCAGTGGGGAGTAATCGCTATTATCTTCAGTCAGCTCTGGTTCAATCTGCTAGCGGGCATACAGCTGTGGCCAGGGCAGTCTCCGCCTATTACCCCGCACGGTATCTCTGATCGGCGAGCCGTTTTGATAGCCAATGGCTTAGGGCTAGGGCTCATCAGTCTCTGGCCCCTGCAAGCAGTTCGGATTTGGCTAGCTGCTGGGCTGTTCACGCTGATCACTCTCTTTTTAGTGATTAAGTATGGCTGGCAAAAGGTAGAGCAGGCGCGATAGAGACTCTAAAAATGTCTGAGTGCAAGGCTAGGTGCGTCCTGGCGATCGCCTAATGTCATGGATCAATGCCATTAGTAGCAGAGCGATGGCTGGTAATTGTTGGGAGGCCCCAACATCTGTTTTGGCATCTGTTTTGGCGAAAAAGCCCACGGCATAAGGGTCGCCGGCTTTTGTGCAATAGCTAAAAGCTGAAAGTTGTCATGTTCAAATACAGCCACTTGCTCTCTCTGAATGTTATGTGAGCAGGGCATACAGCCGTTGATTTAGACCGGACTATTCTGTAATCTCCCGGATATTCGCAAAAAAAAAGTCGAAAAAAGACTTGATTAAAAAGAAGAAAGTGTTTTAATAGTGTTATTCTCGAAAAAGATATTTCGTCCAAAAGCATTTCAGGTAAAGGTTTTCCTGCAGACACTGCCGGAACTTCTGCTGCAAGGCACTTTCACCAAAACATCAATACTAAAACCTAAACACAATCACGGAGAATATGACCTATGTCTACATCTGTTTTGCCCCAGCTCTTAGAAGTGGATTCTGAGCTGTCGGCACAAGCGAGTACGTTAGAAGCTCAGCTAAAGCAACTGCAGGAAAAGCGCAAAGGCATTCGTACTGTTATTGCGATGTTTGAGTCAGGTAGAGCACCTGCAACCGCTGACATTCCTGAAATTGTCGAATCAGCGCCCGCCGAAGAGCCTATCGAAGAGCTCACCGAAGAGCCCACCGAAGAGCCCACCGAAGAGCCCGTCGCTAACCAGACGACCAAAACCAAAGCAGTTACTAAAAGAAAAACAAAAGCGACCACAGCTAAGACCACTAACGCTAAGGCCACTAAGACTAAAGCGAAGCGCGGTCGCCCGGCCAACGCAAAAGCCGCCGTATCTGCTGATTCGTCTGAAGCTAAGCCTGAAGTTAAGCCAGATGCTAAGGCAACAGCCAAGCAGAGCGGTAGATCATCCAACTGGCACCGCTACGTGCAAGAGACCTATCGCCAAGCGCCTCTGCCCGATGTCGTTGTTGGCGTGTTGCAGGCTCAGCCCGGTAACGTCTTTAAGATTGCCGACGTTATGAGTGCAGTCTTTAAAGAAGACATGCCCGAGAATTACTTCTTAAAAGCCCGCAACCGTGTCTCTAATATTTTGTCTGCGGGTGCCCGTAGTGGTGAGTGGTATCGGGGACGAGGCGGCACTTACAGCGTCTCTGAGAAGGCGATCGCGCGCGTTGGCTAGCTGACTTATCTAGCAGACTATGTCCTTCATTTATCAGGCTCTGAGCGCACCCCGTTCTCAGAGCTTTTTTATGATATCTAGAACGACTGCACCGTCACTTACCGCTAGACTGATAGCTGAAAGGGACTGCAGGCGCAGGCATTCGCTGAGCGCTCAGAGACAGCGTGATGGTGTTGTCATCGGTGCGTTCGTAAATCCACCTTTCTTCTGGGCAAACCTCAGAGGCCAGGTTTGGTAGCTGATTGGGCCACTGCCCCGATTGAGAGAGCTGCTTAGCCTGTAAGACTTTTTGGGTGAGTTCTAGGGTGAGGGCGCGATCGCCTGCTGCTCGCCAACGCTGGGCCACCACTACCGGCGATATCGCTGTCGCTGAATTCCACCAGGCTGTTTTCTCCTGACTCAAGATGAGTTCGGCGATCGGCAGTGGCGTAGCACAGATATCTAGAGGGGTCAGCTGATCGAGCGCCCGATGAGCGGTGCGAGTAGTATCGATGGCGGTCAGCTCCAACCCGTAAGCAGGTGAAAACCAGTAAGATAGCGTTGCCAACAGTTTTTCTAGATCTGTCATAGCGCCGGGTCGCTGGATCAGGCGCAGCAGCGATCTCTGAGAGATTTGATACTGCAACCAGGCATCAAATTGCAGACCGGCTATGACCGATGGGCGCTGACTCTGCTGAGTTAGCCGGGTTTGCCAGATAGCAGGCACATTCTCCAAATGTCGCAGAACGCCTGCCTGCTGCTCAGAAACGACTGACACCAGCATCTGAGAGACCAGGTCGGGACGCTGAGCGATCGCCTGGTTCAGCCGCCATGAAGCTTCTAACGCTGTCAGCATCTCATCTTGCCGCCCTTGATGGCTATGGTCAATAGCAGCGAGCAACAGCAGCTTCTGCAGATTGAAAACATTGACAAAGCCAGGAAACGGATAGTTCAGCTCAGACATCCGCTCAAAATCCATTTCCCACCGGGGCGCTTCGCTCTCCAAAATTTGAGATTGGGCAGCAGCGATCGCTTCTCTATGGGCATTGAGATAGGTGCTCAGAACTGGGGGCGGCGAGTCTAGCGGTCCTGACACCTTAGCCGCTTGCTGCCGGAGAAACTCGCTTAGCGTCTCTTCAATCGTCTGATAGGCCCGCTCAGCTTCTGGCCGGACGCGAAAAAATAAACTGCTGGGATCATTCGGAATAAAGCCTAGATCTGCCGCCATCTGATCAAACTGCCGGGCGGCGGCATTGCGCTGATAGGTTGGGAACTGAGCAAAGAAGGTATTTGCCTCTACCGCCATTTGCGCTTGCTGCTGCCGGGCCTGCACACCGCTCCAGAATAAGACCACCCAGGGCAAGCCAAACACACCGAGAACAGCTAAAAATAAAAACGGGCGCGGACGGCTCAGCTGCTCTTTTTGTTTGGCGGTAAGTTTCAAAGCGGGGTGCAATTGGGAAGGGTACGTAGCTGAAGCGATTAAACGCTGAGCGGTCTATCTCTTCAGTTTGCCCTCTTCAGTTTGCCCTCTTCAGTTTGCCCTCTTCAGTTTGCCGACTGCTTGAGAGTGCTGCGGTTAAGCAATCCAAGCGTTAAGCGACAAAGAGACTGCGCTTTTATCCTTCCCAAATATAAAATATGAACCCAAATATAAAATATGAACTCACCGAAGAATGAACCTTCGGCGAGTCTGTGTGTGGCAGTCATTGGCCGTAGCTGTCCGCTACGATCCTTAAGTGCGTGGCCTGGCCTTATTGACCTTAAGCGTGCGGCCCATCCACTCAGCGCCGTCCAATGCTTCAATCGCAGCCGATTCTTCTGCTTCACTGCTCATTTCTACAAAGGCAAATCCTCTCACGCGACCGGTCTCGCGGTCTGTGGGGAGCTTGACAGACTTAACCGAACCGTACTCTGCAAAGACCTGGTGGAGGTCATCTTGAGCGGCATCAAAAGACAGGTTTCCAACGTAAATTGACATAAAAGCGTCTCTAGACTGTCTCTAGAGTATGGATTACAAGACTTTAGATATGGGATATATCTTTACTGTGAACTTTTTTTTGAACGGGCTGTCTCTTCTGGGCTGCTTCTTCTGGGCTGACTTCGTCAAAGCTGGCTCCTCAAAAAAGCCGCTATCAGCCACAGTAGCACAGTCATAGGGTGCCGCAGTAGTACGGCTCAAGCAATGCTCAAAAAGCGTTGAAACTCATTCTAGGAATGCCTATAGACCAGTTTACCTATGTCAGATGTACCTGCCTATTGCCCTTTTTGGCTGTAGCACGCATTACAAAATTGCTTCTCTAACCAGAGACAATAGAAAGTGCTGTTGTCCTTGATAGTGAACTGAACGGTATGAGTACTATTTTTCACCTGTCTTTTCCAATTGAAAACATTGCTGACACTAAACGCTTTTACGTCGAAGGGTTGGGCTGCGAAGTCGGTCGTGAGGGTAAAGGCTCGCTGATCTTGAATCTGCAGGGTCACCAGCTAGTCGCTCACATCGTGAGAGAACCGCTGACGCCGCAGCGGGGCATTTATCCGCATCATTTTGGGCTGACTTTTGCCACTGAGGCAGCGTGGGAAGACTTTTTGCAGCGGGCCAAAGATAACGGGCTCACCTTCTACCAGCAGCCGAAGCACCGCTTTAAAGGAGAGCGCATAGAACATCGCACCTTCTTTTTAGAAGATCCGTTTCATAATTTGCTGGAATTTAAGTACTACGTTTACCCCAGCGCGGTTTTTGGCGAGCTGCAGTATTCTCAAGTCGGCGATGCTCATTAGAGAGTGGCGATCGCCCAAAATCTGGTTAGCTGTGGAGCGATCGCGCAATTTCTCTTAGCCCCTGCGGATCGCAGATCATTCGGTTGTGGCTGGGCACTGACAGTCGTCGCCCTTGCCCTACCTTCAGTTGAGAACTCCAGGGTGGCAAAATCAGTAGATCAAACGGCGTCCATAGGGAGACAAACCGCAGCATCTCCAGCTGGTGGAGATCTCGGTTAAGCGACTTTAAGAACGCGCTACCCGGTCGCATTTGCCGGACGCCTGGGCGATCGCTAAACAACCCTAAAGCCGTGCCCCGGTGAGGAGCCGACACCGTCACTAGCCGCTGCACTCGGCCCAACCCGCCCAGCCGCTGCACATAGTAGCGGCTTACCAGCCCGCCCATGCTGAACCCGACCAAATCTATAGGCTGCTGTGGCCCCACGCACTTATCTACAAACTGACCCACCTGTTCAGCAAGCGTCTCTAGCCGGGCGTCGCCGTTGTTTGGCGTCATACTCAGAGCGTAGACTGACCAGCCTTGATCTTCCAGGTGAGCCTTCAGGATCGAAAAGATACTCGCTGTATTCCAGATACCGTGGACTAATACGACCGGATTACGGCCAGACGTATGAGCCACAGACTTTGCGATCGCTATCACTCACTCTTTTCCTGACGGTCTTCCCAGCGAAATAAAAATACCATGAGTGCAACGACGCCCATTTGCAGCGCAAAGTTAGGCAGAGAGTCAGCCAGGTCACGCCCGGCCAAAATCTTGGCGAAAAAGACAAATCCCCCAATGGCACCCGATGCCCCAAAAGCCGCGTAGATAAACTTGCGCAGACCTTTGTAAGGCGCTTCAGCTTCGGCGAGCAAGCGATCATAACGCTCCTGGCTCATGCCACTAGGTGGTGTCTGGCGCGGTGTTTGGCGGGGCATGTTGGTGCTCTTCTTACCCGGTTGCCCTTGCTTTCGGCTTTTTCCTGATGGTTTCTTTTTGGCCATAGCCGCCCTAAACTGATGCGTTGTCTCAGTACCAATTGTGCCATGTCGCGCCCGTAAGGTAAGCACTCGCTGCTCCGCTTTATAGATTTTCCGCGCGTTTTTTTACAGGGCTTAGTAACTGCCAACAGGCGCTGACTGCTATAATGCGAACTCAAATTGCCGATGTGGCTCAGGGGTAGAGCAGCTCATTCGTAATGAGCAGGCCGTGGGTTCGAATCCCACCATCGGCTTTAACGTCAAGGAGTCAGGTTCTATGGATTTTGGTCTGAAGGATAAAGTTGCTGTTGTCACTGGTGGTGACTCGGGTATTGGCAAAGCAACTGCCGAAATTTTGCTTAAAGAAGGCGCTAAAGTCGCGATCCTCAACCGCTCTTTTGATGAGATCGATGATCTCAAAGCCTTTGGTGACCCGTTTGCAGCTAAGGCCGATATTACCAGCCTGGAGCAGGTAGAAGCGGCCAGAGACAAAATCACAGAACACTTCGGACCGGCTGAAATTGTGGTGCATGCAGCGGGCATCACAGGCGCGGTAGGCGACTTTTTAGAGATTGATGACGAAGGCTGGATGCACACTATCAATGTCAACCTGATGGGCACCGTGCGAGTGTGCCGGGCTTTTATTCCGGCAATGCGCGAAGCCGGATGGGGCCGAATAGTGCTGCTAGGTTCGGAAGATGCCGTGCAGCCCTACACCGAAGATATGCCTTACTGCTCTTGTAAGGCAGGTACGCTCAATCTGACTAAAAACCTCTCTAAGGCGTATGCCAAAGATGGAGTGCTCACCAATATGGTCTCTCCGGCTTTTGTTGAGACAGCGATGACGAATGCGATGATGCGATCGCGCTCTGAAGAAAAGGGCGTCAGCATGGACGAAGCCGTCAAAAGCTTTTTGGCCGAAAAACGCCCGGGCATCGAAGTAGGCAGACGAGGCCGCGCTGACGAAGTCGCTGCTGTGATCGCCTTTTTGTGCTCTGAGCAGGCCAGCTATGTAGTCGGCTCCAACTGGCGGGTTGACGGCGGCTCAGTGTCTACGATTTCTACTTAAGCGGCACTAGCTTGATTTAGAAGGCGTTGTCATTACATGGCCGCTGGCCACTAGCCGTAGAGGTCGCTAGTGAGGACCGGTTTTTCATCGGTGACCACCCCCTCCTAGCTGAGCTAGTCACGCTGAGGCTGCCTAATCTTAAGTCGGCGGCGCTGGCAGACGGCAAAAATTAAAAAATGCAGCCAAGTGCTATTTCGACCTGGGTGTGGCAGGGGCGTCTGTATCGACTGCAGTGGTAAAGAAGCGCTGGGTCGGATAGGCCAGAGAAATATCGCGATTTTTGGCAAACTCGCGCAGGACGCCTTCCCATAGCTCCTGCTCTGTGCCCCGGCGCTGGCGCGGCTCGCAAAGGTAGCGCATCGTTAGCAAGATGCCGCTTTCTTTGACAGTGGTGTATACCGTGGGGGTGAGCTTGGAATAGAAGATCATATACTTGTGCCCGCTCTGGCGCAGATGCTGTTCGGCGATGCTGCTGAGATGTTCGGCGTGAGTGTTGACTTGAACCAGCAGAATTTTTTTGGCAGATTCCCAGTTGCTCTCGAAGGTCACCAGGACTGAGATTTCGTTCCAAATGTATTTGAAGCCCTGGGAGTAGTTGGCGATCGCCTGCTGAAACACCTGACCATTGGGCACATGAATAATTCGTCCGGTGCTCTGATCGGCCTCTACCCAGTTGCCAATTTCCATCATGGTAAACTGAAATACGGCAATGTCGATTACGTCGCCCGAATGACTGCCAACTTGAATGCGATCGCCCATCTGAAACGGCTGTCGCCAGAGAATAAATAACCACCCCACCAAGTTGACCAGCGGGTCTCGCAAAACGACGGCTAAGCCCGCCGAAAACAGGCCTAAAAAGGTAGATAGGCCCCGCATATCGGGTAGCCACATGACCACCAGCGCAAACCCATACAGGCCGTAGCAAAGGTAGCCAATCCATTTGCGCCAGGCATACCGCAGCCGAGGATCGTCAATTTGCTGGTTGATCAGGCGCGTCCCCCCCATCCGTAGGGCGCTGACTAGCAGTAAGCCGACCACCGAAGCAATCAGATTGTTGCGAAGATCGACATCAATCGGCGAAATGGGAAGGTTGACCGTCTCTTGAAGTAAGAGCATTTAGGCGACTAGATAACCAGGAAAGGACACTTTATAGTGACAAAGCTATGAAGCTAAATGTCAAAAAATGTGGATTTTATATATTCAACCCAAGCGTATTTACGTAGAGGTGTTCTATAAAGCACAATGATAGGTATGAGAAGCAACTACACCACATCCGCACTGGAGCAGCGCTTTCCCTACCTCTGCAAGGTACTCTATTTTCCTGATCAGCAGTCAGAGAGCGTTCAGCAGGCTCCTAACAATCCGCTGAACTGGTATATGCGCGCCCCGCTGCTGCCCCGAATCGGCGATGTTATTCCCTACGGTCAGTCTCTATTTTCGGTGACGACCGTCATTTTGGAAGACTGCTGTACGGCTGATGCCCTCTTTAAAGTAGACCGCCAGGCTGGCCGCATTGCTGAAAAAGAGGAAGTGCCGAAATGGCATGCTGTGATTTGGGTGAGCTTTTGGGGGATCAAGTCTCTGTAAAAGGGAAAGGGAGAAAGGAATAAGGGGAAAGGATAAAAAAGGGGAAAGGAGCGTTAGAGCATGGGTTTGGCTACACTTTTTTGCCACAGCCAGATGCCACCGGTACAGAGGGCGCTAGTCCACCACATCGCAGCCGCCTCCGACTTGCCCGCTAACAGATAGCTGCCGCCGATCAGCAGTAGCGCGATCGCGCCGCCACCTGAAACCACCAGCATCAGCTTCACCGTCTGGGTCGCTAGCTGAATGCGTTGGGCCATATCGTCTCCTGCTGTCAGTACGACTGAATGCTGAATGGCCGCTTGAAAAGATTGCACTTTGAGCGGATCGACCTGGTAGTAGGTGCCTAGCTCAGCGTCGCGCAAAGTAGGGTCGGACTGTAGGCCAAACTGTTTGGCAAGTGCGATCGCCTCTCGCACCTGTCGCTTCGTCGCTGCTGGCCGAAATGTCTCGAATAGCGACTCCCTGTAAACACCCGTCTGAGCCATATCCAAAACTCGCCCGGTCAGCTCGTTCATAGAAAGCTGAGGTGCCGTCAGGTTATTTGCCATGATCTTCTCCCGAGCGTTCTTGCAGGCATAGATCTCAATAGTACATTAGCACCATCCCTGTCAGCTCAGGCCCGATCGCAGGCGATCGCTGCACAATAAAAAAGGAGAGATAGCTGAATCAACTACCCCTCCTTATTTATGGCGATATTGTCTCGATTGGCTTAGCTAGCCGGGAAAAAGACAGCGTTGCTCAAGCAGCAGGCACTACATCATGCCCATGCCGCCCATGCCGCCCATGCCACCCATACCACCCATACCACCCATGCCGCCCATGCCACCGTCAGGCATCGGTGCTTCGGGTTCAGGCTTTTCAACGACCAGCACTTCTGTCGTTAAGACCATGCCAGCGACTGAGGCCGCATCTTGCAATGCAGAGCGCACTACTTTTGCCGGGTCAACAATGCCGCTAGCCATCAGATCTTCGTACTGGTTGGTCATGGCGTTGTAGCCGTGGTTAAAGTCCATCACTTTAACCTTCTCGACGACGACTGAGCCTTCTACGCCAGCGTTATCAGCAATCTGCCGTAGGGGCGCTTCGAGCGCTCGCATGACAATGTCTACTCCAGTTCTCTCCTCATCGGAGAGAGAGGCTTTTAAAGACTCCAGGTTTTGTGCCAGGTGCAGTAAAGTTGCGCCGCCGCCGGGCACGATTCCTTCTTCTACAGCCGCTTTGGTCGCGCTGAGAGCATCTTCAATTCGCAGTTTGCGATCTTTAAGCTCGGTCTCTGTGGCTGCGCCCACTTTGATCACCGCTACGCCGCCTGCTAGCTTGGCTAGCCGCTCAGCAAGCTTCTCTTTGTCGTAGTCAGAGTCAGTCAGCGCTAGCTCTTTGCGAATTTGCTCGACGCGCTTGTCGATGTCGGCCTTGTTACCATTCTCAGAGACAATCGTCGTGGTGTCTTTGGTAATGTTGATCTTACTGGCGACGCCTAGCATATCGAGAGTCGCGCTCTCCAGGCTAAGACCCACATCTTCAGAGATCACCTGTCCGCCCGTGAGCACGGCAATATCTGCGAGTAGCGCTTTGCGACGCTCGCCAAAGCCCGGCGACTTGATCGAAGCCGCGTTGAGCACACCGCGCGCCTTGTTGACTACCAGGGTTGCGAGGGCTTCGCCTTCTACGTCTTCAGCAATAATCAGCAGGGGCTGACCCGAACGGGTCACTTGCTCTAGCACGGGGACTAAGTCTTGCACAGAGCTGATTTTTTTATCGACGATCAAAACCCGAGCGTTTTCTAGCTCGACGATCATGCGCTCTTGATCGGTGACGAAGTAGGGCGACATGTAACCCCGGTCAATCTGCATGCCTTCGACTACGTCTAGCTCAGTTTCTAAAGACTTGGATTCTTCAACGGTGATGACGCCATCTTTGGTCACTTTTTCCATGGCTTGGGCCACCATGTCGCCCACCATCTCGTCGTTACCTGAGGAAACGGCTGCCACCTGAGCAATCTCGTTGCCCTCTACCGGCCTAGCGGCGGCAGCGATGTCAGACACCAGCTGAGCGACTGCTTTTTCGATGCCGCGACGCAGACTCACGGGGTTAGCGCCAGCAGCGACGTTTTTTAAGCCTTCTCGGATCAGGGCTTGGGCTAAAACGGTAGCGGTCGTTGTGCCATCGCCAGCGAGATCTTTAGTCTTAGAGGCGACTTCTTGAATCAGGCGAGCCCCTGTGTTTTCGTACGGGTCTTCTAATTCAATTTCTTTGGCAATTGTGATGCCGTCGTTGACGATTTGGGGAGCCCCAAACTTCTTCTCAAGCACGACATTGCGGCCTTTGGGTCCCATGGTGATCTTGACTGCATCCGCCAGGGCATTGACGCCGCGTTCAAGTGCTTGACGCGACTTTTCATTAAATAATACTAATTTCGCCATATGCCAGTTGTTACGAGTTTTCCATTTCAAAATTTAGCACTCGATAGCTGAGAGTGCTAATCTAAATCACAATGTATCCGCAGCAGGCCGGATGTAAAAGTCGCAATAACCGATCCTTTTTGGTCTGATGGCCACGGTTCTGTCAGATAGCCCAATAAATAGTCAATAAAGTCAGGCCGCTAAAAAGGACGCTAGCCGTGGTGACCAACGCCCTTTTTGACTGAGGTTTCTGAGATTTAGTCCTGAGAGATCTCTATCGCTAAAATCTAGCCAGTAATAGCAGTCTGTCAGCGGCAGAGGACTCCTAATTCCTGATCTCAGTATCCTGTCTTAGCAAAGCCTTAGAGAGAGACTCGGCCCTCTATCTGGCCGCCAATGGCCTTCCAAGCGGGCAAGCCACCTTTAATGGCGCTAACTTTTTGAAATCCAGCTGAGCTGAGCTGCGTAACGGCAGCAGCGGTCTCTTCGTCAGATGCGCCATAGACAAATAGGTCTCGCTCGGGCTCGAAGGAACTTCCAGCACGCTCGGTGAGGTCGGCCATGGGCATTGTAATTGCACCCATGATGCGCTCGTGGTTGAAGGCATCGCGATCGCGCACATCTAAAATCGATAGCGCAGGCTCTCCCCACTCTAACCGGTTCTTTAAATCAGTCGGTGAAGAGACAGCGTCAAAGTCAGTCGGAACTGGCGTTGCTTGCCCAATGACATCTTGGGCTTTGCTAACCGCATTCAGCACCTTGTTCTCTTTGCTATCTGCTTTATTTAACAGATTGCCAGCGGCGTCTTTGCCTTCTTCAAACGCTTGTCCTGATGTTTTAGTTTCCATAGATTTGGTATCCTTCTAATTAGTGTTTTGGTTAGTGTTTGGCTGCTTCTAGATAAGTTTCTAGAGGCAGTCGCGCGCTTTGCGGCCACAGGGGTAATATCCCTTAGCCACCCGCTTGACCTGACTGTACCGACTGCGTTCGAATGGCTTCGATCTGACCGGTTTCAGTCTGGGTGATGTCGATGGGGGCGGTGTCAGCTTGATCTGATACCGATCCGTTTGCTCTAGAATCTACGTCGAGTTCATAGCGACGCTGATCGCGCTTTTTCAGGTCTTCAGCAACCGATAGCGGCTCCTCTGGCTTAATATTCAGACCAGCCTGTGTGCCCAGCTCTTCTGTATCCATTTCAGGATCAGGCGAGACATTGCCAGCGTAGGCGCTTTTGTTGTCTAGCGCGGCCTGCTTGTTTTGACTGTCTGTATTTTCCATAGAGCCTCTATCCTTTAAACAATCTGCCTTCGCCCAGACATTTAGATGTCTGGTTGGACGGCGGCAGCAAAAGGCATTCACCTCTGCCATTAATTTCGACAGCAGTGTTTGCATTTGTTTACAAACTAAAAAATAACTGGATAAATAGCCTCTACAGAGAGACAGAACTGTTCTCCCTCTTAAGAGGCAACCTTGCGATCGCTAGCTGAAGTTGACGCCTTGACTAAGGCTCAAGCGGGAGGCTGACCCTTTATACTGCATAAGGCACTCTCTCAATCTAGAGACCCTCTTCTCATTTTCATTTTCTCAACTTTTCATTTTCTCAATTTAAGGATCACATGTGTATGCGCGGGCTGAAGAACAAAAACGTATTAGTTACTGGAGCCAGTAGCGGCATTGGCCAGGCGATCGCCGTGCGATTTGCGGCAGAAGGGGCTCATGTGGCGGTGAACTACTACAAAGGTGAAGAAGAAGCCGCTAAGACGATTGAGCAAATGAGAGCGGCTAGTGCGACTGCGGGTATTAGCGGTCTCAAAGATATGACAGTGCAGGCTGATGTCTCTAAAGAAGAAGACGTTACTGCCATGTTTGAGCAGGTAATATCTACGTTTGGCGGGCTAGATATTTTGATCAACAACGCCGGGATGCAAATTCAGGGCGCTTCTCACGAAATCCCGATAGAGAAGTTTGACAAGATGATCGATATCAACATGCGGGGAGCTTTTTTGTGTGCGCGGCAGGCGATCGCTCACTTCCTCTCCCATAGCCAAGCCGGTGTAATCATCAACGACTCCAGCGTGCATGAGCTGATTCCGCGACCGCAGTATGTGGGCTACACCATGAGCAAGTCAGGAATGCGAGGCATGACCCGCACCTTGGCGTTAGAGTACGCCCGCGACAATATTCGCATCAACTCATTCGCTCCCGGCGCGACCCTGACGCCGATTAACCCCTGGAAAGACGATCCGCAAAAAAAGGCAGATATTGAAAGTCGTATTCCTATGGGCCGCTCGGGTACGCCTGAGGAAATGGCCGCTGTTGCCGCCTTTTTAGCCTCTGATGACGCTGCCTATATCACCGGCCAAACCCTCTTTGTCGATGGCGGTCTGACCCTCTTTCCTTCTTTCCGCACGCCCTGGACCGGCTGATTCAGTTCAGCGAATTGTCGGGTCATCGCTGATATATACACTCCAGGGAAGATAGACAAAAAGACGCGATTCTCCACACTGGAAGAGTTTCCACTACCTCGGCAGACCTATGCTGAAATCATGGATGGTGATCGGTGGGGTAACCCTAGCCGTTGCCCTGCTGTCAAATATCATCAGACCGAAAGATATCAAATGGTTCAGGCGGCTGCAGCGTCCTGACTGGCTGACGTTTGAAAAGCTGATTCCGGTAATCTGGACGACCGTTTTTATCTGCGGTGCCTGGTCTGCCTATATCGTTTGGGAGCAGACGCAGTCTTGGTCATGGATGGCCGCCTACCTGCTGCTAGAGGTGGTCACTGCTAGCTTTACCCCCGTTTTGCTATGGTCTCATAGCCTGAAAGCCGCCACCTTTATCGGCGGACTCGGATTTGTGATTGGTTTGCTGCTGGCGCTGGGCACTTTTCAGATTTCAGTGTGGGCGGGGATACTGCTAATTCCCTACCTGCTGTGGAGCCCAATTGGTACCTATACGACCTGGCGGATGGATCAGCTGAACCCCTGAGTACTCCAGCCAAGGGGCGACCCATCGTAGCGTCTCCGTTTCTATAGCGCTGCCAGGTTAAACCTGAGGGGAGAGATCGGTGGCGGCGTCTGGGGTGGCGTCTGGGGCGGCGTCCGGACTCAGCGCGATTGGGCCGAGGTCATAGGTGCTCCATTCGCCCTGATAGCGCTCGGCGACGAGGGGAACCAGAGCAAATTGAGGCGTTTCTCCTTCCATTTTGATATTAACCCGCAGGGCTGAGTAGGGCCTGCGGGTTTTGCTGCCGTGTCCGGCGCGACCGATAAAGAGGTGACACTTTGCCACGGGCTTACCATGTTCTTCTAAGACTGCGCCTTCTTTGCGCTGCCGCCTGAGGCTAAAGCCGCTGCCGCCGCAGACTACCCAGGGAATCAGGCGATCGCCGTGCCCGGTATCTTCAGTTCGCAAATATTCAAAACAGTGCGCATGGCCGCTCAGCACCAGGTCTACCAGGGGCCGGTCAGATGGCTTGGGTAGGGGCGCGATCGCCGCCTGTACATCGTCGAGCACCTGACGCAGATGAGTCCTCACGGCGATCGTCTGGCCCTGAAACCATTTAGTGCTCTCTGTCACATAGGGCGGATGGTGAAAATAGAGCACCCGGCCCTTAGCGCTTTTGTCTTGCCAGGAGGCAATCAGCCGGTCTCGCAGCCAGTCTAGCTGTTCGGTGTCGAGGGTATCTTCTGTCTGAGAAATAGTGAGCTGCTTGTCAATATCCCACAGCTGCTCTTCAATCTGCTCAGCTTTGCCATAGATGTGAGTAGCGCGCTCAGCTTGCTCAGGAATGTCTACATTGAGATCGTCAGACTCTGCTAGCAGTGACTGCATTTGCTCTTCTAGCTGGCTACGATAAGCCTCGATCTTTTCTCTTTGCTCTCGGCCTTCGTTAGTTTTAGGCAGCGGCTGAGGCGCATTAAAAGTATTGCTATCGAGGGCAAAAAAATCGATTCCCCCCCGGCGAAACGTATAGTAGCGATTGGGCAACCGGGTAAACTCTCCGGGCACATAGCGCAAGCAGCGACCTGTCTCGGTTTTGGCGGTATAGCGCTGCTGCAGATGATCTGCTAGGTGCTCTTTGCTAAGCGGCTGCAAACAGTCTAGAAAAGCTTTAGCAAATCCCTCTCCTTGAAAAGAGCCGTGCCAGCCCACATCTAGATTGATTCGGCGGCGCAACAGTCGCCGAACAGGAGAAAAGACTTGGCTCAGTATCCCCGTTAACAGCGGCAGGTCGTAATAGTCGTGGTTGCCCAGCGTCGGTAAAAAGGGCAGCTTAAACGTCATTTTATCAAACCGGACTTTGTGGGGCTTTTCTCCGCCGACGATAAATTCGCGGTAGGGCTTGATGAAGTTGTCAGGGTACTGCTCGCTAGATCCGGCTAAATACACGACATCGCCTGTGTGCAGGATAAACTCGCACGCTGGCAGGTGCTTTAACAACCGCTCAGTGATGCGGCGCTGGGGCTGATCGCGCACATGCCGACTGGTGCCGCTGTCGCCAATCACTAAAAAAGAGAATCCATCGCGCTCAAGGGCTTCATCACTATGGGCCTCATCACGGGTAGCAATTTCTAGCCGTGTCTGGTCAATGTTGTGCTCTGCTATGAGGGGATGCTGCCAGCGTACTCGCTGATTCATTTGAGCGATCTTGGTGGCGATGGTCGAGTCGGATACAAACCTCATAGATACCTTGCTATCAATACAGCAGTGCGCGATCGCACACCTAACAGTAAACGTTATCTCTCCACTATCTTAATGGGCGATCGCGTCAGCGCTCAGTTCAGGTCAGCAAATTTTCTAGTCAGATAGTGCAGGCGATGATCAGTCTTTCGTCATGCTCAGCGGTGAGGCAGTTTGTATCCCTTGGTAGAGTCTCTCATTCATCTACCTTTACTACTCTAAGAGGTAGTCATTTCATTAAAGCTAACTGACTCTCTTGACGTCTATATACTTAGGAGTGCTCAAGGCTAGGCTGTACCAGCAAAGCTGTTATTAGCTTCGGAATGCAGATCACGCTTAATAGCTTAATTAAAGTAAAAGGAGCCCAGCAATGGCAACCGAAGACAAAAAGAACAAAGATGTCGAGCTTGAGACCAGTGGTAAGCAGTCAACCGTAGAGGGCAAAACTCGAAAAACGGGGCAAGGATCTAATACAGATACCCGCCCCGGCGCTGAGGCAGAAGCGCCCGGCAACGACACTGGTGTTGCGGGTGCGCCCAACCAAGGCACCGAAGCTCGATAGAGCATCAGCCCTGATAGTCACACAAGTAGTCACACAAGGCTGATTTAAGAAAGGCCAGATAGCTAGTCTCAAGGCGAGTTATCTGGCCTCAAACTGCAACTCGAAGTTTGTTTTGATATCGCTTCAAAATCTGCAAACGCTGCTAAACTCTACTGCACTTCACCATGACAAGTACTCAATCGGAAAGACACCCCACTCCCGACGAAATTCCCGGTCAGAAGCTGCCCTACCCAGCTAGCCAGGAAGATATGACGCCTGCTCCTGATAGCGATCTCTCTAACTACAAGGCCGCTGGTAAGCTGACCGGTAAAGTAGCCATTATCACTGGGGGCGACTCTGGTATTGGCCGCGCGGTGGCGATCGCCTACGCTATGGAAGGTGCCAACGTCGCCATCTTGTACAACGTCAACGACAAAGACGCCGATAAAACCAAGTCAATGGTAGAAGAGCGCGGCGGTCAGTGTCTGCCGATCAAAATGGACGTGCGCAAGCCCGAAGAGTGTGAAGCCGCTGTCACAAAAACCATCGATAAATTTGGCCAGCTTAATATTTTGGTGAACAACGCCGCCTTTCAAATGGTGCAAAAGGATCTAGCCGACCTGACGATTAAGCAGTTTCGCGAGACCATCGAAACCAACGTATTCGGCTACTTTCATATGTTCAAGGCAGCGCTGCCTCACCTGAAGGAAGGCGATGTCATTATCAACACCGGATCTATTGTCGGCAAGATGGGCAAAGGCATGCTGGTAGACTACGCCACCAGCAAAGGCGCAATTCACGCGCTGACCAAATCTCTAGCGCAAAACCTGGCTGACCAGAAAATCCGGGTTAACGCCGTCGTTCCAGGGCCAGTCTGGACGCCTAATATTCCGGCTACCATGCCGATTGAAAAGGTCGATCAGTACGATACGGACAACGCTATGGGCCGTGCCGGACAGCCTGAAGAGCTGGCCCCGGCCTACGTTTTCTTAGCGGCTGAAGACAGCAGCTTTATGACTGGCGCGCTCGTTGATGTGACCGGTGGTCAGCTCTCTAGCTAACTGTCCTTATCAATTTCAGGCACGACATCGGGGCGAGCTTTGTCTTCCCAGCCGACCGGACGCTTAGAGTTGTACCAGGCCACAGAACCGATACCTACCGCAGCGGCAAAACCCACTAAGCCGACAACTGTCAAAACCAGAGAGTAGGGGAGTGTGTCTGCACCGGCTGCCTGCATAAATACCATGGTTCCAACTCCTCAGAGCGAAGAAACAATAACTTCTACCATACCAGGTGAGTTTCCCCCGGTGTCGTCAAAAGCAAACAGTAAAGTATGCCAGTTAATCCGGAAAAAGCCGCTGTTGCCGCTGGTTTGCGGTACGTTCACGACGGGCTGCCGGGTATCCGCCGTCAGCGCTGGGGTAGGGGCTTTAGCTACATTTTGCCAAGCGGCGATCGCCTCCCACCCTCCTCAGAGCGCGACCGAATTGAATCCCTAGCAATTCCGCCTAACTGGGAAGAGGTGTGGATTTGCCAGGATCCGAACGGTCACCTGCAGGCAACCGGACGCGACGCCAAAGTCCGCAAGCAGTATCGCTATCACCCTGATTGGAATAAGTTTCGCAATCTGCAAAAGTTTGATCGCATGGTGCCCTTTGGCTTAGCCTTGCCCGCTCTGCGGGAGCAAACTCAGGCTGATCTGGCGCTGCCGAAGCTCTCTCGCCAAAAGGTGACAGCCGCGATTGTGCAGCTGTTAGATCGCACGCTAATCCGGGTGGGTAATGTGGAATATGCCAAGCAAAACAAGTCTTATGGCCTGACGACGCTGCGCGATCGCCACGTCGATTTTGGCAAGGGAGAGGTCAGCTTTCACTTTAAGGGCAAAAGCGGTGTTGAGCATGAGGTGAAAGTTGAAGACCCAACGCTAGCTAAGGTAGTGCGTCGCTGCCGCGATATTCCTGGCTATGAGCTGTTTCAGTATTATGATGACGAAGGCGATCGCCAAACGGTCGATTCTGGCGATGTCAACAGCTATCTCAAAAGCGTCACTGGCGAAGATTTTACCGCTAAAGATTTTCGCACCTGGGCCGGAACAACCGTTGCTACCGATACCCTTCAGCAGCTCGGTGAATGGACGCAAGAGACCGAAGCCAAACGCAACGTCGTCGCCGCTATTAAAGCCGCCCCGCTCAGCTCGGCAACCGACCGGCCACCTGCCGCAAATACTACGTACACCCTACCGTTCCAGAAAACTACCTGGCAGGACTCCTGCTTGAGCAGCTGATCGAAGCTCAGAAGCAGGCTCGGGCTGACCCTGTCCATGCCGACTGGCTGGACACCCGTGAAAGCGCTGTCCTCACTTTGCTCAAATCTATTTAGCGCTGTCTAATTAGCGCTGCTTAAAAAGCTCCCAGCCTGCGGGCTGACGGTCTTTCGCAACCGGTTTCCCCTGAATAATTTCAGCTAAGATCTCGCCAGATTCCACCAGTCTAGGCCCCGGTCGATTGAAGTATTGATTGCCATCTGTGACATATACGCGACTGGTTTGCGCGGCTTTGAGCTGCGGCCATTCTGCGTGCGCCGCCATCTCCGCAGTTGCCTGTCGGGTTTGCTCCAGGTCATAGCCACAGGGCATCACAATGATGATATCTGGGTCAGCCGCTGTCAGCTCTGCCCAGCTCATCCAGTCAGAGTGCGCTCCCGCTTTGCCAAAACAGCTCTTACCGCCAGCCAGCGTCACCAACTCTGGTACCCAGTTACCCGCCGCCATCAGCGGTTCGGTCCACTCTATACAGGCAATCGTAGGGTGCGATTTAGTTTCTACTGTTTGCAATCGTGCTTGCAGCCGTTCAATCACAGACTTTGCAGTAGACTGCCCTACCGCTGAAGCGTCTAAAGCCGCTGCGACTCTCTCCATATCAGTCCATACATCGGCTAGGCGCTCAGGCTGCAAAGAGATTACCTGTATATCAGCCGCCGAGTCTGCTGAGGAAACTAGCTGCTTCACCGCCTGCTCAACGTCACTCAGGCTGACGGCGCACACTTCGCACTGCGCCTGGGTGATGATATGAGTCGGCTTCAGATCGGCCAGTACTGCTGTCTTTACCCGATACACGCTCAGCGCCTCTCTCAACAGGTTACTTACCCGCTCGTGAATTTCCGAACTGGTACCTACCGGGTCAAACTTGGGCTCAGTGCAAATAGGCAGATCGCGAACGGATTCAGGAAAATCACATTCGTGCGATCGCCCCACCAAATACTCGCCATAGCCCAGCGCCGCGACTATCTCAGTCGCACTCGGAATCAAAGACACAATCCGTAAATCACTCGAACTCATAGCGATACCTTCATAAAAACTAACGCCTCATACGGACTCTCTAACCGACTGGGGCACACTAACCCCAATTCCCCTTTTTCCAATTCCCCTTTTCCCTTCTCTCCCCCAAGCCCTAGTGAATCGTAGCCAGCTACTCTATGCACTCCACCGCCCGCCAACTCCCTTCGCCTACGCCTGCCTTAGTTGCGGGCACTCAGCAATCACTCAGCATCCACTCTACGCTCAGTGACCTGCCGCTACATGCCTTCTCGGTCACTGCCGACTGCGCCATTCAGTCGCTTGTAGAGCATTTCACTCAATTTCCCGATCTGCCTGGGGTCATCATCACTGATGTCGGTCATCTCAGCGTCATGTCGCGACAGCAGTTTTCAGAATGCTTGCTGTATATGGGACATACCGCTTGTTTTCAATCGGGCTCGCTGCGTCTGGTGCTCAATCAGGCCGACCGCAGAGCCCTGACGCTCGCTGGCCATACTGCCATCTTGACAGGCGCACGGCATGCTCTCAGACGCCCGTTAGAACAGCAGAGCGCACCTATTTTGGTGCAACACGCTGACGGCCCGCACCTGCTGGATGCCCGCGTTCTCAACGTAGCCCATTGGCAAATTCGCGGCATCGAAACTCAGATTCGCTACGAGCGGCTACAGATGCAGCTTTTGCAGAGCGAGAAGATGGCGGCGCTGGGGCGTCTGGTCGATGGCGTTGCTCACGAAATCTTAGACCCGGTGAGCTTTATCTGGGGCAATTTGAGCTACATTGCGGGCTACGCTCAACAGCAGCGCGAACTGCTGATGGCTTACGAAGCCGCTCTACCCGATCCGCCGCCTGAAGTCGCGCAGCTCCGAGATGAGGTTGAAATTGAGTATTTGCGCGAGGATCTGCCAGCGGCGATCGCCAGTGCCCGCAGCGGTGCCTCCAGACTGCGACAGCTCGCTACCAGCCTGCAAAACTTCTGCCATATTGATGAAGTTCACCCTCGTCCGACTGACCTCAATACGCTGCTAGACAGCACTTTACGCCTGCTGAAAAGCCGCCTGATCACCTCGATTACACTGGAGTGCTGCTATGGCAAACTGCCGCCAGTATCCTGCTTTCCAGGTCAGCTCAGTCAGGTCTTTATGAACCTACTGGTCAACGCTGTCGATTCCCTGCTCTCTCAGACCCATCTTCGAACCCTTCAAGGCGCGACTGCCTCTGAGCTTGTCGCCGAAGCGCCCCAGATCACGGTCACAACCTGCGTTCTTTCAGATCAGGAGACACCGACGGCTAACCCTGACGACGCCCGCTGGGTTTCAATTATCATCACTGACAATGGCCCCGGCCTGCTACCAGAGACCAAAGCGCAAGTGACTGACTCTTTCTCTACGCAGAGCCGCTCTCGCAAAGAAACTGGCCTGGCGCTGAGCTACCAAATCATCACGGCCAAACACGGCGGCAGATTTTGGATGCGCTCTTTTCACGCTTCTGAAGAGACCTTGCCACCCGGCGATCGCACGCCAACCGGTACCGAATTCGAAATTCTGTTGCCACTGACTTCAGATGAGACAAAATAGCTTTTCTTGTCCCCTCGCCTACATCTGGAAAGATCATTTTTGGCAGCAACCCCTCAAGGTTTTTGCTCAAATGGGTATGGCTAAGCGGCGATCGCCATTGCCCCTGCATTCACCACATCTATATAAAACCGCTCTAGCTGCCGGGTAGATGCCTCCCAGCCCCAGCGCTCAGCCTCGACGCGGGCGTTTTGCCTGAGCAGTTCGCGCTCAGCTTTCATGCCCAACAGCTTTTGAGTGGCGGCAATGGCCCCTTGCTCATCTGCCGGGTCAAACATAAAGCCATTAATGCCATCGGTGACAATATCGGGAATGCCCCCGGCGTTGGCGGCAATGACCGGGCAACCAGCAGCCATGGCCTCTAGCAACACCAGACCTAAGGTTTCGGTGCGAGACGGGAAGATAAAGGCATCGGCAGAGGCGTAGGCTGCGCCCAGTTCTTCGCCGCCCAGATAACCCACAAAATGGGTGGGCGTCCCGGCAAAGTGTCTCTCTAGCTCTTCGCGGTTAGGGCCATCGCCCACCAGCGCTAAACGAGCGCCGGGAATAGAGTCTAGAACAGGTTTGATCCGGTCGATTTCTTTTTCGGCAGAGAGGCGACCAATATAGATCAGAATAGGGGCGTCAGGGTGGCCTTGCGTGAGGTGCGATCGCATCTTTTCACTGCGCAAATCAGGCCGAAACAGATCGGTATCTACCCCGCGCTGCCATACTTCTACCCGCTCAATATCATGCTCAGTGAGTTCCTGCTGCATCGCCGTTGAGGTACACAGATTGATCGCCGCTTTGTTGTGCATGGCTTTCAGCAACTCCCACAGCACCCCTTCTAACATGCCAAGGTTGTAGTGCTCCAGATACTTAGGCAAATGCGTGTGATAAGAGGCCACCAGCGGCACATTTAGAGACTTGCTGTAGTAAATGCCCGCTAGCCCCAGCACAGCCGGGTTGACCACATGAATTAGCTCAGGCTTGAACGCCTCTATCGCCTCTCGGATAGACGGGCGCGGGAAGGCCAGTTTTAGCTCCGGATAAAGCGGCAGCGGAAACCCTGAGACCCCTTCCACTCTGGCTCCTTTATACTCGGTCAGACCACCTTCGGGGCAAAACACGCAGACCTCGTTGCCGAAGTTTTGCAAATGTTCGACGGTGTGCTTCAAACGGGTGACAATGCCGTCAACTTTAGGGAGAAAGGTCTCTGTAAAAATGGCAATTCGCATAGGTACAGCAAGGTCAGGAGTGAAGTGAAAGAAATCAGTAGGCCGATCACTCTGCTGTAAATAAGCAGGGGATATCAGGTTTTTACCCTGAGAGAACAGCCGTTTGCAACCCTCTTAGGACACTTGATACAGGGGCACCTAGCACCTATTCAAATCAGACTATAGATGGAGACCTGCCCAAAAACTTAGCTCGGCAAAAAGGCCAGGTCGCACCCAGAACATTTGGTTCTTAGTAACAAACTGACCTTCGTCAATCG
Source organism: Leptolyngbya sp. BC1307 (assembly GCF_002286735.1). GTDB lineage: Bacteria > Cyanobacteriota > Cyanobacteriia > Phormidesmidales > Phormidesmidaceae > Phormidesmis. The sequence goes on from NZ_NRTA01000014.1 coordinate 51,969, forward strand.
GCGGATAGGCCGCTTATCTTGCAAGCAGGCTAGCGTCGCCAGCTAACCGTAGGCAAAATCTGCTTGTGGTCAACGCGGTGCTTGTACTTGATTGCCATATTCAGCAGCGAATCTAACAGCGAATCTGAGAGAAAATGCGGATCTAGACCGAGGTCAATCAGCTTGGTGTTTTTGGCATTGAAGTAGTGTTCTTCTGCCTCTACCCGAGGATTTTCTAGATTTTTCACTTCGACATCTAGCCCCAGCGTTGTTCCGGCTTTCTTCACCATCAGGGCCAGGTCGTTGATGCTAAACATCTCAGTAAACTGGTTAAAGACGCGGAACTGACCGGCGTCGGCTGGGTTTTCGCAGGCAATCTCAACGCAGCGCACGGTATCGCGAATATCTAGCAGGGCGCGGGTCTGGCTACCTGTGCCGTAAACCGTCAGCGGGTGACCGACAGCGGCCTGAATGCAAAACCGGTTTAGCGCTGTACCAAAGACGCCATCGTAGTCGAGCCGGTTGATGAGCAGCTCATCCATACCGGTTTCTTCAGTGAGCACACCGTAGACAATGCCCTGGTTGAGATCGGTGGCGCGCAATCCCCAGATTTTGCAGGCAAAGTGAATATTGTGCGTGTCGTGGACTTTACTGAGATGGTAGAAAGACCCTGGGCTCTTGGGGTAGGGCAGGGTGTCTTTGCGACCGTTGTGCTCAATGGTGATGTAGCCTTCTTCGATGTCGATATTGGGCGTGCCGTATTCGCCCATGGTGCCGAGCTTGATCAGATGACACTCGGGGAAGTGGTCGCGCAGCACGTAGAGCAAGTTGAGGTTGCCCAGTACGTTATTGGCCTGGGTCATGACCGCATGTTCACGGTCAATCATGGAGAAGGGGGCAGAGCGCTGTTCGCCGAAGTGAACGACCGCGTCTGGCCGAAACTGGAGCATCGACTTCTCTAGGAACGGATAGTTATTGACATCGCCAATAAAGAGCTCGATGTCTTTACCGGTCAGATCTTTCCACCGCTGTAGCCGGGACTGAATAGGGGCAATGGGGGTAAGCGTTTCGGACTGGAGTTCCATGTCCCAGAGCCGCCTAACAAGGCTGTCTAGGATCGCGACATCATGACCTTTGCTGGAGAGATAAAGGGCTGTTGCCCAGCCACAGTATCCATCACCACCGATTACTAAGACTCGCATGCTGCTTCTTTATGAAACCTTCAATAATGACCTTTGCTGATGCCCAATTTATCAGGTTTGGGGGCATGGGTGCGCAGTTTCTTGCCAAAGGGCGCGTCGCCTGGAACCCAATGCTGCGAAAAATAGCCAAAGCTCAGCTCGGGCCGATGCTCTCAAAGAGTTTTCCTGAAAGGCTTCTGAGATATTAGAGTCAGTTGAGCGGCAGGGTCGCAAACAATATTCTTTAATCAGGCGAAAACTTGCTGACAGAATAAGAGCAGCTTAAGACTCGTTTAAGGCTGGTAAAAAGTGATCGCGTATCTATAACCAATGCCTCTGTCGCTAGCAAGATCTGTGGAAGGGCACTAGGGGCGGTTGAGCTGAAAGACGAGCAGGCTGGTCTCTTGCTCGTCGATAAAATTATCGTCACTCATGACAAGCAAACTTTCGTGGCCACCTGGGAGAGTGGGGCCAAAGGTCATCGCTTCGTAGTTTTGTAGGGGGGTAGGCAGGCTGGTAAAGTCGAGCACGAGCTGTTTGCGGATGGGCTGAATGCCACTGGGGTCAATGCCGCTATCGTTACGGAGGGAGGCGATCGCACTAATATCGGTCGCGCCACCAGAGGCCAGCTGATAGAGCTTTAGCGCAAACCCTTGAAAGCCATAGGAGCGCTCCAGTCCTAAGAAGTGACCGCCCTGGTCGAGCACGGCAATTTCAGACAGGCCGTGTAGGACAGCGCCCGAAGGTGCCAGATCCATTTCGTAAAGGTGCTCAGAAATAAACGTCGTCTGATACTGGTCAAGGGTGTAGTGCAGCAGGCGATTTTTGTAGGGGATTTCGGGGGCAAAGTCCAGGTCTTGCAGCAGCGGGCCTTCAGTCGCGACAAACAGCCGGTAGGGTTCGTAAATGCCACCTGTCCCAGAGGAAACGTTGATCGCCAGCGCTTCAAAGCTGAGGTTTTCTTGAACGCCCTGAGTCTGCTCTAGCATGTCTTCTACCGCCTCTTCTGCGGCGTTCTCTGAGCCGGCTGTGGCGGTGGTCTGATTGAGCAGATTGTCTGAGAGATAGCGCTCGGGTATGGGTATTGCTGTTTTTAACTGGCCAGTAGCCAGGTCGTATTCGCCTACGGCGGCGGCGATTTGCCGTTTGGGAGAGCCTTCGCTGGCGATCAGGAGCGTGTTGCTGGGGGTGAGGGCCATGCCTTCGGGATCGAGGCTACCGGGGGCGTAAGGGTTGCCCTGAGCGTCTTTGAGGTAGGTGACCGATTCGACTGTGAGTCTAGGATCGGTCAGATTCTTTAGGGTGAGGGTGTAAAAGCGGGGGCGATCGCGGCTATCTGAAAGGGCATAAAGGCGATCACGCGGTATGTCGTAGGCGATCGCCGAAATGCCGCCTACTGGCTCACCTTCAAAGCTTTGCTTAGGGAGTATTGTGCTGCCGACTAGGTCTACAGAAACATCGAGAAATAGACGTTCTTGGGCGCTTACCTGCGGTAGTGCGCAGCCGCCGAGGAGGGCGATCGCCAGCAGGCTACTTACCAGTGTTTTGAGGCTCAGCGTTTTGAGGCTTAGCGTTTTGAGGCTTAGCGTTTTAAGGCATTGGCTAGCCCTACGGAGCCAGGGGAATCGATCGCAAGACATGAAGCCGTCACAGTTATAGATATCTATATGATTAACGATAGGTTATTTGAAGTGAAGAGGAGCAGCCTCGCCAATTTGCCAGATAGACCCGCGATGAATCAGGGCTGGACGTATGCCGACCGAGTGCGGACCGGCGGACAAACTGTGCTGGACTATTACACTCAGCGCTACCAGCACTCTACCCGCGAGCAATGGCAGGCGCGAATTGAGCAGGGGCAAATTTTACGAGATGGCTTGCCAGTAACCGCTCAGGCAGTGTTAGGGCGCGGACAAACGCTCACCTACTATCGTCTGCCCTGGCAAGAGCCAGACGCGCCGCTAGATTTTGAGGTGCTGTATGAGGATGAAGATTTGTGGGCGATCGCCAAACCCTCTGGCTTGCCCGTTCTCCCTGGCGGCGGCTATTTAGAGCATACGTTGCTCCACCAAATGCGGCGGCACTACCCGGACGATACCCCCGTTCCTGTGCATCGGTTAGGGCGAGGAACCTCGGGAGTGATGCTATTTGCCCGGTCTGAGCTGGCGAGAGAAAGGCTATCGCGACAGTTTAGAGAACGGACGATCAGTAAAATCTATCGGGCGCTGATTGGCCCGACTGACCCGGCAGAATTGGCTGAAAGGAGCGATCGCTTTACCTGCACCACGCCAATTGGCAAACTGCCCCATTCGCAAATTGGCTATATCTATGGTCACTCACCTACCGGGCTGGCCTCTCACAGTGAATGCCAGATACTGCAGCGCGGTCCGCAGTCAACGCTGGTCGAAGTCTCTATTTTGACGGGCAGACCTCACCAGATTCGGATTCATCTGGCAGCGGCAGGCTATCCGCTGTTGGGCGATCCGCTTTATCCGGTGGGCGGTGTGCCTGATCTGAATGGCTCGGTGATGCCGGGCGACTGCGGCTATTGCCTGCACGCCCATCGGGTGCGATTTACCCATCCTCGCCTGGGGAAAACTCTGTGCGTTGTCGCCGAGCTGCCGGACGGCTTGAGATGGACAGCTGTAAGGAATGGCTATCCTCACTTTTCATCGGCTGCTTTGTTGGCGTAGAGTGGCACAGACTGGTTCATTTCCGCTTTCGGTGCTTTTTGACGGCTTTTTATTGCTTTTCCTATGGCTCAGCCTGACTACATTCTCTACGCTCAGCACGGTTGGGCTGATATCGACCGGGGGATTGGCACTCTGGCACGGCAAATTGCTAGCCCTAATGCGCGGGTAGTCGTGCCTAATTTAGGGTTTGTCAATACCTGGATTCGGATTGCGCCACTGATTGATCAGGTAGAGGCGATCGCCCTGCAAACCCAAGCTGACCATCCTGAGACGCCGATCCGCGTGATTGGTCACTCGATGGGCGGGCTGATCTGGCTAGAAGTGCTGGCCCGGCATCCGGAGTGGTGGCCGCTGGTGGAGTCTCTGGTGTTGGTGGGTTCGCCGGTCGGTGGAGCGGACTTGAGCCGAATGGTCGATCCGTTTGCTTGGGGAGTAGGCATCGCCAAAGACCTGGGGCAAAATCGGCGATCGCTCGCTGAGCGGATTGCGGCTGAAGTGCCAACCCTGGTGATTGCCGGAGATTTCTACCGGGGCGGCGATGGCATTGTGCCGTTGGAATGTACTAAGTTTCACCGGGCTAGCTATGTGGCGATCAGCGGCATCAGCCATCACCGGCTCAAACAGCATTCGGCAGTAGCTAACGTGATTCAGCAGTTTTGGCAAAGCTCGGCTCATCTGTGTGTGCCCAGTCCGATTGGGAGCTATTGCGATCGCCTGATTCGTCAGCTACAGGCGGTGCCCGGCATGACAGATGCTCACTATCAGGGCTTTGATAAGTCTGAGCTGTGGGCGCATTTGCCCGACGGACTGATGCTACAAACCTGGTGCAGTCGGTTGAATGTTCATCATGTCTATTTGTCGAGCCCTAGTGGTGACTGTCTCTTTGCGGGCTTTGTCGGCTGGCCGCATACGGTGGCGCTATACGACACGCTATGGCATTTGCGAAAAAGCTGGTCTCCCTCAGCACCGTCTTCAGCGCAAGTTGAGGCGATCGCTATTGACTTTCCTTTAGATGCAACAATCCCTTAGCTCTTATTATTCGCTAGTTGAGTTTCTTCTCGCTCTAAACAGCGATCGCCCCTTCAAACTGAAGTTCTGCACGATGAAGCCAAACATTGCATTTATGCAAATTGAGTTTTGTATTGAGTGATGGAAGAAAGCAGAGGGTGAAAGGAGCGATCGCGCCGCTGAATGGAAGAGTTGGGCGGGCGATCGCAGCTAACACCCTCGCAAACTAAAGTTCACTGAACACGAGCCTCCCTAAGCCGCCCTCACTCGCTTAGTCAATATCGCCATTACCTCATTGGGCCTGCCCGTCGGCAGCAATTGGCTCCAGTCATTTGGCTCAGCATAGTTCAGATGATGCAATTGCTGAATGGTTACCTGCACCGCGCTAGGGCTACCAAACAGCATATGGCGCACAGGTTCAGTCGGTGAGCTGCCATCAGCAGAAGCAGTGGACGCAAAAGCGCCCGCAGTAGAAGGGATAAACATGAGATCTGGTCTCCGCGAATAGGATTAGCGAGAAAACCAGAACTCAAAAGCTTAGCCACCCCACAAAAGCTAGTGCAAATCAGGGTGGCTAAGGTAAAGTGACCTCAGCTTCCAGGCTGCGCGAATCAGTTTGGGAGTTAGCCGTCGGCGTGGTGCTTGTAACACCCGTCGATGGCGCTAAGTCGATTGAGTTCTGACAGAGAGAGACTGTGATAGGCATCACAACCAATAGCTACAGAGCATAAGCCGATTTCCAGCTTTCGTCAAGCGGTAGAAAAGCGAATTATTTTTCAGTTGTGAAAGACAAAATCGCGAATGTAATAGACGTATGCCTTCTCAGCCGACAGGATAAAGTATTTGAGCCTGATTGCTTCTCGACCCCGACCTAGCAGACGAGGTGATTTAGATGGCGGCATACTTAATGCATGTAGTAAGTCTGAAATATAGGTACTTATGCAGCAGTTACACCTAATAAGCACCTCATGCCCCTACTCAACATCGCGAAAATGGTAGATAACGCCCGTTTCTAAGGACTCATACCACAGAAACATCAGATAACTTCTGTAAAGGGGGCTTTATCCCGCAAAAATGTCAAGCAAGTTGAAAAATAGGTTGTTATGCAGCAGATCTGACGTTGAATACATAGTTATGCCGCCGGGCGGTTAGTGAGGGAGCAACTGAAAAGTTATCTGTAGTCTTAAAGACCCGATTGACTAACAAAAGTTTGATGGGAACTTCTGAAAGCCGCTTTCTACAAAGATTTCAGCCCAAATAGGCGACTACTCCTGCAATTAAGCTGAAAGCATTGATGTAAAAGGAATTCAGGATTTCTAGTGCATGTTTTGTCAGTCAATCAGCTTAAAGACTTAAAATTAAAGACTTAAAAGCTCGTCTGAGTTTTCTAAGCTACCAAGAACCACAGCTAAAACCAGAAAAATATGTCGGAGAAAAGCAATAAATTATCGCAAGAAGAAGCAAAAGACTTATATCTCAAAGTCTGGGAGAAGGAGCAAAGTTATATTCAGATTAGATGGACAGTAGTAACATTCTTTATTAGCATTAGCTTTGCAATCCTTGGATTTTCCTTCAACATAAGCAATCCCAAGTTGCCTATAATCACTCCTCAATTAGTTGGTTGTGTTATTTACTGGTTTGCGTTTTAAACTCATCTTGTCCTATATAACTTGACAGAATATTACAGAGAATATCTATTAAAAATGGAAAAAGAAGGTTTGGTCAAATATGATGTAAGGACAGAAGCTAACAGATTTTTTGCTGAACGAAGGAAGGGATTAGGACGATCACATCCGACAACATTATTAGCTTATTTTGGTGTTGGCTATACTGTAGCTATTGCATTGATTTTTATTAAGCTGTATGTAATCTAATGCCTTATGTTTGCAGGTTGAGCTAGCAATAGTTAAGTCGTTGTAGAGGTGCGGCATAACAACCCTGGTGTAGCGGATTGACCGAAACCACCTGTGATGTTGCAAAGTCTCTGGCAATCGCTGACCAGGAACGTTAGAACACTAAACACAGAATTAGAGTAATAAATGAGTTTTGTATTTAAGATATTTGAACATTGCTACAATTCGATTAGAGAAGGAAAGCTTATTGAAAAAGAGAACTCTAGAGATAAGGAATACCATTTCCAGGACTGGTTCAAGTCTCGATTAGAAGAATTAAAAAGCAACTTTGATGAACCATCAAGAAACAGCTACCCTGACTTTCGTATGGTCGGTGATGCATTAGGCTTCGAGCTGAAGGGGTTACAATATCCTGGAAGAATCACTAATTACGATTCGAACAGTCAGGTTCCAACAGGATTGCATAATGGTAGAACGGTATTTTATGTGTTTGGTAGGTATCCGAAAGAGCCATTAAACCCGAAGAAATACCCTGTTCACGATCTCATTATATGTCACGGTAATTTTATTAACTCTGATCACGAATATATCCACAAAAACAAAAGCGTGAAAGGGTTTGGTAGTTATGGAGATATAATGATTCGTGACAGAAAAATGTATGTTGCACCAACACCATATGCATTGACTGAAGGTACTGAGAATCAAATCACACTAGTTGTACCTGTTGGCCTAGTTGCTCCAGCGGGTTTTAGGGCTATTGGTGAATTGGTGCGAGTTGAAACAGGAAAATTGATAGTAGGTTATGAGTTTGATCTTATCGCAAACGAAATAAAGGCCAAGAAAATAGATAATCCAAACTCAGGTCTAGAGCATAGGTTCGTAGCTTACCGTGTGTCGTCTGACAAAGGGCCAAGAGTGTCACTCAAGAGTGAAAACGAATAATGAAGGCTATTGAGCGTGATTTTCCCTTCGAAGAAATCGATCCCATTGCTGAAATAGAAAGCTATAGGAAAGAAATAAACAGACCGATCTATCATATCCACAAATGGTGGGCTAAGCGCCTTGGTAGTGTTTTTCGGTCAATTGTTTCAGGGGCATTAGCTGAAGGGCAGTGGAAAGATTTTTATGAAAACCAAAACAATGCGGGAAAGATTGTACTTGATCCGTTTATGGGATCAGGAACGACACTCGGTGAAGCCGCAAAACTTGGTGCAAGTATAATCGGCTGCGATGTCAATCCCGTTAGTACCTTTCTTGTCACTCAAGCGATTACAAAAGCTGGGGTGAACGAGCTTGAATCTGAATTCAAGCTAATCGAAAAGGATGTAAAAGAAGAAATAGTTTCTTACTACACAACGAAAGTTCCTAATGCTACTAAACCCACTCAAGCCTTATATTATTTTTGGGTAAAAACTGTCACTACCCCAGCCGGTGAATTAGTACCGTTGTTTTCAAGCTACGTTTTCAGCAAAAACGCATATCCCAGCAAAAAGCCGGATTCACAAATTTGGTGCCCTTCCTGTGAATCTATATTTGTTGAAAAATATAACAGTACCAATGTTGAATGCCCATATTGCTCACATATGTTTAACCCCCAGAATGGATCAGCGAAAGGAACAAAGGTCACTGACAGCGAAGGCAACTCATACAAGATTAAGGAATTAATTACTAATTCAAAGGGTGCTCCCAGCCATAAACTTTATGCCATTATGGCTTTGGATGAATCTGGTGAGAAGGTCTACATTAAACCATCAAAGTTTGATTTTGATATTTTGAAAGAAGCCCGTAACCACTTGAAAGACCTTGATGGCGTCCTTCCTTTGCCGACAATGGAAGTTCGACCTGGTTATAATACAAACCAAGCACGAGGTTACAATTATAAATTATGGCGTGACTTTTTCAATGACAGACAGCTTCTTTGCCTGGGTTTACTTTTACAGCGAATACTTAAAATCGAAAACAAAGTAATTCGTGATCATTTCATTTGTTTGTTTAGTGGCACCCTCGAATTCAATAACCTTTTTTGCAGCTTTAAAGGTGAGGGAACTGGTGCTGTAAGGCATATGTTTTCTAATCACATATTGAAGCCAGAAAGGACACCGCTTGAAAATACTGTATGGGGAGCTACCGGAAAAAGCAGTGGATCATTTTCAACACTCTTTAAAAGTCGCTTGATTAAAGCAAAAATATATCTTGATGAGCCATTTGAAATTTTGATTGATTACAGTGGCACTAAACAGTCTTCAAAGAAAGTTATTTGCAGCGACCCAATTAGGCTAAATGTTTCTCAATCTTGGGAGGAATTTGCCAAGTCGCAACAAGGCGCGCTTATACTTAATGGCGACAGTTCGTCACTTCCTATTCCTGACTCCACTGTTGATGCAGTTGTAACTGACCCTCCATATTTTGATTTTGTTCATTACAGCGAATTAAGCGACTTCTTCTATGCTTGGCTAACCAATGCACTTGGGGGGGAGTATAAATATTTAAACAGACAGGATTCTTCCCACAAGAACGAAGTTCAGGATCGCGACAATGAAAGTTTTACAAAGAAAATTTGCAGTATTTTCCGAGAATGCAATCGAGTACTCAAGCAAGATGGTCTTTTATGTTTCAGTTATCATCATTCTACTATCGATGGCTGGATGGCTATTTATAATTCTGTCACTGAAGCGGGGTTTGATATTGTGGCTTCGCACCCGGTCAAGGCAGAAATGTCTGTGGCAAGTCCAAAAAGCGCTGCAAAAGAACCCATAAATCTGGATGCAATATTGGTATGTAAAAAGGAAAATAAACCACCAGTTATTAAAAACGGGAATATTGAAGTCAAAAAAAGAGTTAGTAACTACGTTAAGCGTTTTGAGGCAATTGGACGTACGCTCAGTTCAGGAGACAAGTTTGTCATAATCTGTTCTCAAGCGTTGTCGGTAGCATCTACTCTCAGAATGGATAAAGTTGACGCTGAAAAATTTATCAGAGAGTCCGTGCAGGAGTGTTCTGACAAAGCGCTGCACTCGGACAATTTTTCCGCTACGCTTCAAAATTGCCGGTGAGCGCGGCGTTAGGTGGATAAGCATCACTGACTAAGTAAACTGAAAACTCAGTACAGAATTGTTTGTCAGAAAGGTCTGCTGTTCAGCCCTCAATTGGGGCCGATGGTCAGAGACTTGCATAGCGGTATGAAATTCACTACCTTTAACTTACTGAGCGAGAAACCTATGAAGATGGATGAGTTAGAAATGGAAGATGATCTACGAACAGAGTATGATTTGAAGAGTCTGCGAGTCAGGAAGTTAGGCTCTGGAAGAAAAAGTTTTGACGGAGCAACCATACGGCTAGAACCTGATGTTGCAGATATGTTTCCTGATGCTGATGCGGTTAATGAGGCGCTTCGATTCTTGATTAGAATTATGCGAGATAACCAGGCGCTTGTACCAGCAGTACAGGCTGACAATTCAAATGCAGCGGACAATTGAGACCTCTTGGTGAGATAGCAAAAATTACGAGTGCCGCTGATTTGAGCCGTCTGTCATCAACCACATGTCATCAACCACATATAGAGGAGAGCGCTGAAAATCAGCAGAAACCTGAAACCTGTGAGCGTGCTTAGGTAGCAAATGTGTCTCATTGATACTGATGTCATGATCGATGCCCTCCAGCTTGAAGCTGCGATCGCCCAGTCAGATCCAGGTTTTTAGCCACCAGCGCAGCTTTAAGTCTGCTGGGGTGAGCGGTGAGCCCAGGCTGAGCGGCAGCCAAAAGAAAAAGGATAGAGCGATCGCACCCAACATCACCAGCGCCATCACCCGCACCCACTTCTGCGGTGAATGCAGCCATTCACTCAACAGCCAGGCCAGCATGATGAAGCTAAACGCAGCAGCAGGCATATAGAGATAGATAAACGTGCAGCGGCTGATCACCATCCAGGGGAGCCAGTTAGCGGCATAGCCGATCAGCAAATAGGCGCTAAGATTTTGAACCGTAGGATTGGCAGGCGTTGCTTTTGCTCGCATAAGCAGGTTTTTTACCTGCCGCATTCGCACGATAAATAGGAGAATCACCGCGCTACTAGATAGCCACCACAGCGCCGGGTTGCCCAGATTGTTCACGGTATACGCTTGTAAACCCACTGTTTCATACCAGTAGGCAATCGGTTTAATCAGCAGCGGCCAGGTATACCACTGAGAACAGTCGGGGTGCCCGCTAGCCGCTAGCCGTTGGTGAAAGGTAAACAGCGCAGCGTGGAGAGAGAGCAGGCGTTCTCCACTTAGATAGAGATGGGGCCACCAGATCAGGCTATAGGTCAGCGCCGGGATGAAGCCGCCGTAGAGTAGTGCCTGCGATAGTGCTTTCTTCGATAGTGCTTTTAGGGGTTGCGATCGCTTAAACCATTTCCCCCGCCAAGCTTCCCAAATCAACAAACTGAGCCAATAGCCCAACCCGTTCCATTTGACCGCCACAGCCGCCCCCAAAGCCACAGCCGCCAACGTTCGTAAAATACCTTTAAAAACTCTCCCTTTACCTGAACCGATGCTTGCTTGCAGCCACAGCCAATGACCCAACAGCCCAAAAAACACCATGTAAATGTTGATCAGCGCGTAGCGAGACTCGGTGACAAACAGGCCATCTATTGCAACAAAACCACCCGCCAAAAGCGTAAAAGTCCATCGCTTAGCCTCCCGCTGCCTGCGCCCCAGCGTATATGCAATTCCCATCACAACCAGAGGAACAAAACTGCCAACTAGCGCATTCATCCAGCGATAGCTAAAAGGCGCTAACCCCTCAGGCGCTGCTGTAAAAGGCCAGTTTGAGAAGGGCCAGTGCGCACTCAGCCAAATGCCAGCGGCAATCAGATATTTACCAAGCGGCGGATGAGCGTCAAATTGTGGCACGCCCGTCAGATAGGCATGAGCAAATTTAACAAAGTAAATCTCATCAAATACCAGCGCATCAAACCGGGAGAGCTGCCAAAAGCGCAGGCCGAAGCTCAGGCCAACGACAGCAATTAGCCCTAAGTGGTAGTAACGAGTGCGGGTCAGTCGCTTTAGCAAATTTTTTTAGCTAGCCACCTGTTGAGCGACGTAATACACAACGGTTACGAATCATAGCAGCGAACAGACTACCGCATATAGCGTTGGTCACTTGGCTTGAATACAGCAATGCAGGTAAAACCTTTGCATAACAACAGGCCAAGTGACTCGCGTTACCCGAATGCATCCGAGTAACGCTATATCTTGCTATAGTTTGCCGATGACCCGATAGCATGGGGTGAGGGGTTTGACCCAGCGGACAACACGAAAGCGAGCGGCATTAATCGGGCGAATCATCGTCTGGTTGGTAGGGGGCATGACTTTTTTCTTGAGTCTGTGGATCGTGCTGCCTGCGCCCAATTTATTTTTTCTGAGGCTGGCGGTGGGTGCGCCCGAAATTAGCCCGCTACTAGGATTAATCGGTTTAGCGACGTTGGGCATAACGCTGGGACTGAAACTGTGGCGATATAAACCGCCACGCTTACTCACGGCGATGCTGCTGGCTGCCTTGCTGCTAAGTAGCTGGCCGCTGCTCGGCTTGCCCAATACCGTCGCCCGAGCTGATGCCTCTATGTCAGCGGCGTTTGCCTCTCCTAGTCAAGCCGCTAGTTATCCGCCGTTTAGCTGGCGCAATTTTTTCCGAGGCATCCCATCAGGGGAGGTGCGCTATCAAGCGAATATTCCCTTTGCATCGCCAGATGGGGTATCGCTAAGTTTAGACCTGTATCAGCCAGCCACACCGGGTAAATATCCGGCTGTGGTGACCATCTATGGCGGTAGCTGGGCGCGGGGTAACCCGGCGGAGAGTGCCGATCTCAGTCGTTTTTTGGCGGCGCGGGGCTATGTGGTGGCGGCAATTGACTATCGCCATGCTCCGGCCTATCGCTTCCCTGCTCAGTTAGAAGATGTGCAGACGGCGCTGGCTTTTGTGCGCGATCGCGCTGATGAATATGAGATAGATAGCGATCGCATTGGTCTACTCGGCTGGTCAGCGGGCGCACATTTAGCCATGCTAACCGGTTTTCAGGCAAGCCCAGCGGTGCAGAGCATCGTCGATTACTATGGCCCCATCGACCTAGCCGCAGGCTATACCGATCCGCCCATCCCTGATCCGATTGATGTTAAGCAGGCACTAGCCGCCTTTATCGGGGGAACACCGACCGAACTACCTGAAGCCTATGCCCGAGCCTCACCCATCACCTACGTAGAGTCGGCTGAGGCCAATACGCTGCCGCCCATGTTGCTACTGTATGGCGGGCGCGATCACGTCGTTGAGGCCCGGTTTGGCAGGCGGCTATATGAGGAAATCATTGGCAGCGGCAACACAGCGGTTTGGGTGAAGATTCCCTGGGCCGAGCACGCATTTGACCAAGTATTTAATGGGGTGAGCAACCAGCTTGCCTTACACTTCATCGAACGCTTTCTAGACCAAACGCTGCGCGGGTGATTTCACTTGGCTGCTTAACCAGCCTCGACCTGCGCGACTAGCTGCTCGAAGTGAGCAACCGATTTTTCGACAATGGTTAGGCTGTCTTGCCAAAACTGAGGCTGTCGGAGATCTTTCTGTAGATGCTGCTGTACCAACTCTTCGGCGGTCAGGGTGCCAGTGTCACGCAGGAGATTTGTATAGCGCTGATTGAACTGGTCTCCATAGGCGGCTTGCTGGGCGTAGATGCCCAGACTAAAGAGATAGCCAAATAGATAGGGATAGTTGTAAAAGCCCAGGCCAGAGATAGAAAAGTGTAGCTTGCTGGCCCAAAAGAGATCGTCGTATTCGCTCAGGCTCTCTTCAAACCACAGTTGCCAGCTAGCATCCATCATTTTACAGAGCTGCGCCGGACGAACAGTGCCCACTTTACGCGCCTCCACCAAGCGTTTCTCAAACTCAAAGCGAGCCGGAATATTCAGCAAAAAGACCGCTGCGCTTTGGGCATCTTGCCAGGCGATTTCTAGCTGCTGAGCGGGCGTCGTGGCACGGTTCATCAGCGCGTCGCGGACCAGGGTTTCGGCAAAGATGCTGGCGGTTTCGGCCAGGGTCATCGGGTAGCGGCTTTCGATGGCGGAGAGATCGCGCATCACCCAGTTGTGCCAGGCGTGGCCCAGCTCGTGAGCCAGGATGATCACGTTGTCCATGGTGCCTTCGTAGGTGAGGAAGATGCGCGGCTCGCGAGGGTCAGAAAATTTGGTGCAGTAAGCGCCCGTCGCTCGGTTGGGGGTCGGTTGCCCGTCGATCCAGCCTTTCTGGGCCATCATCGTGGCGAATTCGCCCATTGCTGGGGTGAGCTGAGTGAAGGCGTCTGAGATGAGAGCGATCGCTTCTTCAAACTCAATCACTGCCTCTTTCCCAGCCGCAGGCGCAGGGGCCATCGTATCCCAGGGGTTTATTTTCTCCTGCCCTAAGGCTTTTGCCATCGCCGCCAGTGCCCGGTGCCCAATGTCACGATTTTGGTAGGTGGTTTCCATCAGCGCGTCGAGCGTTTCCCTCTCGATGCGGCTCTGATGACAGCTTTTGTCGAGGTAGTGAAGTTTGCGATGATGAGAACGTTTTTGAGTTTCTTCTAACCGCCAGCCATTAATGGCATTGAGCCCAGCGGCGACGGCAGGCTGGTGACCGCTCCAGGCGCTGCGAATCCCTTCCCAGGCAGCGCGGCGAGTTTCTGAGCGCGAATGGCTCAGCAAATTAGCGGCCTGTGCTAGCCCCGTAGATTCGCCCTGAATATCGCACTTTAATGTGCCGGCCAATTCGCTGTAGAGGTTGCCCCAGGCGTGCAGTCCGTTCGTAGCGAGACCCGTGATTAGCTGTTCTTCGGCGACGCTCAGTAGCTGGTCTTTAAGCTTGCGGCTGTGGTGGATAGAAAAAGCGGTTTCGGAGAGATCAGGGTTAGAGAGCAATGCTGTGATGAAGTCTTCGCTGGCGCGGAGCAAAAAGACATTGTAGGGCGTCAGGGCTTCTGAGAGATCGGCGCTGAGCTTTTGGAGGATGGGCATCCAGGCATTAGCGCTGGCGTCTTGGGTGTCGGTGCTGAGGGCAGTGTAGATGTAGGTGCTGACGTTGCCGAGGCGCTTTTGGATATCTTTGCGCTGCTGGTAAACGGTGTTGGCTTGGTCAATCAGAGCAGTAAATTCGCTCGAATCGAGGGCGTCGGCAGTTTCGATTACGGCCATGAAAGGCATGCAGGCGGTGCCGATGCTGGTGATGTCGGATTTGAGGGTTTCTATAGTGGTGGCGATCGCCGGATCGTCAGTACCGCTAAAGAACTGACTATTATTCCAAGTTTGGGGAAAAGAAGCTGAAGCAGGCGGGCGAACGGTAGTTTGCATGGTTTGTCGGTTTGTCAGGTGTTAGTTAGACTCTAAAATTTCGCGACGAATGCGTTTGAGAATACCGAGTACTCGGGTGAATTCATCATCTTGCTCAATCGATAGCGCAAAGGAGCGGGCGTAATGGGGCGTAGGAAGGTGAACAAGTTTAACGAAAACGAACTCACGTCCGTTGACTAAAAGACCGTAAGCTGGCTTTTCCTGGTTCGGCGCACCGAGCATATAGCTGAGCGCTTGGGGTAGCGCTAACAGCACATCAAACCGCGTGCTTTTAGCCTCAATCGCCAATACCCAAAACTGCTCTAGCGTTACCAAAACGTCAATTTTGCCTCTGAAGATAGTACCTTCATCCTCTGCGGCGATTTCGACTGACTCTTCCGTTAAGAGATTGAAAGGAGCCCGATAGAATTCGGCCAAGTCTAGCAGCGGGGAAAGCACCACCATCTTGACGGACTCTTCCGAAAATGGCTTATCCTCAGCTAAGTTCATATAGTTCTGCTGAACTCGCGCTAACTGCTGCTGCTCAAATTCTGACAAAGCGGGTACTTCTTCCTGCCACTCGTTAAAGAAATCCTTGTCGGATGATCTTTGCAGACTAAACTTCTCTTTCAGCGTTTCTAAATTGATGTCTTTGGCTTGAGCAGTTTGAACCATCGTATTAACCGGAACAGGGCGGCTTGTCGGCGGTGAGGGAAGCATACACAATGGTATCGGCTCATCACCCGGCTCGCACAAGGCAGACTATGAGTAGTTTAATCGGTAAGACCCTGCAAGGGGGAAAGTACAGGCTAGAGGCAGTCCTAGGCCGGGGCGGATTTGGGCTGACGTTTCGGGCGCATCAGACTTACCTCGATCAGGTGGTGGTGATTAAAACGCTGAATGAGTCGTTTTGGCGATCGCCCAACCTGAGCGACTTGCAGCAGCAGTTTCAAGACGAGGCTCGCAGGCTGGCGCTGTGCAGCCATCCTAACGTGGTAAGGGTGAGTGACTTTTTCGTCGAAGATGGACTGCCCTACATGGTGATGGACTACATTCCGGGGCGATCGCTGGCCGATATCGTCTTCCCCGAAAATCCGCTGCCTCAGGCGACCGCAGTCAGCTACGTGCAGCAGATTGGCCGGGCGCTACAGGCGGTACACAGCAAAGGATTGTTGCATCGCGATGTGAAGCCGCAAAACATTATGCTCCATCAGCTCACGGGTGAAGCCGTGCTGATCGACTTTGGCATTGCCCGAGAGCTGAGCCAGAACCCCACTCAAACGCACACCAGCATTGTCTCTGAGGGCTACGCGCCGATAGAGCAGTACTTGCCCAAGGCCCATCGTTCGGCTGCGACGGATGTATATGGCTTAGCGGCGACGCTGTACAGTCTGCTGACGGCTCAGATTCCGGTGGCGGCAGTGCTGCGCAATCGGGAGCTGCTGACACCCGTGCAGCAACTCCGGCCAGATGTGCGCGAAGGGGTGGCGCAGGCGATCGCTCAAGGCATGGCAGTAGAGCTAAAAGATCGCCCTCAGTCCGTGGGCCGCTGGCTGACCCTACTAGAGAGCCGTCAGCGAACCGGTTTCTTTAGCCGCACGCAGCCGCCAGCTAGCAAAATGCCGCCGCCTAGCCCTTCAGAATTTCCAACACATGTCGTTTCTCCGGCCTATCAGTCAGCGCCAGCAGCAACAGAAAACGGCACGGTGGCGCTGCCTGTGCCGACGGGCTATGGCGCTGATACTGTGCATCAGCCTTCGGTGCGAACTCCGATGCGAACTAAGAACAAGGGGGGCGGCTGCGCGGCGACTTTGGGCATTGGGTTGATGGCGATCGCCGGTATCGTAGCCGGAGCCGGGTTTTGGCTATATCAACAGCTCAGCGACGGGGCGGGCAATCTTCCTCAAGTCTCCTTGCCAGAAGTAGAACTACCTGCCCCCAATGATGCTGAAGGCGAGCAAAATGAGCCAGTCGCCGTAGAAGAGCCCGAACCAGAAGAACCCGACAGCGCCGACTCAGCTGATGACGAAGGCAATGCCGCGTCCGATGGAGAGGCTGACAGTGATGAGGGTGCTAAGCCAGAAAAACCGCCAAAATCAAACAGTTCTGAGCCACCGCTGCTGCTGACCAACAGCGGCAATCCGGCGAATGCCCAGCCTGGCAATACGGGCAGCGGAATAGTCGCGATTCCTGGATTTCCGCCAGGTGCTTCCGAAGATGACATTCGTGCCCGGCTGGGTTCACCGACGAGAGAATCATCTCAAGATGGCTTTTACACCAGCGTCTATACCGTTGTGCCGAACCGGGTGACGCTGGCCTACGTCTATAACGAAGACTCAACCCGCGTACGTCAGTCAGAAGCGGCGTTTTCTCCGGCGACAGACCGACTGGTGATGCTTGCTGCTTTTTTAGGGATGCTGGACGGTCGCTCGACTAAGAAGATTGAAGACGGCCTGGAGGCAGTGAGAAAAGGAGATCGCGATCGCTTCACCTTCAAAAACAGCGGCTTTTCTGGCACAGTCGAACGCAATGTCAATGGCTACGTACATATCTACGTTCAGGAATAGCCTTTTGGCAGCGTCTATAATTTTGCCATATAAAAAAGCTCAGACGCGATGCCTGAGCTCTATAGTTTTAGGAAAATAGCAGTTTTAGGAAAATAGCAGTTTTAGGAAAATAGCGCTTTTTGATCAGAAGGCTTCACGTCACGTTGCTACCACTTTTTGTAGGGTAAGAACTTGCCGCACATGATCACTTTGACGCGATCGCCCTTCGGATCTTCTTCTTTTTCTACATCAATTGAAAAGTCAATAGCGCTCATAATGCCGTCGCCAAATTTCTCATGAACCACCGCTTTGACCGGCATGCCATACACCTGCATAATCTCGTAAAAGCGATAGATCAGCGGATCGGTCGGCACCAGCGGATCAAGGCCGCCTTTGAGGGGGCATTCGGTCAGTGCTTCGGCAAACTCTGGCCCGAGCCCGAGCATTTCGACCATTTTGCTGGCCTCTTCTTCAGAAGCGCTCGCCTGACGGTAGAAAACAGAGGCGATCCAAACTTCGTCAAAGCCTAGCTTTTCTTCCAAGTCGGCGAAGCTCAATTCTTTCTCCTTTTTAGCGGCCAATAGTTTTGCAGTGATTTCTGGAGTGATCATAGTAAACACCTTGTAGGTTGAGTAATTACGGGTTTAGAACTGTCTTGGACAAATCGTCAATTAGCGAATGCGAGATTCTTCTACCGCCTGAGTTTCGCGGAATAGATGGCGTTCCATCTCGGTTTTGAGGGCGTGGTAGGCCGGATGCTGGTCGATGGTTTCGCGATCGCGCGGCCTCGGAAAAGGCACTTCCAAAATCTCATTGACCTGAGCAGCAGGCCCCCGAGTCATCATCACAATTCGGTCTGACAGTAGCAGCGCTTCTTCAATACTGTGCGTAATCATAATCACAGTTTTGCGCTGCTGCTCCCAAATGCGCTCGACTTCGCTCTGCAAAAAACCTCTCGTCAGCGCATCAAGCGCCCCAAAAGGCTCATCCATCAACAAAATCTGCGGATCGATGGCCAAAGCGCGGGCAATCCCGACTCTCTGCCGCATCCCGCCTGAGAGCTCGTGAGGATGTTTCCTCTCAGCGCCGGTCAGCCCGACTAGCTGAATATTTTCCTTAATGCGCCGGGTCATCTGCTTAGCGGGCAGCTTCGGGTATACGGTTTCAACCGCAAAGCGAATATTTTCTTCCACGCTCATCCAGGGCATGAGCGCATAGTTTTGAAACACCATGCCGCGATCTGGCCCCGGCCCTTGAATCGGGTGATTGTTGAGCAGTATTTCTCCTTCACTGATATCGGAGAGGCCCGCGATCATGTTTAGCAAGGTAGATTTGCCGCAGCCAGAAGGCCCGATGATAGAGACAAAGGTATTGGGTTCAATATCTAAACTAATGTCTTCAACTGCTGTAAAGTCACGAGTCGTTTTGCGCGACAGCTTGCTAAAAATATCTTGCTTGCCGGTAAAAACCTTGGTGACGTTGCGGATAGAAAGCTGCGCTGACGGGATCGTAGGTTCTGGATGCACAGGACGAGTGGCGGGCGAGTGGGCTGAACGATAGGTAGAATCGACAGAAGGAAGACTCATGATTTACGACCAAATTCAACAAACTTTTCTAAAGCGGCGAAAATGCTATCGAGAATCAGCCCTACCAGGCCGATGATAAAGATAGCGACCAAAATGTTAGGAATATAGAGATTGTTCCACTCGTTCCAAATAAAGTAGCCCAGCCCTGTGCCTAAAAGCATTTCTGCGGCCACAATTA
Source organism: Leptolyngbya sp. BC1307 (assembly GCF_002286735.1). GTDB lineage: Bacteria > Cyanobacteriota > Cyanobacteriia > Phormidesmidales > Phormidesmidaceae > Phormidesmis. Next base: position 71,320 of record NZ_NRTA01000014.1, read on the forward strand.
CCAGCCAGGAGATACCCATACTGATACGCAGGCCAGAGACAATGTTGGGTAGCGCCGCCGGGATGATCACCTTGAAAACGGTTCGCAGCCGTGATGCGCCCAACGTTCTAGACACATCTAAATATTCGGGGCTGACATTAGCAACACCAAAGGCCGTATTGGTCAGGGTGGGCCAGATGCTGGAGATGAGAATAATGAAGATTCCTGTCAGCTCAGAGTCTCGAAAGATGTAAAGACCCAGCGGCAACCAGGCCAGCGGCGATACGGGCTTTAAGAGCTGCACATACGGATTGAACGCTTTGTAGGCAACTGAAGAGATGCCGAGCAAGATGCCTAAAGGCACGGCAACGATCGAGGCTAGCGTGTAGCCAATCGCCACGCGACGCAGGCTGATCAGCAGGTTCCAGCCAATTCCTAAGTCGTTTGGCCCGTTATCGAAGAAGGGATGCGTTGACCACCACCACAGTTCTTGCAGGGTTATAGAAGCAGGCGGCATCCCCTTCGCAAACCACTTCATGTTTGCCCCAATTTCCCAAAACGCCAGGAACAGCGCTAGTGAGATGAGGAATAGGGCGATCGCTTTAACGTTTTCGTTTTGCCAGAGAGATTTGCTGTCTGGCGATGTCAGCTTACCCGACACTGATTTGCTAATGGTCATGCGCTTGGAACCTCCTAATAGGATATGTACAGTTTTAGATCCCCTTAAATTCAGCCTTATACGCCGTACTTGTCTATCTGTTCTTTAACGTATTCATCGGGCGCTTCAGGGTTGAAGGTGTCAAACTCCAGCTCTTCTGTACGGTAGATATCCGACGGTGGATTCAGCCCAACCTCTTGAGCCAATTCTCTAGCCAGATCGGTCAGAAATACTTCTTCGCCCACTGTGTCGTAGCCCTTCTCGGGAATCGCTTTAGCGGCTTGACCGTCGCCCTGCAAGTCCCATCGCACCAATTGGGAAGAGATCCAGTTGGCAAAGCTCTGCCAGGGATAAGGGTCAAAATCAATCCGGTCAGGCACATCTAACGTATTGCCGAGTCCGTCTTCAAATTTGCCGGTGAGGACAGCTTCGACGACTTCAGTCGGCTGATTGAGAAATGCGCGATCAGAGATGGCCTGGGCAATTTCCGAGCGATTAGCCGGGTCGCTAGCGTAGCCTGCCGCTTCGATAATGGCCTTATTGAGCGCTCTGAACGTGTTGGGGTTGGTGTCTATCCACTGATCGCTAGCGGCAAAGGCGCAGCAGGGGTGACCGGGCCAAAGCTCTTTAGTGAGCTTGAAGATAAATCCGGCGTCTTCGTACACCGCTCTCTGGTTGAAGGGATCGGGCATAAGATAGGCGTCAATATCTCCCGCGATCAGCTGAGCAATGCTGTCCGGTGGGGGAACCGCGCGAATCTTGACATCGACATCCGGGTCGAGGCCGCCGGTTGCCAGGTAATAGCGCAGCAGCAGGTTGTGCATAGAATACGGGAACGGTACGCCCAGGGTAAAGCCCTTAAAGTCGGCGGGGCCGTTGATTTGTCCCTTGTACTTATTGGCCACCGTAATCGCTTGGCCGTTGATATTCTCAATGCTGGCGAGCTTCATCCCAAAGGCTGTTGAACCGAGACCCAGCGTCATGGCAATCGGCATCGGGGCAAGCATGTGGTAGGCGTCGAGTTCTCCGGCGATCGCCGAATCCCGCACAGCGCCCCAGCTCGGCATTTTCACGACTTCAGCGTTAAACCCATACTTTTCATAAAAGCCCAAAGGCTCAGACATGATGATGGGCGTAGCACAAGTAATTGGGATAAACCCAATTTTGAGATCCGTCTTCTCTAGATTAGAGACATCAACAGCAGCGGCCTCATCAACAGCTTCGGTCCCAGGATCCTCCGGCCTAGCGCAGTTGGTAAGGGTGACCATCGCCGCCCCGATCGCAATGTTGCGGAGAAATTCGCGGCGGGTGGCACCGCTGGTGCGAACGGTATCGGCAAAAAAGAGTCCGGCTTCGGGGCCAAAAGCGGCGGCAAATGCATTTTCGATTCCGCCTGCCTGCTTTGCCAATGCCAGCACCAGCTTTTCTCGCTTGGGGTCGCCCTTGCCAGCGGCTTTGAGGAGAAGGGCCTTGCGCAACTCATAGGCATTGACCTTATCGGCGACCTGTAGCTGCTGATCTTTGTAGAGCCCCATTTTGACCAGATCGCTCACCATGTCTAACGGGTCGGTAGGCATGGTCTGTAAAAATTCCCAGTGGCCCATAGACAGGTGAGTTCCCCCGCAAACACCACAATCACAGGCTGCGGGCGGGCGCTTCAGGAGACTGCTACAGTCGCGATTGAGACTGCGCAAATTTTGCTGACTATACGCGGATGTTGAAACCATAAATTTATTCGCCTGAGGCGTGCGAAGAACTAGCCTTTAAGCTGTTGTTCTCTAACTTATATCGGTTAAAAGAGATCGTTGCATAGGACAATTTCGGGGATAAAATGGAACTTTTTCTATGATCTCTCCTGGCTGTTGAATCCATTTAGTAACAACTGCTACGGGATTGTTTTTTCCGTAATGGTTGTTACCGTTCCATTTTTTTTGTTTCAGCAGTTCGCCAGGCTTTAGGCGTGACGCCGTGCAGCTTGTGGAACTGGCGCGTGAAGTATCCGGCGTCGGTATAGCCGCTCTCTTCAGCAATGTGCCTGACCGACTGGGCCGTGGTCTTGAGCATCTGGCGCGCCTGTGCCATTCGCCGTTCTGTAATCCATTTTTTGATGGTTCGTCCGGTGTGGCTTTGAGCGAGACTGGTCAGATAGGCCGGAGAATAGCCAGCCGCATGGGCGACATCGCTCAGGTAAATGGGCTGCTGATAGTGAGTGTCGATGAATTGGAAGACGGGCGCTAGTTTAGGGCAGTCGGGGAATATGCTAGGTGAGGCAGCGGCCTTAATAGAGTGTGTTTGCCTATTGTGATCGCTGCGGCGAATTTCTCGGTGGCGCTGGAGTCGGGTGGCGATCGCGCTCAAAAACTGCTCCACTGTGCAGGGCTTGGTCAGGTAGTCATCTGCGCCCAGCGCCATCCCCTGCCTGAGGTCTGCCATCGTGACCTTCGCAGTCAAAAAGATAAAGGGAACCGGCAGCGTTCTCTCTTGCTGTCTGAGCGCCCTCAGCACGCCGTAGCCATCCATATCTGGCATCATAATGTCGCAGACAATCAGGTCGGGCTGATACTGCGCGGCTAATTTGATGCCCGTTTCACCATCTTCTGCACCAATAGCGCTAAACTTCTCAAAGGCTAAACAGCGGAGAAAAATCTCTCTTGTTTCGTCCTCATCTTCGATGACAAGAATCTTGGTAGACATCTTCTTCTATGCTCGCCTATCAATGAGCAATATTATTTTTTATGTAGCTCTCCTCTTATATCTACAGGGTGACAGGCGTAGTCTGTGGTGTAATCCATTACAGTATGAACCCGCTGCTGGGGGAAAGGTGACTTGAGCACTCAGTCAAAGAACACTCAGTCAAAGAACACTCAGTCAAAACAGTCAGAGCTAGAAGCCTTGCGGCGTCAGTATCAGCTTATTCTCAACGCGGTGGGTGAAGGGGTGTACGGTCTGGACTTGCAGGGCAACGTCACCTTTGTAAACCCAGCGGCGGCCACCATGATCGACTGGGAGATGGAAGATCTGATCGGCAAGTCGATGCATCAGGTACTGCACCATTCTCATTCGGACGGCTCTCACTATCCGCGCGAAAGCTGTCCGATCTACGCGGCTTTTCAAGACGGCAGCACCCAGCGGGTGACCGATGAGGTTTTTTGGCGGAAAGACAGGACGAGTTTCCCAGTGGAATATATCAGTACGCCCATGCGGGACGAGCAAGGGCAGGTGATCGGGGCGGTCGTCACCTTTCGCGATATTACTCGGCGTAAGTGGGCAGAGTCTGTGCTGCAGCAGACTAATGAAGAGTTGGAGATGAAGGTGCGATCGCGCGCCGCCGAACTATACACCGCCAATGAGCACCTACGAGAGCTGAGCGCTTTAAAGTCTCGGTTTGTTTCAATGGTCTGCCACGAATTTCGCAATCCGCTGAACAATATTGCGCTGTCGGTTTCCTCTTTGGGACGCTACGACAAAAAGATGTCTCAGGTGGAAAAGCAGCAGTATTTACTAGGTGTTGCCGCTAATGTCGAGCGGATGACGCAAATGATTGACGATATTTTAGTTTTGGGTAAGATTGAAGCCAAACGGCTCGTCCTGAGCCCGCAGCCTATTAACCTGGTGGACTTTTGCCGCGAACTCTTGCTAGAGATGCAGCCCATTCAAAAGCGATTGAAATTTACCGGCAGGTTCAAAGCGCTCATAGCACAGACTGACCAGACCTTACTACGCTCCATTTTGACTAATATTCTATCCAATGCGATTCGCTACAGCGCCGAAGATAGCGTCGTTCAGCTATCGCTCTCTCAGCGTCAGCACCAGGCCGTATTCACCATCAAAGATGACGGCATAGGCATTCTCCCAGAAGATCATCCACATTTGTTTGAGCCGTTTCATCGCGGGAAAAATGCGAGTAATATTCCAGGGACGGGTCTGGGCCTGAGCATTGTCAAACAGTTTGTAGAACTGCAGAAGGGAGATATTAAAGTAGAGAGTGAGCTGGGTGTGGGCACGATGTTTCGAGTCAGGTTGCCGCTGTTGCTGAGAGACTAATAGAGAAGTTTTCTATCGAAAAGTCCTATTTCTTCAAAAGATTGTCCTACAAGGCCGGCTGATTTATCTGCATAAGATAGAGACGATACTTCTCGACAGGGAAAGCGCGCTTATGTCACCACCCAAAATAGTCCCCCCGTTTACCTATGAGAGTGCCGTTCAAAAGGTGCGGATGGCGGAGAATGCCTGGAACAGCAGAGATCCGCAGCGGGTGTCGATGGCCTACTCCGAAGATAGCCATTGGCGAAACAGAGCAGAAGTATTTCAGGGGAGAGAAACCATTCGCGCGTTTTTGCAGCGCAAGTGGGACAAGGAATTAGACTACCGGCTGACCAAAGAGCTATGGGCATTTGGCGATAACCGCATTGCCGTCCGCTTTCAGTACGAATGGCACGATGACTCGGGGCAATGGTACCGGGCCTACGGTAACGAAAATTGGGAATTTGATGCAGAGGGCCTAATGCAGCGCAGGGAAGCGAGCATCAACGACATGCCGATTAAAGAGAGCAATCGCCGCTTTCGCTGGTCTGCTCCCGGCCCCCGTCCTGATGACCACCCGGGACTGATTAATTCTCCCGTTTAAGGATTGTTTTGAAGCGAGGAATTGGTACCCAGCCCGATGGCAGCCCCCGCTTAACTGATTCACCAGTCGGTTTTAGTCAAACTGGAATTGGTCGCGACCTTTAATTTAGCAGCGTTTCTAGTGTGCCCTGGGTAGTACCCGCAGCGGACGCATTGCCCTGAGCCTGGTAGAGGGTGATCGCCTGTTCTAAGTCTGCCTGAGCCTGAACGCGATTGCCCGACTCCACTTGAATCAGCCCTCGCAGATAGTAGGCCGGGGCGCTGCGAGGATTGAGGGTGAGCGCCCGAGAAAGCTCACGGGTGGCTTCGCTATAGTTGCGCTCATCAAAAAAGGTCTGCGCGCGCTGTAGATAGTCTCGCTCATAGTCAACCCCTCTAAACCGCCTTTCTAGAGTGGAAATGGCGCGGAAGCTGTCGGTGCGATAGCCATAGACCTGCGGCACGGTGCCCATTGCCTGCTGCACTTCGCTGTTAGTGATAGTTTGGAGCGATCGCTGCTCACCGAGAGATTTGGCCAGGGCGATCGCCAGCCCTTCGCCGACGCTGACATTGAATTCAACAATTCTCCCAGCCGTTGTTCCCAATCCACCAAAGCCAGAAGCCGGGCCAAGCACAGCTAAATTACTGCGCTCGCGCGGCAAAGTATGGCGAAATCCGTAATTAAACACGGGCATCTGTTCAAAATCGAACAGTCGTAGCACGCTCTCACCGACGCGCTCATCTAGCCCTTCAATGCCGCCGCGATCATCTAAGTGATAGCCAAAGGTGCCCAGGGCTTCTTCAGAACCAACGCCACCGGCTGCCATCAGCGTGGCTGAAAGTTCGTCAACGGGGTTGGCAATTTGTCCGGCATTGCGAATGTACAGCTCGTCCATCACTTCTACCCGAGGCACGCCGATCTTTTCAAACAGCGTTTTAACTTCAGCGGCCACGGCCTGCATTTGCGCTGTCGGCTTAGCTCCAGAAATGCTGAGCCGCTGCGCGGTTTCGGCATCGGCGTAAAACAGCAGCGCATTAAAGCTCAGTCGGTCATTTAAAACTGCGATATTGGCGCGGTCAAACAAGAAGCCAGAGGATTTAATGTCGTACTCTCGCCCCAAATAGCCGTGCACCAATATGCTAAAGGCCAGAGAGCGCACGTCAGCCGAATCGGACGTACCCCGGTAGAGCAGCTTCGGATTGCCGTGGTAGTCTAAGAGGCTTTTGAGTAGTTCCTGTCGTTTGGCTGCGTCATTGCCACTAGCCGTATTTAGCCATCGCTGGGCAGCCGTATCTCGGGGATCAAAATAACGAGCAATCAGATCGGCTTCCATACTGGCAAACTGATCGACCGTCACGCCATACAGGTCAATCATCAGCCCGATACTCAGGGTGCTATTAGGAAAGCCCAAAGCTTCTAACCCTGCCATCATCTTGACGCCGCTGGCGGCTGCAAGTTCACCGCTCTGGGTGGCATCGACGAATGCTTTTGCGGTGTAGGTTTGGCCGCTAGCGGTGAGGGCACAGACGAGTGAACCGGCTGTTTGTACGCTGCCCAAACTAACGCTGCCGACCACGTCGATATCGTTGCGGCGTAACGCTCTAGCAAAGTTTTGAGAGATGACGAAGCGATCTAGGGCAATGGTATTGACCTGGCCGAGGCTGAGGAACTCCTGATAGAGGCGACTGGGCCGGCCAAATGTGCCGTAGCGCGATCGCAAATTAGCCGGCACCTGATTGCGATCCAGGTAAGCTAGACCCCCTCTGACCAGATGCCCACCAATTCCTTTGTCCGTATTGCCTCTTGTGACAATAGCGACCCGGCTGCCTTGCTGACGCGCTTTGAGTTCTCGCTGTACCTGCAGCGCGGTCATGACGCCCGGGACCTCATCGCCAAAGACAATCACATCGTAGCTACGGGCATTGGGAATGGCGGGGCAGCTCGCCCCTGTTACGGGGACGATCTCTGCCGGAGAGGTGGCAAGTTCGGTTTGGGCGATCGCTGGAGACAGGGCTCCCCAAACTACTGTTAGCGTGATAGCAACGCAAAAGTGAAGGATGCGCCTTTTCATAAAAAACTTTGCGATGGCGCTAGACCAAATCAATTGACAAAATCATCACGGAGGCAACCACTGGCCTTAAGGTTTTACCAAGCGTACAGCTTTATTCAGGTGCTTTTATGGCCTTTATCTATACTTCATTTCACTATTAAGTATTGGGGATCGCCTAACGTCATTAGCTGAGGTAGATCTTTAGCTGGTTTGAATAGCCAGTCGTTAGCCTACCCTGTTACTGCCTGCTAAGGCTATTTTTTGTCATCAGATGGTAGTCGATAGGGTTTGAAGAGGCCGCTTTGCAAGATTCAACCGAAGTCTCCATTATTGTGCCGACGCTAAACGAAGCCGACTATTTGGCGCGATCGCTGCGCTGCCTAGCATTGCTCCATCCGCCTGCCAAAGAGGTGATCGTAGTCGATGGGGGCAGTACTGATGAGACGGTGGCGATCGCTCAGCAAGCCGGGGCTACGGTCATTTTCGCTGAGCAGGGCAGGCGATCGCTGCAAATGAATCTAGGGGCAGCGCAGGCGACTGGAGATGTACTGTGCTTTCTACACGGAGATACTTTAGTTCCGGACGATCTAATCGCGGTAATTGCGGCGACGCTAGCTGATCGCAAAATTGCCTGCGGTGGCTTTATCTCTCTGATGGCAGGCCCCTTGACTACGCGCTGGGGCACTTCGCTGCACAACGCCTTGAAGACCTACTACGCGCCGCTGCTGTTTCGACCTCGGCTATTCTTCCAAAACGGGCTGCGGCTGCTGTTTGGCGATCAGGTGATGTTTTGTCGGCGGCAAGATTTTGCTGACTGTGGCGGCTTTGACAGCGATCTGACGCTGATGGAAGAGGCCGACTTGTGCGTGAAGCTCTCTCAGCGGGGACGGATTCGGCAGGTGAACCGGACTGTGCAGTCTTCTGACCGCCGGGTCGCCCGCTGGGGGCCGCTCAAGGCGAACGCTATTTACCTGGGCATTGGCTTTCTTTGGGGCATGGGTGTCTCGGCGGCTACGCTCAAGCGCTTTTATGAAGACGTGCGCTGATTGAGCTGCCAGCTATAGGGTTTGTAGGCAATGTCGAGGTCTGTGGGCAGTTCGATGTTGGTTAAATAAGGCTGAAGGTAGGCGGGAATCGAATCGGCCTGAGCGAGAAAGTCAGATCGGTACCACTTAAAGATTTTGCTGAGGGAGAGGGTGCGATTGGCAGCGCTGTAGTGGACTTTATCGGGGTTATTAATAAAGCGAGCGGCCTCTTTTTCTAGCTGCGTGGGCAATTGTGCTGGTCGGTAGGCGTTGGCTCGCAGCAGCGGACAGCCCTGAGAGGCACAAACCAGGGCAAAGTGAATGCGGGGTTCGTCGTAGCGCGATCGCAAAATCCCCTTCTCAATCCCGTCTAAACTGAGAGAGCGACCGTTAAGCGTATAGCGTCTGCGCTTGAAAAATAGGAGAAAGCTCACCCAGTTGGGAATGCCTAAAATCTCGGGCCGAATGGAGTCGATCGGGTATTTTTGCAGGACTTGCTGCACCACTAGGGCGTTGTAGAGATTGATTAGGAAGGCGATCGCACTATCTCTATCCAGCGTCTCCAGATCGACTGACTGCACGCTAGCTAGCCACTGATCTAATTCCTGCGCCGACTCCCTTTGCCAGCGGCTATAGTTTACGCTGCCATCATCTACATATTCCTGTAACATCTGGTCCCAAGGCTCGAAGTCTATCAAGGCTGAAACCTCCTGCAAGTCGCTTACTACAATTCTCTATGGTCTGGCTGTCTTTTATTTTGAGTCCTCTACGACCGCTCGTCTGGAAAGGGGTGAAGCGCTGGGTCGGCCAGAGCTTTCCATCGGTAGAAAGTATCTCTACAGCGGCTTTAGCAGACTGGCTAGCGCAGGATGATCCACCGTTGCTCATCGACGCCCGTCGAGAAGCCGAATACGCCGTCAGCCATCTGCCTCAGGCCCGCCACGCCAGCACCGTAGAAGCGATTGAAGCGGCGGGTATTGCTAAAGAGTTGCCCATAGTGCTCTACTGCTCAGTCGGCTATCGCTCAGCGCGGCTAGGGCAAAAGCTTCAGGCGGCGGGCTACCGGGCAATCAATTTGGAAGGCTCTCTTTTTCAGTGGGCAAATGAGGGGCGATCGCTCGTCGCCGCTGGTCAGCCCACCCGTCAGGTTCATCCTTACAGCCCTCTATGGCAACTGCTGTTAAAGCCGACCGAGTAAGCGCTCTTACGGTCGTTCCAGAGCGGCAAATCCTCGGGGCGATCTACGTCTGAGAGCCAGTTTAGCAGTGCGACTGAGAGCCCGCAACGATGGGCGATCTCCAGCGTCGTTTCCAACACTCGCTTTGTACTCCAGGGAATATTTTCAAACAGAGCCGGATATAGACCGCTGAGCCCAACAAGATAGTAACCGCCGTCTACGGCTGGCCCCAGCACCACGTCTTGAGACTGTAATAAGGTCATTGCCTGGTCGATGTGATCTTCAGTAACGTCCGGGCAGTCGCTGCCGACAATGACAATCCGCTCTAGGCCCGCGGCAAATCCGCTCTGCAAGGCAAACGTTAGCCGCTCTCCTAGAGTCCCCTCGCACTGATGTGTTAGTTTAGCCTCATCGCCTAGCCAGCCTGACATTTGCTCATAGGTGCCGCCTGTAAAGTGAACGTCCAGCGAGAGCGATCGCTCAGGACAAAACCCTTGAAAGCGCCTGAGCAAATGCTCCGTCATCTGCCGCTGCAAATCAGCCGCCCCAACCGCGCCCAATGCCGGAATCAATCGGGTCTTAGTCTGCCCCGGCAGAGGAAACCGGGTGAACAGATACAGTCCATCTACAGCTCTCTCTACAGTTGTATCTGTAGACGTTGAAGTCACAAAATCTAGCACACTCATACTGCCTACGGCGAAACACTTTCCCCACTGTAGGAACCTTTCTCCGGTCAGAAAATCATTCTTTAACCCGATCTTTTTGCGTCTGAGTTCATCCAATTGCATAGCGCTATGCCAACGTTCGTTTCATATCCACGGCGCTAACTGAACCTATAGCGTTGGTCACTTTGCTAAGGTCCATTACACCGGCTAAAAGTCTTATGCTGCAACGGGCAAAGTGACTCGCGGTTGCCGAATGCATCCGGCAACCGCTGTAAATTGGTATGGTTTTAGGGCTGTGTGAGTAAAAAACTAGAGTAGCTATGAACAAACTACGCGGAAGTCGGTTGTCTGCCCGACAGCTTTTAGGGGTAGGCGGGGCAATCATTCTGCTGACGGTGGCGCTGGGGCTATCGCGACCGGGGCTGTCACTGCCGGTACCGACGCCGACGGGTTTGGTGATTAAGGCCAGTCCTCACAGCGTGGTAGAGACCGAACGAAGGTTTGTCAGCATATTAGAAGAGGAAGGGCTAAACGTGTTTGCTGTCGTCGATCATGCTCAAAATGCTGAAGGCGCGGGGCTGGGCCTGCGGCCAACCAGAGTCATGATTTTTGGCAATCCTCAACTGGGGACGCCGCTAATGCAGTGCGAGCAGAGTGTGGCCATTGACCTGCCGCAGAAAATGCTGATCTGGGAGGATGAGCAGGGCCAAGTGCAGATTGCCTACAACGATCCGCGCTATCTGGGCGGTCGGCATCGGCTAGGCGACTGTGGTAATCAGGTAATTCAGCAAATTGCGGGCGCGCTAGATAATCTTTCGAGCGGGGCGATCGCACCCTAAAACTAGATAGGCTTGTGTTAGCCAGGCTAGCGTTGATTATCGACTATCTCATCTTCCCGGTTTCTGTCCACGTTGACTGTAGAAGAGTCGGCTTCATTCACCCAATCGATTTGAGGATTGCCGTCAGACGAGACTGCTAACTCTTCGCGGCGCAGCGGTTCTTGTATTCTCACCACGTCTTGCACCACTTCTTTGCGAACGGACACGTTTTGGTAGGGCTCCACGCGGCGGCAGACCTCTGCCTGCTCCTCGTAGATATCCATGCGGACAGAGCCATCTTCACCGACTTGAGCATCGCCAAAATCAACTCGGGTCTCACCGCCGTAAACTGACTCTATTTCAATGATGACTTTCTCTTTAGTAACCGGTACGGCTGTATTGGCTGACTCTGTTATCGTCCGCTTAGAAATTCTCACTTCGCCCGTTTTTACCCGATGCTTTTGGGTAGACAAGCGTTCTTCGTATAGCTGAATGGGCCGATCTTGCGGCTCCGGCATGGCAACGCTTTCTTCAACTATTGATGGGGATTCAGTTCTCTGAAGAGTGTGAGGTGGGGGCGCGATCGCTTCTGGCTGAACGGCCACGACACCTGCCCTCTCTACCGGAGGTGACATCTCTACATTCGCCGATTGCTCAAGCGATGTCATCTGGTAAGTTTCGAAGGCTTGCCCTGGCTCTGCTTGTAACCGGTCATCGTATGTAGTCAGCGTACCGAACTCGTCCCGGTTGAGCGTGCCTACATAGATGCGATCTGTGCCAGAGAGATCTGCGCAGCGGCTGACAGGCAACAGCACTTTTTTGCGCGAACCCGCTTCTACGACTAGATATTGGGGCTGACTAGCCTCGTCAATCAGAACGTCGCTAACTGTACCGACCTTATGGCTTTCGGCGCTATAGACAGGTTTGCCCTTGAGATCTTGCCCATTAAAGTAAGTCTCTCGATAATTGGGATGAATATCGCCGATTTTATACAGAGCCATAGCAGCCAAGCCTTAAACATATACTTTTAATTGCTGATTGCTCCATAATGACCGAATTGACAGGCAAACTTCTTCCATCAAGGGAAAGAGCTTTGAGACGCACAAGGGAGGAGGTAAACGCTATAGATGTTTGGAAAATCTTGGGCGCTACAGCTAAAGCTTTTTGTGTAAAGTTTTAAGAACTAAGATATGACGAACTGTCGGCTTCGAAAGCTCTATCTCTTGTTTTGATTTCTCTCTATCTTTTGGTAGGTTCGCAACAGCAATTCGCCCCGTAATCTATTAGGAAATAGTGCTTATACAAGCCCCAGCTAACAGCGTCATCAGCCATAGCAGACCACGGCTGGTAGCGGGGTGGCCTATGTCGATCTCTGTGCGGCTACACTAAGCCACGCTGAGCGTAAGAAATATCTCTAGTTAAGGAACACGAACTATGGCGTATACAGAAAGAACGGATGTGTCCAATGTGGGTGTTCGTCCGGCCCCAGTCCCTACGGGCCCGATTGTGGAATACCATGATACGGTTCGCTGGGGGCCTATCTTCGCAGGTATTGTCGTCTCAATTGTTGCCCAACTAATGCTGAGTGCTTTGGGCGCGGCCATCGGTGGCTTTGCTGCAGGTGAGGCAACTCCTGGCACCATTGGTACGAGCTTGGGCATTTGGGCAATTATTAGCCTGCTGATTTCTCTCTTCTTGGGTGGATGGGTGATGGCGGCTTCCTGTGGCCCGATGAACAATAAGACGGCGCTGCTCAATGGCACGATTCTGTGGGCTACGACGCTGGTGATCAGCGGCTGGCTGCTGGCGAGCGGTGTCTCTGGCACCTTTGGCATCATCGCTGCCAATGCAGGTGATGTGCTCAATCAGGTGCAGGAGTCAGCCGGTGTATCGCTACCTAGCCAAGACGAAGTGACTCAGGCTATTCCGAATGTGAGCCCCGAGCAGGCTGCTGAATATGCGGCCAACGCTTCAAAGGCAGGACTATCTTTTATAGTGGGTTCGCTGTTGGGCTTAGCGGCTTCTCTGATTGGCTCTACAGTAGGTGCCAAGAAGCCCAGAGCTGTTGTTCGATAGGATGTGGTTGCCAGGAGCGATCGCTTAAACAAGCTGAAAGCTAATTAAATCAATGGGTCTTCGGTTTAGTGGGGGCTGTGAGCGATCGCAGTCCCCCTTTGCTGTCTTGCTAACTGTTGACTTGATAGCCGCTCTCAAACAAGTTTCCAGTCACATCTTTTGGCGCTCTCTTGATCCGACCATTTAGGTAGGATAGCTGTCTCAATCTCCCTCTCTTGTTCAATGAAAGACTTAGTAAGAGTCGATACACTTTAGCTAGAAAGTGACATTAAGTTGTCAGATAAATTTTAGTAATGGAGCCTTAGAGTATATGGCATTAGTTAGCCTCAAAAAAACCTACCCCGACTATCGAAACACATTCAGCGACAATAGCCTGAGTCACCTTGATGACTACAGCGTCTATGTAGATGCTGACAACAAAGTCGGGTCTGTAGAAGACGGACTGTTTGACGATACCAGTGGTCAATTTCGCTATTTGATTGTAGATACCGGCCCGTGGATCTTCGGTAAGAAAGTACTGCTACCTATTGGTCGCGCTGAGTTTGACAATAGCAAAGAGCGCGTCTACGTTAGTGGCTTGACCAAGAAGCAAGTCGAAGATCTGCCTGAATACAACGGTACCGCAGACGTTGACTATGACTACGAAGAGAACGTGCGCGGTGTGTATCGCGAGCCGACTGCTAGCCAGTCTGCGCCAGTAAGCGGAACCGCTGCCTATGCAACTAGCGGTGACTACAGCCGTGACGACTACACCTACGACCGCGATCCCGGTCTCTATCAAATGAGAGATACCGCAGATCGCACTCAGCCTATTCGCCTTTACGAAGAGCGTTTAATCGCCGATAAGACCCGGAGCAAGACAGGCGATGTAGTGGTTGGTAAGCGCGTCAAAACAGAGACAGCCAATGTCTCTGTACCGGTTAATAAGGAGCGAGTTGTCGTAGAGCGAACCACGCCAACCGGAAAGACGGCTGCTACAGACGTTAATCACGCTTTCGAAGATGGTGAAGTTGCTCGCGTAGAAGTGTACGAAGAGAAAGCCAACGTTCGCAAAGAAGCCTTTGTGCGTGAGGAAGTCAGCGTGCGCAAGGAAACCGAAGAAGAGATGGTCAATGAGCAAGCAACCATTCGCCGTGAAGAGCTAGATATTGATGGCGCTAATGATGTGGTTACCAATCGCTAGATTGGCAGCTGAATCTAAAGTGTATCTATTGGATCATGCTTAGCTTATTCGATAGGTACCCTCAAAGCGTCAGCTAAATATTTTGGTAGGCGAAGCGCTCTTTTTAGGGGCTGCTTCGCTTTTTTGTGTTTGTTACAGCATGACTAGTCAGCAGCGTCTGAAGTAGCCATGGCCGCTAGACCCGTACGGGTGACCGAAGTTTCAACGCAGAGTACAATTCTAGGTGACGCTTCGGGCACGTCCTGGAACATGCCGGAATTTTGCGACCGGAATTTTTGGGATTCACCGGCTCATGGCACAATTGAAGCAGCCCGAGGATGAAAGGAATCTTGAGATGTTGAAGCGATTTGCCGCGCTCTTACTAGTTGTCATTACGCTGGGACTGCAAAGCTGCGCTGCGGGTACCAGCCTGCAGTCGTACAATGACAGCTATGAGGGCTACGAGTTCAAATATCCAACGGGCTGGGTCGCTGCCGAAGTGCCGGGTGGGCCAGATGTTGTTTTCCACGACATTATCAATGCCAGCGAAAACGTCAGCGTGGTAATTAGCCCCGTGTCGGGCGGTAAAACCTTGCCTGATATTGGTACGCCCTCTGAAGTAGGCTATAAGCTCTCTAAAAGCATCACCTCGCAGAGCACAGATGATCGTAACGTAGAGCTGGTAAACGCTCAGTCTTTTGAAGCAGGCGATAAGCTGTATTACATTCTGGAATATATTGCTAATTTGCCTTCGGGAACTCGCCACGATCTGGCTAGCGTGATTGTGCGGCGCGGTCAGCTTTACACGTTCAATGCGTCTATTTCTGAGTTTAGATGGGAAAAGCTCAAAGATACAGTGAAGCAAACAGTCGCTTCTTTTTCGGTTTACTAATCTTTTGATTTTTTGACTTCATAACCCTATGGCCGATATTCAATTTGTGCTGGCCTCGGCTTCGGTTGCTCGGCGCAAGCTACTGGTAGAGGCAGGCATTCAGCCTTTTGTCTGCCCTAGTAATTTTGACGAGGATCAGGTAAAAATTCGCGACCCGCAGCAGCTGGTGCAGGTGCTGGCTAAGGGCAAGGCCACAGCGGTAGCGCCTCAGTTCCCCAAAGCGCTGGTGCTGGGCTGTGACTCGGTGCTGGCGATTGATGGGGTGATCTACGGTAAGCCTGAAAGCCGGGAAGAGGCTACAGCGCGCTGGCAGCAAATGCGTGGCGGCACAGGTGAACTCTACACTGGCTACGCACTGATCGCCCCAGGCCGCGATCCTTTAGTGAACTACCGGATGACGCGCGTATTTTTTGCCAATGCCTCCGACCAAGAGATAGAAGCCTACATCGCTACGGGTGAACCCATGCAATGCGCAGGCGCGTTTGCTACTGACGGTAAGGGCAGCATGTTTGTTGAAAAAATTGAGGGCTGCCATACTAATGTGGTGGGCCTGAGCATTCCGATGCTGCGGCAGATGATGGCAGAGCTGGGCTACCGCGCAATTGATTTCTGGGGCCGATAGGCCATGGCTAAGGCTGATAATCTTCCTCAAAAGCGTCTGAGTCGCTACCCGGGTGATCGCCTACTGCGCCGGGTGCGATCGCCTGTGGGCTTAAAGCTGATCGTCATTAGCTTGATGCTTTTGGCGGCTACCTACATTGTCACCTACTACTGGGCCGAAGGGCTGTGGTTTGACGAACTCAATTTCCTCGGTGAATTTTGGCTGCGATCGCTCACTCAGCTAGTGCTCGGTCTCTTTACGCTATTCGCTAGCCTGGCCATTGCTTTTTTCAACCTGAACCTGGCTACCCGGCTACAGTACAACCAAAACTGTCTGCTGCCCAATCAGGCCAATCTGCGCACCGGGCTGGGTTTGCAGTGGCTGCTGCCGGTAATGCTAGGGCTGGGCATCGGCATTGGGGCAGATCTGCTCTACCACACCTATCTGGCAGTCACCGATCTGCTAACGCCGCGTCCGTCTATTCCCATACCGCTGGGGCTGGGCTTTAATGCTGACTGGGGTCTGGTACAGCAGCTAGTGGCGCAGCCCGTGGGCATCGGCATTGTGCTTGGCTGTGCGATCGCCTTGGCTGCCGCCCCGCAAACGCTGATTCGAGTGGGCGCGGTGGTATTAAGCCTGAGCTTTGGCATTGTGCTGACTCAGGAATGGGTGCGAATATTACCCGCGCTCAACTTCGTTACCTTTGACCAGCTAGACCCGCTCTTTCAACAGGATCTGAGCTTTTATATTTTCCAGCTACCAGTATGGGAGCTGTTTGAATTCTGGCTTTCGGGGCTGCTGCTGTTTATGTTGATGGCGGTGGCTCTAAGGTATCTGCTGGCAGGCAATACCTTGAGCCAGGGACACTTTGCCGGGTTTTCTCTGCCGCAGCAGCGCCATCTCTATGCCCTCGCGGCTAGTTTGCTGATGGTCACTGCTTTAGGGCACTGGCTCAATCGCTACGAATTGCTCTACTCGCCGCAGGGAGTCACCTACGGCGCTAGCTACACCGATATTCAAGTAGGGTTGCCGGTGAATGGAGCCCTCAGCTTGATCTCGCTAGGGCTGGCACTCACACTGATGTGGCGAGCCTTTGTGCAGCCCAAAGTCGGATGGACTCAGTCTACTCGGCCCCTGCGGGCCCGGCCTGTGGTCGGGGCGATCGCCATCTACTTACTCTTTGCCATCGTCGGCAACACGCTGGCCCCCTGGTTAGTTCAGCGCATTGTAGTACAGCCCAACGAATTTCTGCGCGAGCTGCCCTATATCGAGCGCACGATTGCCTTCACCCGCGACGCTTTTGGCCTGACCGATATCGAAACCCGCCAGTTTGACCCGCAAGGCGACCTGAGCGCCGCTGACCTAGAAGAAAATGACCTGACCATTCGGAATATTCGCCTGTGGGATACGCGCCCGCTGCTGGAATCCAACCGGCAGCTCCAGCAGATTCGCCTGTACTACGAATTTGCCGATGCCGATGTAGATCGCTACGACCTGGTGAATGAGACTGACCAAGTAGTAGATCGCAGGCAGGTGCTGATTTCTGCTCGCGAACTCAACTATGAGCGGGTACCCGCTGAGGCTCAGACCTGGGTCAACGAGCATCTTACCTACACCCATGGCTATGGCTTCACCATGAGCCCGGTGAATACAGCAGGGCCCAGCGGTCTGCCGACGTACTTTGTCAAAGACATTGATCACGTCCCTAGTTCTCCGGTTGTAGAGCGTTCGATTCCGGTCGGTAAGCCGCGCATTTATTTTGGTGAGCTGACTAATACTTACGTGATGACGGGCGCTCAAGTGCCTGAGCTAGATTTTCCCAGCGGCAGCGAGAATATCTACAACCGCTATGACGGTCAGGGCGGGCTCAGCCTTGCCCCTTTCTGGAAGCGGCTGCTGTTTGCTAAGCATTTGGGCGATTGGAAAATGCTGCTCAGCCGCGATTTTACGGCTGATACCCGGCTGATGTTTCGGCGTAATATTAAGCAGCGCGTGCGCCGGATTGCGCCTTTTTTACAGTTTGATGGCGATCCGTACTTAGTGGTGGCCGATGCGGGCAATGAGTTTGCGATCGCTGGCGCAGAATCAGGAACAAACTATCTGTACTGGATGATCGATGCCTACACGACGAGCGATCGCTATCCCTACGCCGATCCGGGCAATAATGAGTTCAACTATATTCGCAACTCTATCAAGGTCATCGTTGACGCTTACAACGGCTCGGTTCACTTCTACATTGCCGACCAAAGCGACCCGATTATTCGCACCTGGGCGCAAATATTTCCTAACATGTTCGAGCAACTGTCGGATATGCCGCCGGCGCTAGTGTCTCATATTCGCTACCCCTTAGACTTCTCACGTATTCAATCTGACGAGCTGCTTACCTACCACATGACCGACCCGCAGGTTTTCTACAACCGCGAAGACCAGTGGCGCGCACCCAATGAAATTTACGCCAACGAAGAACAGGTCGTCGAACCCTACTATCTGATTATGGAACTGCCGGGTGAGGATGATGGCGAATTTGTGCTGCTGCGCCCCTTTACGCCCGCCCAGCGCATTAACTTGGTAGCCTGGCTAGCTGCCCGCTCCGACGGCGAACAGTATGGCCGTCAGCTACTCTACCAGTTTTCTAAGCAGGAGCTGGTCTTTGGCCCAGAACAAATCGAGGCCCGAATTAACCAGGAGCCAGAGATTTCTCAGCGCATCTCGCTCTGGGACACGCAAGGGTCGCGGGCTAATCAGGGCAATTTGCTGGTGATTCCGATTGAGCGATCGCTGCTATACGTAGAGCCGCTGTATCTAGAAGCTGAGCAAAATCCACTGCCGATTCTCGCTCGGGTGATCGTGGCCTACAAGAACAGGATCGCGATGGCCGAAACTCTGGAGCAGAGCTTACAGGCTATCTTTAATACCCCAGATACCCTCGCTCCTGCCATTCTCAGAGAAGCCAACGAAGGCGATAGTGTTGAAGAGTTGCTGCTGCCAGGCGGCGGAGCCGACTCATCTGTTGGCGATACGGGCTCAGAATAGCCGCCTATGAGAAAACGAGGAAGTCTTATAGCGTTGGTCACTTGGCTTGAATACAGCAACGCAGGCAAAACCTTTGCATAACAACAGGCCAAGTGACTCGCGTCGCCCGAATGCATCCGGGTAACGCTATCTTTAGAACTTTCCTCGTTTTCTCATTTTAAGCGTTGGTCACTTGGCCAGCTAGCGTGCGAATGCAGCCGACGACAGCTATGGCAGGCATTCAAACGGTCGCGCTAGAGATGACGCCAGCACTAGCCCACCAGGTGAGCTTCTAAGAACCAGAGGCGCTTGTCAATAGTCCGAGAGATCTCAACATAGAGATCATTGGTGTCTTGGTCACCTAGCTCGTCGGCTTTGTCGATACTTTCACGCAGGTGCTTGGCATAGGCCGCATAGCGGTCAGCCAGAGCCGCGACGTGCTCCATACCACCGACGGCGTCAAAGTCGTACTCAGGCAAAATCGATTCGCTAGCAGCAATGCGCACCGTGCCCATCGCCGTGCCAGCTAGGGCCGTGACGCGCTCGGCTACCATATCGCTGTACTCTTCTAGCTCGCCCGCCATTTCATCAAACAACAGATGAAGCTGGTAAAAGTCTTTGCCTTTCACATTCCAGTGAGCTTGCTTGGTCTGAGTGCGCAAGTCTGTAGTCGCAGCCAGCGTGCCGTTGAGCATAGCGACTACCGGCTGACGGGTATCTAGCGGTAAGTCAATCCGGGTAGGATAAAAGGCAGTTTTGGAAGTTGTTGAAACCATAGGAGTCTCCAGAATTAAAGAGGGTCTAAACGTCTTTAGAGAAAGGACTGATACAAAGCACTGTAAAGGACGAACCAGAGCAGTCGTCACCGCTACTGTAAATTTAGCACCTTCGCCCGAACTCCTATATCATACTCGTAACGACTTCGTTTTAACAAGTGGTGAAGGTTGAACGGTTCTCCGCAATGGGCGCTTGATCAGCGCTTATATAATGGATGATATGGAAGTTTCTTGGCGTAACTCTGTAATATCTGAGCTTCAGCCTTATGTGGCGCAGCGGCAGCGGCGCAAAGCTGAGATGCGATCGCGCCTGCAAGCCGGTCATCAGGCTGGCCTACAGCAAGCCAAAATTCTCGCCGATATTCTTAAAGCAGAGTTTGGCGCTACCCAGGTGGTGCTGTTTGGCTCCATGCTTTCGGTCAATGACATTCACCTGGGTTCAGATATTGACCTGGCCGTATGGGACTTGCCCTTCGTTATGTTGTTCGCAGCAACTATGCTTACCGGCTCGAACCTGCCAGAATTGATGCTAATTTCCAACTATTAGAGAACGGCTACGACTCTCTCATTCAACAGCTCAATGACTTTTGCGAGTTTTTAGCGTCTGTCAATTGATGCTACCGGCGTTCCCCACACTGGATAATAGGGCTACAATTACCCGTGTAATTGCCCTGCTTTATAGAATTCACCTACCTACCTCGACGCTTTTATGACTGCTGCCGCGCCTGCTAAATCTTCTGCAAACGCTAAATACGAAGCCGTTATTGGCCTGGAAACTCACTGTCAGCTAGGGACAGAGACTAAGATTTTCTCGACTAGCTCGGCAGCTTTCGGCGCTGACCCAAACACCTATATCGACCCGGTGACGATGGGCCTGCCGGGTGTGCTGCCTGTACTCAATGAAAAAGTGCTGGAGTATGCAGTGAAAGCGGGGCTGGCGCTGAACTGTCAGATTGCGCCCTACAGCAAGTTTGACCGCAAGCAGTATTTCTACCCTGACCTGCCTAAAAACTATCAGATCTCTCAGTTTGACCTGCCGATCGCTGAGCATGGCTGGCTAGAAATTGAGCTGGTAAAAGACGGTGAGCCAGTGCGTAAGCGCATTGGGATTACGCGCCTCCACATGGAGGAAGATGCGGGCAAGCTGGTACATGCGGGCAGCGATAGTCTATCGGGCTCTTCGTATTCTCTAGTAGACTACAACCGGGCGGGCGTGCCCCTGGTAGAAATTGTCTCCGAGCCAGACATTCGCTCTGGAGAAGAAGCGGCAGCTTACGCTGAAGAGATTCGCCGGATCATCCGCTACTTGGGCGTAGGCGATGGCAATATGCAGGAAGGATCGCTGCGCTGCGATGTGAATATCTCTGTCAGACCGGTGGGCCAGGCTGAGTTTGGCACCAAGGTAGAGATTAAGAATATGAATTCGTTTAGCGCGATCGCCAAAGCCATTGACTACGAAATTGAGCGGCAGATTGCAGCGGTTGAAGCGGGTGAGCCGATCTATCAGGAAACGCGGCTGTGGGAAGAAGGCCCGCAGCGCACCAAAAGTATGCGCATGAAGGAAGGCGCGAGCGACTACCGCTACTTTCCGGAACCTGACCTGCCGCCGATAGAGGTCACTGCCGATCAGCTCAGTGAATGGCGATCGCACCTGCCCGAACTGCCCGCCCAAAAGCGTCAGCGCTATGAGGCAGAGCTGGGGCTGTCGGCCTACGATGCGGCAGTGCTCACTGACGACCGCACAGTGGCCGAATATTTTGAAGCAGCGATCGCCTCTGGCGTGTCTGCCAAGCTCGTTGCCAACTGGATTATGAGCGACATTGCTGCCTATCTCAATGCCGAGAAGATCAGTATTGACGAACTCAAGCTAACGCCAGCGGCCCTGGCCGAAATGGTAGCGCTCATTGAAGATGGCACCATCAGCAATAAGATCGGTAAAGACCTGTTGCCCGATCTGCTAAATAATGGCGGATCGCCCAAGAAAATTGTGGAGAGTAAAGGGCTCAGCCAGATTTCTGACCCGGCTGAGATTGAGGCGATGATCGACGAAGTGCTCGCCGCTAACCCCGATGAGTTAGCCAAGTTTCGCGCTGGGAAAACTAAGCTCAAAGGCTTTTTTGTCGGTCAGGTGATGAAGCGCACAGGCGGACGCGCCGACCCTAAGCTGACCAATCAGCTCCTCGGGAAAAAGCTGAACGGCTAACCGTTTATGGCGGTTCCCGCATACGTTCGAGAACCGCGAGCCACTCTGCCCTTTGCAATATCCCGTTGTAACATCAGGCTTTCAGCCGGTGTGATGAACCTCATCAAAGCGCCCAACGCTAGAGTAAAAAGTGAGCAAAGTATGCTCCAGATCACAGACAGTTACCCGCTAAATCATCAAATTCTAGAATACGAACGCAAAGGTTCTAGGATCAGTACAAAGGGGGGTTACACCCCTCACCCCGAGCGTGCAATACTGTGTACATGTAGATGCACCCTGATGGTAGGGAGAGCCGCACGGCTCTCCTTTTTTCTTTTTAAACCCAGATGGGGCATATAGCGGTGATCTCACGAGCCCACTTCATTCATCGCTTGTCGTATCCGCCAGCCCTTGTTCGGGATAGTTAACGACTTCTAATATCAGGTTGGCCATCTTATCAGCAGCGCCAGCAGGCCCCCGCAGCTCGCGTAGGGTTTGGCTCATGGCGGTCAGTTTTTCGGGATGGGCGAGATGGTCTCGCACGACTTCGCTAGCTTGCTGAGCGGTGATCGGGCCGAGCAGCTCAGGGACGACTTCGCGCTTCGCCCAGATATTGGGCCAGGCAAATAGTCGGTTTGATTTTTGAACGCCTTTGATAATTAGCGGGTTGATGTACTTGCGGGCGATCGCTCTCACTCCCGGCAACTGCGCTAATAGCCCAGGCACCCCATCCCACAGCTTAAGCCCGTCAAACTGCTGAGTCGGCAGCAGCACAATCATGGGGACGGCCAGTGCGCCAAGCTGGGCAGTATTAGCCCCAACCGTTGTCAGGCACAGCTTGCACTGAGAGAACAGATCCAAAGCTGGAAAACGCTGCCAGAGCAAGATCCTGGGGCCATCTAATATCTGTAAATAGGGTAGACCTGTGGGTGGGGTGACTAGAGTGGTCTCTGGCCCTTCGATGATGGGCACTAATGGATTGTGAGTGGGGTCGGTATAGCGGGCAAGGTCTGCCAGGGTGAGGTTGGGGGCAACGCCGATGACGTATTGAGTGTTGGGATTGTGAGCGTAAAGGCTTTGGGCGATCGCCAGACATAGCGGGATACCCGGCCCCAGCTTGGTCGGTTTTGATCCCGGCAGAAAGCCGATCAAATCGGTGTCGGGGGAGATGTCTAAGGCAGCGGAAATTTCGGTGCGGTCAGCCGTGGTTTGCACATCGGCCATCAGGTCGCCTACTTCAGTAAACTTGTCTCGATGGCGAGCGGGTGCTTTTTTGACCACTTCAGACTGCATGATGCCAAAGCGGTCGATCAACCCAGACCAGCGGGCCTCCCATTCGGCATAGATAACCGTGCGATAGCCCAGGCGCTTAGCGACTAGCCAGGTAAACGCCTGATCACCACCGAGAAAGACCACGACGCCCTGCGGATGCCAGTCCCAATCATCGGCGGTTTTGCCCGTCAGTAAAAACTTAAAGAAGTACGGCGCACTCTGAACCCGGTCTACTTCGGGGTAGTTTTGCAAGATGGTAGGCTCTTGGCCAGAGGCGTGCGGGCAGGGGGAGAGGATGACTGAGATGCGAAGACTGCCGGTGTCAGCGGCTTTTTGGTGAAGTGAACGCACCACTGGCTTTACCCAGGTAGCTACCTCCCCTGGCCCATTGGACAAAATCACGATGTCAGTAGGCGCAGTAGTCATAAACCCCAACAAGAGAACCTGACAAACTAAAAATAAGACGAACTAAATCACGTTAGCCTATTACAGTTGAACTTCTTTCACCCTAACGATTATCGCCGTGATTCAGCCTGACGCCGTTCGTGAATTGTTTCAAGCCGTAGCCGCAGGTCGCCTCAGCCCGGAAGCTGCTATTGATAAGCTGCAAGCCTCTGAGAAAGTATCCGGCTACGAAGAAGTTGGCGGGTTTGCCAAGATCGACCATCAGCGGACAATTCGCACAGGCTTTCCTGAAGTGATCTGGGGGCAAGACAAAACTGCCGGACAGATCATCGAAATTATGCTGGCGATGGAGCCGCTGCATCCGGTAGTGATGGCAACACGGGTAGATGCGCATAAAGGCGCTGATGTGCAGTCTGCTCTGTCACAGGCGACTTATTTCGACACGGCCCGCATCTGCGCGATCAGACCCCAAGCATCCTTAGCAGTCCAACCGGGTAATCTCAGCATTCTCACAGCGGGCACTGCCGACTTGCCCGTTGCCGAAGAAGCGGCTGTTACGGCAGAGCTGTGCGGCTTTCAGGTAACGCGCCTGTGGGATGTTGGCGTCGCGGGCATTCATCGGCTGCTGAGCAATCGTCATGTCATCGATCAAGCTGATGTGCTAATTGTCGCGGCGGGTATGGAAGGGGCTTTGCCGAGTGTCGTGGCCGGATTGGCCCAGTGCCCAGTGATTGCCGTGCCGACGAGCATCGGCTATGGCGCGAGCTTTCAGGGGCTAGCGCCGCTGTTGACCATGCTAAATTCTTGTGCGACCGGCATTGGTGTTGTGAATATTGACAATGGCTTCGGCGCAGCGATTTTGGCGGGGCAAATCTTACGCACGGCGGCGCGAATTTCTAAGTGACTTTAGAGATAGCGTTGGTCACTTTGCTGAGGTCCATCACTCCGGCTGAAAGCCTTATGTTGCAACGGGCAAAGTGACTGTAGTGCCTGACCTTAGCGTGACTTTGGCGCTGTTTTTGTTCTTAGCGCCAGTGGTGAGTCGCTTGTTAGCTTGGCTAACTTTTATAGAGCAGCTAAGCCTAGTGACCCGGGTGAGTTTTACCATAGTCTTATACGGGTTGTCAGCAGCGACCAAGGCAGGGGCGATCGCCTCTCTCCCACCCACCCATTGAGCGTAAACTTTTGCGACAGAATCTAAGTTGCTAGCCCGCATTCCAAAGAGTAATCACTATGCTAGATAAGTAAACTGGTAATGACTACGACTTGACCGAAGCTTTGCTAAGACCTTGCTTCAGAAGCAGGAAATTTCCCCAGAGAACCCCCTAAGGGCGCATCCATCTTGCGTGCTTAGCCCCTCCATTTGAAAGTAAAGTTTGAAGGCAAAGCTGGCGTACTTCAACCGAGAGCGCATTTCTAACTTTTCACGTCTTCTTCTAACACGATGCGCAAGCGGATGAGTCGCGACTTATCGTTCTGAGTGAACGGAACGGATTTTGACTGTGAGTAAGGAGCTGGAAAAATGTTGTTCAATCTTGAGGGCCAGCGTGTCCCTGCCGTAACCTTTCGGATGTTTTTAGAGGAGGGTTGTAACAACCTTTCGACGGCGGATCTCTTTGACCACAAAACAGTGGTGGTGTTTGCGGTGACGGGTGCCTTTACCTGCCCGTATTCTCCCCTTCAGCTGTTGGGCTATAACGAGTATGCAGGCGTCTTCAGGGCGAACGGCGTCGATGAGATTATCTGCATTTCGGTGAATGATCCCTTTTCGCTGGCGAACTGGGCCAAAGAAGAAAAGGCCGACCAGGTACGCTTTATCCCCGATGTAAATGGCGACTTTACCCGCGCGATGGGGATGCTGGTGAACCTTTCTGATAAAGGGATGGGGCAGCGCTCCTGGCGCTATTCCATGCTGGTCAAGAACGGCGTGATCGACAAAATGTTTGTAGAACGAAACGGCTTTGAGGCAATGCCCGCTGTCTCTAATGCCGAGACCCTGTTGAACTATATTAACCCGGCGGCTGAGAGACCCGAACAGACGGCTACGCTGATGCAGATGTGTCGGGCAATGCTTTCTACTTAGGGAAAGCGACACACAGAGGCAAGCAAAACACAGCATACATAATTCAATCCAATTAGGAGATACCCATGAGTAGCGAAAGCGGATGCCCATTTTCGGGCGGCGGTCAGAAGCTTACGACGCGGCCTGCGACGGCTAACCAAGACTGGTGGCCGAATCAGCTAAATCTAAGCGTCCTTAACCAGCATTCACCCCAGGCGGATCCGATGGGTGAGGCGTTCAACTACGCGGAGGCGTTCAAGAGTCTTGACTTCGCCGCCCTGAAGGCGGATATCTTTGAGCTGATGACCACCTCCCAGGACTGGTGGCCCGCCGACTACGGACACTATGGGCCGCTCTTCATTCGGATGGCCTGGCACAGTGCTGGCACGTACCGCATCGGCGACGGTCGCGGCGGGGCCTCCTCCGGCTCACAACGCTTTGCACCTCTCAACAGTTGGCCCGACAATGCCAACCTTGATAAGGCGCGCATGTTGCTTTGGCCCATTAAACAGAAATATGGTAAGAAAATCTCCTGGGCCGACCTCATGGTCTTCGCTGGTAACTGCGCCCTAGAGTCGATGGGCTTCAAAACGCTGGGCTTTGCTGGCGGGCGCGAGGACGTTTGGGAGCCAGAAGAAGACATTTACTGGGGCTCTGAGAAAGCCTGGCTTGGCAATGAGCGGTATGAGGATGATCGGGTGCTCCTGAATCCTCTCGCTGCTGTGCAGATGGGCCTGATCTATGTGAACCCAGAAGGGCCAGATGGCGAGCCTGATCCGGTCGGCTCAGGGCAAGACATTCGCGAGACCTTTGGCCGCATGGCGATGAACGACGAGGAGACGGTGGCGCTTACCGCTGGTGGACATACCTTTGGCAAGTGCCATGGGGCGGGCGATGCGGCTCACGTAGGCCCTGAGCCTGAGGGCAGTAGTCTCGTGGATCAAGGTCTCGGCTGGAAGAGCACCTTCAACTCTGGCGTCGGCGTCGATGCGATTACCAGTGGCATTGAAGGGGCCTGGACGCCCACGCCGACCAAGTGGGACAACAGCTATCTCGATACGCTGTTCAAGTATGACTGGGAGCTGACGAAGAGCCCGGCTGGCGCGTGGCAGTGGAAGCCGAAGGGCGACGCTGGCGCAGATACGGTACCCGACGCGCACGATCCCTCTAAACGGCATGCCCCGATGATGACGACGGCGGACATGGCCATGAAAATGGACCCCGTTTACGAGCCGATTTCGCGGCGTTACCAGGAGAACCCGAACGAGTTCGCTCACGAATTTGCCAAGGCTTGGTTTAAGCTGACCCATCGGGATATGGGTCCGCGATCGCGCTACCTCGGCCCAGAAGTACCGCAGGAAGAGTTTCTCTGGCAAGATCCCATTCCCGAAGTTAACTATGAGCTGATTGACGAGCAAGACATTGCCGCCCTCAAGGGCAAGATCCTGGCCTCGGGGCTGTCTGTTTCGCAACTGGTTTCAACAGCCTGGGCGGCGGCGGTGACCTTCCGTAATTCTGACAAGCGCGGTGGGGCAAACGGGGCGCACATTCGGCTGGCACCGCAGAAGGATTGGGAGGTCAACCAGCCAGAGCAACTGGCAACGGTGCTGCAAACGCTAGACTCTATCCAACAAGAGTTCAACTCCCAAGCTAGCGGGCAATCTGGTGGGCAATCTGGCGGGAAGCAGGTTTCTCTGTCCGACCTGATTGTGCTGGGCGGCTGCGTCGGGGTCGAGCAGGCGGCGAAGAACGCTGGCTACGATGTCAGGGTCCCCTTCACGCCAGGTCGAACGGATGCGTCGCCAGAAAAAACGGATGTCGAATCTTTTGCGGTTCTGGAGCCGACCACGGATGGGTTCCGCAATTACTCCAGTGGCAAGCACAGCGAATCTCCCGAAGAGCTGCTGATTGATCGGGCTCAATTGCTGACCCTGTCAGCCCCTGAGATGACAGTTCTGGTGGGCGGCATGCGCGTCTTAGGAACAAACTTCGAAGCGACTAAACACGGCGTCTTCACTGATCAGTCAGAGACGTTGACCAATGACTTCTTTGTCAACCTGCTTGACCTCGGCACGACTTGGAAGGCGACTTCTGAGGCTGATGAGCTGTTTGAGGGGCGCGATCGCACTACCGGCAACCTTAAATGGACAGGTACCCGGGTTGATCTCATCTTTGGGTCGAACTCGCGGCTGAGAGCGATCGCAGAAGTCTATGGCTGTGAAGACTCGCAGCCGAAGTTTGTGAATGACTTTGTAGCCGCATGGAACAAGGTGATGAACCTTGATCGCTTCGATGTGAAAGCGTGAGGGTTGAGTAGTCAGATTTATTAGGTCATCCTGCTGGGAAATGATAAAGTCTCTTCTTTAGCCTTTCCCAGTTCCGCTTGCTCATTTTTGCAGGGGATTGAGGTGTACTTTTTAGTAAATTAGTAGAGGCATTCGAGCAGAAAGTTACGGTTCTGAATAACCTCGTATAAGCGGTCGAGATCGTATCTGCCCGAGCAAAAACGGCTCTTACCGGGTTCACATGTTGAAGGATACTGCCTTGGCATGTGAACCCAAACATCTCCGGGACGAGACACTGAAGATGATCTGCCAGTTGGGAAACAAGAAGTAACTCAGGCTGATGGCAATGCTTTCATTTCTGCAAGCATATCAATAATCATTCTATATGCTTCGCTAATTTCAAGTTTTCCAGTTTCGACTAGCTCCATAAGTTTTCGTGCATCTTCAGGTGTAATCAAATCGAACTGGATAGGTTCTTCTAGAAAAAGATGAAATTTCGTTTTATCTTCTTTGCCGATTCTATCTTTTCGTTCTTTTGCTTTCATCTCACGCAACTCGTCTTCCATCTGTCTAATGAGTTCGGCTTTCTTACCTTCTGTGTAAGTGCCGTCAAACAAAGCCCTCTTCACTCCAAGTAAGGCACCACCACCTAAAACAGCAGCACCAGCAACGACTGCAAGAGGAGCGGCGACAGGAATAGCAACTAAGCCAAATAGGACAGAAGCTGTAGCGCCTCCAAATGCGAAAGCTGCTGCACCAGCACCCACAGCCCCAACTCCGACGACTCCAATATCGGTTAAAAATGTAAAACTATCGCCCCCTTCTTTAAGCTTGCTAATAGCTTTAAGGAGGTCTTCTTTGCTGCGATTTTGTTTAGACATAGATTAGCTTTAACTTGCCAAATATAATTGTATTCAGGCAGGAACGAACTGATTAGAGAGCGAACGCAGTACACTTGCTAGAAGGTTGAAGAAGCTACTCGCAGCCTCCTGCAAATCTTGGCTGAAGCTTTTAAGTTCTCTATCGAGAGAATGTCCTACGCTTGCACCGAGTGAAATGGCACCTAATCCTAAAATCTTAGCGAGGGGTTCTAGGAACCTGCCGATCCCCATTGGCAAAGAACTTAAGAGGCTGTAGATCGCTGCTCCAACTACTGCTCCTATACCAGACCCAGCAACAAGGCAAGGATTCTCCTTCACAAAGTTGATAATCCTGAATAAAAGAACCTTTCCGATAGAGATGAGTTTCTTTCCAAGCTGAATAGTCTTACCAGCTAAATCGTGCAGCCTTGTCACTACTGCTTCTGGGAGTCCCATCTCTTGCAGCCAAATATAAAAGTCTCGGCTACTAAAGCTCTCTACCTCAGCGTTCCAAAGGGTTAGCTTTACCCTCGATTGAGCTGACGACAATTCTGATGACTGCATATTAGGATTTAGACCTCGGATAACAAATAAAATATAGGTTTTGACAGGCCAATAAGATAACCGCATATGCACTCAGACTCACGCAGCACAGGTTTTGAGCTTTAGGTAGATATTAATAGGAGTTACGCATTGACAAATACAGTGTGACAATGCTAGGCGAAAGCAGTTTCCTCCACGTTTTCTAGAATAAACTGGCGAATGACCGGCACAAATAGCTGACGCGATATCTCATAGCAGTTGTTGATGATCCCTTTGATGCACATCGTCTGTAGCTTGCAAAAAGCACGTAGTGCACAAAAAACGTGATTACGAATAGCCTGTTCATCTCGCACATAAAAGCGCTCGATATTACACACCTGTTTAATCACTCTATGAAAACATTCAATCTGCCAATGCTCACTATGAACTTGCTTAAAGGTCTCTCGTGAGAGCTGTTTCAAAGCCTCTAAGTCTGGTCGATACAAGATGTAATATCGCTGCTCGTTTTTGAACGGCGCACAAAACACTTTGACCCAGCCAAATGCCTTGAGATAGACCATCAAGCCATCAGCTGTAATCTCTAGAGTCCCTATCTGCACTGACGTTCCACGCTCTACCGAGACCAGCCGATTATTCGCTACCCCAAATAGAAAACCCACTTTCTCGTTTCTGAGAAACTTCAGATTCTCTAGGCTCGAATACCAACTGTCTCCGGTCACCCACGACGGCTTCAGGCCCCAGGATTGAACCTCTAGCACCATCTCTCTAAAATA
>NZ_NRTA01000015.1 GCF_002286735.1 Leptolyngbya sp. BC1307
AACTGCCTTGCGTCATCGAGGTAAGCCTCATGCCACAACTCCACAATAGCCTGCTGCCAGGCGATTGAATAGGCATTCCTCATAATGAGAATTGCTGTAGTTATTAAGACAGCAGACTGCACTATCTCCCTTCCGATTGAGAGAGTTATCTCCTGTGAAGGAAGAAGAGTGATAGGCGATCGCGGTAGTCTCATAGATGAATAGCGAAATAAATCAGCCAGCGTGATTCGGTAGCTTTGCCTACTAGCGCGGAGCCCTTTGAGGCTTTTCGTATGCGGTTGCTCTCATCCGCCAGGTGATAGGTATCAGGTCTGGAACGTTATTTGAGAGCCCCCTATAGACGACGATTAACCAGGAAACTATGAGTACACAGCCTATGCAAGCCGATAAAGTAACTGTCAACGCCAGCCAAGCCAATACTGGCAAGTTGGGTCAAAAGCTACTGATCAGCGGCGACCTGATCGCCCTGCGCCTCTGGGACGAGCAGCCTGGCGATGGTGAGGACAAGTCCGTTCATACCTGCGACTACGAAACCGTTGGCTACGTTATTGAAGGCCGCGCAGAGCTAACCCTAGCGAAAAAGACTATTGTTTTAGAGCCGGGTGTCTCCTGGGTAGTGCCACAAGGCGCTGAGCATTCTTATCGCATTCTAGAGCCCTTTCGCGCTGTAGAAGCGACCCATCCCCCCGCTAGAGGCTACCGCGACGGCAAGTAGACTCTTCTCTCGCCTACGGCCCCATTGTCTCTTCAGAGGAACCTTATGACACTGCTATCAAGAACAGAACTACAGTCGCTTTTAACTGGCCAAAAGCCGCCTTGTGTCTCTATTTACCTACCGACTCACAAAGCAGGCAGAGAGATTCGGCAAGACCCTATCCGTCTAAAAAATCAGCTGACTCGGGCTGAAGAACTTTTAGGCCAAGCGGGTATTAATTCGACAAAAAGCCAGCAATTGCTCAAATCTGCCGCTGCTCTGTTAGAAGACCAAGACTTTTGGCAGCACCAAGAAAATGGTCTGGCCCTGTTTATCACATCAGAACAGCTGCGCTATTACCGCGTGCCGTTGGAGCTAGAAACGATGACGGTAGTGAGTGACCAGTTTCAGGTGAAGCCGTTGCTACCGCTAGTTACCGATGATGGACAATTTTATGTGCTTGCGG
The DNA here is from genome assembly GCF_002286735.1 of Leptolyngbya sp. BC1307. Lineage (GTDB taxonomy): Bacteria > Cyanobacteriota > Cyanobacteriia > Phormidesmidales > Phormidesmidaceae > Phormidesmis. The sequence goes on from NZ_NRTA01000015.1 coordinate 1,161, forward strand.
CTAGTCAGAACAAGGTAGCGCTATATCACGCGACTCGCGACAGTGTGCAAGCCGTAGATTTGGGTGATACGCCTCTAAGTGAGGCGGTGGCTCTGCGTTATGACGACCCAGAAGAGTCTTTACAGGGGCACAGCAGCAATCGCGGCGGTGGTCAAAGAACGTTTCACGGACAGGGCGGCGGCAAGGATTCCGAGAATTCCGATATTCTCAGGTTCTTTCACCTCGTGAGTGACGGTGTTGAAGACGTACTGGCCGGGCAGAATGTGCCGCTAGTGTTTATGGGTGTAGACTTTCTATTCCCGATTTACAAAGAGGCCAATAAGTACCCTCATCTGTTGGATGAGGCGATCGCCTTTCAGCCCGACCAGCTCAGCCCCAAAGAAATCCGCGATCACGCGCTGAAAGCCGTAGAACCATATTTCACCGCCAGTCGCAAAGCCGTTGTCGAACAATACGGCAGCTTGAAAAACAATAGTCAGGCGACTGCTGACTTAGAGACTATCCTAACGGCTGCTCACGATGGTCAGGTAGACACACTTCTCATTGCCACAGACGCTCAGCGGTGGGGCAGTTTTGATGCCAAAGCACGCAAAGCAACTCTCTACGACGGGAAGACGGTTGAGAGTCAAGACCTAATTAATATGGCCACTGTTTTGGCCCTGTTTACTGACGCTAAGGTATACGTGATAGACCGCGATGAAGTGCCCGAAAAGGCTGACGCTGCTGCGACGTTGCGCTACCCCATTTTGGCCCCTGAGCTAGTCGGCGCGTAGGCCAAGGCAAGACGCTCTAAGCAAAGCAACTTAGACATACACGAGGACACTACTTCAAAAGCAGGTAGTGTCCTTTGTTATCGAGGATAGTGTTGATTGGTCTGAGTGGCGCTGTTACCATCACCAACGACAATCTGACTATTATGGGCACTGCCGCCGATAGAGATGTGGCGATCGCCCCTACCTGCCATCTGGCCCAGCTCTACAGACGACGGCTTGTCCGACCCGATCTGATGCAAATCTCGCACCAGCGACATCAGCCCCAGCGTATAGTCAGATTCGGCAGTGAGATCGTGATAGTGCAAACGGCTCAGCTCTTCTGGAATAGCGGACTCTGCTACCCGCAGCGGCAGTACTGGTTTCTCAACCATTTGAGCCATTTCCCACTCCCACGCCACGTACTGGGAATCGGCTGCACTTGGTGTAAGCAGCACTAGCACCGCGTCAACCTGTCTGATAGCTGCCCTTAGCTGTTCTTTCCAGGCTTGCCCGCCCTGCATATTTTCAATATCTTGCCAGACCGTAAATCCGCTACGGTTCAATTCGGTGCGCAGCCGGGCAGCGGCATTAGCACCGTCAGCGCGGGCGTAAGATAGAAATACCTGAGTCATGAGAACCCCTGCTTTTGCCAACCGACTTGTTTACCTTACTCACCCCGCCAGGGCAGGTGCTGCCAATTGTAGCCAATTTGCCTCACAGCGGCCTACAGCTACCCCCGGATATTGCCAGGCAGTTCATTCCTGAGCAGCTGCGCCGCCTGCCTAACTCTGACTGGCATCTACAGCAACTCTATAGTTTTTTACCCAGCTTGGGTATCACCGTTTTGCAGGCTAACTACAGCCGGTACGTCGTCGATCTAAACCGGGCACTAAAGCCACCTTTGTTCGGCTCTTTTTGGTCGGCGGTCGTGCCAGAGCAGACAGCGTTCAAGCAGCCTATCTACGTGCAGAAGCCTACTCCATCAGAAGTGCGATCGCGCATCGACCAGTTCTACCAGCCCTACCACCATCAGCTAACAGCCCTGCTCAACGAAAAAGTCGCCCAGTTCGGCAAAGTCTACCTGCTAGATCTACACAGCTTTATGGGGCTGATTACCGATGATGTTTGTCTAGGCAATGCCAATGGCGAAAGCTGCTCAGCCGCTCTGATTGACCAGGCCGCTGATAGCTTCGCTCAGCAGACGTATCAGGTCGTCAAAAACAAAGTCTTTACCGGTGGCTTTATTACCCGGCACTACGGTCAGCAGCCCAACGTCGAGGCGTTACAGATTGAGATTCGTTATCCCACCTATCTACCCGACGATCAGTTAGAGGTTGATAATATCCCGCAGTGGCAAGGGCCAAAGTTTGAACAGGCGCAGACTAAGCTCAAGCAGGTATTGGAGGCGATCGCTCTCATCTGCCGCTGAAACGCCTGCTAAGAAAAAATCTGCGAAAGCGATCGCCCCTCAATCCACCCCCCAATCAGTCCGCTCAGTCCCCAACCCGTCATCCACCCCAGCGGCAGAGCCTCAATCGCTCCCGAAAGCTCCGGGCCCAGCGGCAATACCGTATGAGTTACAACCACAGCCGTTATCAAGCTGACTACAATAGCGATCGCCCCCGTCCAAATCCACTGCTTATACGGCGCAGTGCGTCTAGTCAGCGTCAGACATTGAATGCTGCTACGAATCGCGCCTGCCAATAGAAACGCAGTAAGCAGTGTCGACAAGACAGTCACATCGTCCACCCAATTATTATTTGCCAGGTAGCTTGAGTCTAGATAGGCCCCTAGCAGCATCGCAAATAAGAACAAAACGGTAAATGCCAAGTAGCCGCCAACAACGGTTGCCAGTAGCCACTGCCAGGCCTTAGTCACATATCGCCGCAAGACTACCCACTGACCAATGCTTAGCCACAGCGGGCACAGAGCGGGCATAGCAACCGAGGCAGTCAGTAGCGCCACGCCGTCGCCGCTGCCCACTGAATGACGAACCTCTGACCCAAGGGCTGAGTCATGATCATAAGCATCAGGGGTGAGGCAAAAGTCTAACAAGCAATTGTCGCCAGATCTGGCAACTTAAAAAGCATAGAGCAAAAAACCGAATGTGCTTTTTAATGCAGCCACTTTTAGGCAATCACTCTGAGGCAAAAAACGTCAACCCTATGCACTGCTACTTTTTAGCATGATTGTGATAAATCCCTGAGAAACAATTGACACACTGAAGAAAATGGTTGGACGCCAATTTTCATTTTCAGCAGTCGCCGCTTACCCAAAAAAATGGCTGTTGCCGGTGTTGGGTGCGAACCCATGCCAGCAACAGCCCTTCCATCTGACTAGACCCGTTCAGCGTGAGTAAAACGCAGCCTTACGAGTACTGACGCTAGCCCAAGTGATCCATCACTGAGAACATCGGCAGGTACATCGCCACCAGAATTGAACCCACCATCCCGCCTAGCACCACGATCATAATCGGCTCCATAATGCTGGTGAGTGCCTTCACCGCCTGCTCTACTTCGTCCTCATAAAAATCTGCTACCTTCATCAGCATCTGGTCGAGTTCACCCGTTTCTTCACCGATGCTGATCATCTGAATCGCCATCACCGGAAACACGCCATGCTCTTGCAAGGCAATGCTGATCATCCCACCCGACTGAATCTCTGTTTGAGCCGAGTTGATAGCATTTGCAATCACCTGATTGCCCGACGTATCGCGAACAATTTCCAGCGCTGTCAAAATCGGCACCCCCGAACGCGACAGCGAACCAAAGGTACGGCAAAATCTGGCCGTTGCCGACTTCTGTGCTAAGTCACCAAATAGCGGCATTTTCAAGAAAAAGCCATCCATCGTCACCCGACCCACAGGCGTCTTGTAATACTGCTTATAGACAAATACCAGTACGGCGATAACAGCAACCAGTCCTAAGCTGAGATACCAGGTACGCAGCATCTTACTAATAGCCATGAGCGCCTGGGTAAACAGCGGCAGCGGTGCGCCCAAATCATCAAAAATATCAGCAAAAATCGGCAGCAAAAACACCGTCATGCCGATAAAAATGGTGGTTGCTAAAAAGCCTACCGTCACTGGGTAAGCCATTGCTGACTTGATCTGGTTCTGTAACCGGTTGAGGTCTTCGAGCAGCTTTGCCAGCCGGTTTAATACTTCATCTAGTACACCGCCTACTTCACCCGCTTGCACCATACTCACGTACAGATTGTCAAAGCACTTAGGATGCTTCCGCATAGAGTCAGATAGGCTAGTACCCTGCTGCACGTCGGCGTTGATGCCCATTAGGGCGGCCTTGAGCCGGGCGTTCGGGCACTGATCGGCCAAAATGCTAATGCCGCGTACCAGCGCCACCCCCGAGGAGACTAGCGCTGCAAACTGACGCGAAAAGACCGCTTTATCCTTGACGGTGACACTCGTCATTGAGGTTTTGATATCAGCCATACTGAAGCTGAAGCCCACACTCTCTTTAATATCTTGAATGTGCATCCCCTTCTGTGACATCAGGTTACGCGCATCAGAGGGTGAAGCTGCTTCTACTTTCTGGCGAATAGCTTTACCAGTATTATTCCGGCCAATGGCAACGTAGGTAGGCATGGGGTTTCTCTCTTTTTTAGTGGCTGAAGTGTGAGTGGCTGAAAGGTTCTAAAAGGCGCAAAGTAGTTACACGCCTCACAATCGAAAGGCTATAGCGTCTGCCAAAGCAGAAGTCCGATTGGTTGTGGCTTCGACTACGCTCAGCCAGAGAAAGATTCTGGTTGCCGGACTTATGCTAAACACTGCAAAATTACTGACGAGCGCCTGCTTTAGCCCCGGCCTTGGCAGCCCCTGGTTTATCGCCAATTAGCCGCTGTAGTTCTTCAGGGCGAGAAGTTTTAGCCATCGCCGAGTCGAAACTAATTACGTTCTTTCTATAGAGGTCAGCCAGCGCCATTTCCAAAGTTTGCATAGACAGCCTTCCTCCTGTTTGAATTGCGCCGTAAATCTGAGCGGTTTTACCCTCGCGGATCATATTCGAGATGCCCGGTGTCACCACCATAATTTCTTGCGCCATCACTCGGCCAAATTCACCGGGTTTAGGATTAGCTTTAGAGACTAGAGTTTGGCTCAATACTGCAACAAGTGAGTTAGAAAGCTGGACTCTAATCTGCTGATGTTGGTTGGGCGGGAAAACGTCTACAATTCTGTCTACGGTCTGCGCCGCTGAGCTGGTGTGCAAAGTGCCAAATACGAGGTGACCGGTCTCTGCTGCCGAAATTGCTAGCGAAATGGTTTCTAGGTCACGCATCTCACCAACTAGAATAACGTCCGGGTCTTCTCGCAGCGCGCCTCTCAACGCATTGGAGAAACTTTTGGTGTCTTCTCCTACCTGCCGCTGGTGAATCAGGCTTTTGATGGGCTCATACACAAATTCAATCGGATCTTCTACCGTCAAGATGTGCTCTGCCCGGGTCAAGTTGATGTTGTTGATCATCGAAGCCAGCGTGGTTGTCTTCCCCGATCCCGTAGGGCCAGTCACCAGCACTAGCCCTCTAGGTTTCTCTGAGAGTTCGGTGACAATTGGCGGTAAGCACAGCACATCCATGCTAGGAATTTTAGAGCTTAGCGCTCGCAAACAAGCCGCATAGGTGCCGCGATCTTTATACACGTTCACCCTAAATCGAGCTAATCCGCGTACCCCGTAAGAGCAATCTAGCTCCCAGGTTTGCTCTAAGATTTTTCGCTGCGAGTTGTTCAACATGCTAAAGATTAGCCGCTGGCACTGATCTGCCGACATCGCTGGGTGGTCGGTAGCCGTCAGATGACCGCTCACTCGAATATAAGGCGGGAGGCCGGTAGATAAGTGCAGGTCGGAGCCACCGCGCTCAATGACTTCTTCCATCAAGTCTTCGATCATTAATTCCATGAGATGTTTCCTCTAGTGAGTCGTTGTTGGGTTGTTGTTGAGTGAGCGTGTTGGCTGTTGCTGAAGGAAAAAGCTGGTGAAAGCTTTTGCAGTGTGAGATTAGCGACTTTGGGACACGGCGATCGCCCGCTAGTCCTTATAGCGCGGTGTCAAACAGTAAGGGCAATCCATCCATTCGTGATGTAGCTCAGCAGTGCACTGTGTGCAGGAGAGTACGCTTTTGCGCTTAGCCTTTAGCTCAGCTTCTAACCCTTTGTCGGTAAAGGTTACTCGCTCTACCTCTTCTAAGGTGGTATGGCCCTCCTTAACTAGATTTAAGCTGTAGGCCAGCAGCGTATGCATACCCTCTTCCACCGCTGCTTCTTTGATTTGCTCAGTGGGTGCACCCTCTGAAATCAGCTGCTGCAATCGCTCAGTCACGCGCATAACTTCATACACACCGACCCGTCCCTTGTAGCCGTTGCCCTGACACTTACCGCAAAGCTGACCTGACTCTCTCATTTGGGCAGTTTGGTCACTAGGTACCTGGTTGGCCTTATATAGCGTCATCTCAAAGTCGCCAGAGGCCGTCATGCCAAATCGAGCTAGCTCTTCTGAAGTCGGCTGGTACTCGACTCGACACTCAGGGCACACCCGGCGCACCAGACGCTGAGCTAGCACCCCAATCAAAGAGCTAGACACCTGAAAGGACTCAACGCCCATCTCTCCTAATCGAGAAACCGCACCGGCTGCGTCGTTAGTGTGCAGCGTCGTCAATACCAGGTGCCCTGTTAAAGCGGCCTCAATTGCTGTTTTTGCCGTCTCAGGGTCACGAGTTTCACCCACCAGGATCACATCTGGATCTTGTCGCAAAAAGGCCCTCAAGATAGAGGCAAAGTTCATCCCCTTCTCGCGAATTACCTGCACCTGAGTGATGCCCGGCAGCGCATATTCAATCGGGTCTTCAGCCGTACTGATGTTCACCCCCGGATCGTTACGCTCTGAGAGGACAGAGTACAGCGTGGTGGTTTTACCTGAGCCGGTCGGTCCGGTTACCAGGATCAAGCCAAACGGCTTTTTGGCCATCTCCTGAACGATGTGTAGCGTTTCACTATCGGTGATGAGTTTGTCTAGCCCTAGCTGAGTTGCTGAGTTATCCAAGATGCGCAGCACGACTTTCTCGCCGTAGCGACTGGGTAAAGTACTCACCCGGAAATCGACCTTGCGATTTTGAAAGACTCGGCGAATTCTGCCGTCTTGGGGCATACGGCGCTCGGCGATGTCTAATTCAGAGATGATTTTGAAGCGTGCCGTTACCGCTGGAATGATCTTCTTAGGCAGCGGCGGGAAAGCCTCCTGCAAGACGCCGTCTTTGCGAAAGCGAATGCGTAGCGACTCTTCTTGGGGCTCCACATGGATATCTGAGACATCTTCCTGCAGGGCTTTCACTAAGATCTTGTTGACCAGGGCGATCACTGGGGCCGCGTCCGCATCTTGTAAAGCTGCATCGAGGTCAGCGTCCTCTTCAGCGACAGCCTCTAGGCTGTTGCCATCGAGTTCTAGGTCGTTTAGGTCAGTTCTGACATCGACCGATTTTTCAAGGTCGCGCTTTTTTTCTCTGGCAACTTGTTCGTCCAGGTACTTGGCCATCAGGCGCTGATAGTCATCTACTGTGATCACCATGCGCCGCAGCTTGATGGCTTTTGGCCTGAGAATGCGGTTTAGATCATCTTGCGCCTCTAGATTTTCCGGATCGACCATCGCTACCAATACTGCCTGGTCTTCGGCTTCGCCCGTTTGTGAGAGGGGAATTAAGCGATGACGACGGCAGATATCTACCGGAATGAGATTGCCAATTAAATTGGTAACTTGAGCATCTGATATGTTTTCTATTTCGGGGTCGAGAGACTCAACACCGTAGATAATTTTGAGTTCAAAAAGCTGCTGCTTTTTATACTGACGCAGTAGCTCTGGCGATAGCTGCTGCCCGGCTATCGTCTCCAAAACATCGGTGAGCGCGCGGCCTGATTTACGGCTTTCAACCAGGGCTTGCTGCATCTGACTGCCGTCTACAAAGCCTGCTCGAATCAGCTGATTGCTAAAGGGCGAAAAGCTCTTTTGTAAGACGAGGGCCTTTCGCGTGGATGAGGAGTTTGTCATGGTCGATGCGAAAAAATCTCACACCAGTGTGCCCACAAAGCCCAAACCAATACCCGGCCTCATCCTCAATTCGTAACTGCGCAGCTAGCGTCTTCGGCTTGAGCTGTGGCTATGTAGCGTTGGCAGGCGATCGCGCTGGGAGGAAAACCCACTACGGAAAACCGCTCCTCAATTGCTGCTTCAGACCCTAATATAGACAGGGTAAATAGGCTCAGCTAGTATTTGTCTAGCCCACACCTGTCTGAAGTCTGATGCTTTAGTGCTTTAGATGGGAGGGGACGCATGCCAGTCACTGACGCTGAGCTGCTGGGAGCGAAGAGTTTGAGTGGAGAGTTTGACAAAATGATGGACGCAGATACAAACGATAACCAGCCGGGCACGAACCCAGACCCGGAGAATATTGAGGAGCTTCGCGCGGAGGATGCCTCAACTGAAATTGACTTTGATAAAGCCTTTGAGACAGATGCCCAAGGACAGACAGGTGAAGCCTCAGGGCAGCAGTCGGAGGATATTTCGGCAGAAGATGCGTTTGCGGCTGAAGCCAGTGCCCAAGAGGAGCTGCAGCGTCAGGTCAGCGAACTAAAAGCTCAGCTAGAAGATCGCACCGGGCAGTTTACCCGGCTGACTGCCGATTTTGATAACTTTCGCAAGCGCACCGCTAAAGAACGGGAAGAGCTAGAGGTCAAAGTCAAGTGCAATACCATTAGCGCCATGCTAGAGGTGGTGGACAATTTTGAGCGGGCCCGGTCGCAAATCAAGCCTCAAACTGAGGGCGAAATGGCCATTCATAAGAGCTATCAGGGGGTTTATAAGCAGCTAGTCGATGCCTTTAAGAAGCTAGGCGTATCGCCTATGCGCTCGGAGGGGCAAGAGTTTGACCCGAATTTGCATGAGGCGGTCATGCGTGAGCCGACCGATCAGCATCCGGAAGGCACTGTTATTGATGAGTTCGTCCGTGGGTATGTTTTAGGAGAGCGTGTCTTACGTCATGCCATGGTCAAAGTGGCCACGCCGCTAGATCCTTCTGCTGAACCCAGCGATCCTTCATCCTAGGTCTATGACTTGGCGATCGCAAATCCAGGTTCAGTGCTGACTAGAGTTAGTCATGAAGGCTGTCGCGGCGTAGCGCAATGACTTGAGGTGACGGCATTTTGCCTCTCTGCAGCGGCTCCAAGCGGCTGTCAGGAGACAGTTTGACGTGCTCGCAAGCGTCCTTCATTTAGCATCGTCCGAACGAACTATGGGAAAAGTGATCGGCATCGACCTGGGAACGACAAATAGTTGCGTAGCTGTGCTCGAAGGCGGCAAGCCGGTGGTGATTCCCAATACAGAGGGTGGCCGCACCACGCCTAGCATTGTCGGTTTTGCTAAAGGCGGCGAGCGGCTAGTGGGTCAGTTGGCTAAACGGCAGGCCGTCACCAACGCTGAGAACACGGTACACAGTATCAAGCGGTTTATCGGTCGGCGGTGGGACGATACTGCAACTGAGCAGTCGCGCGTTCCCTACAAATGCACTCGTGGGAAGGACGATACGGTCGATGTGGTCATCCGCACTAAAAGCTTCACACCTCAAGAAATTTCAGCCATGACGCTGCAAAAGCTGAAGCGTGACGCCGAGGCTTATTTAAGTGAACCGGTGTCTCAAGCTGTGATCACCGTCCCGGCTTATTTTACCGATGCGCAGCGGCAGGCGACTAAAGATGCGGGTGCAATTGCTGGCTTAGAAGTGCTCAGAATTATCAATGAGCCAACGGCAGCAGCGCTCTCTTACGGCATGGACAAGCAGGATCAAGACCAGACTATTCTGGTATTTGACCTCGGTGGCGGCACGTTTGACGTTTCGATTTTGCAGCTAGGAGACGGCGTCTTTGAAGTCAAGGCGACCTCTGGCAATAACCATCTGGGAGGAGATGATTTCGACAATTGCATTGTTGCCTGGATGACAGCAGCCTTTGAGCAGCAAGAAGGGGTAGATATTACCAGCGATCGGATGGCGCTTCAGCGGATTCGGGAGGCGGCTGAGAAGGCCAAAGTTGAGCTTTCGACGATGACTAAAACATCGATTAATCTGCCGTTTATTGCTGCTGATGAGACGGGACCTAAGCATTTGGAAATGGACCTGACGCGATCGCAGTTTGAAGAGCTAGCGGTTACCCTGATCCAAAACACCCTAGATCCGGTTAAGCAAGCGCTCAAAGACGCCGAACTCACGGTCACCGATATTGACCGCATTTTGCTAGTCGGCGGTTCGACCCGGATTCCTGCTGTGCAGACGGCCATCACGAATTTTTTTGAAGGCAAAACCCCAGATCGTTCGGTTAACCCAGACGAAGCTGTCGCCCTCGGAGCCTCTATTCAGGCAGGCGTGCTCGGCGGCGAAATCAAAGACTTGCTTTTGCTCGATGTGACGCCGCTCTCGCTAGGCATCGAAACGCTAGGTGAAGTCTTTACAAAGATTATTGAGCGCAATACGACGATCCCCACCAGCAAGAGTCAGACGTTCTCAACGGCAGCTGATGGCCAGACGGTTGTAGAAGTCCATGCGCTACAGGGCGAAAGAGCGATGGCTCGCGATAATAAAACCCTGGGGCGGTTTGAACTCACCGGCATTCCCCCCGCTGCTAGAGGCATTCCACAAATCGAAGTTTCTTTTGAAATTAACGCCGACGGCATTTTACAGGTATCGGCTAAAGATCGGGGAACCCATCGCGAACAAAGTATAGAAATCACCAATCGGGGCAGCTTGACCTCTGCTGAGATCGCTCAGATGCGGGAAGAAGCCGAAGCCTATGCTGGTGAAGATGAAAACCAAAAAGTTTTGGCGGAGCTACAAAACCAGGCTGATTCACTGTTTTACAGCTATGAGTCGGCGCTGCGAGATAGCGCCAGCAGTCTATCGGTAGAGCTAAAAGCCCAAGCTGAAGCTGAAGCCAAGGCACTTAGGAAAGCAGTTGCTGATAAGGCTATTCGGCCAACTGATCTGGCCCAGAAGTTAGAGGCTTTGCAGCAAACCGTCTTTAATATTGGCGCTGGCCTTTACCGTCACGCTAATGGCGAAGATAGCAACTCGCCTATGAGCAGCGAGCCTGCTCGTTCAGCGACTGTCGAATCTGACGAGGTAGCGGCAAACAATAGCCAGGCAGCCCCAGCCATACCTGTGCCGGTATCCCCTATGGCTACCAAGTCTCGTCGCGCCGCCGATGATGAGTTTGATATTGACAGCACGGTTGCGGCTGATTACGAAGCCATTGAATGAAGCCATTGAATGAAGCCATTGAATAAAGGTCGATAGACCATCAATGGTAAGACTGTAAGACTACTTATCGCCGTGCTGACGGCTATCGAAATGAGCCGTCAGCGACGCCGTGTCATGAAAGTAGGAAGTTGAAAGCATAAAGTGGTTGACAAGCCCCCCTATGCATCAGGAGGTTTGCTATACAATGGTCCAATGCGTGTTGATTTGTGACCTGCTAGTTCTCTTTCTGATTGACGTTTTATGGCCCGTGATTACTACGAGACCCTGGGTGTCTCGCGCAATGCCGAGCAAGATGAAATTAAGCGTGCTTACCGCAAGTTAGCCCGTAAGTATCACCCTGATGTCAATAAAGACGAAGGCGCTGAAGAGACCTTCAAGGGCGTCAGCCGGGCTTATGAAGTGCTCTCAGAGCCGGAAATGAGGGCCCGCTATGATCGGTTTGGCGAAGCTGGCGTAGGTGGCGCGGCGGCGGCGGCGGGCGGCGGCTTTCAAGATTTTCAGGATATGGGCGGCTTTGCCGATATCTTTGAGAGCTTTTTCAATGGGTTCTCGGGGCAGCCCGGGCAGCAGCGTCGCCAGGGGCCAATGCGCGGCGATGATCTAAGGCTTAACCTCAAACTCGACTTTAAAGAAGCTGTGTTTGGCGGCGAAAAAGAAATAAGAATCAGCCACTTAGAGACCTGTACGACCTGTTCTGGCTCTGGTGCGAAGCCAGGCACGCGGCCACGTACCTGCTCTACCTGTAATGGGGCCGGTCAGGTGAGACGGGCTACGCGGACGCCTTTTGGCATTTTTAACCAGGTTTCGGCCTGCCCGACCTGCAATGGCAGCGGCGAAGTCGTGGAAGATCGCTGTGAAACCTGCGGCGGCAGCGGTCAAAAGCAGACGGCGAAAAAGCTCAAAATCACGGTTCCTGCCGGGGTTGAAAACGGCACTCGGCTGAGGGTTTCTGGGGAAGGCGATGCCGGTAAGCGGAACGGCCCGGCTGGAGATCTTTACGTCTATTTAATGGTCAATGAGGATGCGAAGTTCAAACGGGACGGTATCAATATCCTTTCTGACCTGAATGTGAGCTATCTGCAGGCGATTTTGGGCTGTGAGCTAGATGTAGAAACGGTTGACGGTAAAGTCGCGATGCAGGTTCCGGCGGGAACTCAGCCCAATACGGTGCTGGCGCTAGAGGGTCGCGGGGTGCCTCGCCTGGGTAATCCAGTCAGCAGGGGCAAACACCTGATTACGGTGAAAGTAGAGATTCCGACTCGGCTAAAGGCAGATGAACGAGATCTGCTGAATAAGCTAGCAGAGGTTCGCGGGGACTCTGTGGGAAAGAATAGGAAAGAGGGGTTCCTGGGGGGACTGTTTAATGGATAGTGCGCTGTCTATTGAGCAGCTAGACCTGAGAGGAACGCCTTGTCCGCTAAATTTTGTGCGGACGAAGCTGAAGCTAGAGCAGATGGCCCCAGGTTCGCTGCTGGAAGTGTGGCTGGACCCAGGAGAGCCGATTGAGCAGGTGCCCGATAGCCTGAAGATGGACGGCTATGGGGTTGAGGCGATCAATGACTGCAGCGAATATTTTGCGGTGCGGGTACGCCGACCGGCAAACCCATGAGCCTGGCTGCTCGCGACCAGCTTTCTCAGCCGCTACCTACGGACGGGCTATGGATAGGAACGGTCACCGCTATTCAGGCTAATTACTATTCAGTGCAGCTAGATGATTCGCTGGCGCTGGCGGCTGTGGCTGAGCAGCGATCGCTCGATTTGCCTTGCCAGCCTGCTTTGCTGTGCATTCGTCGGGGCCTTTTAAAGAAGCTAAATCAGCAGATCATGGTGGGCGATCGCGTTGCCGTAGAAGAACCTGATTGGCAGGGCATGCGAGGGGCGATTACGACCGTCTATCCGCGCCAGACCGCTCTAGATCGACCACCGATTGCCAATGTGGATCAGATTTTGTTGGTATTTGCGATCGCAGAACCGGCCCTCGATGCGCATCAGCTCAGCCGGTTTTTGGTTAAGGCCGAATCGACCGGGCTTGCAATTACGCTGTGCCTGAATAAGCGAGACTTGGTCACAGATGACATCGCCGGCCACTGGCAGCAGCGACTAGTCGGTTGGGGCTATCAGCCGCTGATGGTGAGTATTCGCAAAGACACTGAGCTACAGGCTGATTTGATAGCCGAACTGCAAGACAAAATTACGGTGGTTGCCGGGCCGTCAGGCGTTGGTAAATCTAGCCTGACTAATCGCCTTGTGCCTCAGCAAGGGCTGCGGGTGAGCGCGGTCTCAGGTAGGCTAGGGCGAGGTCGTCACACTACGCGCCATGTGGAGCTATTTGAGCTGCCTATGGGCGGCTTTTTAGCAGATACGCCCGGGTTCAATCAGCCAGATATTGCCAGTACGCCCGAAGCGCTGGGCGATTACTTCCCAGAGATTCGGCAGCGGCGGGCAGTTGCGGCCTGTCAGTTTAGTAACTGTCTGCATCGCGATGAGCCAGGCTGTGTCGTGCGCGGCGATTGGGAGCGATACGAATACTACCTAACGCTGTTAGAGGAAGTAACGATGCAGCAGCATCAGGTTTTTCAGCAGCGGGATGCGGAAGCGACTGAAAAGACCAGAATGGGAGAAGATGGCAAAGCCGTACAAGAGCCCCGGCTAGCGGCAAAAAAATATCGGCGAACCTCTCGCAAAACTCGCAATCAGGCTTTTCAGGAGCTTTGTGTGGATCTATCGGCAGTCGAAGATCTAGAAGATTTGGAAGACCTGGAAGATATCGGTAGATAAGCGCTAACTGCCGCAGTAGACGATGAGATCGATCTCAACATCACCAAACCCAGCTAGCGCCGTGACGCCAACGGTCGTTCGCCCCGGGTGGCGGCCTGCTGTAAAGTAGCTGGCGTAGATCTGATTGACTGCTTCGTAGTAGCGAAAGTCGGTCACAAAAATTCGTGACATCACGACTTTTTCAAAGCTGGTATCTGCATGGGCTAAGACCATTTGTAAATTGGCCATGACGCGCTCAGTTTGCGCTTCAATGCTGCCTTTGACCACTTGCCCGCTGTCGGGGTCTTCGGCGAGCTGACCGGTTACAAACAGAAAATCGCCGGCACGAACGGCGTGAGAGTAAGGGGCAACCGGCGGCAGCTTGCCCTCAGGAAGGTTGATAAATTCCAGCATATGTCGGGTGTTGTGAACTAGCGATGCCAGGTGGTGACGCCGCCCGGCTTGTCGATCAGCGTAATGCCTTGGGCGCTGAGCTGATCTCGGATGCGGTCAGATTCGGCATAGTTTTTAGCTTTTTTGGCGGCGGCGCGCTCGTCTATTAGGGCTTGTATATCGCTGTCGCTAATACCGCCGCCGCTATCTGAGCTGTCTGTCCCAGCTGCTTGAGCTTCCAGCCCTAAGACTTGGGCTAGCTGCACCAAGGTATACCAGCGCTGCTGAAGCAGAGAAGATTCACTGTCGGGGCTGCCTTCGTGAACGATGAGATTGCCCTGACGCTGGAGTTCTTTAGCAAGACCAAATAAGACGGCGATCGCCCCTGGCGTATTAAAGTCATCGTCCATTGACGCTTGAAATTGCTGTAGCGCCTCTTGATCTAATGCTATCTCTGTGTCTGCCCAGTTGAGTGAGCTGCCATATGAAGGCCCAAAGTTGAGTGCCTCATTCAGGGTGGCCCAGCCGTTTTTGGCTGAGGCGATCGCCCCTGCCGTAAAATCTAGCGGCATCCGATACTGAGACTGCAAAACGAACATCCGAACGGCCATTGGATCAGGGCCATCGGGTGAATCAAGCAGGCTGCGGATGGTGGTGAAGTTGCCCAGCGACTTAGACATCTTGGTACCGCCTACATTCACCATGCCATTGTGCATCCAGTAGGTAGCTAGGGGCTGACCGGTGGCGGCTTCGGATTGGGCAATTTCATTTTCGTGATGGGGAAACTGCAGGTCGGCCCCGCCTACGTGGATGTCGATAGTTTCACCGAGGCGATCGCGCACCATCGCCGAGCACTCAATATGCCAGCCCGGACGCCCCGATCCCCAAGGCGACTCCCAGGCAGGCTCGTCCGGTTTCGCGGCTTTCCACAGCGCAAAGTCAAATGGGTCATGTTTGATCTGCTGATCTTCACTGACGCGGCCACTGGCCCCGGCCTGCATATCCTCTAACTTGCGGCCTGACAGCTTGCCATAGCCCTCAAACTTGCGTACCGAGTAATACACATCGCCCTGCGCTGAGTAGGCATAGCCTTTTTGCTCAAGCTCATAAATTAGCCGTTTGATGCCATCAATCGTGTGTGTGGCATAGGTGTACTCATCGGCCTCTAGAATATTCAGCCGCGCCATATCTTCAAAGTAAGCAGCTGTGTAGGCTTTGGCGACTGCCTCCATTGAGGATTTTTCCTGGCGAGCGCGATTGAGAATTTTGTCGTCAATATCGGTAAAATTTTGTACGTAGCGCACCTCATAGCCGCGCCAGGTAAGGTAGCGGCGCACCGTGTCCCACACGATATACGAGCGGGCATGACCCAAATGGCAGTAGTCATAAACCGTCACCCCACAGCAGTACATTTTCACCTGATTAGGCGACAGGGGAGCAAAAGCTTCCTTCTGGCGAGAAAGCGTGTTGTAAATGGCTACGCTCATGAGAATTCGGTAAAAATTTGGGTGCTCAAAGCAGCCGCCTTGAGCCTTCTCATAGTAAGTTGAAACCTGGCTGACCGGCTAACTTTTACGGCTGCTTTTTGAGTCCGCTGTGCTATGAATTCTTTTAATTGACGTAAACTTAAACCCGCAACTCCTAACAGATGCGAGATAATTGAACTCTAAAGTCATTCACACCTGCCCATCATCAGTAGATTTCTATGACTGCTACGACGCCCGCTCCTAATCAGTCAGCGCTTCAGGCAATGGACGCTTCTAAGCATGGCCTGCCTGTGACTATCATCACCGGCTTTTTGGGCAGTGGAAAAACCACCCTGCTCAATCATATTCTGACCAATCAGGAAGGGCTGAAGACAGCAGTGCTGGTGAACGAGTTTGGAGAAATAGGGATTGACAATGAGCTGCTAATCACCACTGGCGATGACAACATGGTGGAGCTGAGCAACGGCTGCATCTGCTGCACTATCAACAACGACCTGCTAGAGGCGGTATACAAGGTTTTAGAGCGTTCAGATAAAATTGACTATCTGGTTGTTGAGACCACCGGATTGGCCGATCCTCTGCCGGTAGCGCTAACTTTTCTAGGCACTGAGCTGCGTGATCTAACCCGCCTGGATTCGATTGTGACCGTAGTCGATGCTGAAAACTACAGCCTGGATTTGTTTAACTCTCAGGCGGCCTATAACCAGATTGCCTACGGCGACATCATTTTGCTGAACAAAATGGATGTGGTCGATGAGGCCGATGCTGACCTACTGGAAGTGAAGCTGCGCGACATCAAGCAAGATGCTCGGATCCTGCGGACCGATCACTCCCAAGTGCCACTGCCGCTGATTCTCAGTGTGGGCCTGTTTGAGTCAGATAAGTACTTTGGCGAAGCGGCAAATACCGTCGAAGGCCACGATCACGCTGCGCATGGGCACGAGGACCATCAGCACGAAGGTCACGATCACTCAGCCCATGAGCATGACAGTGACCACGACGAGCACGCTAACTGCGATCACGGTCATGGTCACTGCGAGCATGACCACGACCACAGCGCTCATTCTCACCTGGATATAGATGGCTTCACCTCAGTGTCTTTTGATCGGGTGCAGCCGCTAGCAATTCGTAAGTTTCAGAACTTTTTGGACAATCAGCTCCCGGCGTCAGTTTTTAGGGCAAAGGGTATCCTGTGGTTTGATGAAAGCCCGAAACGCCATGTCTTTCATCTGAGCGGTAAGCGGTTTTCGCTGGAAGATGAAGAGTGGAACGGTCGTCCTCAGAAGAATCAGCTTGTGCTCATTGGCCAAAATTTGGATGAAAAAGTCCTGCGCGAACAGATTGAAAGCTGCTTTTGTCTTGAATCGGCTGATCGGGGTAAGGGATTTGGCCGGTAAGCGCTGATATTCTCTGGCATTAGTTAATCTGATTGAATTGCAGAAAAACAATCCCCTATTTCAATGAATGGCCTGTTAAGGTAAAGAAGCGTTAAGCTTCTGCAGTAAAAGTTGCCGTTTGCACTACTATGTCTGCCTGTAATTCTTTCCTCTGTGCCGTTCCTTCCAACCTCAGGCATTCTATTGCTAGGCCAGTGGTGTTCTGCGATTTTGACGGTCCGATTGTCGATGTCTCAGAGCGCTACTACCAGACCTATCGCATGGGGCTGGTGGCTATTGAGCAGCAGCATCGGCTCGGCTCGGCTCTTCAGCCTTTGAGCAAGGCGCAGTTCTGGCAGATGAAGCAAAACCGGATCGCTGATATTGAGATTGCGATGAAGTCAGGGCTATCAGCTGCGCTGTTTGATCCTTTTATGCAGCAGGTAGAAAGGATTGTTAACCATCCTAGTCTGCTGCGGTGGGATCGGATACAGCCGACTGCTCAAGCTGCGCTCAAATACTTCAGGCAGTCTGGCGTACGCCTGGTTTTAGTCACGCTGCGTCATCCGAGACAGGTTCAGGAGTTCTTGCAGGCTCAGGGCTTGACGCACTTAGTCGATGAGGTCTATGGTGCTTGCGATGTGAGAGCCGCTCACGCTAACCGGGTGGCGCAAAAGTATGAGCTGCTGGCCGAGGCGATCGCTCAGCAGCAGACCCAGGGCCACCTCACTCAAAACAGCTGGATGGTGGGTGATACAGAAGCTGATGTTTTAGCCGGTCAGTCGGCTGGGCTATCGACAGCAGCGATCGCCTGCGGTGTGCGCAGCGCTAGCTATTTGCAGCAGCTGGAGCCCACAGAACTCTACAGCTGCTTACTCACTGCGGCCCGTGGCGTTGTCAAGGCAGCCATACCTCAGGCAGCATAAGATATAAGACCGCGCTCAATCTTTGAGTCTGTATTTTTCCCACCAGCGCTTGAGCGGGTAGTAGAGTGCAGGTGCCCAAAGGCTGCTGAGAATAGCAGAGCTGAGGGCGACGCGCTGATGGTATTGCCAGATGGAGCCGAGGCTGTTATGCGTCTGCTCGCCAAATAGATGCTGCGCAGTCAGCTGAAGCGCCATACAGGTCTCAGTGATGACAGCTAGACCAAAGACCACTAGCACGACTGAAATCAGATCTTCTGGCAAAAATCGACGCTGCTGCAGGCGAGCTGTTAAAACCCCAGCAATGGTGAGCCCTAGCGCGTGAGTTGGGAAAGGCGCAGTCAGGCCATCTTGCAAAAGGCCCAGAGTAATGCCAGCGATCGCCCCATCTAAAGGCGTGCGGCTAATGCTCCAAACCACGACCCAAATCAGCAGCCAGTTTGGCCCAACGCCCAAGATATCCATACCCGGCAAACGGGTCGGTAAGATCAGCAGACAGAAAAACACTGAGCCGATAGTGACTACCCAGTTCCACAGCTGCTTGCGAGGCCCTGAGCGCCGGGATCGATAGGAAGTCATAGCGTAGGGCCAACGGGGGTATGACCAGAAAAAATACTTAGAGAAGAGGTCTAGAGGAAAGCGATCTAGATAAAAAGATACTTAGGGATTGTCTTCAGTGACAATTTCAGCAGGGGCTGCGTCTACATCTAGTTTGGGTGTGTAGGGATGAATTGTCACCCATTCCAGATTGCTGACCGGTACCGAAAGCTGAATAACGGCCTCTGGCGCTGGACTGGTCCCTAGATCAATCGAAGCAATTCGCCCAATAGGAATACCCTGCGGATACAAGCGGCTAAAAGCGGAAGTGACAATCACATCGCCGGGCTTAACGTCTGGAATCTTCTCAAAAAACTGCATGGTTGCCTGGCTACCGGCTCCCCCCCGAACATAGCCAGTCGAGCGGCTGCGGCTCACCTTTGCCCCAATCTGACTGGTCGGGTCGCTCAGCAGCAGCACCCTGGAAGTGTGTAGGGTAACCGTTGTCACTCGCCCGACTAATCCGCCTGGGCCAGTGGCGATATCGCCAACTTTGACATCGTCTTGGGTGCCTTTATTCAGCGTAATCTGCTGCCACCAGTGGTCGGCGCTACGCCCAATAACGGCTGCTAGCGATGTCGTGTCTAGCTCGCTGCCCTTTTCGTAATCAATCAGCTCGCGCAGCTTTTGATTTTGGTTTTCTAGCTCTACAACGCGCTGCTGCAGGTCGAGCACATAGGCGTTTTCTAATTTTTTAGCGGTGGAAGGCCCACCTGGAAAAGGCCGCGCTATGAGCTGATAGGTTTCGTAGATAAACGTGCCGTTGGTTTGCCGAATACCCCAAGCAGTCCCCACAGCCAGGCAGATAAGTCCGGCTTTGAGGGCGTTTTTCTCCCACCATCGTCTTAAAGTAAACATTGAAGCCAATATATCAACTAATCTCTGAGCGCACTTAAGCGAGTATGCCAGTTAGCCCATCTCAAACAGCCAGGCTGAGCCGGTCGATTCGATGTCATACGAGCATTCTTGAGAGAGAAGGGGCGATACCACCCCGCCTATTTTCTACAGGCCCACCCTACTGAGCGCAATGCTACAGATCACGCGATCTGGCACTGAATACTCGCTCCATCTGGCTGAAGTTTTCGAGCACGCGCCCTGTCCCTAAGACCACACAGCTAAGCGGGTCAGCGGCCACATGCACGACGATTCCGGTCTCGTGTGAAATTAGGGTGTCAAGGCCCTTGAGCAAAGCGCCACCGCCCGCCAGCATAATTCCCCGATCAATAATATCAGCGGCGAGTTCAGGGGGCGTATTTTCTAACGTGCGCTTGACGGCTTCGACAATTACCGATAGCGGCTCGGCCATGCTTTCGCGGATTTCCGGGCTCTTGACGGTGACGGTTCTCGGCAGGCCAGAGAGCATATGGACGCCGCGCACTTCTAACGAAATTTCATCATCATCAGGGCTCGGGTAGGCAGAGCTGATTTTGACTTTGATTTCTTCAGCAGTGCGATCGCCAATCTCTAGATTGTTCACCTTTTTCATGTACTGCTTGATCGCGTCGGTGAGTTCATCGCCTGCTACCCGTACCGACTCGCTGATGACAGTCCCCTGCAAACTCAGCACGGCAACTTCGGTGGTCCCGCCGCCAATATCGACGATCATATTGCCAGTCGGCTCATCGACGGGCAGGCCCGCGCCGATTGCCGCTGCGACCGGTTCGTCAATCAGATAAACCATGCGGGCTCCGGCCTGTAGTGCCGCGTCCATGACTGCCCGGCGCTCGACGCCTGTGACCCCGCTGGGAATACCAATCACGACACGAGGCGACACTAGCGCTTTGTTTTCGTGTACCCGGCGGATGAAGTGTTTGAGCATCACTTCAGCGATGTCAAAGTCGGCAATTACCCCATCTCTCAGCGGGCGAATGGCTCGAATGTTGCCAGGGGTACGGCCTAGCATCCGCTTTGCCTCTTCTCCGACTGCCAAGGGCTTGCCATCGGTTTCATCTATGGCGACCACGGAGGGCTCTTGCAAAACAATTCCCCGACCGGAAACGTAGACCAGGGTATTGGCTGTGCCCAGGTCGATACCCATGTCACGGGAGAGGGATAAGCGATTGAAGAAAGCCACAGGCTAAGGGTTCCTAAGAGATATCGGTTAAAACTTATACGTTTGACGATTCGAATGAATTTTATTACGTTTCATATCAAGCCGTCTAGTTAATTTTGATCGGCGCTGCGCTCTCAGTCAGCGATCGCATTTAATAAACTGGCAGGAATAAACTGTCAAGAATAAACTGGCAGGATTCAGCTTTCTGCCCAGTGAGCGCCTATGAGGATTACGCTGCTCCCAATTGTACAGAGGTGGGGGACAATTAATATAGGTGAATCAGACACTAAGTTAAGTTTAGGAATTTGAATTGTTATGAGCGTGAATGTAGTCACTTTGGTCGGACGGGTTGGACGAGATCCTGAGGTTCGGTATTTTGAATCGGGCAATGTGCTGGCAAAGTGCGGTCTGGCGGTTAACCGGCGATCGCGCAACAACGATCAGCCGGACTGGTTCAACCTGGAAATTTGGGGCAAAACAGCAGAAATTGCCGCCAACTACGTGCGTAAAGGCAGCTTGATTGGCGTAACCGGCTCTCTCAAACTCGACAGCTGGCAGGACCGCAGCACGGGCGCACTGCGAACTAGCCCAGTAATTCGGGTGGCGCAGCTAGACCTACTGGGATCAAAGCGGGACAACGAATCGCCGATGGGGGACAACGACGACGAGTTTTAGAGGTGGCTTCGCGTGAGTTCTTAAATTAGAGGACACCGCATCAGAGAACACTGCCTGAGAGCGCTGGCTCTTTTAGGGCACTTTGCATCTGTCCGAGCCAGTCGATCAGATTTTCGACCTGTTTGTCTGGCTTAAGCACGCCTAATCCTCGGACGGTGACTTTGCCAGGGGCGTAGACGAAGCGCGATCGCAAATGATCAGGCAGCTTCTCTTGCAGCAGAGTCCAGGCCGGTTTTTCCATGGGCGTTTCCATGATGACGTGCTGTGCGCCTTCTGGTTTGATCCGGGAAAAGCCCAGTGGCTTGGCAATTTGCTTGAGTTCTAGCACCTTAACGAGCTGCCCGACCGCCGGGGGCAAAGAGCCGTAGCGGTCGTTGAGATCGGCGACGACTTCCATCAGCGATCGCTTCGTTTCAGCGGCAACCAGGTCGCGATAGGTACTCATTTTTTGGTCGAGATCAACGATATATTCAGCCGGGATGAAGGCGGTCACTTTGAGGTCTACCTGCGTTTCATCCACTTGAGGAATCTCCTGCCCGCGAATTTCGGCAATTGATTCTTCCAGCATGTCCATATAGAGATCAAAGCCAATGGTTTCCATTTGGCCAGACTGCTGCGCGCCGAGCAGATTGCCAATACCGCGAATCTCCATATCTCGCATCGCTAGCTGATAGCCCGATCCCAGCTGGGTAAATTCTTGGATGGCCCGCAGTCGTTTGCGGGCTTTGTCCGAAAGCTGGTTTTGCTTGGGGAAAAGCAGCCAGGCATGGGCCTGAATGCCCGACCTGCCAACTCGCCCGCGCAGCTGATAGAGCTGCGAAAGACCAAAGCGGTGAGCATCTTCAATAATGATGGTGTTGACTCTAGGAATATCCAACCCCGATTCAATAATGGTAGTGCAGACCATCAGGTCGGCGTTGCCGCTGCTAAACGTCAGCATGGTAGCTTCGAGTTCGCCTTCGGGCATTTGGCCATGGGCGATCGCCAGCCTGATCCCCGGCACCGCTTCCCGAATGCGCCCGGCTACTTCTTCAATGCCGTCAACCCGAGGCACCACGTAAAAAATTTGCCCGCCCCGGTCTAGCTCCTGGCGGATGGCTGCTCGCACTTTTTCAGGGTCATAGGGCGAGAGGTGAGTTTTGATTGGGCGGCGAGACGGCGGCGGTGTCGTGATCAGGCTCATCTCGCGAACGCCAGAAAGAGCCATGTATAAGGTTCGAGGAATGGGCGTGGCGCTGAGCGTGAGCACGTCTACCTGCGCTTTCATTGCTTTGATTTTTTCTTTTTGGTTGACGCCAAAGCGCTGCTCTTCATCTACCACGAGCAGCCCCAAGTCTTTGAACTTAACGGTTTTACCTAAGAGCTGATGCGTACCTACGACGACATCGAGTTCGCCGGAGATCAGCCGCAGCAAAATGTCTTTGCGTTCGCTGGCGCTGCGAAAGCGGTTGAGCAGTCCGATCTGAATTGGGTAGGGGGCAAAGCGTTCTTTAAGCGTGTGATAGTGCTGCTGAGTCAGGATGGTGGTGGGCGCGAGCAGTGCGACCTGCTTTCCGGCGATGACTGCTTTAAAAATGGCGCGCAGGGCCACTTCAGTTTTGCCAAAGCCGACATCGCCGCAGACCAGGCGATCCATTGGGCGATCGCTCTCCATATCTCGCTTCACGTCCTGCGTGGCCTTGAGCTGATCCGGCGTCGGGTTATAGGGAAAAGAGTCTTCTAGTTCCTGTTGCCAGGGCATATCTTCTGGATAGGTAAAGCCCTGCATCTGGGCGCGCTTGGCGTAGAGCTTGAGCAGATCGACCGCCACTTTTTGAATGGCTTTGCGAGCTTTGCCTTTGGTCTTCTCCCAGGTTTTGCCCGTCATTTTGTTGAGCTGAGGCCGCTGGTCTACCGCCGTGCGATAGCGAGAGAGCGCCGCCATCTGATCGACCGCCACCCTTAGCAAACCGTCGGCGTATTGAATCACCAAATATTCGCGGGTCTCGTTATCGACCGTCAGGCTGTCGAGCCGGAGAAACTGCCCGATGCCGTGATTGCGATGAACGACGTAGTCTTTGGGCCGTAGCTTATTAGGATCGACCTGCTTAGAGGCGGCGCGGCGGCGTTTGCGAACGTAGCTGGGTGTGGCTAACGTGTGCTGACCAAAAAATTCGCGGTCTGTAACCACGACGATGCGGAAGGTCGGTAGGATGAAGCCTTCGAGTTCGGCCAGGCCCGAATATTTCACCGCTACCGGAACCCGCTGATTCTGAAGCTTGTCAATCGCAGGATAGTCTTTGGGGTTGGGAATGAACTGGGCGGGGCAGTCGTGCTCTTGCAGCAGAGCAACCGAGCGGGAGGGCTGGGCAGAGATTAGCCAGGGGGAAAATTTGCGATCGCGCTCTGCCCGCAGCAAATTAGCCAGCTTGCCAAACTGATGAGGAATCGTCGGGATCGGTCGGCTCGCCAGGTTGAGGCCAACGCCCTCTTCGGCAATTTCTGAGAGTTCCACCCGCTGAAACAGGCTGAGTTCTTCGAGGGCGGCGGCAAACGGCCTATGAATTTTGGGCAGTCCGGCAGCAGGCAGCTTGATATCGTCACTCGCTCTGAGCGCAGCTTGGGTTTCTGCCCAGCGATCTTCGACGGTTTCTAGCCAGCGGTCGGCGTGAGCCTGGCACTGCTCGGGCTCATCGAGGGCAATTAGCGTATTTTCGGGCAGATAGTCAAGCAGCGAAGCAGGCTGGTCAAAGGCTAGGCCCATAAACCGCCGGATGCCTTCTACTTGGGCGTTGGTATCAAAGCTTTCTTGATCTTCGACAGGCAGCAGATCTTCTAATAGTCCTTTCTTTGCCAGGATTTCTGAAATAATCGGGCTGTAGTCAGTGGTCGTGAGCAGTAGGGTGTCGATGCGGTCGAGCGATCGCTGATTGGCCGGATCAAATTCTCTCAGGCGCTCTAGCTCATCGCCAAATAGCTCCAGTCTGACCGGCAGCTCTGCCGCCACCGGAAAAACGTCCACAATGTCGCCGCGTTGACTCCATTGCCCCTCGGTTTCCACCGTAGCTACCTTCTCATAGCCCAGCTTAGCCAGGCTCAGGGCCAACTCCTTTAGATTCAGATCCATGCCCTGATTAATTTCCAGGCAGTAGGGGCGAAAGATCTCTACCGGCGGCAGGTGCGGCTGCAGCGCCCGTTCAGTGGCGACAATGGCCATCGCCCCCAAATGCTTAGATCCCGGCGGCAAATGGTCAGCCTGAGCCTTGCCGTTAATCAGGTCAGATAAAACCTGAAGCTGTCCCCAAATCAGCTCTGACTCGGGATTAAAGGCATCGTATGGGGAGGATTCGGAAGTGGGGTAAAACGCCACCGTCGCCCAGCCCATTGCCTCTAGCTGAGCGGCCCAGCGACCGGCTTCTTCTAGCGTGGCAGCGATCGCCAGCAAAGGCCGCTGCTGAGACTGTGCTAAAGCGGAGGCGACCAGTCCCTTCGGCAATCTCGGTACGCCGCTGAGCTGCAAAACCTGCTGCTGCGCTAGCTTGGTGACCAGTTCTTTGCCCAGGGCTGTGCGTGCGATCGCACGAGTAATCGAAGAAAACGCCATGAAAGTTTTTTAAAGCGCGAAACGGCCCAAAACAATAGGCATCCATTGTAAAGTCATCCCCTCTAAAAGGCATCGCCCTTTTTGAATGGGCAATCCGCACTTCCCGCCTAGCGAGCCGAAACCTTCAACGACGCTGGTTGACTGGGATCGCCCTGAATCTTGACCATGCGACCGTTAGCGTCAAGATGACGCACAATTTTGTAGATATTTTCAGCTTTGCCTGAATCGCCAATCTTGTCGGCAATTTCAGCTAGAGACAGGGGCGCTTCGGCGCTGCTCAGTAAGTCTTTGACCTGATTTTGCAGGTCGAGCACGTCAGCCGCCGCTTTTTTGCCGGCTTCTACCCCCGGCTGATGGTAGGCGTTGATATTGACCAAAAAGGCATAGAGACCGACAGCTCGCTCATAGAGGGCAATTAGCGCACCTACCATGCGAGGGGTCACCTCAGGAACGGTGATCGTAATGGAGTCCCGGTGATTTTCATAAAGCGCCCGGCGGGTGCCTTGCAGCAGTCCAGAAAGATAGTCGCCTGAGGTTACATCAGGCTCTACCTCGACTGAAGTCCCCTCACGGTCTTGCAGCACCTCGATCAGCGTGGCAAAGAAGTTGGGCACGCCCTCTCTCAGCTGCTGAACGTAAGCGTGCTGGTCAGTAGAGCCTTTATTGCCATAGACAGCAATGCCCTGATAAACCGTATTGCCCTCCAGATCAGTTTCCTTGCCGAGTGACTCCATCACCAGCTGCTGCAAGTAGCGACTAAAGAGTAAAAGACTGTCTTTGTAAGGCAAAACAACCATGTCTTTTTCGCCTTTGCCTTTACCCGCAAAGTACCAAGAAAGGGCTAAGAGCGCCGCCGGATTTGTCTGCAGGTCAGCCATGCGGGTGGCGTCATCCATTTCTTTAGCGCCGTCTAGCATGGCCTGGATATCGATGCCCTGTAGTGCGGCGGGCAGCAGGCCCACTGCCGATAGCTCAGAAGTGCGTCCCCCGACCCAGTCATGCATTGGGAAGCTTGCCAGCCAGCCTTCTGAAGACGCGATTTTATCTAGCTTGCTGCCTTCACCCGTGACGGCCACTGCCTGCTTCGCAAAATCGAGCCCAGCTTTTTCAAAGGCTGCTTTACTCTCAACCATGCCGTTACGGGTTTCGGGGGTGCCGCCAGATTTAGAGATGATCAGGACGAGAGTGCTTTTGAGGCGATCGCCAATCTCAGCAAAAGTGTGATCGATCCCCACCGGATCGGTGTTGTCAATAAAGTGAATGTCAATGTCTGGTTGAGCATCGGTTAGCGCTTTAGAGACAAACTGAGGCCCAAGCGCTGAGCCGCCAATGCCCACCGAGAGAATGTCGGTAAAGCGGCTTTCTCCCGGTGGTGTAATTTCTCCAGTCCGTACTTTTTGGGCAAATTCTTTGACGGCACTGAGCGTTTCGGTGATGTCTTTTTTGAGCGCTTCAGAAGGAGCCAGATCAGGGTTGCGCAGCCAGTAGTGGCCGACCATACGGTTTTCGTCAGGGTTGGCGATCGCCCCCCCTTCCAATTCCGCCATCGCCTCAAACGCATGCTCAAACCGGGGGGTGAGCTGTTCGACAAACGCCTCGTCAAAGCTCATCCGACTGACATCGACATAGATGCCCAGTCCCTCGTGGTAGTAGAGCCAGTCTTGATAGCGCTGCCAGAGTGCCGCCTCGTCCATGATGATTCTCTCAGTGATGGGTTTCTGTGAATTTGTATATCTGTACTTATGTATATCTGTACTTATAGGTGCAATCCGACTTAGCAGCCGTTGTCTAAGCTACGGCCACTGATCGGTCAGGGGGAAATTAACATTCATTCAGTTCTATCACCCTTCGCATCTCCTATCGGTAAGATATAGAAAGGGATCAGTGCCTGAGATTAAGAAAGACTGAAATAATTGCCGCTTATGGATATCGCCAATCTGAATCTTGCAAATCTAGAAAGCTGGTTAGATAACACTGCTTTTGCCGTTCTGTTTGTCACTATGCTGGCCTACTGGGGCGGTCTGACATTCTCAGAAGTCAAGCTGCTGCCGGTAATTGGCGGAGCTGGCATGGCAATTGGCAACCTCTGTCTAGCGGCTTTGCTCACCGCCCGTTGGATAGAAGGCGGCTACTTTCCGCTCAGTAATCTGTACGAGTCTCTATTTTTTATTGCCTGGGGCATTACCGCGATGCACTTTGTCGCTGAGCGTATGAGCGGCAGCCGCTGGGTGGGAGCGGTGACTTCTCCGGTGGCCATGGGCATCACTGCCTTCGCCGCCCTGACCTTGCCCGCCACGATGCAGGTTTCTGAGCCGCTAGTGCCCGCGCTCAAATCTAACTGGCTGATGATGCATGTAAGTGTGATGCTGCTCAGCTATTCGGCGCTGATGGTGGGGGCGCTGATTGCGATCGCCTTCCTGATCATCACCCGAGGGCAGTCTGTCGAACTAAAAGGTAGCTCTATTGGAACAGGCGGCTTTCGGGATAGAAAGTACGCCTTAAAGCGAGCCGATTCTGTTTTGGTAGAGAAAGGGCTATCTACCGAGCCGTTGAGCCTCTCTAGTGGCGGTACCGCCGTGCTCGAAAGAACTCAGCCTGCTGTGACGACCGCCCTCTCTCCCCAGCGGTTGACCCTGGCCGACACGTTAGACAATATTAGCTATCGCATGATTGGCTTAGGTTTTCCACTATTGACTATCGGCATCATTGCAGGCGCGGTTTGGGCCAACGAAGCCTGGGGATCTTACTGGAGTTGGGATCCTAAAGAAACCTGGGCACTGATTACCTGGCTAGTGTTCGCCGCCTATCTGCATGCTCGTATTACCAAAGGATGGCAGGGGAGAAGACCCGCTATCTTAGCCGCCTCAGGATTTGTCGTGGTCTGGATTTGCTATCTGGGCGTCAATCTTTTGGGTAAAGGGCTTCACAGCTACGGCTGGTTCTTCTAGGCAGAAAATCGACCCATTCTCTAGCCGACGTTGGCAAATAGGGTGGCCAGCGGCTGTGAGGCTGCGCTCTCGCTTGTGACAATTTCTACCACTTTATTTTTGGCGGCGGGCTGACTTAAAGCCTCCACGCAGACCTGCGCTACCTTCTGCCGGGGAATGTTCCCTTCAAACAGCGTATCTGCTGACGACATGACAATGGCCTGGTCATTATCTTCCTCTCTCAGGCCGCCCGGACGGACAATGGTGTAAGGAATGCCGCTGTTCTTCAGGTAGTCTTCGGCCTGCTGTTTCCAATAGAGCACGCCCCAAAACAGATTGAGCGGGTGAAAGATCTTAGAGACACACAGCGAAGAAACCATGACAAACTGATCGATATCAGCAATCTTGGCCGCATCAATCAGGTTCTTAGTGCCTTCGTAGTCAACTTTATAAGGCCCAGTCGGATCCAGGCTAGGCGCAGCACCTGTCGCGCTGATCAAAAACTGAACATCCGTCAACGCACCGCCGAGGCTACCCGGCTCTAGCACGTCGCCCACAACAGTCTCTATATCCGCCGGTAGCTCGGCAGCGGCCTTAGCCGGATCCCGAACTAGCGCCCTGACTGTAATGCCCTGTTCAATTAGCTGCCTGACAATTTTTTGACCCGTCTTACCGGTTGCTCCTGCGACCAATGCTCTCATGTGCTATTTATCCTTTGCTGCAAAGCTGAGGGCAGTATAGAGGGTTCCTTGTCGTGATG
Source organism: Leptolyngbya sp. BC1307 (assembly GCF_002286735.1). GTDB lineage: Bacteria > Cyanobacteriota > Cyanobacteriia > Phormidesmidales > Phormidesmidaceae > Phormidesmis. Next base: position 29,752 of record NZ_NRTA01000015.1, read on the forward strand.
AGCCCCTTCTCTGTGCGTATCCTTTAAGTATGTCCGCCAGGCATCTGTTTGGGCATATCCGTAAATCAGCGAATGTCGCGATCGCTCGGCAATAGATATTGTGAGTCTGAGGTATATTTTGTGCCTGTCAAGTCTGCTTTGTACGGACAAAATTAAAGCTTCTGTATGCCATAACGTTTCTATCACTAGGCTTTATTCCTAGCTAGAAAGACTGGCGATCTAGCTCAAGCGTGAACAGACAGGTTGAGCGTGGCCTGAGCTACAGTTTGTTGACCCGTCCCAAAAATAGACTGAAACCATCTTCTGACTTGCCCTTATGCAAATTCCTTCTAGCCCATCTTCCTCCCCGCTAGGCTCCCAATTTCTTAAGGCGGGTGCTAGTCTGATTGAAGGTCAAAAAACTTCACACGCAGAATTTTCTTCGAAAGAGACATTGCACTTTCAAGGCAACTATATCGGCCACATGGAGATGTATGCGGATGCGGCGAGCGTTGCCAAGTATCTAGATGCTCACCAGGAGTGGTTTCATCGCTGCGCTAAGCCAATGACCGTAGAGTCTATTGGAAACAATGGCTATGGTCTAACGGTGGGCAAGTTTAAGAGTTTGAACCACGAGGTAGAGCCCAAGATCGGTTTGCACCTGCTGCCTCAAGATGAAGGCGTCTATCGCATCGAGACCATTCCTGTCCCTGGCTACGATCCGGTCGGCTACGATGTCGACTTTCGCGCTTCGATGTCGCTGTGCGAAAGCGCTGCAGAAGACCTTGAGGATTTACCGCCGGATCTACAGATCGATAAGACCACTCATATCGAATGGGAGCTAAACCTCTCTACCTGGGTAGAACTGCCGCGATTTGTTCAGGTCCTGCCCGATAACCTGGTCAAAGCCTCAGGTGATAAGCTGCTCAACCAAATTGTTCGCCAGGTCTCTAAACGACTGACCAGAAAGGTGCAGCAAGAATTTCACGCGGCCCTGAGCTTGCCGGTTCCCTGTGAGAATAAGCGTCGCTTCTGGCAGCGCTAGGGTCACCGCTTTAGAAACACAGCTTTATAAGCACAGCTTTAGAAAGGCAGCTTTCAGCAAAGCTAGAGGTCTGCGAATCGATCAGTAGCGGCTAGAAGGGCACTGGTGATTTCGGGCTCGGTAGCTGAGTGACCTGCTGCAGCGACTATTGTTAATTCAGCTTCGGGCCAAGCGCGGTGCAGTTCCCAGGCTGAGGCCATCGGACAAACCACGTCATATCGCCCTTGCACGATGACGGCTGGAATTTGACGGATGCGGTCTATGTTTTTGAGCAGCTGATCTGCTTCTGTGAAAAAGCCGCCGTTAACAAAGTAGTGACATTCAATCCGAGCGAAGGCTTCGGCAAAGCGATCTCTGCCAAAGCGCTCAATCAGGTCAGTATCGGGGATTAATTTGCTGGTGCTCGCTTCCCAAATCGACCAGGCGCTGGCGGCGCTCTGACGAATCTGAGCATCGTCACTGGTCAGACGCTTGTAGTAAGCCGCGACCAGGTCATCGCGTTCAGCCGGGGGAATAGGGGCCAAATAGCCTTCCCACGCATCCGGAAAGATGTAGCTTGCGCCAGACTGGTAGAACCAGCGAATTTCCTTGGCACGCAGCATGAAAATGCCTCGCAGGATCAGCGCGTAGCAGCGATCTGGATGGGTTTGGGCGTAGGCCAAAGCCAGGGTGCTGCCCCAGCTGCCACCAAAGACGGTCCATTGGGGAATAGAGAGATGCGATCGCAGCCGTTCAATATCGGCAACCAGATCCCATGTTGTGTTTTCAGTCAGCTCTGCGTGGGGTGTGCTGCGCCCGCAGCCCCGCTGGTCAAACAAAATAATGCGCCACCGGGCCGGGTCAAAAAACTGGCGATAGAGAGAAATGATGCCGCCACCGGGGCCGCCGTGTAAGAAGACAACGGGCTTACCGGCTGGGTTGCCCGCTTCTTCGTAGTACAGCGTATGCAGGGTTGAAACCGATAGCGTACCTTGGCGATAGGGTTGAATGGGGGGATATAGCTGGGGCATGGTAAGAGACGATGACTGCTGCCATTGTGACAGGAGATCTGACCCTTTAGCCTCTCTTTAGCCTGTAGATAGGCTGCTGCCGAGCTTTTCGGATCTGACGAAATATATTTAGGGTACGATCACCCTATTCGAGCCGTTGCTCGGATTGCGCTTTTCGCAGACGTTGCTGGCGAGACCGCTTTAAGATCACCCTCCACTTGCCTGTTTTAGGGTCGCGCAGTGAGATAAAAGGGTTCGGTTTGAGCGGACGACGGCTGGCTTTGGGCATATCATGCACCCGGGAATACATTCTATTAGGGTACTCGGTATAGATTGACACCAGTGTGACGGCGGCGGTTAGCGGCTAGTGATAGGCATCACCATAGTCAATTGCGCTGAGGCTGGCTTTCAGCTCACTACAAATTTTGGTACGGTTGCACTAAGGATACGAACGGTTTTGGGGTCTATGACAGTAGAAGTTTGGCCAGGGCGATCGCACCCACTTGGCGCAACCTGGGAGCGAGAGGGGACTAATTTTGCGCTGTTTTCTGAAAACGCGACTGGGGTCATCCTATGTCTGTTTGATTCCACTGGCGGCGAGACCCAGGTGCGTTTACCCCAGGTAACCAACTACGTCTGGCATGGGTTTTTACCCGGCATCGGGCCAGGTCAGCACTATGGCTTCCGGGTAGAAGGGCCTTATCAGCCGGAGGCAGGTCATCGGTTTAACGCGAACAAGCTGCTGATCGATCCGTACGCTAAAGCGATTACGGGTGATATTCGCTTCGGGCCGGAGCTATTCAGCTTTCCGATGGATCACTTTGGCGATCGCGAACGGGATCTAGCCTTTTCGACTGCCGATAGCGCGGCCTCAATGCCTAAGTCAGTGGTCATTGATCCTAGCTTTGACTGGCAAGATGACGTTCATCCCGATATCCCCTGGGATCAAACCATCATCTATGAGGTTCACGTTCGCGGCTTTACTCAGCAGCAGCCGAAGATTCCGGTAGAACTGCGGGGTACATACGCAGGGATGGCGCATCCGGAGGCGATCGCCCATCTCAAAAAACTGGGGATTACGGCTGTAGAGCTGCTGCCGGTTCATCACTATGACGTTCATCCAGGGCATTTGGTGACCACCGGGCTGCACAACTATTGGGGGTACGATTCTCTAGGTTATTTTTCGCCCCATGCTGGCTATAGCTCAGATGGCTGCCACGGTCAGCAGGTGCGCGAGTTCAAAGAAATGGTGAAAGCGCTGCATCAGGCAGGCATTGAAGTCATTCTAGATGTGGTCTATAACCACACTGGCGAAGGCAATCACCTTGGCCCGACATTTTCCCTTAGAGGGACAGACAATGCCGCCTACTACCGCCTGGTCGAAACCGCGCCCCGCTATTATATGGACTTCACAGGCTGCGGCAATTCGCTCAATGTGCGTCACCCTCAGGTGCTCAAGCTGATTATGGATAGTCTGCGCTATTGGGTGCAGGAGATGCACGTAGACGGCTTCCGGTTTGACCTGGCTTCGGCGCTGGCCCGCGAGCTGTACGAAGTGGACCGGCTTTCGGCCTTTTTCGACATCATCCATCAAGATCCGGTGCTATCGACGACCAAACTCATCGCTGAACCTTGGGATCTCGGTGAGGGCGGCTATCAGGTCGGCAATTTCCCGCTGCTATGGTCTGAGTGGAATGGTAAATATCGAGATACTATTCGCGACTTTTGGCGAGGTGAGCACTATAGCTTGGGAGACTTTGCGTCTCGCTTCACCGGCAGCTCTGACCTCTACCAAAATGACGGTCGTCTGCCCCATGCCAGTATCAACTTCATTACCGCTCACGATGGCTTTACCATCAACGACTTGGTGAGCTACAACGAAAAGCACAACGAAGCCAACGGCGAGGGCAACCGCGATGGCGAGAGCTACAACCGCTCCTGGAACTGTGGCGCAGAAGGGCAGAGTGACGATCCCCAGATTTTGGCGCTGAGGGCCCAGCAGCGTCGCAATTTGCTGACTACTCTGATGCTCTCTCAAGGGGTACCTATGCTCTTAGGCGGCGATGAGATGGGCCGCACAACTCAGGGCAATAACAACACCTATTGTCAGGATAGTGAGCTGTCCTGGTTTCAGTGGAACCTTCAGCCCGACGACCAGGCGCTACTGACCTTTACTCGCCAGCTCATTGCTTTTCGCCGGGCTCACCCCGTCTTTAGCCGCCATCACTGGTTTTTTGGCCGTGAAATTCACGGGTCTGGCGTGGTCGATATTGGCTGGTTTCATATCGACGGGAGTGCCATTGACAATGACGAATGGCATAATAACGCTACCAAAGCCATCAGCATTTTTGTCAATGGGGCGGAGATCCCCAATGTAGACAGCCGGGGGCAGCGCATTTTTGACGATAGCTTCTTACTGTTTTTCAATCCTTCGGCTGAGCCATTGCCGTTTAGTGTGCCTACTTCGATTGAGAACCAGCAGTGGCAGACTTTGATAGATACTAAAGAGCCCAGTGGTTTTGTTGAAAAGGGAAAGATTTACTGCCGGGAGCATACGGTGACGGTAGCGGCGCGATCGCTGATGGTGCTAAGCTGCGCCCACTGCTTCAGCATGGCTGCTATCAACGATCCCACTTATCACGCTGAGTAAAAGCAGTCCGACTAAGCGCCGTTCAGCCGCGCCACACGATCACGCTTCATAATCAGCGCCCTACAAGAACAATGTCTTGCTATCCCAATATCTATCAAGTGGTCAAACAGATTCCTTATGGGAAAGTGGCTACCTATGGTCAGGTAGCCGACTTAGCAGGGCTGATGGGTAAGCCCAGAGTAGTTGGCTATGCCCTTTACCAGGTAACCGCCGACAGCGACATTCCCTGGCATAGAGTCATCAACGCCAAAGGAGAAGTTTCCCGCTCTTCACTAAGAGACGGTACTGACGATCTACAACAGCTATTGCTAGAAGCAGAAGGGATCGCGTTTAAGAAAGGAAAAGTAGACCTGAAGCAGTACAGATGGCAACCCGATTTCGCGCAAATCGACCAACTGATTGAGGGTCACGTAACTAAGTCAGCTCAAAACTGATAGCTGAAGACCGCAACTACCTGATCAAGAAGCCGCTTGTCTGCCGGTCTGTACAATCTGGAACTTAGCCTGGTCTCTTAGACGGGCATCATCACTGAAGACTGCATCGCTGTCTCTAGTTCGATAGTCAGCTCGTCGGGTTCTGAGCTGTGCTGCAGGCTAGTTTGAATTTGCTGCGCCCCTTCCTGCTGCAGGTCTTCAATATAGCCAGGCTGGGCTTGAATCGCTTCTGTCTCGCTATCAAATGGTCCGAAATAATAAATGCAATGGGGTTCTGCCGTAGTGATTTTGACCCACCAAGGCGTAGAGAACAGACCGAACAAGTTACCAAAAAAGTTTTTCATCACAGTAATAGGGGATGTCTTTACAGATGGACGGATGCGGCTAGCCAAACGAATATGACCTGCGGATGGCTAGAGGAAACCTTTTATATCTGACTGTCAGAGGAGCCTGTAGCCCCTCTATAGAAACTTTAGCTATGCCCTTAGCTGCACAAGGAAGAGGTGAAAATTTGGATGGCTGCTAGGCAAACCGCTGGGGAAGCAGTGATACAGCTTGGCGTGCAGCCACACTTCCTGGATAAACAGATTGTTCAAGAACTTTATCTTAGAGCAAATGCCTAGCTATGAATGTTTGAGCATAACAATTTTGAAGAGAAACCATATTCAGCACTTGCATCTTTATACTTCGTTACCTGAAGAACTAGCAATCGTTAAAGCCGGCAATTTTTTTACCCAGGCTTGGCGATAGATCTCGTAGAGAGCCATGCCAGTCGCCACAGATGCATTGAGGCTAGGCGTTTTGCCCCGTAGCTCAATCGCTACCAGCGAATCACAAAGATTTTGTACCGATAGGCTCAGACCGGCTCCCTCAGCCCCTACCACCAAGACAACAGGGGCGGAAAAGTCAGCGGTGTGAATCGGCTGCGCGGCTTCGGCAGCTAAGCCGTAAATCCAGAACTCACTCTTTTTCAGGTATTCTAACGATCGCCCTAGATTCACAACTCTAGCAATAGGAATATTCTCCAAAGCGCCAGCGGCCACTTTAGAAACAGTAGAGGTGACCCCCACTGCTCGCCGCTGCGGGATCACGATCCCCTGAGCGCCAATGGCCTCTGCTGAGCGAATAATCGCGCCTAAATTATGCGGATCGGTAATGCCATCAGCGGCAACAATCACCGGGCGGCGAGCCGCTGCTTTGGCCTGTTCCACCAGTATCTCTAGCTCGACATATTCGTAAGCTGCTACCTGAGCCACAATGCCTTGATGGCTGGCTCCCTGTGTCATCTGAGACAGGCGCAGGCTGTCAACTTCATCAATCACCGCCCCGTTAGCCTTGGCTTCTACAATCAAGGGGCGAAAGCGGGAATCGTAGCGGAGCTTGGCATTAATCCAGAGGCGATTGAGCGATCGCTTAGCGGCGATCGCCGCTTCTACTGAATGACGGCCATAGATCAGGTCTGGTTTAAGATCTTCTAGGGCAGTATCGCCATCTTCAATATCGTCGCGACGGCGGTCTCTAAAATTTTCGCCAGAGGCGCGGTCAGATCTGGGCTTGCCAAACGACTTACCGGGCTTAGCGGGAACTCTCCCTTTGGCTAGCTGCGGGCGGTCCGACTGCTTAGGTCTGCTGCTGCCAGTAGACTTTCCAGTAGACTTTGATTTAATTCTTGGCTTTGACCCAGCGTTAGAACTGGCGCTGGTACGAGGTTTAGGGCCTGATTTTCGGTGGCGAGAAGGTTTCGAAGATGGTGCTGAAAAATCGGATGGATGCTCTGGGCCGCTCACGCGCAATTCCTCTGATAGTTCCTGGTCTGACAATTCCTTTGGAGCTGAATACTCTTACAACCAGTGTAGGCGGACTGATACCTGATGGGTATGACGTTTAAGTCACAATAAAACATCTAATGTTGGGAGATCTATAACCTGCTGCAGAGATAAACTGGCAGACCTTAAGTACCTCCAGGTCAGAAAGGGGCCTATATTTCCAACCGATTCAGCAAATTGAGCAGGCGAGGCTGATCGTTGAGATAGAGAAAACCGACTAAAGCCTCAAAACCAGTGGCTTTTTGATACTCTTTGGCTCCTACTCGGCGATGGCGGCCAGAGGTCGCATTTCGCCCGCGCCGCAAAATTTCTTTCTCTGCGTCGCTTAAGTAGGGGATAAGGACATCTGCGTACTCTGCCTGCTGTTCGGCTTTAACCTCAGCGACGACCTGCTGGTGGTAGTGGCGGATGCGCTTAGCGGGAATCAGGAGGCGCGATCGCACATACAGCTCAAAAACGGCATCGCCTATGTAAGCCAGAGAGATGGGTGCAATCGAACCTGTCCGAGCAGCCGAAAGCTCATCCCCTAGCGGCGTGTTAATCAACTGAGTGAAACTGTCTTGCCCGCTCTCTTGAGCGGGATCAGCCGCTAACTCTTTGTCTGGTGGTGACGGCGGAACATTGGCTGATGAATGATTGGACGGCAGCTGTACCACAGTGGATTTTGCCAGAAACAGCAGACAGCCGCCTTGCCCATGGCCGCTGAGCCCCAACGCTAAAAGCGAGTGCCTGAGCGTTGACGACGATACTTACGGCAGTAGAGCAGCAGAGGGCCATGAAAAAGTCTTCAGGCAAAGGGATCTCTAATGTAGAGAAACCGCTAAAGCTTTTTCAAGTTTTCGATGGCGGCATCTACATTGGGCTGCAAAGATAAAAACTGCTCTAATCGAACCAGCTTAACCGTTTGCGTCACCCGAGGATTGCTGACCACTTGGAGGCTACCGCTCTCGCCTTTGGCCTTTTTAACCAAGCGAACCAGTGCGCCCAGGCCAGAACTGTCAACAAAGTCAATTGTGGACAAATCTAGGATGATATGAGCTGGGCCATCTTCAATGTACTTATTGATAACCTTCAGAAAAGTTGGCTCTGAAAAAGCATCTAAAAGCCCGGTGAGGCGAAAAATTTGACATTTTCCCCTAACTTCGCGGGTGCCTCTAAGACTAACTGTTAGGGTGAGCGACTCAGCGATGGGAGGACCTCCTGATGTGCCTAGCGTTGAACGACAATATGACGCTTAAGTATAGGTCAAGATACTATCGACTGCAAGATAGAATTTAGTCTTGCGGTATATCCCTCTCAAGACATGGCTATTATGCCCGCCACTGGGGCATTCTCTTGCAGACAAAATAAATCATTGCGTCGTTTTTGCGGATGCTTGCCGCTCGCGCATGGCCTTTACAAAGTTGGCAAACAGGTAGTCAGCATCGTGGGGGCCAGGACTCGCTTCGGGGTGATATTGCACAGAGAAGACGGGCAACTGACGGTGGCGGATGCCTGCGACCGTCCGATCATTGAGATTGAGATGGGTGATCTCGACCTGTGTTTCGTCAATAGAGTCGGCATCGAGCGCAAACCCATGATTTTGACTGGTAATTTCAATCTGCTCGGTGAGACCGCAGGGCTGGTTGAGTCCGCGATGGCCAAACTTAAGCTTGAAGGTTTCAGCGCCTAGAGATAGCCCCAAGATCTGATGACCCATACAGATGCCAAAGGTGGGTAGCTGACTTTCGACTAGCGCGCGGGTGAGCTGAGGCGCATTGGTGACAGCGGCTGGATCGCCTGGGCCATTGGATAGAAATATACCGTCGGGCCGGTAGCTCAATATCTCTTCTGCTGATGTGTCAGCGGGAACGACGGTCACATGACAACCATAGCTAGCCAGGCGTCTTAAGATGTTGCGCTTGATGCCAAAATCAACGGCAACGACCTTTAAAGGTCGCTCTTCAGTGCTAGTAGCGGGAGGCTCTAGGACTACGCCAGGACTGCCGGGATCGGCTATAGGCTGGCTCTCAGCGCTGAAAGCCCAGCCCTGACCTGTGGCCTCGCGCCATTCATAGATCTCCTGAGTGGTGACTTCTCTGACTAAGTTCAGCCCTTCCATCGAAGGGAGGGTTTGTAGCTGACGCAGCAGTTCTTCTGGGTCAAGCACTTCACTGGAGATAGCGCCATTCATTGCCCCGGCGCTGCGCAATTGGCGGGTGAGGGCGCGCGTATCGATGCCGTAGATGCCTGGGATAGAATGCGCTTTGAGATAATCGCTGAGCGATTGAGTTGATCGCCAGCTGCTGGGGCGATCGCAGATATTTTTGGCGATCGCTCCGCGTACAAAGGGCCGAGCTGATTCTTCGTCTTCAGGATTGACGCCGGTATTGCCCAGCTCTGGATAGGTGAACGTGACAATTTGACCGCAGTAACTAGGGTCTGTCAGCACTTCCTGGTAGCCGGTCATTCCTGTATTGAAGACAACCTCACCCATCGTGGTACCCGCCGCTCCAAATGACCAACCTCGATAGATAGAACCATCTTCTAAAATGAGCAAAGCAGGCTGAGCAGCGGGATTAAACATAAGTTAGCTAAAAGTGAACGCCAAGCTGAAAATACTGAGTCTGTCAGAGGTTTGACTAAAGATCTATCAGAGTCTGACCAAAAGATCCGTATTAAGACGAGAGTCAGACAGAAAATAGTCAGGGAAATTTAGAGATAGATCAGGTGAAACATCAATCATGGGCCCGTCTCAATCCGCCTATCGCTTCATATTATTGCCTAGTTTTGTCGGATTGGTATGCTGTTCTTGTGCTTCTGCTCCCAAGATGACCCGTATAGCAGAAGAATCGACCGATCCGTCCAGCAGCCTCTCGCCTGTAGCTTCTACCTCAGTGGCTGTGCCGCCATCTCCCTCGGCTGCTACGCCCGCACCGGCTTACAGAGAGGGGATCAACCTCGCCTCTAGTGCCTACCACTTGAGTCAGACGGCGATTTCGCCGGATGATTGGACCTTGATTGCTGGCCGATGGCAGCAGGCGGCTAATCAGATGAAGCAAGTGGGCGCAGGTGATGAAAATTATGAGGTAGCCCAGCAAAAAATAGCAGAATATGCTCGTAACGCTGCGCAAGCCAACGCGGTGGTAGCAAACCTGCAGGCATCGGTCTATGCGCCGCTAGCGCCGCTGCCGCCTGAGGCGATCGCTCCCACCAGGCCAAAAGTTGCCATTGCGGTCACTGGCGCGCCTCCTAGCGCTCAACGAGTGCGAGTGCCCATTGTTCGTCGGCTCTACGGCACGCCCGTTGTGCGAGTCACCTTCAATGGTGTAAAAACCTACGAAATGATCCTAGATACCGGCGCTAGCCGTACCCTAATTACTCGCCAGATGGCTAATGATCTAGGCATTGTGGCGACCGAGAGCATGATTGCCGCAACTGCCAGCGAATCGGCAGTGACCTTTGAAATAGGGCAAATGCGCTCAATATCGCTGGGCGCAATTACGCTTGCTGATGCGCGAGTCAGTATTGGCGACTCAGTGAGTATTGGCCTGCTGGGCAACGATTTTTTGAGTGGGTATGACGTGACGATTCGCGATCGCGAAAATACCGTCGAGCTAGTTGAGGCTAATTAAATGAGCCGCGCTTATCATCCAACGCTATAGCTGTCAAAACTGGTTTATACCGCTTTACTTAGCTATAGATGCCGACTCTACAGCAGGAAAATATATAGCAGGGCGGGGGGCAGCAGATGTTCTCAGCCCCGCTACCAAAGGAGAGTACAGATAGCCAGCACTATAGTACAGATTGGCTTTAGGCGTTGGCTTAGCTAAATTGCCATCAAACAGAACTGTCTCAGGCAACCCCTGCTGCAGCGTCTGTAGGCTTACGGCTGCTGGCGAAGGGTTTAGTGCAGCCTGAAGGTCAGCAAGCAACACAGACTCCTGAAGCGATAAAGACCGGGTTAGGTCAGCTAGAGCCCGGTCTGTAACGGTTTCGGCAGTCGTTAGACCAGCTGTTGTGCCAGTAGGGTCTGCTGCTGTTCCTGACAGCCGCTGTAAGTCGAGCAGAATAGCAGTGCCAATTGAGTCCTCTTCGGTCTCACTTGTCTCCATATCAAGGTCTGGCTGAGTCACCTTTGCTGGGGCTACGACTGGCAGAGGGTTTGGTGTCATCAGCGCTGGTGCAGAAGCCTCGGCTGATTCTTCTAGAGCAGCAGTAGAGAGAGGGGGCTGAGCGATTACTGCATCGGCTGTTTTAGGGGGCAGCATCGGTAGGCCATCGGCGGAGCGGGCTGGCGACTCTGCGGCGGTATTGCGCTCGGTCTGTGTGTCTGCCTGAGATGGGACCCTCAACGGTGGGGGGGCTGATGCCGCCAGTACAGTGCGAGCCGCCAATGAATCAACTAGTGGGGGCGAGGCTGGCACTGGGCTTCCTGTTGCCGGAATTGAGTTCGACGCGACCGAATTAGCAGTCTGCTTAACCTGGGACTGATCAAAAGGTGGCGAAGCGGGCAGGTAGACCTGTGAGCTGGTGGGGGCGTAGCGAGCAGGCGTGCGGGCGCTGGCAACATTGTTGAGGAGAACCGGGCGTTTGCTAACCGTCTCTGATGTTACAGTCTGCTCAAAATCTGGCTCTGTCGCGTCGCTAGTGGGTAAACTTGCCTCTGCTCTGGCCGAAACGTAAGCGCTTTCACCCGGCTCATCAGCAGGCGCTTCAAAACTCCACTCTGGAACGCGATCGCTCTGACCGCAGCCAGTCAGCCCAGCGAAAATAGCAGCCAGTGAAGTGACGAAGGCAGCGGTGACTTTACGCATTAGCTTTTGACTCTTCGATATATATAGGTAACAATGACGACTTTTTGCCTGCAAAAGTTTCGCGAGATTGCAAGGGTAATGGCCTCTCCTAATGGCCGCTCTGCTTTTGGCTAATTGGTCAGGTTGTGTATTCAGCGTTTATTTTTACGTAGTCATAGCTGAGATCGCAGCCCCAGGCTAGACCTTTACCAGGCCCAGCGCCCACGTTGACAGCGATTTGTACTGGATGAGCAAGGGCTTCTATGCTCTGAGTCTGGTGCATGAGGGACTCTTCGGCTGACAGAGGTGCGCTCTTATCTAGACGGGTAATCAGCACCTGGGACATGGCCTGAGTACTGCGCTCTGCTTGCTGTTTGAGATAGGCACTGGCAGCTGCTCGATCAAAAGGCTGAGGGGCTCCGTCAGTCATCAGCGTAAAGTCGCCTAGACTGATGTTGAGTTCGGCCTGGTCAAAGGGGATGCCCGCTCGTCCGGCAGCGCCCGCAATGCGGCCCCAGTTAGGATCGCGGCCAAAAATGGCGGATTTAACCAGGGAGGAGCCAGCCACGGTGCGGGCAATTTGACTGGCAGCGCGATCGCTCATCGCCCCCGTCACGGCTACTTCAATCAGGCAAGTGGCACCCTCCCCATCCCGGGTAATAGATTTGGCTAGATAGATACAAACCTCGGTCAGCATGGCTTCTAGCTTGTCAGCTTCGGGGCCAGGGGCGGTAATCGCTGGGGTGCGCGACTCACCGTTAGTCAGGGCGAGCAGACAGTCGTTAGTGCTGGTATCGCCATCGACAGTGATTTGATTAAAGCTTTTTGCGGTGGCGCGGCGCACCATATCTTGCCAGAGCTGTGAAGAGACGGCTGCATCGCAGGTGACAAAGCTCAGCATCGTTGCCATGTTGGGGTGAATCATGCCCGATCCTTTGGCAATGCCGCCAATGCGGACGGGGCGATCGCCGATCTGAGTTTCAAGCGCAATTGACTTGGTGATCAAATCGGTGGTGACAATGGCTCTAGCTGCTGCCGCCGATCCGGTGGGTGAGAGAGCCGCTACCGCATCTGGAATGCCAGCCTTTAGAATATCTAGCTTGAGGGGCTGACCAATTACACCGGTAGAGGCGAGCAATATTTGATCGGGAGAAATTTGCAGAGCGGCAGCGGCGGCGGCGGCGCTGGCTAAGGCGTCTTGCTTGCCCTGTTCGCCAGTACAGGCATTGGCTTGACCGGCATTGCAGAGAATGGCGCGAGCCGCCGGTTTGGCCTCTAATAGATCTTGGCAGTAATCGACGCAGGCGGCGCGTACCTGGCTCATAGTGAAGACTCCAGCAGCGATCGCCTCACAGTCTGACACGATCAGCGCGACATCAGGAGCCCCGGATGGCTTTAGTCCGGCGACAATACCAGCGGCGCGAAAGCCCTTAGGCGCAGTTACGCCTCCTTCAATTACCTGCCAGTCTGCCATGGGTTTCCTTGCTTTTTAAGATAAGGGGGAGTGAATTGGCAATGTGCGATCGCCATCACCTGGATCAAACTACCTTGTGAAGAGGGATTATATCAATAACTATGAAGGTGTTAAGTAGAGAGATGCTGACTTGAAGGGCTTACTGTCGAATTCGCGGTCAGATCTGCCGCTATCAAAAGCAGTTACTAAAGAAACTACGGGTTTGCTCAGTCAGCGCAGGTTAATCCTCAGTTTACTGGGCGGCGGCTTCCTTATGGGCGTAGCGCCGGTCAACGCTTGGCCGCTAGCCTGGGTCGCTATGGTGCCTTTATGGAGCGTGTTGCACAGGCCGCAGCAAACCGTTCGCAGTGTTTTAGTAGGCGCAGCGCTGTGGGGAGTGGCCTATCACGGGACAGCGCTCTCCTGGATCACTGGCCTGCATCCGCTGACCTGGATGGGAATGTCTTGGCTGGAAAGCATGGCGATCATGCTGTTTGCCTGGCTATTTATCACTCTCTGGGGCGCGGCTATCGGTATTACCTGGGTAGCGCTGATGCGCGGATTAATGCGATGGCAGGGGCTCAAAGGTGGCAATCGGGTCCTGGTCGGGACAGCGCTGTGGTGCGCAGTGGAATGGATCTGGAGTCAGGGGCCGCTGTACTGGACTTCTTTAAGCTACACTCAGAGCCCTTATAACCTAGTCGGATTGCAGCTAGGTCAGCTATCGGGGCCGATTACCGTCACAGCGGCCATCGTCGCTGTCAATGGCCTACTGGCTGAAGCTTGGTACGGGTGGCGCATTCGTTTACTGGCTCGCCAGTCTTTAGGCCAGTATTCGGGCCGGTATTTTGGTAGTGCGCTCGCCTTGTTCGTCGCCGTTCACTTACTAGGGCTCGGGCTCTACAGCAGACCTCTGGCAGACCGCCCCGCTGAGGCGCTAGTCGTTGGCTTAATTCAAGGGAATATTCCCACTGATCAAAAGCTAACGGCCAAAGGCATTCAGACCTCAAGGCAGGTTTACCTTGACGGGTATGAAGCGCTAGCCGCTGAGGGCGTCGATCTGGTCTTGACCCCTGAGGGAGCCATTCCTCAGGTGTGGAACCCGTTTCTGCAAAACCGTGATCTGCTACAGCGGGCAGTCGTGAAAAACGGGGTGCCGCTAGTTCTGGGCACCTTTGCTCGTCAGAACCCGGCGGAGAACCAGGGAGCGCTGACCCAAAGCCTACTGACTCTGACACCTGCAGGCGAAGTCGTTGGCCGCTATAACAAAGTCAAGCTAGTGCCGTTAGGGGAATACATTCCGCTAGAAAGCATCATCGGCATGCTGGTGAGCAGACTATCGCCTTATGGTGACAGCCTGGTTCCTGGCAAATTTGACCAGCTTCTAGAGACACCCTTTGGCCCGATAGCAGCGGGCATCTGCTACGAGTCGGCCTTTGCTGACCTGTTTCGTCAGCAGGTGCATAGAGGCGGTCAGGCCATTTTCACCGCTTCTAATAATGACCCCTATTCCCCCCGGCAGATGATTCAGCACCACGCGCAAGACGTGATGCGAGCTATTGAAACTGACCGCTGGGAAGCGCGAGTGACCAATACTGGCATCTCTGGCATCGTCGATCCGCGCGGGCGATCGCACTGGCTCTCAGCGCCCAATGAATATGTTACTCACCTGGATACCCTTTACCTCAGGCAAACCCAAACCCCCTACGTTCGCTGGGGCGACTGGCTGACGCCACTGCTGCTAGGAATCGCCTGCATCCGGTACGGACAGGAGATGGTCAATAGCGATCGCCGGTAGCGCTTCCGACAGCCACGGTCCCTGACCTAGACGACAGCCTAACGCTATCAGGGTCTGCATTTGCGTCTCTGTCTCGACCCCTTCAGCAATGACCGTCATGTTGGCACTGCGGCCCAAACAAACAATCGTTTTCACCATACTGCTGCTTTGACCGAGATCCAGCTCTTTGACAAACTCTCGGTCAATCTTGAGCGTATCAACCGCTAGCTGATGAAGCCGACTGAGGGAGGAATTTCCCCGCGCGAAATCATTCACGCAGAGACCAACGCTCAAGGCTTTTAGCTGCTGCAAAACCGCCGTAGTAATCGGGTCGCTGTTAACTAGAACCGATTCATTAAACTCTAGTTGGAAGGCCGAGGCCGATAGCTGAGCTGCCCTCAAACTGTCCTGCCAGTGAGAGACCATCTGGGGAGATGTCATCTCCAACACAGAAAGAGAAAGATGCACTCTCAAATTAGACCCGGCTGGTAGCTGTCGCCATTGTTTCAACTGCTGGCAAGCGGTGTGTATGACCTGCTCGCACAGCGGGCGGACGATGCCGATTTCTTCAGCTGCCGCCATAAACTCTTCGGCTTCTAAACAGCCTTGAGTGGGGTGATGCCAGCACAAGCGAACGGCAAGCCCCGATATCTGCCGGGTCCCCATATCAAAAATGGGCTGATAGTACAGATGGAACTGATGGCTCAGCAAAGCCTGCCGCAAATCATTCTCTAGTGTCACCCGATCTTTTGCTCGCCCTGGCATCGTCGGATTAAATAGGGCGTACGACTGGCCGCCGAGTGGCCCTTCATCTTGAATAATGATCGGTGAGCTGAGCGCGTCAGCGGGCTGCTGGTTTTGAAACGCCCGGCGGCTAAGCCGCTGTTTGGTTCGTTTTTTAGCCTGATACATAGCGGTATCGGCATCTCTAAGCGCTGCTTCGGGCTGATAGTAGCCACTGTGGCTAAAGGTAATGCCAATGCTAGCGCTGATAAAGACTTTTTGCCCTTCAATCAGGAAAGGCTGCTGGAGCTGCTCTTGCAATCGTTTTACAGCTGTGATGGCGTGCGCTTCATTCGGAATATCGTCTAGAAGTACCGCAAACTCATCGCCGCCCAGCCGAGCGACCAGATCTCTTCTACGCAGTATCTTCTTAATCTGAGCGGCGACCTGCTTCAGCAGCTGATCGCCGACGCCGTGTCCTAGAACGTCATTAACTGGCTTGAAGTTATCTAGATCAATAAACCAGACCGCATAGAGGTGATCAGGCTGGCGGTGGGCTAGCTGAATGGCTTGATAGAGCCGCTCAAGAAAATAACTGCGATTAGGGAGGCCAGTTAGCGGGTCGTGCAGAGAACTGTGGCGCAAGGCTGCCTCTCGCTTGAGCAGCTTTGTCTGATTCTTGAGCAGGAGATGCAGAGCCGAAGTGAGCACAGACGTACGCGCTTTGACTCGCTGCTCCAAGCGCTCGTTGGAGAGTTTGAGCTGATGGGCATGACGGGCAAGCTCCATCTGCGCCATGATCTGGCGGCTCAGCACCTGAAGCGTACTCAGCTGATGCACTGTGAGCTGGCGAGGCTGATAGTCAACGACGCACAGAGACCCAAGGTGATGGCCATCGGGCGTGGCTAGCGGGGCCCCGGCATAAAAGCGAATGTAGGGGGGGCCAGTCACCAGCGGATTTTGACAAAACCGAGGATCTTGCTGCGCGTCTTCTACAATCATTACCCCCATCTGCTGGATGGTATGAGCGCAAAAGGCTACACTGCGGGGCGTTTCATTAACGTCGGCCCCAACTTTCGCCTTAAACCACTGGCGATTAGCATCTATGAGACTGACAAAAGCGGCTGGCGTACCGCACACATGAGCCGCGAGCGCAGCAATGTCATCGTAGGCAGGCTCTGCCGACGTATCTAAAATATTGTAGTCTTGGAGCTTTGCAAGACGGAGGGTTTCTTTAGCCGGCCAAGAAGCTACTCTCATAGGTTAGCTATTGAAGCTGATCACATCATAGATGAACGGGTTAAAACTGTCTTGATTGACTAATAAAGGGCAGTCACCCTGGCGTGGTTGAGGTCTCAACGTGCTCCAAGGATAGTGGGCTTTGTGAATGACAAGTCATCAGGTTGCACTGGGTCAATACTTTCCTGATTTTATTTGTGCTTTTACTCTCAGTTGAAAGACTGATGCGGCTACCTATGCTGGTATCGCCAAGAATAAACCAGTCTTGCTTCTTTTTTGTATTAAAAGACACGGATGTAGGCAAAAGTTGAGCTTAAATCAAAAATGCTGCTGGCCACGGCTGTATGATACCTGAATCAGTCATGGGCTTGCTGAGATTCGATGTCTGGATTCACGAACTGATTAGCTGTGCTGGCGCGATCGCACCAATCAAGCACCCGGTTCCACGCCCACCAGCGGTCGGGATCTTGAATTTGCCGTTGGCAAGCGGCGCTGCTGACATAGCCTACGTGGCCACCCTGCTCGGTTAGTCTCAGATCGATCACTGGATTAGCGGCGCAGGTAGTCCGAATCTCTTTGACTAGGGCAGGGTCAAAGAGCGGGTCATCTGCGGCATAGAGAATTAAGGTTGGCTTATTAATCTGAGGTAGTAGGGAAAGCCCATTGGTGAGGGTATAGTACTCCTCCACAGAGCTAAGGCCCAACCGGGGAACCACTATCTCTTGGTCAAAACTGCGAATGCCATGGACGCGCTGAATAGCGTCTGGGTCAAAAGCATTGGGATGGTCTTGGTAGATCTGCTGTAGCAGGGCTTTGAGGTTGCGGGTGATGGCTTTTTCGAGGTATTTGCCGACGGGGGCATTGACTAGATAGTTGAGCGATCGCAGCGAATCCAGTGCTGGGCAAATCACCGCGCAGCCACCGATATCATCATCTTCTAAACCCAAATCAGCTCCCCATTCTTCAATCGTTTGAGCCGCCTTGATACCCCACAGCGCCAGCAGCCCGCCCAGCGAAAAGGCTGTGAACCAGATCGGAGCTGGACAGCCCATCTGCTTAGCAGCAGCGGCAATACGGACAAAGTCTTCGCCTTCATATAGCCCATCAGAGGTCAGGGTAGGCGAGAGTGTAGCCGTTTTACCGTGAGCCCGCCAGTCGAAAATGACCACTGCGTAGCCTCGGGCATAGGCTTTGCAGGCCATCAGCCTGAGAAACCACTGGTCTTCTAGACTGCCAGTGATGCCATAGGTGCCCACAATAGTGCCGATAGGATTTTCAGGAATGGCAACCAGCCCAAAGATGGGAACGCCCTGCGCGCCTGTAAAAATTTTCTCCTGGTAGACCGGCTCGGGTTCAGCGATGGTACGTTGCCAGTTGGCACCGGCGCGGAGCCCGGCATAGAGGGTCATTGCCAGGCCATTGCTCAGCAGCCAGGGGGCACGGTAGGGAGTTGAATTCATGCAGGCAGATTTCATTGTGAGTTGCAACGATCTTAGCCGGTAGCCAGAATTTCACAGTGCCCTTTTGCTCGAAAGCAACCTGCGAGAATTCGGCGCAGACGTTCTAAGGTCTGTTAATTTTGAAGCGTTTGCGGTAGCCGATGGCAATTTGATCATCGGTCAAAATCTGATATCTTCTGAGCTATTGGCTGAGAAGACGTTGAGCGCAATTTGCCCAAAACTTCACGCCTAAAGAATTTATGAAAAAGCTGATTGATCTGAGCCACACCATAGAAGATGGCATGATCACCTACAAGGGTGTTCCTGCGCCGCTGATCTGCGATTTTCTCACCCGAGAAGCCTCGAAAGCTTACTACGCTGAAGGTACGACCTTTCACATCGGCAAGATCGAGATGGCGGCAAATACCGGCACCTATATAGATTCGCCGTTTCATCGCTATGCGGATGGGAAGGATTTGTCTGAGCTAGGCTTAGAGGCGCTAGCAGATCTCGACGGTATTTTATTCCATGCCGAACCGGGCCAAACCAACATCGGCCCTCAGCTATTTGCCAACGCCGATGTTAAAGGTAAAGCTGTCTTAGTTCATACCGGTTGGGACAAGCATTGGCGAACCGATCAGTACTTTGAAGACCATCCGCACCTGAGCGAATCTGCCGCTGCTTGGCTAAAGGAAGCGGGCGCTACGTTAGTCGGCATTGATTCTTACAACATAGACGGGACGAAAACAGGCGATCGCCCTGCCCACTCTATCTTGCTAGGGGCTGACATCCCCATCGTTGAGCACATGTGTCGCTTGCAGGACGTGCCCGACAGCGGCTTCAAGTTCAACGCTGTGCCTGTGAAGGTAAAAAAGTTCGGTACGTTTCCCGTTCGAGCGTATGCCGTTGTCTCTACGTAGGCTGAAAACGACCTTCGATTCCTAATCAAGGATGGCTGAACCGTATTTTTGTAGGTACCTCGCAGGGGCATTGCCTACTGCGCCATCATAGGATTCTGAATCTTTTTCAGCAGGTCATAGCAAGGTTGCCAATTGTCTGTGGTGGTGATGGGTTCCCAGACGGCTTCAATTTGCGATCGCAAAAGCACCGTCATCGGGTTGGTAGCGCGCAGGCAGGTTTGGACATCGGCCATTTTTTCGGAGGGGAGCTGGCTGAGGCAGGTTTGGTAGAGCGATCGCCACCCCTTTAAAAGCTCAGCCGCCACCGGATCTGACTTTTCGACGGCAGAGGTGAGAATGCTATCAGGTTCGGTTTGCCACTGCGGGGTAAATTGCTGGGTGAGGGCGGTAAAAAAGTCGTGGTAGCCGACGTGGGTTTCTTCTAGCAGATGGATGGTCTGTAGAAGGAGATCGCGCTGCAGATCGGCAGGCAAGGTGGCGGCAAGTTCAGAAGGGATGCCGAGTTTTTTGAGAGTGCGATCGCAAAACACCTCGGCATACTTCGGCTGATACTGGGCTAGCCCTGCCTCCATGCCAGCGCTATCGACGATGCCTTTGAGCGCGATCGCCAGCTTTTCTAAATTCCAGTAGCAGGCGGCTGGCTGATTGCCATAGCTATAGAGACCCGAATAGTCAAAGTAGGCCGCTGTAAACTTTGGATCGTATTCGTCCATAAAGGCAAACGGGCCATAGTCAAAGCTTTCGCCGGTAATCGACATATTGTCGGTATTGAGTACCGCGTGGCAAAAGCCAACGCTCATCCACTGGGCAACCAGCGTTGCTAACCGCTCAGCAAGCTCGGCAAACCAGAGGGCATAGCGCTCTTGATCAGACTTTACCGACAGCAGATGAGGGTAATACACCTCAATCACATGGTTTAGCAGCTTGCGAATCAGATCGGGCTGCTTCAGGTATTGCAGCCGCTCAAAGGTGCCAAAGCGGATGTGAGAATGGCTAAAGCGCACCATCACTGCCGAGCGCGTGGGGGAGGGCTCATCGCCTCGATGGAGAGATTCTCCCGTTTCAATCAGGCTGAGCGTGCGTGAGGTGTTGACGCCTAATGCGTGTAAAGCCTCAGAAGCGAGCACTTCGCGCACACCGCCTTTTAAAGTCAGTCGCCCGTCGCCGCCGCGAGAATAGGGCGTGGGGCCAGAGCCCTTAGTGCCAAAGTCATAAAGTTTGCCATCATGACGACCTCGCACCTGGCCGTATAAAAAGCCACGTCCGTCGCCTAGAAAAGGATTGTAGCTGCGGAACTGGTAGCCGTGGTAGCGGAGAGCGAGGAAGGTATCGTGATCTTTGAACTGGCCAAAGGCTTCGATGAAGTCGCGATCGCTCACCTGCTCGGGCAATAAACCCAACTGCTGCAAAACATCGCCATTGCGAAACCGCAGAATGTGCTGAGGAAACGTCGCTGGCGTGACCGCATCAAAATAGTCATCCCCTAACGCTAATAAGGGCGACTCATAGGGCAAAGTTAAAAAAGGATTGGGCATTTTCTAGAAATATCTGGACAGGGACGGAAAGCAGCGTTTATCCAAATCGACTGTCCGCAGCAGTTATCCGCTTAAGATTTAAGACATCAGACATCTTACGAATTTGGGCAAAGGTCTTATTCAGGTGGTCATGGTCAAGAATATCAATACCCAAATCAATTTCAGCAATCTGATTGGGGTGAGTCTTGACGCCAGCATTATTCACGTTAATTTTGAGATCTGAGAGGCGAGTCAAAATATCTTTTAGCACCCCTACCCGGTCAATCACTTCTACTCTCAGCTGAACCGGATAGGTCTCTGCCTGACCCTTGGCCGTGTCAGGCTCATTCCACCGCAGCGGAATTAGCCGTTCTCCCGGAATGTTTTCTACATTGGTACATTCTTGCAAGTGCACAGCAATCCCTCTACCGCCCGTAGAAACAACGCCCAAAATTGATTCGCCTGGCAGCGGATGACAGCAGCCAGCAATGTAGTGCAATAGCCCCTCTAACCCAGCAATTGGCGCGTGATCGTACTTTTGCTTGCGGTTAGAGATCGCCTTGCTAGCAGGCAGCTCATCTTCTAGCGTGGCAGCTTCTGGCTGAATCGGCTGGGTTTCTTTGACCGCCTCTTGCAGCCGGTTAACCACGGCATTGAGCGTGACCTCGCCGTAGCCTAGCCCGGCTAGTAGGTCATTGACCGAAGCATAATTGCAGCGCTCAGCAGTCGCCTGAGCTGGGGCAGACTTGAGCAGCGCGTCAAGCCCGCCTTTACCCATGACTTTTTCAAGCATTTCGTGACCGCGCACCCTGTTTTCGTCGTGGTGAAAGTTTTTATACCACTGGCGAATGCGGTTGCGAGCGCCCGTACTGACGACAAAATTGAGCCAGTCAAGGCTGGGATGGCTGTTTTTCTGAGTGATGATTTCAACGATGTCGCCGTTGTGCAGCTCGGTATTTAGCGGTACGATTCGACCGCTAACCTTAGCGCCCGCGCAGCGGTTGCCCACCTCGGTATGGATACGATAGGCAAAGTCTACGGGCGTTGCGCTCCGGCTAAGCGGAATCACATCGCCTCGGGGAGTAAAAGCATAAACCTCTTCGTCAAAGAGATTGTTTTTGACGCCAGAGAGGTATTCTTGAGCGTCTTTGAGTTCGTTTTGCCAGTCTAAGAGCTGCCGTAGCCAGGTAAATTTTTCGTCGTTGCCGCTGATGGCGGTGTGGCTGTTGCCCACCTCCTTATATTTCCAGTGAGCGGCGATGCCATATTCAGCGATGTGATGCATCTCAACGGTACGAATCTGCACTTCGATGGGACGACCGTGGGGGCCCATGATCACGGTATGCAAAGACTGATAGCGGTTGGGTTTGGGCAAGCCGATGTAGTCTTTAAAGCGGCCAGGAATCGGGCGAAACAGATCGTGAACGACAGCTAAGGCGCGATAGCACTCATCTTTGGTATTGACAATCAACCGAATGGCGGCGATGTCATAAATGTCGCTAAATTCTTTTTGCTGCCGCTGCATTTTGCGATAAATGCTGTAGAGGTGCTTCGGGCGGCTGCTGACATCTTCACAGCGGATGCCTAATTCGCTGATGCCCGCCTGTAATGTGGAGCCTACTTGCTCTAGCCGGACCTCGCGGTCAGTACGCTTTTCGACGATTAGCTGCTTAAGTTGGCTGTAGGCTTCGGGTTCGAGGTGTTTGAAACAGAGATCTTCTAGCTCCCACTTAAACCGACCGATACCCAGACGGTTAGCCAAAGGTGCAAAAATCTCCAGAGTTTCGCGGGCAATGCGGATCTGTTTGTTGGCTGGTAAATGCTCTAATGTGCGCATGTTGTGCAGCCGGTCGGCGAGCTTAACGACAATCACGCGGATATCTTTAGCCATGGCCAAAAACATGCGACGAAAGTTTTCGGCCTGCTGCTCGGTTTTGCTATCAAAGTTAAATTTGGAAAGCTTGGTAACGCCTTCTACCAGATGGCGCACCTCCTGGCCAAAGACCGCTTCGATCTCATCGGCGGTAACTGCCGTATCTTCGACCACATCGTGCAAAAACCCAGCGGCGATCATGGCGCCATCTCCCCCCAGACTGCGCAGTAGGCCCGCAACTGCGACCGGATGGGCAATGTAGGGGTCGCCCGAAGCCCGCTTTTGGCCCTTATGGAGCTGATAGGCAAATTCAAAAGCCCGACAGACTAGCTGGTTGCCATCGATAGGTAGCTCTGCGGTAAGTGCGTCGTCGTCTGCTGTATCCGCTGGCGCTTCTGCTGTGTCCGCTGGCGCTTCTGCTGCCTCAGGTACATCAGCTCTTGTCTGCTGCTCTATCAGGCAGGAGGACAGCCAGTCGGGTAGCGAACAATCTTGAGGAAGGGCAAGGGCTGTTGCGGTCATGGCTGGCAATCTCTTATCAGGCGAAGGTGTACTCAGAAGGATAAAGAAAAACTATATAGGGATCAGATCAATCAAGGTTAGATAACATTAAATGAAGCAAAAATTAAAATACGCTCAGATAAAAATAAGACTGAAAATACAAAGCTGCTCTCCCGGTGTGGTCAGGAGAAGGATAAAGGTGACTATAGAGATCTGAACACCGAGTTTCGGTGGTAAGTGGCTGAGCCGTTAAAGCAACTGCTTAGACTCATCTGCAACCCATCGTTTTGCAGGTGCCCAAAGGCTTTAGTAGTACGCTTGAAGAAGCGGTGATATCCCTTGGGAGATATAAAAGTGCTATTGAGCAATGATAAACAAAACTGACCCTTTTCGAGAAGATGTTGAGGAGATTGGTCAG
This sequence comes from Leptolyngbya sp. BC1307, assembly GCF_002286735.1. Lineage (GTDB taxonomy): Bacteria > Cyanobacteriota > Cyanobacteriia > Phormidesmidales > Phormidesmidaceae > Phormidesmis. The sequence goes on from NZ_NRTA01000015.1 coordinate 53,307, forward strand.
AAAATTGAGCTTTTGGGAGACTTCGAGTCGATGCCGTCAGCACCTTCAGTCAGCCATGTATGTGACCAGGTGAAAGCGCTGGTACGTTTGCTGAGTGAGCTATCGGTTAGCTTAGCCGCTGATCCACTGGATGCCCATGCCATTCAGCAGCAGCAGTTTCAGTTGCAAAGACAGTTTCAGGACATACTAGCGACCGTTGCCAGCGCTGACATCGACCCGGCGGTAGAGCAGCAGCTACGCCCCCATCAGACTGAGGCGCACAGGCGGTTGCGCCTGCTGGGGATCGAGGCGATGCGACTGCGCACAGCCAAACAGCCAGCTACTTTAGAACGGCAGCGATCGCAGCTCCAAATCCATCTGAGCGAGCTACAAAAATTCGTGCAGGCTATGGCTGATCAAGTTTGTACCTGACGCTCTGCACTTAAATCGGTGGCCAATAACGGCTGAGACGAGTTTATAGTAGGCTGCAAAAGATGCATTTGATTTTTTGAGTGCATGCTGTCAGCAATCCTGATTCGGGAGGCTTTTGTGCGCTGCCCCAAAGAAACGACATCTGAACTGGTCGCCGAGCAGTTGACTGCAGATCTACCCGTGAAGCGCTGTCCTAGCTGCAAAGGGAACTGGGTCGCCGCTCACGATTATCAGCACTGGCAGTCGCTCCATGCCGGTTTAGAAGTGATCCCCGATAAAGTTTTGCCGCTTACCTTAGAGAGCGATTTTGAACCGGCTCTTTTAGATAGTAAGGCTGGCCTCTGCCCGGAATGTGGCACTTACATGAAGCGATCGCGTCTGACGCTTAAACAGGCCGCTTTCTACATTGAGCGCTGCCCGCTGTGTGAGGGTTTCTGGTGCGACCAGGGCGAATGGCAGGTGCTCGAAGCGCTGGGCTTACATGTGCAAATTCCGATTGTGTTCAAGCCTGACTGGCAAGCGCAGGTGAGAGCGCTCGAACAAACAGAACGTCAGCGCCTGGTGATGATTGACAAACTTGGCCCCGAGCTAGCAGGTCGGGTATTTGAGCTAGCTGATGTACTCAAAGGCCATCCTCAAGGTGACATCGGCGTGGCCTATTTGATGCGAAAATTTGAGAAGTAAAGGCACCGCAGCGCCGCTATCCTGCTGACTCCGAGCGACTATTTAATATGGCCGATTTCCCCCTTCCCCCAGATAGCACGTCAGTTGCCTCATCTTCTCCGTCGCTCTTTGCGGTAGAAAATTTTCGGGTGTCTTATCCGGGTCACTCGGCCTGGGCGGTGGACGGCGTGTCTCTATCTCTGCAGCCGGGTGAAAGGCTGGGATTGGTAGGAGAGTCGGGCTGCGGCAAAAGCACCTTAGGAAGAGCGGCGATGCGACTGCTGCCCCCAACGACTCGGATTGAAGGGCAGGCTACCTTTGCGGGGCGCTCAATCTTGGAGTTTTCGCCTGCAGAGCTGCGGCACTTTCGCGGCGAGGCAGTTTCGCTGGTGTTTCAAGACCCGATGACCCGGCTAGATCCGCTGATGACGATTGGGGATCACTGTGTAGAGACGCTGCTAGCGCATCAGCCTGAGCTAAGTAAAAAGGCGGCTAAAGAAAGAGCGATCGCCACTTTGGCCTCCGTCCAGATCCCGGCCAGCCGCTGGCATCAATATCCGCACGAATTCAGCGGTGGTATGCGACAGCGAGTAGCGATCGCCTTAGCGCTAGTGCTTGACCCGAAGCTAATTGTCGCTGATGAACCGACAACGAGCCTGGATGTGACCGTCTCAGCGCAGATTTTAGAGCAGCTGACCGAGCTTTGCGCAGCGCGGAATATGGGCCTGATTTTGATCTCTCACGATCTGGCTTTGGTGGGGGAGTATTGCGATCGCATTGCCGTCATGTATCAGGGTCGCCTCGTTGAAGTTGGGCCGACTCAATCGGTGTTTTACAATCCGCAAGCTGACTACACGCGATCGCTGCTCCAGTCGGCTCATCAGCTCCAGTCAGCGGGCGCACAAAATTCGGCTACTTCGTTTAGCAATGAAGCCCCGCCCATTCTAAGCCTGCGAAATTTGACTAAGCACTACACCCTTGAGCAGGGCCTGCTCGGTCGCCTGCTGCGACAAGACCCGCCCGAGCCGATTAAGGCAGTAGATGGCATTTCGCTAGATCTTTACCCCGGTGAAATATTGGGCTTAGTGGGAGAGTCGGGCTGTGGTAAGAGCACGCTCTCACGGACGCTGCTGCGAATTGTCGAGCCGACCGCCGGGGAGATTACCTTTCAAGGCATTGACTTTACCCGTCTGTCACGAAAGGATCTGCAGGCCAGGCGGCGCGATGTTCAAATGATCTTTCAAGATCCTAACGCTTGCCTCAATCCGATGATGACGCTGGGCCGGGGCATTGCCGATCCGCTGCTGATCCACAAGCTGGCTACCCCTGCTGAGGCGGAAAAACAGGTTGTTGCCATGCTGGAACGGGTGGGGTTAACGCCTGTAGACGACTACTATCACCGATATCCGGGGGATATTTCGGGCGGACAGCAGCAGCGGGTGGCGATCGCCCGTGCCCTGATCACTCATCCGAAGCTAGTGATCTGCGATGAGCCGGTCAGTATGCTCGATGCCAGCGTGCAGGCCCAGGTTTTAGAGCTGATGCTTGATCTCAAAGATGAGCTGGACTTGACCTATCTATTCATTACGCATGACTTGTGGGTAGCGAAATATCTGTGCGATCGCATCGCGGTAATGAGCGACGGCAAGATTGTCGAGACTGGCCCCACTGAGCAAATTTTTAGAGCCCCGGCCCACCCTTACACCAAAACTCTCTTGCAGGCTGCGCCGTTGCTGGCTAAGGCTTAAACATTGACAACATTGACCGAGCGATCCCAGGCAAGCGCTCTTGTTACGGAAATCACCCCATCGGACAGATCATTCCTGCCGACTGCCCTTGTTACGATACGGGTAACGAAAACGTAACAATACCTATCAGTCAGATAGGGTAACGCTATGCCAATTAAGGACAAAAAGCCGCAGCAGCGCCGCATCGCCAACTGGGTGTTTCTGGCAATTAGTGCGGTTCTGGTTCTCAGCACTTTTCTGCCGCCTGCCTTCGGTCAAGAGACTGACAAAGTGCCTTACAGCACCTTTATTAGCCAGGTCAAAGACCAGCAGGTCACCAGCGCCACTGTTGGCGAAAAAAACATCCGCTATCAGCTAGAAGCTGGTGGCGCTGTCTATGAGACCGCGCCCGTCTTCGATCTAAATTTGCCAACGCTGCTGCAGGACAACGACGTAGAATTTTCAGCGACGCCAGCTTCTGGCAACGCCTGGTTTGGGAGTCTGCTGAGCTGGGTGATCCCACCGCTGATCTTTGTGGGTGTGTGGCGCTTGTTCCTCGCTAGAGGCCAGGGCGGTGGCCAGGGCGGCGTCTTTTCGATTGGGAAAAGCCGCGCCAAGGTGTATGTAGAAGACGAAGACACCAAGACGACCTTTACCGATGTTGCTGGCGTTGACGAAGCTAAGACCGAACTGGTCGAAATCGTTGACTTCTTGCAAAATTCCACGCGATTTACTGATCTGGGGGCGCGCATTCCTAAAGGGGTGCTGCTGGTTGGCCCACCGGGAACAGGTAAAACGCTGCTAGCTAAGGCCGTAGCCGGAGAGGCGGGCGTTCCCTTCTTTAGTATTTCAGGCTCCGAATTTATTGAGATGTTCGTCGGCGTGGGATCGTCTCGCGTGCGTGACCTGTTTGATCAGGCCAAAAAGCAAGCGCCCTGCATCATCTTTATTGACGAGCTAGATGCCATCGGTAAATCGCGTTCCTCAGGCGGCTTCTATGGTGGCAATGACGAGCGCGAGCAAACCCTTAACCAGCTGCTGGCTGAGATGGATGGCTTTAATGCCAGCGAATCGACCATCATTGTACTGGCCGCGACTAACCGCCCCGAAACGCTTGATCCCGCCCTGCTGCGCCCGGGTCGCTTTGACCGACAGGTGCTGGTAGACCGGCCCGATCTCAAAGGCCGGGAGGCGATTTTGAATATTCACGCGACTGAGGTGAAACTCTCAGACGGGGTGGACTTGAAGGCGATCGCCACGCGCACCCCTGGCTTTGCCGGCGCAGATCTAGCCAACCTGGTCAACGAAGCCGCGCTCTTAGCCGCTCGCAATCACCGCGAATCGGTCGAGCAACAAGACTTTGCCGAGGCGATTGAGCGGGTCGTGGCTGGTTTAGAAAAGCGCAGCCGCGTGCTCAATGATAAAGAAAAGGAAATCGTTGCCTATCACGAGGTTGGTCATGCGCTGGTGGGTTCGGCCATGCCCGGCACTGACCAGGTCGAGAAAATCTCCATCGTGCCTCGGGGGATGGCAGCGCTGGGCTACACTCTGCAGCTGCCGACAGAAGATCGCTTCTTGCGGGATCAAGCTGAGCTGAATGGGCAAATTGCTACCATGCTCGGCGGTCGCTCGGCTGAAGAAGTCGTGTTTGGATCGATTACCACAGGCGCTGCCAATGACTTGCAGCGCGCTACAGATGTTGCTGAGCAAATGGTCACCAGCTACGGCATGAGCGAAGTGCTCGGGCCGCTGGCTTACGACCGCAGCAAGCAAAACAACTTCCTGGACAACGGCTCGGCTCCGAACGCTCGTCGCATCGTCAGTGATGAGACGGCCAAGGCGATTGATGAAGAAGTGAAAAGCATCGTAGAATCGGCCCATCAGCGAGCGCTCACCATTTTGCGAGACAACCGCGATCTGCTAGAGGAGATTTCTCAGCTGCTGCTCGAAGAAGAGGTGATTGAAGGTCAGCGGCTGCGAGACATGCTCTCTAAAGTCGAGTTCAGTGAGCCCGATCAGTCTTCAGGGTCAGCAGACCACCTTAACCGGCAAGTCATAGAGGTTTAGGCAGCCTGTCAGCTCAGGTAGACAGTGAACATTAGTTTGAGCATCTAAAAGCAAACGAGCAGTGGGTACCCTTGAGCGGTTTCCGCTGCTTTTTTGCTGACGCCTTCTTCACTTAGCCTGTCCTCATTAATTTGATTAATCTAATCATTAATTTTCTGCCTCAGCGTAAAAACTGTTTTATCATTTGGGGTAACAGTCGTCGGGCTAACTTGGGAAAAATCTCCAGTCAGCTCATCCACTTTGCGCCGTCCTCCTGGCGTATTCATGCTTTATCTATGCCAAGCAAAAGAGCGATCGCTAAAGCGTTAACGGGTCGGGCTGTCCTTTGCCAGACCTCCTCTGACCGCCGCAGTTGCCTTAAAAGCCGCTCTCGGCGCAATGCTAAGTCTTCAAATGTTAAGTCTTCAAATGTTAAGTCTTCAAGCCTGAAGCTGTGGGCTGGGCTGCTCGTTTTAGCTTCCCCCTTTGCGGGCTTGGCCTATCTGCACTACCAGCAGCAGTTTCTACACCCCTCAGTAGCTTTAGTCCTGGGCGGTGCCCCTGAACGTGAGCAGTTTGCCGCTCAGTTTGCTAAGAGCCACCCTGATGTGGAGATTTGGGTGTCGTCGGGCAGCAATCCGGAATATGCGCAGTGGGTGTTTGACCAAGCGCGTATCCCAACTGAACAATGGCAGCTAGACTACCAGGCCGTTGACACGGTGACCAACTTTACTACGCTGGTAGATAAGCTCCAGGCCAGACAAATTGAGGAAGTTTATCTGATTACGTCTGACTATCACATGCGCCGCGCGAGCGTGGTGGCCCAAATCGTTTTAGGCAGTCGAGGGATTGGCTTTCAGCCCGTAGCCGTCACTACGGGGCATGGCCCTGAGCGGCCAGAAACCATACTTAAAGAAGTGCGAGATGGCGTGCGATCGCTGCTGTGGGTATTGACCGGCAAAACTGGCTCGGAGTGGAGACAGGCCCTCAGACATAAGCCTTGATACCACTAACTGAGAATTGCGACATTGAACCATGACATCAGCTATTCAAGATTCTCCCTACACGCAGTCACAAATTCAGGTATGGCTGCGCGGACTGCTAACCGTTGCCTGGGCCGACGGTCAGTTTGATGACGCCGAGAAATCAATCATCCACACGATGGTGGAATCTGAATTTGCCCCTGGCATTGACTTTGCTACCCTAGCGCCGATTGAACCGGCAGCCCTGGCTACCGAGCTGCGGCTAGACAGTGCAGCCGCTCAAAACTTCTTGCGCATGGCGGTAATGGTGGCTCTAGCCGACGGGGTTTACTCAGGCGCTGAGAGCGACCAGATTATGGCATTTGCCGCAGCTTTGAAGTTAGACCCGGCTGCTCTAGAGGCGCTGCAATCAACGCTCTATCAGCTAAAATCGTCTGCTTCTGAACTGACTGAGGCCAATGAGCAGTCTGCCTCTAACTCAGAAAGCGTGGCGACCAGTTCGCTGCATCCGCCCAAATCTGCGGCGGGCATCGATCCGCTCAAGCCCGCCCGCGCCTGGCTTGATCAGCTCAGTGTCGAAGATCCGCGTCTGGCTCGGTTTGTCTGTAAGCTGGTGCCTTCTCAGTGCCCATTTGAGCGGGATGTGACGCTGTTTAATCGCAAAGTCGTTCACATTCCCCCTATGTGCAAGATCAATCCGCTGTACGAACAGCTTGTAGGGCTGAGGTTTCGGGCCTTATCTTATCTGGCAGATGACTGTGGTGAAGATGTCACTGCCTACATGTAAGGTCTGAGAAGCAGGTGCCTGCGACGATAAAACCTTATGCTGCTCTAGCAGAGTTAAGAGAGCGCAACAGGTGAGTAGTGACGTGATCGCAGCCGATGTCTTAGTCGTAGGGGGCGGTACCGGCGGCACAGCCGCAGCGATTCAAGCGGCGCGGCGCGGCGTCAGTGTCGTGCTAGTGTCTGAGTTGCCCTGGTTGGGCGGCATGCTGACGGCGGCAGGTGTCTCTGCGCCCGATGGCAATGAACTAGCGGCGTTTCAAACCGGTATTTGGGGCGAGTTTTTAAAGGCGCTGCGTCGCCGACAGCCGGAGGGATTAGACCACGGCTGGGTCAGCTTCTTTACCTATCAGCCAGCGGTGGGGGCGCAGATTTTTGCTGACTGGGTGAATGCACTGCCTAACCTGCGGTGGATTGTCGGGCAGCGACCGCGTCAGGTATTGCGCCAGGGCGATCGCATCACGGGCGTCCGATTTGATCAGATAACCGTACAGGCTCAAATCACGCTGGATGGTACTGAGCTGGGTGACTTACTAGCACTTGGCGAAGTGTCCTACCGCTGGAGCTGGGAGCCGCGACAGTCCGCTGAGTTAGATTGTTGGGAACCGAGTGCGCCCGGCTCCTTAAGCGATCCCGCTGATCCCCTCTATGCGATTACCCAGCGCTATCCGGTGCAGTCACCTACCTGGGTCGTGGTCATGCAGGACTACGGAGAAGGCCAGCGTGCGCCCCTCATCGAAGCCCCGCCGCAGGTATCGCCAGACAGCGATTTTGAGGACGCTTGGGCTAGCTATGGCACCGCTGATACCCCAGCGGGTGAGCATTTTCTTAACTATGGTCGCTTGCCCGGTGACTGCTTCATGATCAACTGGCCCCATCGGGGCAATGATTACGGCGCTGGTTTACACCGCCTGATCGAGTCAGAATCAGCCCGGTTGCAGTACGGTCAGGAAGCGCAGTGGCACAGTCAGTCTTTTGCCCGATATATTCAGTCTCAGCTCGGCAGACGCTATGGTCTAGCATCAAGCGTATTTCCCCCAACCGACCACTCGCCGGGCGGCGCTTTTGCGCTCATGCCTTACTATCGCGAGAGCCGTCGGCTAAAGGGGCTGATGACGGTCTGTGAGGGCGATATTTTGCCTGTAGAGGGCGGACAAACGGCGGCGCTGCCGGTGAATCAGGCGGGTGAGATGAGTGCGATCGCCATTGGCAACTACCCGAACGATCATCACTATCCGGGCTTTGAGATGCCTTTAGCCCCTAAGTCTATTCACTGGGGCGGCAGGTGGACTGGGACGCCATTTGCCATTCCCTATGAGGCGCTAGTTCCTGAAACCGTCGATGGGCTGCTGGCGTGCGAGAAAAACATTTCGGTCTCTCATATTGCCAACGGTGCGACTCGTTTGCAGCCGGTGGTGTTGGGCATTGGTCAGGCGGCGGGCATGGCGGCGGCGCTCTGCGTAGAGCAAGGATGTCAGCCGAGGGATCTGATGAAAAAGGGCGGGGTGCGATCGCTCCAGACAGCCCTGATCACTGACCCGATCGCGCCAGCCGCCGTGATCCCTTTATTTAACCTGGTGCCCGAGCATCCTCAGTGGCGAGCCTGCCAGCAGCACTACATAGCGCGGCCAGAAGACTATCCGATCAGGGGCTACCATTCGCCAGACAGTCCTGATCGAAGATACAACCTAAGTTCACCTGCGGCTTCTCTCCAGTCTCTCCAGTCTCTTCAGGGTGAGTTCAGGCATACTCATGATGGTCGGTACGAGCTGCATCAAAATACATCAAAAACCCTGCCAGATCGCATCGTTTTGTTAACAGTTAGATCAGAAATTACCGAAGCTTTTTCAAATACATTAGAAGGCCAAAAAGTACGGCTTTTAGGTATATGGAATTCATCTGGGAAATGGCTGCTCTGCGAACAGATCCAGCCCCTGTAAGTATGTCAATTCTTCACATAGAATGTCCTGACTTTATAGAGAATTAGCGTAACAGTGAGTAACGACTTGGAAATCATCTAGCAACCATGCTGACTTCTTATCATTACTTACTCGGCGGCATTATGACCGTTTCGTGCGCCACTGGCTCTGTTGCTCATAGCGTAGCTGTCTCCCAAATGTCACCTATCTCTTTTGAGCAGAGACAGCGTGAGCTGATTCAAGTTTCTGATCGGGGCAGCGGTCGTCTAGGTGGCAACCCAGCCAATACCCAAGAACCAGGCGAGGAAGCTCTGACTACTGTGCCCTGGAGCATAGGCTCTTTCGCCTCTATTCTCAGTAGAGCGTCCATTTGACTGTCGCCAAAAGTGTGCTCAAGCAGACGGTAAGAGGGATTGACAGGCTGCTGCTAAAAAGTTAGTTAGCTGTCAGTTGGGAATGGCTTTTATTAACTAGCATCCGTATCCGGTGTAGAATATGGGCTAAGTAAAGGATTCTTAAGAAGCTGTTGTTATAGGCACAGCTGTTGCGATACAGGTTTTCTCCGCTAGCAATATGCCAGGCTGCTTCGCTAGTCCGTCTTTTGTGCATTCTATACATTAAGCATTTACGCTTGATCGAGTTTTGATGACCAGCAACACCGATTTAGTAAAGAAACTAGAACCCAGCGCGATTGACGAAATCATGATGTATTTGGCCTTTAGCGCCATGTGCACGGGCGGGCATCGTCACGGCGCTTTTTTAGATGCAGCGGCAACAGCAGCCAAGTGCGCTATCTATACAACCTATATAGAGCAGGGTAGAAACCTGCGCATGACCGGACATCTGCATCACATCGAGCCGAAGCGGGTGAAGGCAATTGTCGAGGAGATGCAGGCCGCGCTGACTGAAGGCAAACTGCTAAAAATGCTGGGGTCGCAGGAGCCGGGCTATCTGATTCAGCTACCGCACGCTTGGCTGCAGCGGCATCCGTGGCAGCTTGGAGAATTTCGGCTGCCGGGCACTAGCCTAAGCTCCGATGAAAAGCGGCAGGTAGAAGCCAAACTAGAAGCAGCTGGCCTGCCTGACCCGCTACCGGATGCTCAACTGCTGACCGGGTTTCAGTTTATGGAGCTGGTAGACTCTCTCCACACCCGCTCCCAATCGACGCTGCCAGAAGACCGCCGAATGCAGCTTAGCGACGCGCTCGCTGAGCATATCCGGCGGCGATTGATCTACGCAGGTACCGTTGCTCGAATTGACTCGCCAATGGGTGGAATGCCTTTCTACGCGCTCACTCGGGCTTCTTACTCGCCGGTGGGCGAAGAAGAACGCACCTACACCATGATGGACGACACCGCCCGCTACTTTCGCCTGATGCGAGAGTGGACCAACTGCCATCAGGGCACTCGCCGAATTCTGGAGGAACTCAATATTCCTAGTGAAAAGCGAGAAGCCGCCTTCGACGAACTCGACCAGCTGATTAGCCAGTGGGCCAACAAGTATCATGCTGACGGTGGCAAGCCGACGGTAATACAGATGGCGATGGGCGATAGCGACTCTCCCCACTAAGCATCCTCACCAGCCTTTTAAGTAACCGCTCGTAAGGCCAGCATCAGTTAGGGTGGTCCTCAGCAATGGATCACCTCAGCCATTTCGTGTGGAAATGTTTATAGCGTTGGCCACTTCGCTTAATACATACATAGGCGATCGCAAGAACCGCTGTAGATGGCAAGCAAAGTGGCAGATAAGCCTAAAATTTGGTTTCCTAACGCTTAAAGCTCCCTGCCTTGGCCCTCTCAAAGGTCGGTAGCTGAACAGCCGCCATAGAACTTACTTTTTTGGGCGATCGCTCAGGCTTAACCAGCGGCGAGACCGTAGAGCCAGCCTGGTTATTCATCAGGGGTGAATAGTCTGCAGGCTGATTGACAGTGGTCTTAACGGCAGCTCCAACTGCTGCTTCCTCAGTGGTTTCAGGCAGAGTGGTTTCAGGCAGAGTGGTTTCAGGCAGAGTGGTTTCAGGCAGCGGCTTACCCCAGGGTGAAGGCTCGGTAAAGCCGATTTCCTCAGCTGATGATTGACCCGTGGCGGCGGCGAACGACTCTTCTACTCGGGTAGCGATCGCCTCTGCTGGCTGCTGTTCAATAGCGGTAGACGGTTCCTTAGGCTTGATCTCAGGTTCGGTGTCAGGCTTGGTTTCAGTGGCTCTAGCCAGTTGAGCGGCGGCCTGCCAGTTGAGCTTGGTCGATTTGGGTGTTGGGGAAGTAGCGGCTTCATCCCGATTCTCCGTCGGCACCGCTGACGGACTAACCGTATCAGTCGCAGGCGCTGGGGTCTCATCTATCCTGCTCATAACCCGTTCTAAGTCTTGCCAGAGCTTATCTTCAGCTTCTGGATCAATTGCTGCCGCAGAGCTAGACGGTTTATTCAGCAAGACAGGTTCGCTAGCGGGAGTGCTGGCATTGCGAATGAGCGTTTCTAGATGCGGATCGATGCCGGTAAAGGAAGATGAACCAGCCGCTACCCAGGGCATGATCCGCTGGGCTCTGGGCATGGTGACTGAGGGCGCATTTGGATATGAGACTGGCTGGGCCTCAGCAACGCTGGCGGTATAGACTGGCCGGGCTTTGACAGTTAAAGATTTTTCTAGGGCAGCTTTGAATTGAAGGGTGTAGCGCTGCTGGCGCTGGAGGCGCGATCGCAAGTCCCGGCTAACGGTTTCTGCCTTGATGCGCGCTTGAGCGGCTTCGGCGTGCTGCTGAGAAATCATCGCCGATTCTTTCTCTAGCTGCGTGACCCGCTCTTGATGGTCGTTGAGCTCTGCCTGCAGCGTTTCATTGATCAGCTGCTGACGCTGAAGTGCTTGCTCGGTGGTGTCTAGTTCGCTGACGAGCTTGGCGATTTGCTGCTGAGCCGTCTGAGAAATCTGCTGAACTGAAGCTTGCTCCGCTGACATCTGTTCGATCATCTTTGCCTGCGCTGCCTTTGCCCTTTCTACTTCCATCTGGAGCGCCGACTGAGCATTTTCGAGCGCACCTTCTGTCTGCGAAATTCGAGCGAGTAAAGCGTCGTTACACTCATTGAGGTCGTGAATGAGGCTGAGCAGTTCGTTCTCGCGCTTGGCGGTAAAGCTGCCTTGGTCAGGGGCTGGCTCTGATTGGGCTGAGTCTACGGGGCTCGCTTCCGGGCCAGTCGCCGCTACCTTTACCGTGCCCGGCAAATCCACCGCTTCCCAGTCACTGGCTTCGCTTCCTAACTCAGGCGAAACAGGCTCAGGGGGAACGGGCGCTACTTGATCCTCCGGCAAGCGGCCTTCTATCGGGCTGCAGGTATCATCTACGTTGCCTGTAGAGTCTTGCGGGTGAGCATCGAACGAGGGTTTGGACGACTTCTTTTTACTCATATTTAATATAGGTGACAGGCAAAATAACAGCAGGCAGCGTTCAGCAAAAGAATGTCTCGAAAGCTTATCTCAGTGACTAGGCGAGACGGAACCCAAGCAATGGGCTTATTCTATCGGATCTCAGAAAGTCTTAAGAGAAATGACTTCCTAAAGTAGTATCACAGAAAGTCAATATAGCAATAGCTTTGCCTAAAAAATATTGCTAATTTTTGTGAAAACAGCAATATAAGCCTTTCTACGCTAGCTGTGCAGCATCTCCGCATAGCTGTAAAAAACTGTAATGCAGACTGTATTTAGTCGAGCAGTGCTTCTGCCAGCAAGTCTTTGTGCATAAAGGCCCGATCTACCTGCGACTGTATCTGGTCGGGGGTGAGGGCGCTACCGTTGATGTAGCAGTCTAGCCAGGCTTTGCAGAGAGTTTGCGGCTGATCGGGGAGAGGTGGCAGTACGCGCGGATTCGCAGCGAGATCCCAGCCGGGTAGCGATAGCGATTGGGCTAGGGCCTCTACTTTGGGGTCGTAGCTGATGGCAAAGCTGCGGCAGCCTTCAGCCGCTGACATAACTAAGGCGTGAAACCGCATGCCAATGGTCATTTCAACGCCGCGAAAGAGTCCTTTGAGCTGCTGAGGTTGGGTGAGGCAGTAAATAGGGTGAGGGCCGCTGTTTTGCTCAGTCAGGCGCTCGGCAATGAACTGGGCGATCGCCCGATCTTTAACCGGCTGAAAGGGCACCAGCACCAGACAGACGCCGGTAGCCTTTTGAAAATTAACTAGCGCCTGAGTGATGACTTCTAACCGCTGCTCGGTCAAATCGGGATGGGGCCGGAGGGCAACGGCCACGCGGGGAGCCGGTAAATCCCACAGCCCTTCTACCGGCGTAGAGTCCAGTCCCCAAACGGGGTCGGGCGCGAGTAGACAGGGCTGCTGCCACTGGCTGAGCAATGCTTCGGACTTGCGATCGCGCACGCTCACCCCCTGACAGTTCGCCAGGGCCGTGCGAGTGAGCCACCGGCTGAAGGGCTGATCTAAGGGGCCAACGCCCTGAGCCCAGGCCACTGTCTTGAGCCCCATTCTCTGAGCGAGCATCATCAGCCCGCCGTAGTACAGCGGATTGAGAGTGCTGCTGGCATCTTGCATGAGGCTGCCGCCGCCCCAGATAAAGGCATCTGAGCGCCGTAGGGCCGACAGTACTGCACTCGCCGATTTGCGGGGAATCGCTTCGACGCTGTAGCGATCGCTCGTCTGCTGAGGGTTGCCAGAGAGAACAACCGGCGTCACCTGAGCGGGCAACATTTGCAGCAGCGAGGCCAATAGCGCTTCATCGCCGCCGTTGCCCATGCCGTAGTAGCCACATAACACCGCTTGCATAGTTTTTTGCCGTTTTTGTTTTGCCGTTTTGTTTTGCCGTTTTCGTCAGCGTCTTGCCATAGATCTCTAGAATACAGAAGACAGAATACAGAAGATATGCGGACGGGTAGTCTCTATGCACGCTCTCTCAATTCCGACCTGGATGGTTCATGTCTCTAGCGTGCTGGAGTGGGTCTTGGCTATCTGGTTTGTTTGGCAATATGCCGAGGCCAGTGGCTATTTAGCTTGGCGTACCCTATCTTTTGGCATGTTGCCAGCGTTGGTGAGCGCGATGTGCGCCTGCACCTGGCATTTTTTTGATAATCCGGCGGCTCTGAACTGGCTGGTTACGCTACAGGCGGCGATGACGGTGGTGGGCAACTGTACGGTCTGTGCGGCGGCCTGGTGGATTTGGCGGCAGTCTAAAGTGCCGTCTGAGGGAGCAGAAGGGGAGATGAAAGGATGAGTAAGGAAACGCTGTTTGCGGTGTCGCTTTTTCCCTACTTGGGCTTTTTATGGTTTCTCACCCGGTCGAAGCAAACGCCTCGGCTGGCACTGATCGGGTTTTATGTGCTGCTGATTTTTGTGGCGGTGACGATTCCTGCTGGGATTTACGCCAAGCAGGTTTACGGTGAGCAACTGGCGAATGTCGATTGGCTCCACGGCAGCGCTGAATCTTTTTTGACGCTCTCTAATATTTTGGTGGTGCTGGGCTTTCGTCAGGCGGTGATGCGGCTGAGGGCTCAGCAGGGTGCTGAAAATTAGCGGGCTTAAGGCTTGCTATCAGACTGATGCACAATGAGCCGGTTGCCATCAGGGTCGTAGGCGTAAATTTCCTGGCCGTGAGAAGTGGTCATGATAGCGCTAGACGGTGGATAGCCGATTTTTTTGAGCCGGGCGATCGCCCCAACCAAATCGCCAACTTCTAAACACAAACTCATCGCTCCGCTAGTCGCCGCCGCAAACTCTGCAACATGATCTGCCTTAGGCGTAAAAATGGCCAATCGCAGCCCAGAGAGCTGAAATTCGGCGTAAGTGGCCGTGTGAAGAGCGGGGGAAGTCGCCAAAAAGTCGCTGTAAAAACTGACCAGCGGCGCTAGCTGGAGACTCGCTAGGGTAACGAATATTTGACTGTGGATTTGATGGGGAGGGGACGCCATTCGCTTAGTGGTAGGCAGGGCATTGTCCCTATTCTCCGATGTTTGGAGAATTACTGCTGGGCGGGAACTTGTCCATAAATGTCATGTCCATAGATGTCATGAAAACTGCCCTTAGGGGGGCGATCTGCTTCAGAGCTTGCGCTAATCTTTAGACATTTTGCGAGGTATTTACTGTGGTTGCAACTCCAACCAAATCTGGATCAAACAAATCTATTGCCGATTGGCTCGGTGACGAAGCCGACAGCCTGCTGAGCTACAAAGCCAAAGTGGATAAGAGCCAGCTGCACTTACCGGGGCCTGACTGGGTGAATCGGATTTTTGCGCAGAGCGATCGCTCCCCTCAGGTGCTGCGCAGCTTGCAGCAGCTCTACAGCACAGGACGCTTAGCCAATACCGGCTATCTCTCTATTCTGCCAGTCGATCAGGGTATAGAGCACTCCGCCGCCGCCTCTTTTGCCCCCAACCCGATTTACTTCGACCCGGAAAATATTATCAATCTGGCGATTTCTGGCGGCTGCAACGCAGTCGCGACGACGCTCGGCGTCTTGGGTATGACCTCCCGCAAATACGCCCACAAACTTCCCTTCATCGTCAAGCTCAACCACAATGAGCTGCTGAGCTACCCCAAAGAATATGATGAAACGATGTTTGCCTCGGTAGACCAGGCCTGGAACTTGGGTGCTGTGGCCGTTGGGGCGACCATTTACTTTGGCTCATCCGAATCTACCCGGCAGATTCAAGAAGTCAGCCAGGCGTTTGCTCGCGCCCACGAGCTGGGTCTGGCTACCATTTTGTGGTGCTACCTGCGTAACGATGTCTTCAAGCAGGACAAAGACTACCATCTAGCCGCTGACCTGACGGGGCAAGCCAATCATATCGGCGTGACCATTGAGGCCGACATCATCAAACAAAAGCTGCCCGAAAATAACGGCGGCTATAAAGCTGTGTCCGACGCTGTGGGCAAGTCCTACGGGAGAACCGATGATTTGGTCTACTCCGAGCTGACTAGCGATCACCCGATTGATCTGACTCGCTATCAGGTGCTGAACTGCTATGCAGGCCGGGCCGGGCTGATCAATTCAGGCGGCTCGTCGGGTGCAAATGACTTTGTGCAGGCGATTCGCACGGCAGTGATTAACAAGCGAGCTGGTGGCTGCGGTCTGATTTCAGGGCGGAAGACCTTTCAACGAGACTTCAAAGAAGGGGTGAAGCTGTTTCACCTGATTCAAGATGTGTATCTTTCTGATCAGGTGACGGTTGCTTAGCCTTTTACCCGCTAATTCTGTCGGGCGGCTGGGCTGAATACTGATACATAGCCCAGCCGCCTGACTTGGCTATTCAAGTTTCTCAGCTGATCGCCTACGCCGCACGGTCGCCCAGGTTCGCCAGCCCAGCAGCGCCAGCATCAGCAGCGTCAGCGGCACCACAATAATGCCAATCCACCCGGCCCAAACCGATTCGGGGCGCGTGGCATTGGCCACCAAGTAGCCGACATACAGCAGATAGTAGGCCAGGAGCAGCAGACCCTCTCGCCGCGAGACTTGGTTGTCCGTAAAAAAGATGGGCAGGCACATCACCGCAACTGCCAGCATAATTGGCAGATCGAATGAACGCACCGACTGAGACATGGTCATGCCCGTGGTCGAAACGGCGCTAGTCAGCCCGAGCACCACCAAAATATTAAAAATGTTGCTGCCGATGACGTTGCCGACCGCAATGTCGCGCTCACCGCGCAGGGTAGCTGTGATTGAGGTGGCCAGCTCTGGCAGAGATGTCCCTAGCGCAATCACGGTCAGCCCAATAATCAGCGGACTAGCGCCTAAGAAGGTGGCGATACTGACAGCGCTGTTGACCAACATCTGCGAGCCCGCCACCAGCATGACCACGCCTGCAACGAACAGCGCTACGTTCAAGCCGGTTTCTTTGAGGGAGAGCGATCGCTCTCCAAACTGAGCGTACTCATCCTGTACAGCCAGATCTTTTTCCTGACGGCTTTGGTACAGCAAAAACACGGTGTAGGCCAGCCCGCCTAAAAGTAAAACTACCCCATCAGAACGATTCAGGCGACCGTCCATACCAAAAAACATCAGTAGGGCTGACACCCCAATCATAATCGGCACATCCAGCCGCACCAGCTGCTGTGCCACGACCAGCGGGGCAATCATCGCCGATACGCCCAATATCAGCAAAACGTTGCAGATATTGCTGCCCACTACGTTGCCCAGCGCAATATCTGCCTGCCCGTTCAAACTCGCCTGCAAACTCACCGCTAGCTCAGGCGCGCTGGTGCCAAAAGCCACAACGGTCAGCCCAATCACCAGCGGCGATATGCCAATCGTCGCGGCCAGCTTAGAAGCGCCCTTAACTAAGATCTCCGCGCCGCCCACCAGCAAGACGAGCCCTACAACCAAAAAAACAATCGTCAAAATACTCATAGGGGCTTTGTCATGTCTCGTCTAATAGCGACTTTGGTAAACTTCGGAAAAACTGACGCCTTACAATAACGATAACTGCTCCTGGGGTGCAAGACCCCGCACCAATCTTCGTCTATGTCTTCTGCGTCTAGCACTGATTCTTCACAGCTCAATCTTCAACCTAACAACGACAGCGCTAATGCCGTAGCGAAAAAGCTTGATGCAGACGAAACTGCCGGTCAGGTTATAGCCCCTTGGCGATCGCCCCTCGCTAGAGCCATTCACCGCAATCGCGCCCAGCCCTTTTCTCGCTATTTCCAGCTAGCGACCGTCCGCCCGGACGGTACGCCCGCTAACCGTACGGTGGTGTTTCGCGGGTTTTGGGCCGACAGCAATCAGCTGATGATGATTGGCGATCGCCGCAGCGAAAAAATTGAGCAAATTGCAGAGAACCCGGCGGCTGAAGCCTGCTGGTACTTTGCCAAAACCCGCGAGCAGTTCCGGCTGTGCGGCCAGCTTACGGTGGTCACGGCTGACACCGCCCACACTGGCCTGGTCGATGCCCATCAGCGCCTCTGGCAGCAAATTTCAGACAGCGCCAGAGCACAGTTTTGCTGGCCTTACCCCAAAGCTCCCCGCGCTGACGATCAGGACTTTAGCCCGCCGTCGCCCGATGAACAAATGCCGCCTCCGCAGTTTTGCCTGCTGCTGCTAGCGGTTGACAGCGTCGATCACCTAGAGCTGCGAGGCGAGCCGCAAAACCGCCATCTTTATACCAAGACAGCATCATCTGCCCAAGGAAACAGTCAGCAGTGGCAAGTGACCGCCGTCAATCCCTAATTCATAAAGTAAAAGGGGTAAAAACAAGCAGGCTGGGAAAAGGCTAAAAAGTGAAACAGTCGTTTGTTGACCGGTTTATATCAGAGGTAACTAGACTGCGATCCTAAATACCTGCACCTCCCAAGAATTCCTGAATGGCTCTATCTTCTATACGACAGCACTGCTCAGGATCACAGTTTTCTGACTGGAGGGCTCGCAGGAGTAGCGCCGACTGATCTGATCGCCCCGTGCCCGCCGCGACCAACTGCCTGACATCTGCCACTTGCGCAGGAACGGCTGAGCGAAGCTGCGATAGCTCGTTTTCTAACGCATCGATCCGATCTACCAGCGCCCGAATGGCCATCGCCTCTGAGTCTGGCAGTCTGCCGTGCTCCAAAGGCTCTACTCGCTCGCCCGAACGATAGACAATCCGTCCGGGTACGCCCACCACGGTGCAGTCAGACGGCACTTCTCGCAGCACGACAGAGCCTGCTCCAATGCGCACATCATTACCAATTTGAATATTGCCTAATATTTTGGCCCCAGCCCCGACAATCACCCCTGTGCCTAGCGTCGGGTGACGTTTGCCGGTTTCTTTGCCGGTACCGCCGAGGGTGACCCCCTGATAGATTAGCGCCAGATCCCCAATGATGGCTGTCTCGCCAATCACAACGCCCATGCCATGGTCAATAAATACGCCGCAGCCAATGGTCGCCCCCGGGTGAATTTCGATGCCGGTTAGCGCCCGGGCCAGGTGAGAGAGCAGCCGGGGCACAAAAGGAATGCCCAGATGCCATAGCCAGTGCGCGACCCGGTGCAGCACCAGTGCCTGAAATCCCGGGTAGAGCAGCGCTACTTCTAGCCAGTTACGGGCAGCAGGATCCCGCTCAAAAATGATCCGAAAGTCTTTGGCAAGGGCTTTGAACACGGTGCAGTTTCCTATGGAGATGCAGTTTTAGAGATGCGTTAGCCAAAACTATCTTAGCGCCTGAGTAATTCGCTTCCAACCCCCTTTCTGCCCCCCGTAGAGGCTCAGAAGGGTGAGGCAAACCGATCCTCTAGGCGGATTTTATCGGCGGCTATTACCTGAGGGCGTGGGCTCAGAGATGCGCAGGGTGTAGTTGAGGCGATCGCCCCGGCTAAAGCTGCCCACCCAAATGCGATAGGTACCCTTCGGCCAGTCGCTGTAGTCCACAGCGGCATCAAGCTGATTGTGGCCAGGGTTATCATTGCAGTCAATGCCCTGTGGCCCCTGTATCAGTAGGGTGGTGTCGCCGCCGCTCTCAACGGCTACTTGCAAGCGCCGAGCAGGGTTGCTTAACACTAGTGTGTGATTGGGTTCTGCCGATCCGTATCCCAAGCACAGTCGGCGACGGCGATCGCGCCCGGCTAGCGCAGTCAGGCTGTAGTCTCCGGCAGTAACGCCCCGCACCTGAGCAGTACCCTCGCTCAACGTAATCGGTTCAGCATTTTCTTGAGCGATCGCTGGTAGAACGAATATCCACGCTGCGATGGGTATAGTGCTGAGTCTGACCAGTCTACGCAGCGGCAGCGATCGCCGGTTTGTCCAGGGAATTTTTTGGGTAAGGGGCATGGGTTGAGTGACTCCACATTCAGGTAACTTCTTCAGGTAACATTCGTTGCTTTTTAGCCGATTCCCAGCCGGATTGCCAGGCTCGGCGTCAGCGGCAGTAGTACCAGCAGCATCAGCAATAGCGCTAGCAGGGCTAGGGCCGCTCTCGCATCATCTGGTTCGGTGAGGTCGTCTTGGCAGGGGCGCTCGGGCTGACGCTGTAAAAAAACAATCAGCACCGCCCAATACAGTGCCAAAGGGTTAAATAACCCGATGACAGCGAGCAGCACCAGCGTCACCACCGTTGCCCGCACCAATGTTTTGCGACCGTAGATGGCCTGTACGACCCGTCCGCCGTCAAGCTGACCGGCAGGCATCACGTTAATAGCAGTAATGATTAGGCCAATCCACCCCATAATCATCAGCGGATGCACATCGACCAGAGTGGACTGAAGGGCGTCGCCTAAGACAGCTCGGGCCAGGGTGCCGACCAGAATAGAGCCCTGAAAAAACGTGGCCGGTAGCTGAAACAGACTGCCCGGATGGGAGAGCACCAAACCCAACAGTAAAAATATAAAGGACACGATTCCCCCCGCTGCTGGGCCAGCAAAGGCCACATCAAAAAGCACCGTGCGGTTGGGCAAAATAGATTCAAATCGCATCAAAGAGCCAAAGGCCCCCAGTTGCCAGGCTGGCAAGAAAAAGGGCGGGCTGATTTTTACATTCAGGCGGTTTGCTAGCAGCCGGTGACCCAGTTCGTGAGCGCCCAGCACCGCTGCTATCCCCAGCGCAATTGGCAGGGCTTCGGAAAGCCGCTCAGGGCTCTGGAAGATATCAAACCCCTGCAAGATACTGGCGGTCTCCAGGCTGGTGGCTAGCGTGGCGATCGCCAAGGCCACTGCCAAAATCCTCTGAGTGAGAGAGGTGGGTTTGGGATCATTCTGGCTGGGCAGCACAATCACAACGGGCTTATTGTCAGGGTCTGCTAGTAAAAAAGAACGGTAGCGATCGCCCAGCTTTTCTGTCAGCTTCTGACTCAGTACTTGCGCCGCCTGATCGGACTGTCCGCGCAAATTTCCTTTAAAGATAGCGCCCTCTTGATACGGCACCGTCTTGGTTCTAAAAAAGGTGTCAATACCAAAAATCCCTTCGATCACTGCCAGGTCTTCTGCGGGTATGGGCGTTAGCGCATCCTCATCTGCCTCATCAGTCTTGCCGCTAGCTTCAGGTGGAGCAGACTCGCTAGCCGGTTCACTGACGGACTCGCTAGACTCGCTGGCCTTTGTCGTCTCGTCGGTATCTGCGATCGCTGCTGAGGAGCCCGTCGGCTCACTCGCTTCGTTCATCAGCGTGGCGGCTCGCTTAGCTGCCAACGGATCTTTGGCCGTCGCCCGCAGCCGTCTACCCAGATAAATGTAAGCGCCCGCCGAAGCCACTACTAGCAGCAATATCCCGGCCAGATTGAGATAGATGCCCGCTGCCGAAAACCCAAAGAACAGCAGCCACGGCCCCATCAGCACGACCGTCTGCAACCAGGCTAAGATGCCGGGTTCACCGTAGGGCTTAGCCTGTAAAAAGCCCCAGGTTAGGATGCCGACAGCCGTGAGTAAAAGTAAAGTTGTGATCATAAAACGGTTGCTGTGGCAGTCCGGCCCGCCACCCGCGACGAGTCATGAGCCACAGTCTGAAGTAAACAGTCTGAAGGTAAGGCTGATATAAGCTATCTATCTATTTTAATGGAGGACGGAGAGGCTCTGTTGCCGCCCCATGTTTTTGGCTGCCAGGCTCCCTATAAAGTGAGCTTCTCAGCCAAGGATCTCAAACAGGGACAGAGAGCAACAGGGACAGAGAGCTTTCCGGTAAACTGGCTTCTAAGCAATACGAGCCCTTATGGTCAAACCTTCTGAGTCTGCTTCTGCCGCCGACGATTTCGAAAACGATCCGTCTATCAGCGAGTCCCCTATCACCGGCTTTGCTCAGAACCGGAATTCTGCTGACCGGCGGACAGTCAGCCAGACCTCCTCACCTGACGCCGGATCACCCATCAGCTATAACGAGTCTTTTACCGTCGATTACAATCCGGATCCTGAACTCCAGGCTGACAATGGTGATGGAGCCACCTACTTCTCGCCGGGCGATCAATCCTCCCGCCCCAACTACCTTCCAAAAACTGAAGAGAGTGGGCTACAGCAGCCCCAAGAGCGTTACCGACGCCAGCCAGCGATCAATCCTATTGAGGTCGCTAAAGCGCCTGTGAGTGTGGTGGCGATCGCCGGTGCCATTGTCGTCATCATCGGCTTCACCCTGGACAGCATTTGGCTCACCCTGGCGGGTTCTATCGTTGCCTTTGTCGTGTCTCTGCGGCTGCTAACACCTACCTGCCAAGAAGCGCTCAGCGATCTCACTCAGCAGCAGCGCGCGCTGTTTGTCGCCATTCCCAGTCTGCTATTAGGCATGATTGGGCTAGTGTATACCAGCGGTATTGGTCGCCTCATTGCTCGCTGGGGCAGCGGCTTGCGCTGGGATATTATCAGTGCGCTGGGTGATTTTTTGGGCGCGATCGGTCAGATATTTATCGCTATTATCGCCGTTTACGTGGCCTGGCGACAGTACATCATCTCCCGCGACCTCACCGTTCAGCAAAACCTGATCACCCAGCAGCAAACCATCGACTCTTACTTTCAAGGCATTTCAGAACTGGTACTAGATGATGAAGGACTGCTAGAAGACTGGCCGCAAGAGCGAGTCATCGCTGAAGCCAGAACCGCTGCCATTCTCAGCAGCGTTGACGCCGATGGCAAGGCCAAAGTGCTGCGCTTTCTCTCTCGTTCTAAACTGCTGACGCCTCTAGCCCGCGATCAGCGCCTGGGTCGCCCAATTCTCGATGGATTAGGCGGCTATGCTGAAGACCGTGCCCGCGGCACCCGCGTGATCGATCTAGGCGTAATGCTGGCCGCGAGTTGTCTGGCAGATACCGACCTGCGCTGGTTGGATTTGAGCGAATCCAACTTAATCCGCGCCGACCTGAAAGGTTGTGACCTGGTGCGAACCAACTTCTCCCGCGCCATCCTCTGCGATGCCAATCTCACCGATACCGACATTATGGGCGTGCGCTTCTTTTACGGCGACATTCAGACCGCTACGCCCCGCACCCGGCAAGATCAGCCCAACTACACGACTGGTGAATTCACTGGCACCGTGATTGAAGGCGCTGACTTTACCAACGTGCAGCGGCTCTCTGAAGTGCAGCGGTGCTACTGCTGCACATGGGGCGGCAGCAAAACCCGAGAGACCGTTCCTGGCGGCTGCGAAGACTTACCCAATCAGCTAGGGCGCTGATGCTCCCTCTTTAAAGATCCCGACAACTCAGCGTCGAAGAAAAAGAAGATTTGATACAGCGGCCCATGAAACGGCCTTTTAGGCACAGGTTTATCGCAACGATTGGGTAAATTTGATTAGACGATGCTCGCATAGCTTCAGCCATACCCTCTGAGCCATTTGCTCTCTCTGAGCCATTTGCCCTCTCTGAGCCAGTTGTCTGAACCAGCTGCCATCGTCGCTCTGTTCCTACCGCCCTAACACTCTCTGCTTTAGAACTATGGTTTCACGATCCTCCGGAAAGCGCTCTATCAAGCAGTCTCTCCGACAGTCTAAAAAGCGATCCAAGGGGAAAGAGCAGCGGGTTGGAAATCGAGCGCAGGCGGCTGCCAAAGGTCGCCAGCAGCCGGGTGCCGCTGCCAGTAGTGTCGCGATCGCTGCCACCGGCAATGAAAAATCCCTCAGTCCTCGGCAGAAGCTGATTTTAGAGCGTGAGGCAGCAGCGCGTCGTCAGCAGACGGTGACTTATGCCGCGCTGGTAACCTTCGGCTCTACCTTTATTGGTTTGCTGACTGGGCTGCTGGTCGATCCGATTCTGGGGGTCGCTGTAGGGAGCGCTCTGACCTGTTTGCTACTCTCATTTAAGTTTCAGCGGCTAGCACTGTACGCCTTTATCATCTATGTGCCTTTTGCTGGGACGGTAACCTACGCGCTGGGCGGCAATCCGATTTTACAAATTGCTAAAGATGTCTTTTATATCCCCGCGCTGATTGGCCTCTATCAGTTTTGTCGTAAAAATCGCCTGCCCATTATCTTGCCAAAGGCAATTAAACCACCGCTAGTCTTTCTCCTGATCGTGGTGTCTATGACTATAGTAGTGACCAACCTACCCGATCAGATTGGGCAGGTTGACGGTAGGTTCCCAATGCTGATGGCCCTTTGGGGAGCCAAGATTTTCTTTGGCTATGTTCCCCTAGTTGCCTGCATCTATTATCTAATCCGTAACAAGGAAGACCTGGTCTTTATTCTGCGGCTACAGATAATCTTAGTGCTAGTTGCCTGCGGTTTAGGACTCATTCAGTACCTGATGCTAAAAACGGGTGCCTGCCCAGGCACTACCGGTACAGGCGGGGAGCTGTTTCGCGCTTCGCTAGATGCTCGCTGCTTTGTTGGCGGCTCACTGCTCTATTCGCCGGATCAAGGGCAGATTCGACTACCTGGCACGTTTGTTGCCCCCTGGCAGTGGGGCTGGTTCCTGATATCAGCTGCTTTCTTTAGCTTTGGCACGACCTTTAGCGATAAGTCGGCTTTCTGGCGGCTGGTTGGTCTAATCTCACTGGTCGCGGTCATGGTGATGGCTGTGGTCTCCGGTCAACGAATTGCTTTAGTGGTGGTGCCTATTTCTATTGTGACCTTGACGGTGATGACGGGGCAGGTGGCTAACCTGAAGCGATTTATTCCTATTGGTGTGATCTTAGGCCTGAGCTTGTCTTATCTGGTGACTAATAACCCGGCAATGATTGCTACGCGAACAGCTAGTCTGCAGTCACGGTGGAACGCTTCTCCACCACAGGCGTTTATCGCAGGGCAGTTCGACGATGTTTGGCAAAAGCAAAAAGGCATCTTTGGCCATGGGGTCGGCCGGGCGACCAACTCTGCTCGTACATTTGGTGACACTGCGTTAATCGAGACCTACCATCCCAAGCTGATCTATGAGATTGGCCCCATTGGTCTGTTTGCTGTGCTGGCTGTCTACACCGCCTTGACAATCGCGACTTTTAAGATCTACCGCAGCACCCGTGATAAAAATCTTCGCAGCTACGCTGCTTCTATGTGGGTGTTTATCTTATTTATCAGCTACTTCCCGTATTACTACCCTTTAGATGTTGACCCGGTCGGTGTTTACTACTGGCTGGCGGCTGGCATCATTCTCAAAATTCCAGAGCTGGAGCGGCAGGAGCAAGAAAAACTGGCGCTCGAATCTCCGGAGACTGTCAACGAATTGCCTAAATCGGGTCGCCGCAAGCGTCTGAAGAAGCAGCCAACCTTCGTCTGAAGACCACCTGCTTACCTACATGCTCCCTTGTCTAATGCCATTTCTTTAGCCTGTATGACGGCTTTACTATGACTTCTTCTGCTGCTTGGCCCCTGATCTCGGTGGTAATTCCTACCTATGGGCGCGAGGGCGTGCTGTGTGACACGCTGAAGAGCGTGCTAGCGCAAACCTATGCGAACTACGAAGTGATTGTCGTTGACCAAACTCAGCGTCACGAACCGACCACCCAAGCTTTTTTAGACCAGCTGGTCGCGGACGAAAAAATTCAGCTGTATACCGTCACTTGGGCTAGCTTGCCTGCCGCTCGCAACTATGCCATTGAGCGGGCTAGTGGCAGCATTTTTCTATTTTTAGATGATGATGTAGAGCTGCCAGAGGGCTTTTTGGAGGCTCATGCTACAGGCTTTGAGGGCAGACCCGAGGTCGGCGCAGTCGCAGGCCGCGTCTTTGACCGGATGAAGCTATCGGAGGCTAAAGATCTGGCGATTGAGATGCTGCCGCCGGAGGCGATGGACCCAGGGATTGCCTGGTATCACATCGACCTGGTGCATACGGTCAAGCCGCAGCGAGTTCTGACGGCCCGGGGCTGCAATATGTCTTTTCGGCGCTCGGTATTTGAGCAGTATGGGCTGCGGTTTGATGAGCGCTTTCGCGGTAGCGCGGTGCGGGAGGAGTCGGATTTTTGCCTGAGGGTGCGTAAGACCGGCATGATCATTTGGTATGAGCCGGCGGCCCATCTGGTGCATTTGGGTGAGGAGACGGGGGGCTGCCACGATATCAGTACGCGATCGCTCGAATACCAGATGACCTTCTACCACAATCATTTCTTAATGGCGCTGAAAAATCTGACGCCGGGGCAGCTGCTGCGGCTATCGGCGAACCTGTTTGACTGTCACGTTTTGGGCAATCCGCCCTGCAATAAAAGCGGCTCGCCGATCAAGGTGCTCAGCCGCTTTGGGTTTTACCTGCTGGGCTTTCTCAAAGCCTGCTGGACCCTGCTCAAGCCGACGGGCCGCGATGGCCGACTCTTTAGCCAGCCGCCCTCGGCGTAGCGCCTGCCCCTATTTTGCACTACTGGTAAAGCTGCCCTAATGAAGATCCTTGTTGCCAGCCACACCTACATTGTCGATCTCAACTGTGAAAAGCTGCGATCGCTCACTCAAATCCGCCCAGATATAGAAGTGACGGTGGTCGTCCCCAAGCGCTGGAACCCGGGCGGCGTACAGAGTCGCAAAATTGAGACCCAGCCCCGGCAAGAGGGTCGTTTTCGGGTAGTGCCGATCTCCAACTTTAGCCAAAACAACCAGGGGCTGCTCAGCTTCGGGGCTGGTATCATCCCGCTGCTGCGGCAGTTTCGGCCCGATGTGATTCAGGTAGAGCAGGGGGCAAAAGCGCTCGGCTATGCCGAACTAATCACGCTTAACCGGGCCCTGGGGCTCAAAGCCAAAAACGTCTTTTTTACCTGGTGGAATTTGCCCTACGAGGTGAAGTTTCCGCTCTCCCTGTTAGAAAGCTACAACCTGCGCCATACCGATGGCCTGGTGGTGGGCAATCAGGATGGGGCTGACATCTTGTGTGAGCACGGCTACCATGGGCCTGCCTGTGTCATGCCGCAGCTCGGGGTTGATGAAAGGATTTTTTGCCCCGAGCCTCAGCCGGATCTGGCCGCTGAGCAGGGAATTGCCCCAGACGAATTTGTCATCGGCTTTGTCGGTCGCTTTGTAGAAGAGAAGGGATTGCTGACGCTGTTTCAGGCGCTGGGTAAACTGCAGGGCAGTCAGAACAATCGCCCGTGGAAGCTATTGCTACTGGGTCGGGGGCCGTTGAAAACCAGACTGCAAGCGTTAGCGGCTGAACTGGGTATAGGCGATCGCATTCTCTGGATAGAAAGTGTCCCCCATGCCGATGTGCCTCGCTACATCAATCTGATGGACTGCTTGATTTTGCCTTCAGAAACCACCTATCAGTTTAAAACGCTGTCGGCTGCAGGCTGGAAAGAGCAGTTTGGCCATGTGCTGATTGAGGCAATGGCTTGTAAGGTGCCTGTTGTCGGCTCAGACTCGGGCGAAATTCCCCATGTGATTAAGACCGACGGGCTGGTTTTTCCCGAAGGCGATGCGGCTGCCCTGTCTGAAAAAATCGCTACCCTGCTCAACCATCCTGACCAGCAGCAGACCCTGGCTGAACAAGGCTACTGCCGGGCAATGGCCGAATACACTAACCGCGCGCTGGCCAAACGAATGCTCAGTTTTTACGAAACCCTGTTCTGATACAGAGTTCTGATACAGACTTTTCTCGCCGTAGGGTTAAGCAAATTTCCTGAAAGTCCGCCACCCAGCAAAATCTACCGATCAAAAGCGGGAATTGTCCTCTCTAGATCAGTCATTTTTTGTCAACAAGCCGCTCCGCACTCACTACATTTTTCTACTACATCGGGTTTATATATTGGCGTTTATTTCTGTGAACCGGTTAGTCCGTCCGCTGCAACAGGGGCATCTGATCTCTGGTCGATTCCTCAAGCGGCCTCTCAAACCTTTGCTCTTAGGGATGGCGATCGTCCTGGGCGGCTGCTCGTCTGAAGGTGTTCAAGCGGTTCAAACCCTTGTCTTTGGCGAACCTGATGTGCTCTACATTCAACCTATTCAGGTCTGTGATGACAGCGGTAGTCGCTGCGCTCGTAGCAACTTCTTTGCAGACATTACCGCCAAAATTTTAGAACAGGCCAGACTGAAGGTGTCTTTTTTGCCGCCCAACCGCCTGAATGCCACCCGCTTTCTTAAAATTGACGACAGCAGCCGGCGCAGTTCGTCTGACTACGAATTTTACGAACTCACCCGAACCGGCGGCGCGGGTGCCTTTGGTCGTCACCCTGACTCTGGCCGCAATAGCGGTCCTATCAATGTTTGGTTTGTCGAAGAAATCGAAGCGATCAATGGCTTTACCCAGTTTGGCCTGGCCTGGATCGGCGCTAATGGCGTACTGGTGAGTGAAGCCGCGCTCGATTTTGGCAGCAGCGGTCGCACCGATACCCTCGCTCATGAGATTGGCCATAACCTGGGGCTGCGACACGCTACGCTGGGAGCCGGGAGCGCTAATAATTTGCTGACCGACGGCGATCGCCGCAATATTCCTAGTTCAGTCAGTGACATCAACCCTAATGGCGCTGGCCTCAGCGCGCTCACAGACGCTCAAATCAAGAAGATTCGCGAGAGCCCCTTTGTCACTCAGGGCGCACCAGGAATAGCCCCTGGCTTTGAAGTCTCTCTTGACAATCAGGCGGGCACCTCTGCAGCAGACGCTAGTCCTACTCGCCTATCTCCAGCGCCAACGTCGTCAAAAAGTGTGCCCGAGCCGACCGTCGGCTGGTTAGGATTGGCAGTGTTGGGCTTATCTATGTTGAAGGTGACTCGCCGAGC
This sequence comes from Leptolyngbya sp. BC1307, assembly GCF_002286735.1. GTDB lineage: Bacteria > Cyanobacteriota > Cyanobacteriia > Phormidesmidales > Phormidesmidaceae > Phormidesmis. The sequence goes on from NZ_NRTA01000015.1 coordinate 81,341, forward strand.
AGCGGCTAAGTCATAGCTCCAGAGACTCATGTAGCGCGTAGAGGGGGTAGAGAGACCCGTGATCATGCCAAAACTGTTGTTCCCTATCTTGGCGGTGGTGGCGATCGCCGGTCTGATCGTCCTCTGGCCCCCTCAAAAGCGAGCCTCGCTCCCCCCAGCTCAAACTATTGCGGCAGATATCGAACCGATGACAACCGCTGATCGCATCGCTCAGCCGCCCCTTCGCCAAACATTTACTAACGAACCGTACCGGCTGGTCATCAGCGCCGCAGATCAGTGGCAAACACCGCGCGCGCGCGGTCAGCTATACGAGGGCGACACCCTACGCTGGCAAAAAGATCTGCCCCACGAATACGGCCCCAGATTTGCACTGATTGGCCCTGCCGGACAAGTGCTCTTACTCGATGAATTTATCAACGTCGCGAGCCCCTACGCGCTAACTCTGATTGATCTAGATGGAGAAGTCGTTGTGCAGCGCAGCTTTGATGATGTTCAAAAAGCGCTCGATATTTCTCCGGCTATCCTGACTGAGCAAGCAACCAGCGGCTGGTGGATTTCGGCGCCACCTAGATTACATGTCAGGAGCAGTCGCGCCTTAGTAGAGACCGGGGGCACTACACTCGAAGTTGATTTGGCCACTGGCGAACTCAGCCGCCGCGCCGATCTGTAGATGAACCGTCATTCCCCCCATCCTCTGGCCGCCATGAAGCCGTTAAAAATTTTACAAATTGTCCCCTCGATCTCGCTGGTCTATGGTGGCCCGAGTCAGATGGTGCGCGGACTTTCGGCAGCGCTCGGGGCTCAGTCAGCGGTCGGCCAGGTAACAGTGATCACCACCGACTCCAATGGCGATGTCGATGAGCTGCCTTTAGACGTGCCACTCGGCCAGCCTGTGACCGAAGACGGCTATGAAGTCATCTACTTTCGCTGCTCTCCTTTTCGCCGCTACAAATTTTCTCTCGATCTGCTGAGCTGGCTCTGGGCTAACGCTGACCAGTACGACATTGCTCATATTCATGCTTTGTTTTCGCCGGTCAGCACCTCAGCTGCGACCGTTTGTCGCTGGAAAAATCTACCCTATCTCATGCGGCCCCTCGGCACACTAGATCCGGCTGACCTGCAAAAGAAAAAACAGACCAAACAGCTCTACGCCAGCTTGTTTGAGCGCCCTAACTTGGCCGGAGCCGCCGCGATTCACTTCACCAGCGAGCAGGAGGCCAAAGTCTCTGAGCGGTTTGGGGTAGAGACGCCCGATGTGGTCATCCCGCTGGGCGTGGCGCTACCCGACTTGCCCGAACGCATCGCTGCTCAAGCGTCTATTCGAGCGGCGTTTGATATTCCAGCTGAGCGAACAATTGTGCTGTTTATGTCGCGTGTTGATCCTAAAAAAGGTTTTGACTTGCTGCTGCCCGCGCTTGAAGACCTGTACGCGCATGATTGCCCCTTTCACTTTTTGCTTTGCGGCGCTAACCCTCAAGATAGAGCCTACGAAAACGATATCCGCCGCCAGATCCAGGCTGCGCCCTGGGCAGATCAGGCTACTCTCAACGGCTTTGTCTCCGGCGAACTCAAAGCTCAAATTCTCAGCGCTGCCGATGTGTTTGTGCTGCCGTCTTACTACGAAAACTTTGGCATTGCGGTGGCAGAAGCGATGGCGGCTAGCATTCCGGTTGTGATCTCTGACCAGGTGCATATTTGGCCAGAGATTCAGGCGAGTACGGCGGGTTGGGTAGTGCCTTGCGAGGTCAAGGCTTTGACTGAGGCGCTAGAGACAGCGATCGCTCAACCCGACGAGCGACTGCAAAGAGGCCAAAATGCCCGGCGCTGTGCCCAAGAAAAATATAGCTGGGAAGCGATCGCTCAGCGCATCACCATTACCTATCAGCAAATTCTAGACGCTAAGCCCTAACAGGCCGACGATTTACAATCAGCCTATCGCCATAAATCATCCGCTTGACTTAGTCCTTTCCCTTTAGACTGAGAGGGTAGTGATCCGGTATACCAAGAGTCCATGGCTGAGCAGATCGACCTCTTCAGCGCCAGCGGCGTAGAAGCCACCCCGCCCCCCGCAGACTTTGATATTGACAAAATTCCGACCAGCGCCAAAGTCCCCATCCCACCAGGCACCTATACGTCGCTAGATACGCTAGCGGGTCACTGCAAAGGCTGTCAGCGCTGCGAACTTGCCGAAACACGCACTAACGTCGTTGTCAGCCGAGGCAGCCGCACTGCGCCGATTATGATTATCGGTGAAGGCCCTGGCCAGCAGGAAGACGAGCAAGGTCTCCCCTTTGTCGGCAGATCAGGGCAACTATTAGAAAAAATTCTAGGGTCAGTGCGCATTGACAGCGAAAAAGACGTTTACATTTGCAACATCGTCAAATGTCGTCCGCCCGAAAACCGCAACCCCACCACTGCCGAAATCAACGCCTGTCGCCCCTACATACTCGAACAAATTCGTCTGGTTGACCCCAAGCTCATTTTGCTGACAGGGGCCACTTCCGTGAAGGGCATCATCCCTAGCGAAAAGCGCGGCATCACTAAAATTCGCGGCCAGTGGATTGAGTGGGAAGGTCGCCTGTGTATGCCCATTCTTCACCCGGCCTACTTGCTGCGCAACCCTTCTCGGGAGCCCGGCAAACCCAAGTGGCTCATGTGGCAAGACATTCAAGCTGTGAAGACCAAACTAGACGAAATTCGCGCTGAGTCTTAGCTCAGATTATTCTCTCGGCAATAATGGAGGTCAAGAAGATAGGACTGTTCGCGATTCATAAACTATCTGAGTATTGCTTAAGATTTCGCGTCGTCGTATCCAGTTGTGGTCAGATTCAACCGCCTCGCGCTCTACAAGGTCAACCTTTCGATGGAATAAGTCTTCAAACTGGTACTCAAGACCGACAACATCCATCAGGCTCATGCTGCCGTCTGGAACCAGCCTAACTAGAACATCAATATCACTATCGGCATCAAAGTCTTCCCGTCGGATAGAGCCGAAAAATGTCAGCTCCGTTATTCTTTACTACGATGGGTGATCGCTCATAAAAATCCTTTAGCGCTGCTGGTGACACGTCGAGCCTTTTATATAGCCGTGAATTGGATGGGGAAGACACAGAATGGCTCATTTACGCATCGCCTTACATCATAGCGGTCATTAGGAGAGCAGTAAGGCACGCCTCACGAGTCATCTGTGCTGACTCGTGAGGGCAGCAGAGGTCGGATTGGTTTCACTATCCAACCGCATAATCTGTGTACTCACGCATATAGCGCGGATGGAACCCAAGCACAATATCTTCTTTAGAAATGCCGTTTTCCACCATATCTGCGGCAACATCATGCTCAGTAGAATTCGCCAATAGCCATATTTTTCCATCTCTGATAACACAGTGAATCGGAGAATGATGTACCCACCGCTTGTGCAGCCAGCCCGTGTGCCAAATCAGGTAGTGATGACGTTCGGTATCAAAACTAACTTCGACATCTATTTCTCCGTATGCGGGTTTGTGTTTTGCGTATGCATGTAGCAGATCTTGAACAATCGTCTGATAGCGAGCTAACTTTTCCACGACACAATCTCCTGACTACTCACTTCGTAAATCAAAAGCTTTAACTGATTTTCCTCTACCATTGCTCTGGGAAAGTCCAGTTGGAAAAAGCCATTGTAAGTTCTTAAAGGAATTGCTAGGTATAGAACACGCTCCGGTTCGTTAATCCGAAGTGCTCCTCGATAGTTAATGAACTGCCCCAGCGCTCGATGAAATTCTGTAATTGTAGAACTGGAAGCCAAGAAGCTTTTGACTTCGATAGCAATCTTTTGGCCCTGCCGTTCAGCCGCCAAGAGACACTCAGCGCCCAAATCAATTTCCATCTCAACGCCGCCAACTTGTATGTCGAGCGGGTCGTGAGTGATTGTCCATCCGTCTTTGATCAAGGCGGTTTTTACAACATCGTGAAATCTATCTTTGGCCACGAATTACATACCGAGAAGCGGTAAAAGCTATAGCTGTCTAATATCCAAGGCATTCATTCTAAAGGATAAATCGCTCCGGCCCGGCAGTCTCGCAGCCATAGCTGTACGGCCTGACCGACGCTGCCATGACTGTTTTCACGGGGGGGTAGAGGCGATCGCACATTCCCCACATCATCTATTGCCGAAAACATCAGCGCCAGCCGCCAGCCGTCATCGGCCTGAGTCAAAAACAGCCAGTGATATTCCTGCACCTGTTTGTCGCGCAGCCCCGAATACTGTCGCGATAGCGTGGTAAAAAATATTTGAGTGATCGGGCCGCCCGCATCCGGCGAAGTCGTATACATATAGTCATTCAAGTCCAGCGGCTCTAGCTCAGACCTGCCCGCAATTAGCACATAAGAGGGGCGGTAGGGCGCGCGGCCATCGGCTTCGTTGCCAGGTAGGGCCGCTACGGTGCGCTGCAATACCCGATTGGTATAGTTGGGAATGTCTCGAAGCAATAGCGCTGTGAGCGGCTCAACTTCTGCGGGGCAGGTCGTCTGGGGTCGTAACGGCATATAGGGCCGAGGCGGATCGGGCTCGCTGCCGGTAGCGCCATCTTCACTAGCGGGCTTACGCTCCATCTGCGGGTCTATGACAGCCGCCTGCGGAATAGGCGAGAGTACGTTGCCCGCCTCGCCGTTCGGTAGCTTTAGACTCAAGGTTGCCGCGATCGCCCATCCGATCATCCGCCCATTTCCTCACAGATCTGCGCAAAGGCCGCTGCCGGATCGGCTGCTTGTGTAATCGGCCTGCCAATCACCAGGTAGTGAGCGCCCGCCTGCACCGCTTCGGCTGGGGTCATCGCCCGCTGCTGATCGCCTTTTTGCGCCCAAGTGGGCCTCACCCCCGGGCAGACCAGCCAAAAGTCATCGCCGCAGGTGCGTCTGAGCAGGCTGGCTTCTTGGGGAGAACAGACCGCCCCCCGCAGACCGCTCTCCTGAGCCAATAGCGCCATCTGCTGGATATAGTCTGTAAGGGCAACAGGTATTTTGAGATCGGTAGACAGCGATCGCTCGTCAATACTCGTGAGCAGCGTCACCGCAATTACCCTGGGCGGCTCGCAGCCGCTGGCCTGAGCGCCTTCAGCCGCCGCAGTCTGCGCTGCCATCAGAGCGGCTTTCCCAGATGCTGCATGGACCGTCAGCAAATCCACACCGTAGCGCCCCGCCGCCCGACAAGCCCCGGCCATTGTATTCGGAATGTCGTGAAACTTCAGATCTAAAAAGATGCGCTTATTACGAGATTTCAGCTCTTTTAGCAGGGTCGGGCCGCTGCTGACAAACAGCTCTAGGCCCACTTTCCAAAAGGTGACCTGCGGGAGAGCGTCGAGGAGAGCGATCGCTTCCCCTTCACCCGGCACATCCAGCGGCACAATAATTTGCTCAGACGCACTGCCCATTTTTTTAAGCGACCAACCGCACAAACTTCTTCTTCCCAACCTGTAGCACCTTTCCGGTCAGCTCATCAGCGCTTTCAAACGTGAGATTGGGATCGCTCATCTTTTCACCGTCGAGTTTTACCGCCCCCCCGTGAACATGACGGCGCGCTTCACTACTGCTGGCGCAAAGCGGCGTTGCTCCCAGCAAATAAAACAGCTTAGCCGGAAACCCAACCTCAGCGAGTGAAAATTCGGCGACCGCTTCAGCCGCTTGGGCCTGTCCTTGCACAAGCGTCAGCGCATCTTGCTGGGCCTGCGCTGCCGCCTGCTCTCCGTGAAATTGGCTGGTGACCGTTTTAGCCAGCAGCTTTTGCTGCTCTCGCGGGTTATCTGGCAGCTCATCTAAAGGCAGCTTGGTCAGATGCGTAAAGTAGTCCACAATTACCGCGTCAGCCGTTTTCTCCAGCTTGGAATACATCGAGAGCGGGTCTTCTTTCAGGCCGACGTAGTTACCCAAAGACTTAGACATTTTTTGGCTGCCGTCAGTGCCGATCAGCAGCGGTAGCAGCATACCAAACTGAGGCCGCTGGTTGAAATGACGCTGCAAATCGCGCCCGACCGCCACGTTAAACTTTTGGTCAGTGCCGCCTAGCTCCACGTCAGACTCCAATGCTACCGAGTCATAGCCCTGGAGCAGCGGATATAAAAACTCGTGCATGTAGACCGGCGTGCCTTTTTCGTAGCGATTGGCGAACCCTTCTTTTGCCAGCATTTGGCCCAGCGTCATCGTACTCAACAGCTCTAGCAGCTTGCTGAGATCTATACCAGCTAGCCACTCCGAGTTGTAGCGAATCTCTAGTCTCCCAGGCGTATCAAAGTCTAAAATGGGCCGCACTTGGTCGATATAGGTTTCGGCGTTAGCCTTGACCTCGGTTGGGCTCAGCTGTTTGCGGACTTCTGCTCGGTCGGTCGGGTCGCCAATCTGCGCGGTAAAGTCACCAATTAGCAGCACGGCTGTGTGACCTGCATCTTGAAAATCGCGCAGCTTGCGCACCACAATGCTGTGGCCCAAGTGAATCTCGGAGCCGGTTGGGTCAATGCCGAGCTTTACTCGCAGGGGCTGGTCACTCTGCTGTAGCCGCGAGATCAAATTATCATTGCCGTCAGTTGAACCGGGCTGATCGGGGAAAACTTCACTCACGCCCCGGTAGATATCGGTCAGCGCTGGCGGAATCGCAGAAGGTGAGGGTGAATTTGCAGCAGTGCTAGCAGTCATGAGCAGAGAGAGGGTTAACATTGCTATGCCAAGGCACTAAGCCGGGGCTCTGACAGTGTAGCTTTATGGGTGAACCTCTGGTGCTTTATCGCAGTACCCGGATGCATTCGGGTACTGCGAGTCACTTTGCCTGTTGCAACATAAGGCTTTTAGCCAGTGTGCTGTACCTCAGCAAAGTGACCAACGCTATAGATAGCCCAAGTCAAAAGTGGGTCGGTTTGAAAGCTGCTCGGCGGATCTCGGTGAAAATACGGCTTTGAACTGTCTGTATATGCGAACTCCATAAGAAAAATCATAAAAGCCTGGATATCTACGAGAGATCATCTATATTTATCCAGTAGCTAAACTTGAAGTCAGCGTAAGTCAGCCAGCCAGTCAAGTTTATTGCGCTAGGGTGTTAGTTATTTCAGTTGATTTGGTTATCCTTCTTTCATCGTATCGGTCATAACTGCCTGGCAATGCCGTAGCGCTTTTCGGCATCATCAGGTAAGCTCCCCTTAAATTAGGAACTATCGTCTCCCTGTGTCTTCTAATACTTATCGCAAAGTCAGACCGCGCAGAAGCTCGCCAGGTGGCTCATCGGTGCGATCGCACCAGGTGCTTCGCTACATTCAAGAAGTTGGCCAAATTGGAGCGACGACACTGCTAACGCTGACCATGCTGGGTAGCTCGGTAGCTGCAGGCGGCTTAGTAGGACTAGCGATTAGCTTCCGCAACCTGCCCGATGTGCGGATCTTGCGCAATTACATCCCTTCAGAAACTAGCTACGTCTACGATGTCAATGGTACCTTGCTCGACAGCGTACACGACGAAGCCAACCGCGATGTGGTAGACCTCAACGAAATTTCTCCCAACCTCAAACGCGCTGTCCTCGCCATTGAAGACAGCTATTACTACACCCACCAGGGCATCAACCCCAGCGGTATTGGCCGGGCCTTTTTAGCCAACTTCAGCGCCGGTAGCACCGTTCAAGGGGGCTCTACCGTCACTATGCAGCTGGTGAAAAACCTCTTTCTCTCACCCGAGCGCACCATCAGCCGCAAGCTCGTAGAAGTCGTCCTGGCGATGCGGATTGAGCAGATCTTTGAGAAGAATGAAATCTTTGAACTCTATCTCAATCAGGTGTACTGGGGACACAACACCTACGGCGCAGAAACCGCTGCCCAGAGCTACTTTGGCAAATCTGCTAAAGACCTGACCCTGGCCGAATCGGCGATGATGGCGGGTCTCATTCAAGCGCCGGAGAGCTACAGCCCTTTCGTTGACTACCAAACGGCTAAAGAACGCCAGCGGATTGTGCTCGGCCGGATGCGTGAACTCAACTGGATCACCGCAGAAGACGTAGAAGCGGCCAAAGCCCAACCGCTAAAGCTGGGAGAAATCACCTCATTTCGCTCTAGCCAGGCTCCCTATGTGACGGATGCGGTGCTGCAGGAGCTAACCGAGAAATTTGGCCAGGAGGCGATGGCCAGAGGCGGTATGCGCATTCAGACCTCTATCGATTTGAACCTCCAGCGGATTGCCGAAGAGACCGTTGCTGACAGCTACTACCGCTTTTTTGGCAACGGTGCTTATGCCGATGAGATGGCCCTAGTCGCCATCGATCCACGCACCCATTTTGTTAAAGCCCTAGTTGGTGGTGTCAACTACAAGACCAGCCAGTTTAACCGAGCCGTTCAATCCCGGCGTCAGCCCGGCTCTGCCTTTAAGCCTTTTGTCTACTACGCCGCGTTTGCCTCAGGCAAGTTCACCCCCGACAGCACCATCAACGACGCTTCTGTGACCTATCCGGACGGCTCCAACTACTACACCCCGCGCAACTACGACGGCTCATTTATGGGCAGTATTTCCCTGCGCAAAGCCCTAGAGACCTCTCGCAACGTGCCCGCCGTCAAGCTCGGTCAGGCCGTAGGTATCAATCGCATCGTCGAGATTGCGCGTACGCTGGGCATCGAGAGCCCGATGGACCCAGTAACTGCTCTGCCCTTGGGCGCGGTAGACCTGACGCCGATGGAGCTAGTAGGCGCTTATGCTACCTTTGCCAACTACGGCTGGCACTCCGAGCCGACGCTAATCGTGCATGTTACCGACAGCAATGGCAATATCGTGCTGGACAACACACCTAAGCCGCAGCTTGTGCTTGATCCGTGGGCAAGTGCTGCCCTCACCGATGTGCTGCGCGGAGTAATCGAGCAGGGAACGGCGACCAACGCTCAGATTGGCCGCCCGGCAGCTGGTAAGACGGGCACTACTGACTCTCAGAAAGATGTGTGGTTTGTTGGCTATGTGCCGCAGCTAGCCGCCGCTGTATGGGTCGGCAACGACGACAACCGGCCTCTGGGCAGGGGCGCTACGGGGGGAGGCTATGCCGCTCCGGTTTGGCGCAACTTTATGATTCAGGCGCTGCGTGACGAGCCGGTAGAAAACTTCCGCCAGCCCGGAGAATTTATTCGCCCGTAGTTTCGACTGCGCGCAGTCGAAATCACGAATCGCCAACTTCGGCCTTCATCCGCTCTAGCGTTTGATGCATTTGGTCGAACATCTGCTGGGGGTTGGTGCCAAACTGACTGAGCTGAGTTTTGAGCTGCTCCATAGTCATTTTGGCCATGAAGTCTTCAGAGAGTTCAAAGCGCTTCATAAAGATGCGATAGCGCTCCATGACGGACTCCATTTGTTCAATAAAGAGCTTTTTGCCTTTTTGATCAAACTTGCCGTAGCTGCTGCCGAGCTGCATCAGAGACTGATAATCCTGAAACAGCTGCATCGCTTCTTGCTGCACCAGGTCTGAATCAAACATTCCCATGACTATCACCACTGCGGTACACAGAGCCAGCCCAAGTTCCAGTAAGGGGGTAGGGGCCATTGTCTGTAAATCTACAATAACTAGCGTAAGAGCTGACCGACTGCCCGCCAAGGTGAGATTTCACTACTTCGGATAAAGTTTATTGTTGAGCGATGGCTGGCCTCTCTGGGCGGAGAACCGCCGATCGCTAGCGATGAAGCAGTCGGCCCAGCCAGGGCTTTTTAGGCGCTGTTTCGGCTGTCATGTCTAAAATACCCAGTAGCTGGCCGTATTTTTGGGCAACGTGATGGGTGGGATTGAGCTTGAGTGCCTGTCGGAAGTGGGTTTTCGCCATGCCGAGCAGCTGTTGCTTGTAGTAAGCCTGGCCGATGAGCGAGTGAATCTCGGCGCTGCGGGGCGTGATTTTGAGGGCTTCGCGCAGCTCTTGTACTGCCGCTGTATAGTTTTGTTGAGTGAGATAGGTTTTAGCTCGGGTGATGTGCTTTTCGGCGTAGTCAATGGGTGCGGCCTCGGCGACTGCGGCTGCCTTGCTCAGCGTAGCTTCTGCAGCAGTCGGGCTGGCCGCGACGGGCATTGACATCAGCCCGGTCCGTTTGGGGCAGGTAATGATGCCACTGACCTGACGCTGCAGAAAGACCAGATTGAGCTGGTCTATCTCTAAAAAATGTGCGTGCGAGCTGCTCAGTCGCTGAAACTGGTCTTGAGCCAGTTGGGTCAGCGCCATCTCATAAAAAACATTGACGGCTTTGCCGTCTACCTGGGCAAGCTGCTGAGCGCTTTCGAAGGTCGGTGTTAGTTCTTCGGTGCGAACTAGTCGCCTCATTCGCAGCCGAAGGTTGATAAGGGCTTCTTGACGGCCTTTTTCGTACTTGAGCTTTTGATAAGAGGGGTTGACGATGCGGGCGATCGCTTCGGCGGCTAGTGCCTGATCCGCTGTTTGAGCCGTTGCTATTTGAGCGATCGCATCTGGGTGTAACTGCTTGGCGATTTGCCGGTAGCGTTTGGCAATTTGTTTTTCGTCAGCACTGACAGAAACGCCTAACAGAGCAAACGGGTCGGTCTCGACTAGGGGAATCAATTCGGCAAACAGTTCGGTTTTTGACATGCCAGCGCGCAACAATTGCTATCCTATACAGTGCCCATTCTTTTTGCTAAATGGCTATCAGCTGGGGTTTTCCGCTGCTATAGAAACGATGACCACTCTTGCTAACCGTCGTCAGATTGCGATCGCCCTGGCCTTTGCCGGTGCGCTGCCAAGCCCCATTCCGCTGGCCTGGCTACATAAGTTTTATCTGGGGCAGTATCTATGGGGTATCACTTATCTGGTGTTGGCTCCAACGCTGCTGCCTCAGGTAGCCTGCTGTTTGGAGGGCGTTTGGTATCTAACTCAGAGCGATGAGGGCTTTGTCTCTCGTTTTCCTAAGGCGGGGGCTGTGCTTGCCAGCGTTGCCGCAGAGACCGGTGTTAGCTCAGTGAGTTCCGCGCAGGTCGCCAGTCAGGTGGCGATCGCCCTGCGCGATCTTGACCAGCTGCGACAAGAGGGGCTAATGACTGAATATGAGTTTGAGCAAAAGCGCCGCCAGCTGCTAGATCGGATAGCCTGAAGGGGAATGACTTAACTGCGACCGTCATGCTCAAGAAGTTTTTGGCCCAACCCTGGCACCCGCTGCGTCGCCGCCTGCAGCAGGAACCCTATTACCGATTTCGTTCATTCGACGAAGTAGAGCTGGCCGCTAGCTGGGGCGATCGCATTGATGCCAATACCGCATCTGTCGATGACTGGCTACGTCTGCCGGGCATCTCTATTCATCAGGCCCGGTCGCTGACTTGCCTTACCGAGCGGGGATTGGCTTTTAACTGCATAGAAGATGTAGCAGCGGCGCTAGGTCTGCCGGTACAACAAATTTGCCGCTGGCGGGCAATTCTACAGTTTTGCTACTACAGCGCGGATCGGCTTGAACCGGTGGCGATCGCCGTCAACACCGCTACTGCCGACCAGCTAACGACGATTCCGGCAGTCGATAAGTTCTTAGGTCGAGCAATTATTCACTACAGGCAGGCAGGTCCCTATAGAGACTTGGCCGACTTGCAGCAGAGGCTCCGGTTAACCCCGCAGCTCACTGCCGAACTACTGCACTATTTGAGGTTTTAGCTGGGGTTCTAGCTGGGGTTCTAGCTGGGGTTTTAGACGGCTTTACTGCCGATGCGCTCTATCTTATCTAGCGGCCAAAAGCGAAAGGCGGCGCGGCCAATCACATTTTGCGTGGGTAAAAAGCCCCAGACGTGAGAGTCATTGCTGTCGTTGCGGTTGTCACCCATGACAAACAGACTGCCAGCCGGTACCTGAACAGGCGGCATCTCATAGTCAGGCGATTCTAAAATGTAGCGCTCTACCGTGGGCTGGCCGTCGATCCAGACCTGCCCCTGACTTACCCGCACGGTTTGCCCAGGTAGGCCAATCACGCGCTTGATAAATGCCTGACTCGCCAGATAGCCATATTCTTGAAGCTGAGGCGGCGGCTCAAAGACAACGATGTCGCCGCGCTCGGGGCTGTGCAGGCGGTAAGAGACTTTTTCGACGAGCAGGCGATCGCCAACTGCTAAGGTCGGCACCATTGAAGGTGAGGGAATATAGCGCGGCTCGGCAATGAATATGCGGACAAAGGCGGAAATTATCAGGGCGATCACAACCAGTTTGGCATTGTCTATCACCCACTTTTGCCAGCCGCTTTTAGCCTTAGCCGCCTCCGAAAGATCGGCTGAGGGCTGTTCTAAATCGTCATCTGGACTCTGGATGCTATCTTTGACCGTCATCTTTTTAACACTGCGTGTTCTGGCCGTCTGGCGCTTCTATAGAAGGCTATCAGTGACCATATCATTGTTCGGGGTGGCGTTATTTCTAGCGTTGGGCTGGGGATTGGTTTGAGGATTAGTTTGAGGATTGGTTTGGGCGGCGATCGCCGCTCGCGCATTGCGTCTCATCATGGGCGGCTTAATTCGTCGGAGGGCCGAGGCCGGAAATCGTCGATTCCACTCGGCTTCTGTGAGGTTAGCCAGATCCGTCAGCGTCGGGGCCACATTGTCAGGATAGGGGTGAAAAGCGGCTTCGTCGGTCTCCTGAGCAAATCGCTGATTCCACGGGCATACGTCCTGACAGATATCGCAGCCTGCGACCCAGTTTTGCAGATGAGAGGCGACTTCTACAGGTAGCTGTTCATCCCGGTTTTCAATGGTGTGATAGGCAATGCAGCGGTTGGCATCGACCACCCCCGGTGCCCGAATCGCCTCAGTGGGGCAGGCTGTGATGCAGCGGGTGCAGGTGCCGCAGTGGGCAGCGTGAGGCTGATCGGCCACCAGCGCTAAGTTCGTAATAATCTCCCCTAAGAATACCCAAGAGCCGTAGCGCCGGGTGATCACATTACCGTTTTTAGCAATCCAGCCCAGTCCCGCCTGCTGCGCCCAAAACTTGTCCTGCACTGGGCCAGTATCGGCATACAGCCGCGCCTCTATCGCCTCATCTTGAGCCCGCAGCCACTCGCAGAGCTGCTTGAGCTTTTTGGTCAGCACGCGGTGATAGTCTCGGCCCCAGCCATAGCGTGAGATTTTGGCGTACTGCTCTCCGGTGGGTCTCTGGTGATCGGTATAGTAATTTAGCGCCACGCAGATGATAGATTTGGCCGCTGGCATGATCTGCCGAATATCCTGCCGTTTGCTGCTTTCCATCCAGCCCATGTCGGCCTGGAAGCCTTGCGCTAGCCATTGCTGGAGGGCGGCGGTAGCAGCCTGCTCTGATTGATCGGGCACAGGGAAAATAGTCGCAATGCCGACCTGATGAAAGCCAAGGGCGATCGCTTTTTGCTTAATTGCTTCACTATCGACCTCAGCTGCCATATTTCTACCCCCTAGCCGCCCTAGCGAATCGATAGCGCAGGCACAGACCGGCTCATCACCGCTCGTTTTTCAGCAGCAAAGCCATAGCGAGCCTCGTGCTGCACAATTGCCCTGATTTCTATAGACCAGCGCTCAGCGGGCAGCACCTCAAACCCCAAACGCCGATAAAAAGGAATATTCCAGGGAACTTGGCGAAACGTTGTCAGCGTGACTTGCCCAAACCCCCTAGCCTGCGCACCCAAACAGCAAGCCTCTACCAGCGCCGAGCCAATACCCTGACGAATGTAGTCAGGATGCACGTCTAGCTCCACTATAAAGCAGCTTTTTAGCAAGAATTTAACGACGATAAAGCCTACCGGTTGCCCTGCTACCACTGCCACCCACAGCCGCCGCTCAGTCTGCGCTTTCCGCAAAAACTTCGGCGTGGTCAGCTCTTTGAGCAGATCAGTCGAAATCTCCAGCCAGTCTACATAGGGGACAAACTGCTCAGCGGCAGCGCGCTCTATTTCAGGCAAAAAGGCGACATCATCGGCTTCGGCCAGGCGAATTCGGTAGTGCATTCCAGCGTTCTGTCAACAGCGCACCAGACAATACTATCGTCTTACGGCCTGCTTCTAGCGATGCTGAGCCACGGCCTAACGAGCGTTTTGATGAATATCGTTAGCCAGACGCTGCGTGGACTGCTGGATCTGCTGAAACTGTTCGCTCAGCGGGGCGATGCTGGCATGCTCCCGCTCCACGTATTCGTAGAGATCGGCAAAGCTGCGGTCAATTTCTTCGTAGATGACGCTGAGTTTGGCATTGAGCTGCTCTGAGACGGTGGCTTCAAAGCGATCCCGGTTGCGCTCTAGCTCATTGTCTAATTTTTCGGTGAGGCGACGCCGTTTAGCGACCAGCACACCGCCTGCAAACAGTACACCCACGCCCAAAAAGACGCTGCCCAAAATATCGAGAATGACGACTTCAGTAATCGCCGCAATGACCCCACCAATCACCGCTAACAGGCCGCCGCTGGCGACGCCTGGCCCAACGCTATCAGCCGTATCCGCCAGGCAGTTAATAAAGGTCTCATCGTCAAGCAGATTAGCGATCTTGCTTTTGACGCTTTCGATGACTTCGTAACGATATTCCACAATCGGTAGAGAGATCTCTGTATTTCTCAGACTGTCATTTTGGAGGGCACTCAGCTCTGCTAAAAGCTGTTTTATCAGCAGCTGAATGCTATCTAAAAAGCGTTTGGCTCCCTCTTTTGAGGTTTCATCCAGCGTAGACTCTAGCTCTGTCTGAGCGCGGGCTTTAAGCTCAGCAATCCAGGTTTCTATGCGCTGTCTGCGGTTAAACAAAGAGAGAAAAGAGCGCTTGGCCAAGACAAAGATAGACAGCCCCTCTCTAAACTCACCTTTGATTTGATAGATCACGCGCTCATATTGCGCCATCAGCCGGTCTACTAAAGAATCTATCTCATAGTGAGAGCGGTCTTTTCCCTGCCCGAGCCGCTGCTGGATTCGATTGACAACGGCTTCATCGGTTTTGAGCTGCTGTTGAATCAGCTGCATATCACGGCCTAGCCGCTCAACAATTTGCTCAGCGGCGCTGATATTAGAGGCGAGCTTGAGCTGGTAGCCTCTGCCGCCGGTAATGGTGTCGCGGACAAAGGCTTGCACCGCCTCAAAGCCGCCGTCTTCGCCATTAATAGACTGCCGGGCAGACGTAGCAAATACTTGGGGTGACAGAATCTGCCGCTGCTGCGCTTCTTGTTCTATATACTGGCGAGAGGCTTGTAGCTCAACCTCGTCAGCGAGATCGGCCTGTTGCAGAATGAAAATCACTGGCTTTTTCCACTCGCGGTGAGCAAAGTCAACCAGCGACCAGGCCGTGTTGGTGTAAGGGTTTTTAGAGAAGAAGACAAAGACAACTAGATCGCTGTTGGGAATAAATTCTTTGGTGATGTTTTCATGCTGCTGAAAAGGGCTGTTGGTGCCGGGCGTATCGACAATGGCAATTTGTTCAAGGATGGGGACCGGGCGGCCAATTTCGAGTAGTTCACCGGGTTTGATTTCGCGGCTGTAGGCATCGCCTGCTGCGTAGACAATCTTTGCGACTTTATTGGTACGGGGATCTGCGCCAACTTCGCAGATTTCGCCGCTTTCTAGTAGTGCGTTGATAAAGCTACTTTTACCCGCTTTTACTTCTCCAATCACCACGAATAGGAAGGGCTGATTAATATTTTCTTGGAGATTTTGGATGGTTTTGGCCAGCGGGCCGTTGTCGATTGATTGGGCGAAGTGCTTTAGCTGGGTGAGGGTTTGGGCGATCGCCGATTTATACCGCTGTAAGGTGGGGTCAACGATGGCGCTGTTCATGAGGTCACCTCTGGGGCAAGGGGCAAGGGGCTATAGCAGGTTGGCGGCGCGGGCGGCTAGATCGGAGCGTTCGCCCTGGTAGAGTGTGATGTGTCCGGCTAGGGGTTCATGGCGAAAGCGTTCGATGACGTAGGTGAGGCCGTTGCTGGCAGCATCGACATAGGGGTTGTCAATTTGAGCGGTGTCGCCCGTTAAGATGATTTTGGTGCCTTCTCCGGCTCTCGTCAAAATGGTTTTGACTTCGTGAGGGGTGAGGTTCTGAGCTTCGTCAATGACAAAAAACTGCTTGGGAATGGTGCGCCCGCGAATGTAGGTGAGCGCTTCAATTTGCAAGAGTCCCATTTCTAAGAGTTCTTCATGACCTCGCCGCCAGTGCTCGGGTTTATCGGTGCTGTCTTGCGTGTTGAAAATCAGGTCGAAATTATCGTAGAGGGGCTGCATCCAGGGTGTGAGCTTTTCGGCCATGTCGCCGGGTAGGTAGCCGATGTCTTTGCCCATGGGGACGACCGGGCGAGAAATTAGCAGGCGGGTGTAGCGTTTTTCTTCGGTGACTTTGTGCAGACCAGCAGCGATCGCCAGCAGTGTCTTCCCCGTACCGGCCTTACCCACCAGCGTCACTAGCGGTATCTCATCATTGAGCAGTAGAGAGAGGGCAAATCGCTGCTCTCGGTTGCGCGCGTGGATGCGAGAAATGCCGCTGTAGGGCAGTTTGGTCAGCGGCGTGAGCTGGCCATCGGCCTGCAAAATGGCCAGCGCCGTATGTGACGGATTGTTGATATCAATCAGGGTCAGCGCCTGATTGGGAAAGATTTTTTCCTTAACGAGAGGAAAGTCAGCTAGCGGCGCGCCCCCAGACTGAAACAGCACATTCATCTGCTCAGCGCTCACCAGCATTTCGCCCATGCCAGTATAGAG
Organism: Leptolyngbya sp. BC1307; assembly: GCF_002286735.1. GTDB lineage: Bacteria > Cyanobacteriota > Cyanobacteriia > Phormidesmidales > Phormidesmidaceae > Phormidesmis. Next base: position 97,976 of record NZ_NRTA01000015.1, read on the forward strand.
ATCGTCAACGTCTATTTTGTCGGTTTCGTAGTCTTCAGCCGTCAGACCCAGCGTATCGGCCTTGATCCGCATGTTGGTGTCTTTGCTCACCATCACTACAGGGCAGGCGCACCGCTGCTTAACCTCCAGCGCCACCGCTAAGATGGCGTGATCGCCACCATCGCCGTTCAGCTCTGCAGGCAGGTTGTCGAGCGTCTCCCGGTGGCACAGCGTCACCCGAACTCGCCCGCCGCTCTCTAGCTGAATACCCTCCGTTAAGCTGCCTTTTCGCCTGAGTCCGTCTAGCATACGAGACGTTTGCCGGGCGTTGCGGCCCATCTCTTCTGGTCGCTTTTTAAACCGATCTAGCTCTTCTATTACCGTCATCGGCAAGATGACATCGTTATCCTCAAACCTCAGCAGCGCATTCGGGTCATGCAGCAGAACGTTGGTGTCGAGGACGTAGCATTTTTTCATAGGGTGAATCGGCTGTGGTAATGAGCGATGTGGCTAGCTAGAGGCGATGGGTGGCATCTCGCTCGGGCACAGGATCATAGCCACCGGGGTGAAGCGGATGGCAGCGGGTAATGCGGCGAACTGCCAGCCAGCTGCCCTGAAGCGGTCCAAACCGTTCAATAGCTTCCATAGCATAACAGGAGCAAGTCGGCTGAAACCGACAGGCCGGGGGAAACAGCGGCGATATCAGCTGACGATAGCCTTTAATCAGCAGCAAGAGGGCGACTTTCATGGCGGGTGCTAGCAGGCGATTTCTATCTAATCTAACAGGCTAATCTATGGGCTGCTTTGGGCGTTTGGCAGCGGGTTAGACTGGATAGCTACACTGGTTATAAAGCGCTACCAAAAAGTCGGCTAGTGCTCCGCCTATAGCGCAGCTTAGGGGGTGGTGAAAGCCAGGTGCGTGACAGCGAACAATCTTTACAATGACTTCGT
>NZ_NRTA01000016.1 GCF_002286735.1 Leptolyngbya sp. BC1307
TATTTTAGAGAGATGGTGCTAGAGGTTCAATCCTGGGGCCTGAAGCCGTCGTGGGTGACCGGAGACAGTTGGTATTCGAGCCTAGAGAATCTGAAGTTTCTCAGAAACGAGAAAGTGGGTTTTCTATTTGGGGTAGCGAATAATCGGCTGGTCTCGGTAGAGCGTGGAACGTCAGTGCAGATAGGGACTCTAGAGATTACAGCTGATGGCTTGATGGTCTATCTCAAGGCATTTGGCTGGGTCAAAGTGTTTTGTGCGCCGTTCAAAAACGAGCAGCGATATTACATCTTGTATCGACCAGACTTAGAGGCTTTGAAACAGCTCTCACGAGAGACCTTTAAGCAAGTTCATAGTGAGCATTGGCAGATTGAATGTTTTCATAGAGTGATTAAACAGGTGTGTAATATCGAGCGCTTTTATGTGCGAGATGAACAGGCTATTCGTAATCACGTTTTTTGTGCACTACGTGCTTTTTGCAAGCTACAGACGATGTGCATCAAAGGGATCATCAACAACTGCTATGAGATATCGCGTCAGCTATTTGTGCCGGTCATTCGCCAGTTTATTCTAGAAAACGTGGAGGAAACTGCTTTCGCCTAGCATTGTCACACTGTATTTGTCAATGCGTAACTCCTATAATCGTGGCAAAAGCAGAGAGCGATCGCCGTCAGCTATACGTGGCGATGACCAAGGCGCAGGATAAGCTGCACTTGTTTGCTGGGGTGCAGACACGGATTGTAAAAGAGCTGCGCGAAAGTAAAACTTTCTCTCGCTAGAGGGTTCTCAATAGAGCGTAGACAGGCTTACTTGAGTGTTGCACTCTCGTGAGAGAAAAATCATTACATAGCATGTGAAGTGGACGGCAAGAACGGTTCAAGGCTTTCGCCAGGTGAGGTCACGATGCAACTTCCCATAGTCGCTCCAGCTCCGGTAGTCAGTGAACATGCTCAGGCTTTTCGACATCTGTTCAACGATGAACGGGCCTACCAGCACTTTCAGCATTATCTGACCGGATTAATCGTCCTGGAGAATAAAAGCCTGACGAACATCAGCCGCTGTACGATAGAAAGTGCAGATAAGAGTAACCTATCGCGCTTTCTATCGTCAGCGCCGTGGCACCCGCCGGAGGTGAACGACGGGCGGAATCAAATACATGCAGGAGCAAACGCCCCTGCATCGACTGACCGCAGCCGGGTCGAGCCTGATTTTGGATGACACGCTCTGTGAGCACGTCGGGAGTCTGTTTGAGTACGTTGACCGGCACTATAACCATGGTAACCACACCTATCTGTTAGCGCATAACCTGGTGACCAGTCACTACTTAAGCGGAGCCGTGCGCTTTCCAGTAGACTTCGAGGTCTATCGGCGCTATGAGGAAGTCCCGGAATGGGAAACGTGTGTGGCCAAACACTTTCCTGACGAGACCATCCCTAAAAAGGACAAAGCTCGCAGCGCGTTTCACAAGCGGGTCGCCCCTTTCCTGTTGCAAGACCCAGAATTTGTCAAGCAGCACAAGCTATTTTGCACCAAGATAGAGATTGCTCAACTACTCATCGACCAAGCAATTGAGCGGGGGCTAGGGTTCAGCACCGTCTTGGTGGATGGCGATCGCACTGACGGCAAAACTCAGCCATCCCCATCCACTTCATTGCATATCGCCTCCCCATCTCTGCCGACAAAGTAAAAGCCCAAATGCAAAGCCTGGTTGCGATCATCAATGACTTCGTTGAGCAGGCAGATCCCCGCCCCGGACTCCAGCTCAACGAGGTAGAACTCTCAGTAGAGATCAATGCTGAAGGCAAAGTCAGCCTGATCGGCAGCGGCGGAAAATTTGGCAGTAAAGGCGGCATTACGCTGAAATTTGTCCGCCCACCCGAATAGAGCTTACAGACATCTACCCAGACATATGGGTGCTAATATGTCACCATGCGAACAACGATTAGACTCAATGACGAGCTGCTTCAGACGGCAAAACAGCACGCGCTAGCCACACAGAGGACGCTAACGCAGCTAATTCAGGATGCGTTGGTATCGCTGCTAGAAAAAGAGCGGAGCGCGGCCTCACCTCGTACAGTAGAGCTGCCAACCTTTAAAGGTGATGGCACCTACCCAGGCATCGATATCAACAGCAACGCGAGCTTACGAGACTGTATGGAACTGTCTGAATGATGGGCGCTGATGCAGCTTTGTGATGTCAACATCTATGTCAATGCTCACCGCCAAGAAAACGCGGGGCATGACTTTTATCGTCAGTGGCTGAAGGCACAGCTAGAGGGCACCGAAACCTTTCTCTATTGCGACTGGATACTGAGCGCCTTTGTGCGAATTGTCACCCACCCGAAAATATACAAAACGCCAACGCCTCTAGCTCAAGCCTTGGTCTTTGCAGAGAGCGTGAGAAGCCAGCCCAATGCACTCGGCGTTATGCCTGGTGCAGGTCATTGGCAAATATTCATGCAACTCTGTACGGATAGTAAAGCTGCTGGCAACGCAGTCCCAGATGCTTATTTTGCGGCTCTGGCTATAGAGGCAAGTGCGGTGTGGATTACTGCTGATCAAGGCTTCAGAGTGTTTGAGCCAACCTTACAGTGGCAATGGCTGCGGCCTGCCTAAAATGACGAGTTTGTCCCGAGATTTGCTCTATTAGCCCGAATAGCTTACTCATGCGCTTGCTCTTTTTCTTGCATCCCGTCAAAATCGAAGTGTTCTGCTAGGCTGACTCTTGAACCGTGGCTAGAAACTGGGCAATTACGATTGGTATAAATGAATATCCGTATTTGTGATCGCTCCAGTACGCCACCTGCGACGCCGATGCCATGCGTCAACTTTTCTTGCAGGAACTCAGCTTCCAAAAGGTCTATCACTTCACCGATACCAGCCCGCCCATTCCGCAAGACTATGGCCCCGACCAAAATTCTCGGCCTACGTATACGACGCTGAGACGCTTTTTGAATAAGCGATTTGAGACGCCTTTTTTGGGCGATGGCGATAATCTATGGTTCTTTTTTGCAGGGCATGGCATTCGGCATGAGCAGACTGATTATTTGATGCCTGCGGATGGCGATCGCACTGACCGGCAAAACTCAGCCATCCCCATCCACTTCATTGCATATCGCCTCCCCATCTCTGCCGACAAAGTAAAAGCTCAAATGCAAAGCCTGGTTGCGATCGTCAATGACTTATTCGAGCAGGCACCCCCCCGCCCCGGCCTCCAGCTCGACGAGGTAGAACTCTCAGTAGAGATCAATGCTGAAGGCAAAGTCAGCTTGATCAGCAGCGGCGGAAAATTTGGCAGCAAAGGCGGCATTACGCTGAAATTTGTGCGTCCTTCTTGATTTTTTGCCTTCACCCTTGCCCTTTGCCTACTACCTCACCTGAAATGACTCAATAGACAAACCACGGCTGCTCTGGATAGCTCCAGACGTTCCCCTCCTAGGAACTTTGGCGATACCTTGCAACGTTTTCCCACTCTCTAGCGTTCCAGAGACAGCGTCAAAATCTCTTCTCGCCTAACCGCGTGCCATCGGCCCGAACAACAACATAGCGATAGTTGCGATCAGCTACCGGCCAGTATCGCTGCAACCGACCGTAGTCAAAATTGACAGGCACATTGACCTCAAAATATCCCCGTTCCGGCACCCAAGCGATCCACCAGTCGGTGTTCTGGTACCCCACCGACTGCCAAAATCTAAGGCGCACCGATTTCTCAGCCGCCGTCTCTATCGGAAAATTGACCTGTCGCCAGCTCGGCTGACCAGCATTGCGTAGCTCACTAGCAGGTAAGTTCTGAGGCAGATAGCGGCCCTGATTGTTGTAGTACCAGCTAAACCGAGACTGCTCAGTCAGCAGGGTATCTCGGGTGCAGCCGTCATAGGGAGCCGATAGGAGCCTGCCATCATGCCCAATCACCTGGTAAGGCGATGGGCCATCGACAGTGGCCAGTTGTTCCTCTGTAACCTCGGCCTCAAAGTCAATCTCGATCAGGTCTTTAAGCGCCTGATTTTTCTGAGGCCCGCTCAGCGTCTCAAAAGCCTCTGTCAGGAGAATGCGATCGCCTTCCATCCGATCCAAAATCTGCGCACTGCCCCAAGAATGTGTGGGCTGACTTTGCAGCCGCTGCAAGTGCTCGCTCATCACCGGCTCATACCAGGCCACACTTCCCGGTTGGCCAGCGCAGTTAGCCCAGGCGGGCGTGACCACTACCCAGCTCATCAGCCCTATGCCCCATAGCCATTGAGGCGATCGCTTACCCACTAATTTAATCCATTCGTTGAGATTGATAGCAGCTATTCTAAATTTTTCAGTTTGAATAAACCTGGGCCTGTGCCAGTTTGAGCGGGCATAAGCAGATCGCGGTGAGCATGATGAGCCTATCGAGTTTCGTCATCATCGAGCATGGGCAGGGCTGGCATATCAAATAGGGAAGCGATCGCCTCTCTTGACTGATCCAAATCATAACTGGAGAGCCGCCCGGTCTCGGCGTCGTTTACCACAAATGAATTTTGCTGCCCTTTGCCCTTTTCAGTCGCCGTCACCGTCAAAATGCCATTGAGATCAAAGTCAAAATGCACCTCAATTTGCAGCTCCCCGGCTGCTTTTGGCGGCAGCTCCTCTATTTTAAATGAGCCTAAAGGTACATTCTCGCGAGCGACCATATTTTCTCCCTGATACACCTCAATTTCCACCGCCTCCTGCTGATCGTAAGAGGTGTGGTAAACCTGCGATCGCGAGGTCGGAATCACACTATTGCGCGGAATAATCGTGCTAAACATATCAGGCGTCAGGCCAAACGCTGTCTCCATCACCGCCGCAATCCCTAGCGAATGCGGAATCACATCCACCAAAATAGAATCTACCGATTCGCCTGCCAAAACGCCTGCTTGCAGCGCGGCCCCTAACCCCACACACAGATCGGGGTTGAAACTGTTGACGGGCGTATCAGTCAGATGATTTTCGACCAGGCTCTGAATCAGCGGTATCCGGGTAGACCCCCCGACTAAAATTACCCGATCAATGTCGTCAGCATCCATTTCGGCATCGCTCAGCGCCCGATCAATGGCCTCTAACGTGCCAGTCAGCAGGGGTTTGATCAGGTGTTCAAAGTCTTCCCGGGCAATTTCAGTCTCTAAGTGAAGCGCTGTTTCTCCCTTGCTGGCCAAAAAGGGTTCGCGCACCTGGGCAAACGCATTTTCGCTCAGTGCAATTTTGGCCTGCTCAGCCGCTCGCAGCAGTCTCGCCTGAGTCACGGCATCGCCTGGCAGCTCCATATCATTTGCCTGAGCGAACTTGCTGGCCAGGTATCGCTGTAGCTGCTGGTCAAAATCATCGCCGCCTAAGCGGTTGTTACCGTGGCTCGCCAATACCTCAGTGACATCGCCTGTCATCTCTACAATTGAGACATCAAAGGTACCGCCGCCTAAGTCATAGACCAGCACGTTCTCAGTATCTTCAGAGCGATCGTCAAATACCAGAGCAGCCGCAGTCGGCTCGTTAAGAATTTGCAGCACCTCAAATCCGGCAATCTCTCCGGCTTCTTTAGTCGCCTGTCGCTGGGCATCGGTGAAGTAGGCAGGGACGGTGATGACCGCCTGAGTAATCTCTTCTTCTAGGGCTTCTTCTGCTCGCTGCTTGAGCGATCGCAACACAATTGCTGAAATCTCCTGCGGGCGATAGTCGCGTTCTCCTAGCGTCACCGAATAGTCTGTTCCCATCTGCCGCTTGATTGACTTAACGGTACGCTCAGGTGCAGCCGCATACTGTCTGAGGGCGGCCTGACCGACCAATAGCTCTCCGGTACCGCTGAGGCCAACATAAGAGGGCAACAACATCTCTCCCTCTTCATCAGGAATTACCCAGGGTTGCCCTTCATCTAGCGTGGCAATCAGTGAGTTGGTCGTACCCAGGTCAATTCCAACAACTTTGCTCATGAGTCAATCTCCTCTGCTTCTACAGTGTTTGCCGCCACAATGACCTGCGCTTCTCTCAGCATGCGATCTTTCCAGCGGTAGCCGCGTACCACTTCTTGGACAACGGTATTAGGTGGCACACTCGTCTCGGTTGTCTGTCCTAGCGCGTGCATCTGATTAGGGTCAAAGAGTTCTCCTTTAGCAGGCAGGGGTATCACCTGATGCTGGCTCAACACGCTCAGCATAGACTCACGAATCATCTCAATGCCTGCTCGGGCGCTGGAGACCACTTCGGGAAGAGACTCCGTTGCTGACGCTGTTTTTGTCGGAGCCAACCCAAACCACGATCTCAATCGTTGCCAGCCAGTGAGCGGTTCCATGTCTGGCTGAGCTTGTTGTTCGGCCTGCTGCCAATGGTCGGTAGCTCGATCTAGCGCATCGACGACGGTGAGTAAGTCGCTCAAAAGCTTTTCTTGTTGCTTGCGGATTTGGATTTTTTGGGCGGCCAGTTCTCTCGCTGAGGGTTTAGCTGAGGGTTTAGTAGGATGGTCGGAGGGTGGGCCGGGCGATCGCGCCGTATCACCAGAAATAAATTGCGTCATGTACTCTCAAATCACAACTAAAAGGTCAGCAATATCAGATCTTTTAAGGATACATCCAGTGCAGCTACAGCCTGCTGCTTGAGTTCAGCTAGCAGCGCATTATCAAGCTCGGCCTCCACCGGCTTCAATTCAAAAAAGTCGTCAGCAGCTTGAGCGGGGGGTTTACGCAGGGTTTCGTAGGCAGCTCGAATTGCCTTGAAGTCCTGCGGATGGCTGTGGGCCGGAAACACTTTGAGCTGGGTATGGTAGGCAGTTTTAATTTCAGCGGGCGTCGCGCCGGGGGCAATGCCTAGTCGATCATAGTGTTCTTGCATGAGATGACTGAGAGGATGGGTGAATAGAGAGAGAGATGAGAAAGACGGGTATTAGAAGAAACCACGCCGCTTAGAAGATTTTCGACTTCGCCGGGGCAGTGGGGGCGGTAAAAAGAAGGGGTCAAACGTATCGTCCTCCTCTTCTTCAAATCCACCGTCCATCTGAGCCATTAATTCTGGCAGCATTTGAGCCAGCACTTCAGGCGGCACCTCACCTCCAAACGCTTCACGAGCCAGTCGCTTGAGCATGTCAATCATATCGATCTGACTGGGGTCGCCCATCAGATTGATGTCAGAGCCAACCACCCGGCGAGTCATTGCCTGCGCTGCAAACCACTCTTCTTCGCGGAATGCCTGTAAGGCTTCGGCATCTTGCAAGCGACGAGCGAGTTCAAACCCGCGCTGACGTAACTTGTCGTACTGTCCAGATTTTCTAGAATAGAGCGTGGCACTGGCCAATATCAGCAGCGGATTTTGAGAGTCTTTTTTGAGCCAGGTTTCGATGAACGGTTTGAGCCCCGTGCTCTGTTCAAATCGGCGTAGCTCAAGCTGGGCGATCGCGAGCGTATGTCCGGGCTGGCTCGCACGACTCAAAATAGAGTCAACGGCTGTTTTTAGCTGAGTAGGCTGGGGCGATCGCACCGCCAAAATCATCAGCTGCGCAATATCGGCCCCCGCGACCTGCCGTTCTGCCAGCTCAATAATTTTGCTGTAATAGCTGCCCTGAAGCGCTGTCATCCCCTTTTTGTTGCGCTTAGCATGCTGCTGAACCATCAGGTAAATGGCTTTAATCATCTCAACCTGCTGAGCAGGCGTGTGAGATGCTAGCAGTTTTTCCCACTGTGGCACCGCTTTCTCTTGGTCGAGCGTAACCTTTTGACCGCTGCTAGGCTGGTCCGTCGCCGAATCTAGGAAAATTTGGCAGGCTTTTAGCGGGGGCGAGGGCTTAGTCCGGTCGCGCACAAACTGCGCCATCATCACATAGTTTTGAAAAGTCAGCGCCTCTACCCACGCCGGGATTTCAACTTCGGCATCGACCCCCACATCGCCAAAATGCTTGCCAAACTTGCGCCGGATCGCTTTAACGGTGTCCGGATCGTCTTCTAGCTCCAGTAGCGTCCGATAAACTTCTGGAAACTGACAGCCTGCTTCGAGCGCCTGCAGCAGCAGCGGCACCGCTTCCTTGGGCCTATGTCTGGCATAGGCATTCAGCCCCTTGCGGCCAATGACATCCGGGTGATTAGGGGCAAGCTGCTCGGCTATTTTTACACTGCGTAGCGCATCGCGGGAATGGCCCATCGACATTTGGCAGTCAGCAGCCCAGCAGTGCAGCTTAGCCAGTGCCGGATTTAGCCGCTCTTTTGGCCAGTCCTGAGGATTTTTCTGAGCAGTTTGCCTTAGCCAGCTCACTAGCTGAGCGACTAATCGTCCGGCTTTGCCATGCTGCCTTGTGACAGCCAGCGCCTTGTAGAGATTGAGGGCTAAATGCGAATCAAAGTCAGCTTTTTCGAGCGCCAAATCCCAGAAGGTCGCTGTGCAGCCAACCTCATCTTGCCGGAGCGCCTGAGTCCCGGCGAGCAGCATCACCGGGCGATACAGCCTGTTGAGCAGCGGGTATTCTGCCAGCATCTCACCGGTACTGTCTAAAAGCAGATGGGCTGCTTCGTGAAAATCCTCTTCGCGGATAAGGTGCAACAGCTCCAGGGCTGAAACGGCACTGACGTTTGAGACATCGGGCTCCTCTAAATCGACAAAATCGGATGGAGGGCGATCGCTATGAGCCGCTTGAGCCAGCGTCAACTGCTGCGCAGCGGGATGCTGATCGCGCCGATACCGGATCATCGTCCCGCCAAAAAAGCTGTGTTTGGTCTCGGCTGGGCCAATGCTGGGCATTTCTTTTTGTGCCGCTGCCCAGTTTCCGGCCTGCTGATAGGCGTAGGCTGGCCAAACCAAGGGGCGATCTTCTGGGCTAGCGGGCCGACCGATTTTCTTGAAGTGCGCCGCAGCGGCTTTGGGGTTGCCTGAGGTAAGCGCGATCGCCCCCCTGGCCCAGTGCAGATGAGGCGCATAAAAGCGCTTAGCCTGAGCTTTGATCAGCCCCTCAACTTCGTCAGCCTTGTCATTGAGAAACAGCAGCTTCAGGTAGCAGCCGCCCAAGTCTTTAGGCAAGGTTTTATCATCAAAAGCCGCCTGAAAGAGGTCTAGCGCGGCGATCGCCTCTTGCTGGGCCAAAAGACTTTTGGCTAACCAATAATAAGTATCGTCATAGAGATTAAAGCTCAGTGCTTGTCGCAGTGCTTTCTCCGCCTGAGGATACTGGGCACGCTCGAACTCGTACTTACCCTGTAGCAGCCAAATATCGGCTTCAGTCACCGTCGTAGACTGGTCAGGGTTACGCTTTAGACCTTGCTGTAGCTTACGCAGCGCAGTCGTATACTTCTTCTGCTCGATCAGCGCTTGAACCTGCTGCTCAAGTGCCTGACCAGAGGCCGTCATCGTCGATAGTTGTTGCCGAAGACCTTTGCGCTTAGCCAAATTCTTTCTCCCCGTGGCCTATCGTTTTGTAGGAACTTACTCCAAGAACCCATCGTCTTAGAGTAGTTGATTCTACCTAAAGTTTCGAGCCTTGTAACAACTCCTTTAAAGCAATTAGAAACCACGGCGAGATATCACCTAGCAAGCTGACGATTTTCCTTCCCGGCAGCTCGCTCCTTACTGATGATTGACCTCGATATCGCGAACCACATTCATCGCTTGCTCAACTTCACCTTGAGAGCCGCTGACAACCACACGAAAGGTGCGAGGAATGGAAGGATCTGACTTTTGCTTTTGTTCTCCAGGCTGCGCGGCATAGACCTGCTTGCCGTAGATTAAGCCTGCGATCGCACCCACAGCAGTCAGACCCACTATCAAAAGCCGGTTGAAACTGCTGTTGGCAGCCAAGCCATCGACAACGGTTGACCCAATAACAATGGCAATGACGCCCAGCGTGCCCCCATAAAAAGCACCCATCAAGAAGCCCGCTTCGCCGCCGGCAGTTGTTCCCAATGCCTCTAGCTCTGCGCCAGGGGCGACATGGTCGTCAATCGAAACTTTTTGAGTCGAGATACCTGCTGATTCAATCGCCTGCTGCATCTCTTTAGCTGACTTTCGATCATCATAAATGCCGATGACCTGACCGTTGGGGACTATTGTTTGACTGGTCATAAATAACTTCTCCTTAGCTTGAGACAGGCGAGCTAACCCGTAGTGTTTGTAATAAATAGCGTTTGTAAAGCTCTACGGATCATCGTTACTAAATTACAGCTGCTTTTTATCTATAGCTTGGTGGATTTGAGCGTCTGCCAAACGAGAGTAAGCTGACCACAAGAAACCCCCAGAAGGGTTATGGCCTTCTGGGGGTTTGTCACTTGAGAAGTTGGTTGCTAGTGCAAGGGGCTAGACAGCAGCAGCCGTCTTAACTTTGGCATCGAGCTTGCCTGCAGCGTACATATCTGCAAACACTTCTACGCCGACCTGCTTAATCTTAGAAGCATTGCCCGCTGCGCCAAACGCTTCGTAGCGATCCGTACAAACCTGCTTCATGTACTTGATAGAAGGCTTAAGGAAGTGACGGGGGTCAAAGTTCTTAGGATCGGCAGTTGCGGCTTCGCGAATGGCAGCAGTAATCGCCAAGCGGTTGTCGGTGTCGATATTCACTTTACGAACGCCGCTCTTGATCCCTTTTTGAATCTCTTCAACCGGGACGCCATAAGTCTCAGGAATCGCACCGCCGTTCGCGTTGATGATGTCGAGCCACTTCTGAGGGACAGAAGAAGATCCGTGCATCACCAGGTGAGTGTTGGGCAGGCGCTTATGAATTTCTTCAATGCGGCTAATCGCCAAAATCTCGCCAGTGGGCTTACGAGTAAACTTGTATGCGCCGTGGCTGGTGCCGATCGCTACTGCAAGCGCGTCTACTTGAGTCGCTTCGACAAACTGCACCGCCTCTTCGGGGTCAGTCAGCAGCTGGTCTTTGTCGAGCTTACCTTCAAAGCCATGGCCGTCTTCTGCCTCGCCCTGGCCAGTTTCGAGTGAGCCTAAGCAGCCGAGTTCGCCTTCTACACTGGCACCGATCGCGTGAGCTACCTTCACCACTTGACGGGTAACATCGACGTTGTATTCAAAGCTTGCGGGCGTTTTGGCATCGTCTTCTAGCGAGCCGTCCATCATCACGCTGGTAAAACCGTTGCGAATGGCTGAGTAGCAAGTAGCGGGGCTATTGCCGTGATCCTGGTGCATCACAACGGGGATGTGAGGATAGGTTTCAACTGCTGCCATCACTAAGTGACGCAGAAAGTTTTCACCTGCATATTTCCGCGCGCCGCGTGAAGCTTGTAAAATAACGGGGCTATCGGTTTCGTCCGCAGCCTGCATAATTGCCAGGATCTGCTCCAGGTTGTTTACGTTGAACGCGGGAATCCCGTAACCGACTTCAGCAGCATGATCGAGCATCAGCCGCATAGGTACAAGCGCCATTCCATATCCTCCTAATAATTTCTGCCAGATGGCAAACCTAAAAGCCGCTCTATACTTCCGAGCGTTAGGTTCTTATCCCTCAATAGTAGGTCAAAACATTGACCTACGATTAAAAACTTAAAAAATGGGTCGCCTGGGATTCGAACCCAGGACCAGTCGGTTAAAAGCCGAATGCTCTACCACTGAGCTAGCGACCCGCTGAGGGATGTGGTTATAAGCGGTGGGTTCACCGCACAGTTACTAAATGTAGCATACCGACTGAGCGCACATCCCAATATTTTTTTGAAGCGCAATATTTTTTCAGCCTGAACGAAAAAATCTACGCTTCTACAGCCTTCAGGTACTCGGCGTCGATCAAAAAGTTTCCCCGACTGAAGCGTACGCCCAGGTAGCCGCCGGGTTTGCGCGAGAGGACAACGCCCTCCTCCCCCAATTCGACGAGATCGGGGGGGCGCAGCATCGGCATGGTCTCAGCCGTTTTGAGATAGGGGGGGAGGGCGCAGATTTGGACGCGATCGCCCACTTGGAACGGAGAGTCAGGCATGGGGAAACGGGAATGGGGGTTAGGGAACTTGCCAGATGCGCTGGTGGTACTTTTCGGGGTCGGCGTAGGGGTCGGGCGCGGCTGCGTGCGCATGATCGTGGCCGTGGGCGTGTTCGTGGCCGTGGGCGTGTTCGTGACCGTGGGCATGACCGTGACCGTGCGCATGACCATGACCATGACCTTCGCCTGCTGTCGCGACTATCCGAAACTTGCACATTTCGCAGTTCATGGCGACCTGGCCTAGCTGGGTTTCGATTTCGCGATCGCGCAAAACCTTGAGCAGCTGCGGGTGAATGCCCATCTCTGGCAGGGTGACCACCTCTATATCTGGGTAGAGAGACTGCTGAGCAGCGGCGATCGCCTCGATTTTTTCCATCAGCACGCCGGTAAACATAAAGTAGGGCAGCGCGATGATGCGTTTGGGCTGGTAGAGACGCGACCGCCGGAAACCTTCTTCTAAGCGCGGATGGGTGATGCCGATAAAGCAGGTCTCTACCGTGTGATAGCCGCTGCCCTCCCAGATCATGCGAGCAAGCTTGCATAAATCGCCATTGGCATCGGGGTCGCTAGAGCCTCGGCCAATAAACAGCAGCGCCGTATCCTCACGAGCGATGCCCTGAGGATTGTGAGCGGGCTGATCGAGCAGCGCTAGACGGGCCTGCCACAGCTCAAAAATGGCTGGCGTAATGCCAAAGTGACGACCGTAGTGAAAGGTAACCTGCGGGTGGCGACGCTTAGCCCGGTCTAGCTCATTGGTCACGTCAAACTTATTGTGGCGAGCGGCAAAGAGCAAAATCGGCAGAACGGAAATATCCGTATAGCCTTGCGCTACGCACTGGTCGACGCCGTCTTGAATGCTAGGAGCGGTGAGTTCTAAAAAGCAGGGGATGACGGGGCGTGAGGGGTCTAGCTGCTTGTAGAGGCTGGCAAAATCGATCAGGTCCTGGCGGCCTTTGGGATTGCGGGTACCGTGGCCGACCATGAGTAGAGGTCTGGTGAGGGGGAGTGGTGGGAGGGTGAGTTCGTTATGAGGGGGAGTCGGGGAGGGGGAAAGGGGGAAAGGGGAAGGGGAATTGGTAGCTAGGGTGTCAGATGTTTGGATCAAAGTCATAGAGAGTACTCCTGGCCCGTGCGACGCGGGATGAGAAATGAAAAGATAGCAAAGCAGGCATTCTGACTTTTACAGCTGCGGCACAGTGCCGGATTTGCACCGGACTTTCCCTGGGTTTGCTTTCGTTTACAAGGGGGACTTTGCTATCTTATCGGGTCTGCTGCGGTTGGTTGGCGCATCTTAAAGATAATCTGGTGATTTGGGCCAGTCGCCCAAACTAAATGGCTGACTAAAATGGCTGACTGAATGGCTTTAAGAGAGCAGGTGCGGCAGGCGTTTAATACGAGTGACACCGGGCTGAGCCGGGGGGTGAATGGGGCGATCGCGCTCCTCATTCTCTTGTCGGCGACGCTTTTTGCCATACAGACCTATCCGCTGCCCGAGACTGTTTGCTTCTGGCTGCATATTGCCGATCAGGTGATTTTGGCGCTGTTCGCCGTCGAATATTTCATGCGGCTATGGTCTGCCAAGAGCCCCCTGAGATTTGTTTTCAGCCTCTATGGACTGATTGATCTGGTAGCCATTCTGCCGTTTTTTCTAGGGTTCTTAGACACGCGATTTCTCCGGCTAATCCGCTGGCTGCGAATCTTGCGGCTGGCGCGCTTCTTTGAGCAAAAAACCTGGTTTGGACGTTTGAGCGGCTACGAAGGGCTCATTTTTGGCCGGATCTTATTTACGCTGTTCTCAATTATTTTCATCTACTCTGGAGCCATCTATCAGGTAGAGCATGAGGCCAACGGTGAAAACTTTGGCACCTTGCTAGATGCGGTGTATTTTGCGGTCGTGACCATGACGACTGTCGGCTATGGCGACATCACCCCCGTATCAGAAGCCGGGCGCGGCCTGACCATCATGATGATATTGACCGGGATTGCCCTGATCCCGACGCAGGTGGGTAACTTTATCCAGCAGTTTACAAAAGTACAAAATTCTTTGCGGGTTGCCTGTACTGGCTGTGGTTTGCTCGGTCACGAGACTGACGCGCAGTTCTGCCGTCGCTGCGGTGCGGCTCTTACTGAACTCGCAGAGACTGAACCTGCAGAGGCTGAACCTGCAGATGCCGCTGTCGATTCGAAGCCACTATCATGACGGTGCGGCTCCGGGTCGCTGTTCCGTAAGTTACAATTAGTAAAGCTTTTTGTCAGGGGTGTATCGTCATATTTCCCTGTCTTTCAGTTTGCATTGCTCACTAACGCGGTGCGCCCTATTTTGTCGGCACTGACGCCACCCTTCGAGACCCCATGAGCCTTCCTATCCGCAACGTCGCTATCATCGCCCACGTAGACCACGGCAAAACTACCCTGGTTGACTCGCTACTAGAGCAATCCGGTATTTTCCGTGACAACGAAGCCGTCCCCACCTGCGTGATGGACTCTAACGACTTAGAGCGGGAGCGAGGCATTACCATTCTTTCAAAAAATACAGCGGTTCACTACAAAGACACGCTGGTCAATATTGTCGATACGCCTGGCCACGCTGACTTTGGCGGCGAAGTCGAGCGCGTACTTGGCATGGTTGATGGCTGCTTGCTAATCGTCGATGCTAACGAAGGCCCGATGCCGCAAACTCGCTTCGTACTGAAAAAGGCGTTAGAAAAAGGGCTGCGTCCCATCGTCGTCGTCAACAAAATCGACCGCCCTCGCGCCGACCCCCATGTGGCTGTAGACAAGGTGCTTGACCTCTTTATTGAGTTAGGCGCAGACGATGACCAATGCGACTTTCCCTATCTCTTTGCCTCCGGCCTGGCTGGATTTGCCAAAGAGAAGATGGAAGACGAAGACAAAGACATGCAGCCGCTGTTTGAGGCAGTTTTGCACCATGTCTCTCCGCCCATTGGTGACCCCGATAAGCCTTTGCAGCTGCAGGTGACTACGCTCGACTACTCAGACTATCTGGGCCGAATTGTCATCGGCAAAATTCACAACGGCACCATTCGTCAGGGCGAGCAGGCTGCGCTGGTCAAGGAAGACGGCTCCATCGTTAAGGGCAGAATTACCAAACTGCTCGGCTTTGAAGGGCTACAGCGGGTGGAGATCGCCGAAGCAACGGCGGGCAACCTGGTAGCTGTGGCGGGCTTTGCCGATGCCAATATTGGTGAAACTATTACCAGTGCGAGCGATCCGCAGGCACTGCCGCTAATCAAAGTCGATGAACCGACGCTGCAGATGACCTTTGCTGTGAACGATTCGCCCTTTGCCGGGCAGGAGGGCGATTTTGTCACCTCACGGCAACTGCGCGATCGCCTCATGCGCGAACTCGAAACCAACGTGGCGCTGCGCGTTGAAGAAACCGATTCGCCAGATCGCTTTGCTGTCTCTGGACGCGGCGAACTGCACTTGGGCATTTTAATCGAAACCATGCGCCGTGAAGGCTATGAGTTTCAGGTCTCTCAGCCGCAAGTGATCTACCGCGAAGTCAACAGCAAACCCTGCGAACCCTTTGAGCAGCTTGTGCTCGACGTGCCCGAAGATGCCGTCGGTGGCTGCATGGAGCGGCTAGGTCAGCGCAAAGCCGAACTGCAAGACATGATGGTCTCTGGCGACGGCAGAGCGCAGCTAGAATTTGTGGTGCCTGCTCGCGGCCTGATTGGCTTTCGCGGTGAATTCATGCGGGCCACTCGCGGCGCAGGGATTATGAACCACAGCTTTTTGGAGTATCGACCGATGTCTGGCGATATTGATACCCGGCGAAACGGGGTGCTGATTTCCTTTGAAGAAGGCGTGGCTACTTTCTACGCGCTGAAAAACGCTGAAGATCGCGGCACCTTCTTCATTGAGCCGGGTACTAAGGTATACAAGGGCATGGTCGTCGGGGAGAACAATCGCCCTCAAGACCTGGAGCTAAATATCTGTAAGGCGAAGCAGCTTACAAACCACCGTGCCGCTTCTGGTGATGAGCTAGTTCAGCTCCAGTCGCCCATGGAGATGGGATTAGAGCGGGCGCTTGAGTACATCGGCCCCGACGAGATGGTCGAGGTGACGCCTGAGTCTATCCGGCTGCGCAAGGTGGGCAAAAAAAAGCTCGCTAAGCGGTAGACGCGGTGTGATCCACAGATAAGCCTCCAAAATAAGCCCTCAGGATAAAAAAAGGATCTAGCGCAGATGTCTCTGCGCTAGATCCTTTTACCTATTTACCCAAAGTGTTGAATCCCTGATGCTTTACCCCAGGGATTCATCCTAAGGCTTCACTAAGTACTGAGAGTCTATCGGCTCCACAGCACCTGCTTGGACCAGTGCCTGATAGACCAGGGCGGATAACTCCGCTCGGGTAGTGGGCTGGTTCGGATTGAGTCGGTCGATGTTGGGATAGTTGATGACCAGATTGCCCGCAGTCGCTGCCGCCATTTTTTCGTTGGCCCAGTTTGGAATGCTATTAGCATCCGCATAGCGATCTAATGATGCCTGGACGTTAGCAGGCGCTTCTAGTCCTAGCCCGGAAACTAGCGTGGTCAGTGCCTGAGCGCGGGTGACTGGTGCATCCGGGGCAAAGGTATTGTCTGGGAATCCGGTCATGAATCCGCCTTTGACCACCTCTTCAATGGGTCCTCTCGCCCAGTAGTCGTTACCCACGTCAGAAAACGCGAGTGTTTCTTTGTTTTCGACTAAGTCAAATGCCTTAGCAACGATATTGGCTATCTGAGCGCGGGTAACGGGCTGATCGGGTCTGAACAGACCGTCCTCAAAGCCAGCAGTCAGCCCGCGGCTGCTCAGAGCATCGATGTGGGGCTTAGCCCAATAGTTGTCGGGCACATCGTTGAAATTGATAGGATTCTGTAGGCCACCAGTAACGGCGGCTGAAGGGGTCACACCGGTCGCAGTGGCGGCTGTTTGCGGTTCTTTTGCATTAGGAATGACTTCGTCAGCAGCTAAGCCCTCTGTAGCCGCTGCGCCCGTGACACCAGCAGCAGTGCCAGCCGCCGCAGTGCCAAAGATACCGCGATCGCGCCTCCTAGCGAGTGTTTCTCTCCGGGCAGTGGCGCGGGCGGCTAGCCTACGGCGGGCTGAGCGAGGAAGTTCGTCAACTTCGTTTGCTGCATTGGCTATGCCGTCAGCAGCAGCGATTTCTTCGTCGATCTCTTCCGCTGACTCAGGTGAGAGCTGAGCGCGTGGGGCAATTAGGGGAGTATCTGAACCAACCAGCGACTGACCCAACTCTATGCCACCTCGGGTCAGTCCCCAAAACAGCACACTCCCGATAGAGAGAAAAGCGATCCCGACAGCAACCATCTCATCAAAACTGAGAGGACGGTTAGGGCCAGTCGAGGGGGGCGTAGAACCTTGAGGATCGTTAGGGGGCTCAATAGGAGATTGGGTCACGGGAATGGTTGCCTCTATTAATTTAAGGATGGACGCTTTCTAAAGCTAGCGTCATACCTAGCAAACGCTTTAAATGTGTTAACTAAGCGTGTTAGTTTCCAAAAATAGAGCATTTTGGTCAAAAGATCAGCCGTCTTATGGCAGGCACTTTACCAATGTTCACCAATGCTGTCTAAAAATCTGACCTGTTAGACTGCAAGCAATTGTTTGATTGCCCTCTTAATAAACTCATGACCAATCAGTTAGCCGATAGCAGCAGCCTGTATCTGAGAAAACATGCTGAAAACCCGGTGGACTGGTGGCCCTGGTGCGACGAGGCGCTAGAGAAAGCCGTTCAAGAAGACAAACCGATTTTTCTCTCGATTGGCTACTCTAGCTGCCACTGGTGCACGGTGATGGAAGGAGAGGCTTTTTCGGATGAGGCGATTGCCACCTACCTCAACGCCAATTTTCTGCCTATCAAAGTAGATCGCGAAGAGCGCCCCGACATTGACAGCATTTACATGCAGGCGCTGCAGATGATTGCAGGACAGGGCGGCTGGCCGCTGAATATCTTTTTAACCCCATCTGACAGGGTGCCTTTTTACGGCGGCACTTATTTTCCGGTAGAAGCTCGCTACGGTCGTCCGGGCTTTTTACAGGTGCTACAAGCCCTGCGCCAGCTCTACGATACCGACACCGATAAGGTTGAGTCTGTGAAGTCGCAGATTTTAGGCGGGCTAGAACAGTCGGCGCAGCTACAGGTCGGCGCACTAGACCAAACGCTGCTGCCAGAGGGAATCATCGCCTGCGCGAGAACGCTGATGCCCTTTGATACGGGCACGCGCTTTCCGATGATTCCCTACGCTAGGCTGGTGCTCCAGGGCGTTGGCAAAGCCTCTCCTGTGGAGAATCGCTTTCTATCAGCCGCAGACTCCGACACTCCGATTGATGGGCTGCATCTGGTTCGCCAGCGGGCTTTTAACCTGGTGACCGGCGGCATTTTTGACCCTGTCGCGGGCGGCTTTCACCGCTATACCGTAGACCCTACCTGGACAGTGCCTCACTTTGAGAAAATGCTCTACGACAACGGCCAAATTGTAGAGTTTTTGGCTGAGGTATGGCAGAGCGGCGAGCAGTCTCCAGCGATCGCCCGCGCAATCGACCAGACGGTCGTTTGGCTGCAGCGAGAAATGCAAGCAGACGATGGATTCTTCTACGCCGCGCAAGATGCCGATAACTTTACTAGCGCTGAGGCCAGCGAACCTGAAGAAGGTGACTTTTACGTTTGGTCAATGGCTGAGCTGACAACGCTGCTCACTGCCGATGAACTCTCTGAACTCACTGCAGAATTTACAGTCACCGAAGCGGGCAACTTTGAGGGGCGCAATGTCTTACAGCGCAAGTCTAGCGGACAGCTCAGTCAAACGGTGGAGCAGGCGCTAGAAAAGCTGTTTCAGGTTCGCTATGGCGCGCTACCTGCTGACACACCCACGTTTAAACCCGCTGTTGATGCGCAGGCGGCTAAAACTGTCAATTGGCCCGGTCGCATTCCGCCCGTGACAGACACCAAGATGATCGTGGCCTGGAATGCGCTGATGATTTCAGGCTTAGCAAAGGCCGCCGCTGTGTTTGATCGAGCTGACTATCTGGCGATCGCCCTTCAAGCAACCCAGTACATCCAGCAGCACCAGCAGAGTGAAGGCACGTTTTACCGGCTGAACTACGACGGGCAAGCCGCCGTCCCCGCCCAGGCAGAAGACTATGCGCTGTATATCAAAGCGCTGCTCGATATACAGCAGGCTTGCCTGAGATTTGATGAATATCGGGCTCAGGCAGCAGATTGGCTGACGGCGGCGATCGCGCTTCAAACCCAGTTTGATCAGCAGCTCGGCAGCCAGCAAGGTGGCTACTTCAATGCAACCGGCAACGAGCTGATTGTGCAAGAGCGAGCCTATCAAGACAGTGCCATTCCGTCGGCTAATGGGGTAGCGATCGCCTCTCTCATGCGCCTGTTTCTCCTGACCGAAAATCAGGACTACCTCAGCCGCGCTGAAACCGCCCTACAGTCTTTTAGCACCGTCTTACAGAAAGTCCCCCGCGCCTGCCCTAGCTTGCTCAGCGCCCTAGACTGGTTCACACATCCCATGCTGATTCGGACAACGACTGACCAGATTCCTGAGCTGATGAACCAAATGCTACCTACGGCTGTGCTTCAGATTGAAGAGCTACCAGAAGGGGCGATCGCTCTTGTCTGCCATGGCCTAAGCTGCCAGGCACCCGCTACAGATATTGCTATGCTGCAAAATCAAATCAAGCAGAGTCAGGGGCTTTAACGGCAGTGCCTACAGCGTGGGAAAACGAATCTTGAGATAGTCATCTTCCATTTTTGCACCAGCGGGCTGAAGCGCAGCTAGGGCTTGAGGCAACACCAGATTACGGCGATGGTTGCCAATGCGAATATTCAGCTCGTCTGCCGTTTTGCTCAGCTCTACCTGGTCTTTAGGAATGCCAGGTAAATATACTTCCAGGCTATAGCTGCCTTCTTCCTGCACCACTCTCAGCGTCGTTTCTTTGTAGTAAACCTGGGCCGGATCTTCGTCGCCGTACAGCGTTTCTTTGAGTCTATCGAGCGCTTCTAGACCACACATTTCTTCCGAGTAAAGCGGCACTTCCTTAACCGGCAGCGGGTGAAAGTTGGCGTAGATCTGGTCTTTATATTTCGACTGCTGATCTTTCCAACGCTGAAAAAACGGATCGCTCACACTGTCTGGAATGATCCGGTTAGCCACGACCATATCGGTGGCCACATTATAAAGACTCAAGTAGGCATGGGCTCTGAGCGACTCTTTAATCACCATTTTCTCGGGGTTGGTCACCAGCCGAACTGAGGTGATTGTAGGATCAGACAGAATTTTCTCTAGCGCTTCTAGCTGCTCATAAAATTCGTAGGGCGCATCCATCACCTCTTTGGTTGGCAAAGAAAAACCCGCCACTGGCCGAAAGAAAGGCTCTACTAGCGGGCGTAGCGCGGTAGAAACCGCCTGAAAAGGCTTGTATAGTCGGCGCATATACCAACCGGCAACTTCCGGCAAGCTGAGCAGACGGAGCGCTGTGCCGGTGGGCGCAGAGTCAATGATCAAAACGTCATATTCGTTTTCGTCGTAGTGACGCTTCATCCGCACCAGGCTAAAAATTTCATCCATGCCCGGTAAAATTGCCAGCTCTTCAGCTTCAATGCCCTCTAATCCTCTGGCCTGTAATACCTGAGTGATATAGCGTTTGACCGCGCCCCAGTTGCCTTCTAGCTCGCGCAGCGCGTCGAGTTCTGCGCCCCAAAGGTTCGGTCGGATTTCTTTCGGGTCGTGGCTGAGTTCTGTATCAAAGCTATCTGCTAATGAATGCGCCGGATCGGTACTGAGCACAAGGGTTTTATGCCCCACCTCCGCACAGCGCAGGCCCGTTGCCGCCGCGACTGAGGTTTTGCCTACCCCACCTTTTCCGGTCATCAAAAGTACGCGCATAGCAAGCTGGCCTGTAATGAAATAACGTTATTTCACTGTAACCAGTTTTGCAGGGGTTCTGGAAGTTTCTCATGCTGTAGAGAGAGATATAGGTGCGATCGCAATCCCCTATTGATTTTCTCTACTGAACATTTCTACTGAACATTGAGATACTGCAAAATCCCGTTGGCAATCCCATCGGCAATTCGACCGACGGCCTGCGGATCTCTAAACCGAGCCGCATCTTCACGGCCTGTGACAAACCCAGTTTCTACTAGCACAGCTGGCATTGAAGTATTGACCAATACGTAGAATCGAGCCCGGCGCACACCGCGATCATTTAAATCAGTGCGCTGTAAAAGGCTGTTGTGAATAGTCTGCGCTAACCGCAAACCAGAGGAATGGTAGTAAGTCTCCAGCCCGTTGACTTCAGGGCGGCTCAGGCTAATCGCGTTGGCGTGAATGCTCACGAAAATATCGGCATTGGCGCGTTCGGCGATGTCTACTCGGGGCTGCAGGTCAAGCTCCCGGTCATCGGCGCGGGCCATCACAGTGTTAATTCCCCGATCATTGAGGATTTGCTGGACGCGGCGGGAGATGTCGAGGTTAATGTCTTTTTCTCTCAAACCGCCAATACCAATCGCCCCTGGGTCACGGCCACCGTGGCCGGCGTCAAGCACGACCGTTAGCTGGCCCTGGCGAGGCCGAGGGACAGAGGGAGCAGGCACTGAAGGAGCGGGTACGGCGGGAGAGGGCACAGAGGGGGCAGGAGCAGGCCGAGGAACGCTGGCAACGGGCGCTGATCCTTCGATAATTTGCGCGGGCAGTCGGGCGGCGCTGAGCCTTTGCTGTAGCTGCTCTGCCCGGTCACGCTCGCGGAATCGCCCGGCCTGAATAAACGGACGGCCATTAACCTGTGTTCGAAAAGCACCCGCTTCGATAGTATTGACGCGATCGCGCGTATCCGCCCCACTCTCAGGCACCACCACCTGATAGTACGTGTCGCTGCTAGCCGGCTGACCGGGGAGCGCCGCCCGCCGCCCTTCAATAATTTGAGACTCAATGCCCTGCCCTGAGAGTTGGGCAACTAGCTGATCGGCCCGCGTCTGCTCTTGAAAAAGGCCCGCCTGGATCACCTGCCGACCGTCAACGGTAGCATTAAAGGCATCAGGAGCGATCTGCCGAACGCGCGATCGCACAATAATCGATGAGCTAGGAACGATTACCTGATAAAAGGTCTCTCCACTAGCCGGACTGCTCGGACGGACAGGAGACGCCCCCGGCGCAGGCAGTGAGCCGCCGCTCAAGATAGGCGGCCTCACAGGTGTCGGCGCAGCCGGTGCCGGAACAGCGGGGGTAGGCGCAGCGGGTGCGGTCGGGGCCGGGGCCGCGGGTCGAGGACCACCCGCCTGGGCGATGACTGTTTCTAAGCTCTGGCTATTAGAAAGATAAACATGGCCCTGAGCACTACCATTGAGAGTTCTCCGTGATAGCTGCCAACCAGGATCTAAGGTGATTTTGACAAAGTCGTTGGCGACGCCGTTACTACGACCAATTTCTAGCGTTGGTAGGTCGCCGCCCTGACCTGGCAAGGCACCGGGCAAAGCAATCAAAACCAGACTGTCTCCCTGACGGGTCAACTGCAGTCGGTAGCGGCGGCTGAGATCTTCGTTACCAATATTGACCGAGTAGCCATTGCTGTCAGATCGCCGCCCGCAAATACCTGAAAAGTCAAAATTGAGCAGCAGCGGCTCAATCACCGTAGGACTGCCCGCCCGTTCAGCAAAGCAGGCGCGCTGGTCGGAGAGCTGCTCTAAAATCAGCAGCCGGAAGAACCGACCGTTGGACACCGGTTCTGCGATCGCCACAGCTCGCTCTGGCGCAATCGGTTGCTGGCCGTAGTTTTGGGCTAAAGCACTAGTAGAAGCGATCGCACTGCCGACTAAAGTAGCAGCAGTCAGCGCAGTAAGTGTGGTGAGGCGACGAATTGCAGATTTCATGTCTTCAGCAGTGAGCAGTGCAGCGAACAGTGATCAGATTCCCGGTGTTACTCTTATTCGCCAACAGGACTATAGCAGGTAGGTTGGGCTTCTAAAGCACTGACCCTATTGAGTGGGTTTTCTTTCTCAGCAGGTTGAGTTTATGTGACTACTTTTGATTTGTCACATCCGCTCATAATCAGCCCTTGAGCGATTTATTAAGTTCACAGACAGCGCTCATCTCTGTTTCATGTGACCAACTTATTTTGTTCATACAGCTTCTAAAAGTTACCCATAGGTCTCATCAAAATGAATATCGCCCGGAGATTTATGGTCTCATTTCGTCAGCCTTTAGCCGCCTTAGCCGCAGGCACCGTGATCGCCATTGGTCTGGCAGCCTGCTCCCCCACTGAAACGGCTCTCCCTGAAACTGCACTCCCTGAACCGGCAGCAGCCCCCACCGGCACTGAACCAGCCGCCCAGCCGCCTGCCGTCACCGCCGCTGCTAGCCCTGAGACTGCGGTGACTAAAACCTACTTAAAAGACGGCGTGGCCATCTCAGGGGCCGATCCGGTTGCCTACTTTAGCGAAGCCGCCTTTGTCCCTGGCAGCGCCGACTATACCTATGAATGGCAGGGCGCAACCTGGCAGTTTGCCAGCGCTGAAAACCGCGATCGCTTTGCCAGCAACCCAGAGCAATATGCCCCCGAATACGGTGGGTTCTGCGCCTGGGCCGTCGCCGCCAAAAACGCTCTGGTGCCCACCGACCCCAACACCTGGAGCATCGTTGATGGCAAGCTATATCTCAATGCCAATCAGCAGGTTCAAAACCGCTGGCAAGCCGATGAGCCCGGCTTTATTGCCCAAGCCGACAGCAGCTGGCCAACCCTGGCCCAGCCGTAGCCATGAGCCAAACCGGTTGTTTTACTCAGGCTGCGCAAGACCCGCAGCAAAAAACCGCAGCACTAGCTAGACTTTAGACAGAGCAACGATTGGCGTGAATTACAGCGCTGACCGGTACTCTGCGCAGTAAACGACGCATAGTTGGGCGGCATAGCAAGCATGGGAAGACGGCTGTTGACGAGAGTTTTGGTAGGGCTGAGCATTTTCTTCATCAGCTGGGGGACGGTAGGCTGCGCTCAAGTCAATGCCCCCGAGCAACCGGCTAATTCTGACCAGGTTGGTATGGCTGTCTCTATGAGTGATGGCAGCAAGAGTGATGGCAGCAAGAGTGATGGCAGCAAGAGTGATGGCAGCAAGAGTGATGGCAGCAATGCTGATTTGGCGACGGCCACCTTTGCAGGCGGCTGCTTTTGGTGCATGGAGCCGCCTTACGATCAGCTACCAGGCGTTGTCTCTACAACGTCAGGATACACAGGCGGTACCGTTGAAGACCCGACTTATACAGAGGTCTCTGCGGGTGGTACAGGCCATGTAGAGGCGATGCAGGTACGCTATGATCCTAGCCAGGTGAGCTACGAAACCCTGTTAGAGACGTTTTGGCACAACATAGACCCGCTGGACGAGCAGGGGCAGTTTTGCGATAAGGGGAGCCAGTACCGCTCAGTCGTTTTTTACGAAAACCCCAACCAGCAATCGCTAGCACAGGCCTCCAAGCAAGCTGTAGCCAGTCGATTTGATCAGCCCATAGCCACAGAAATTTTGCCTGCAGACGATTTTTATCCCGCCGAAGATTACCACCAGAACTATTACGAAACTCGCCCTATACGATACAAGGTGTATCGGTTTGGCTGTGGGCGAGATCAGCGCCTGTCCGAAATATGGGGAGCGGATGCCCCTGATCATGAGTAGTTTTTGTCAACTTCACACTGTCTGGCGCTAGCTTCATCACTTAATGTCGGCATTGTAAAACCGGGCGCTGCTCCATACTCAAAAGCTGATTTCTATTGGATATTGGAGATTCGTTTCTAGCCTGTTTACCATGGGCTTCCGTTTCTGACAGGGGTTTTAGTAGATAGAGCGTGATGGATAGACGATATCGCCAGTCGAACGCACTGTAACGCTGTCTAGGCAGTATGCTCATGCTGTATTCACTTTGCCTGCACTCACTTTACCTGTACTCATTTTGAGGGTGGCCTGACGAGGCTGCACTGCTTAAAACTTTAAGAACTTAGTTCAAGAATCCCTACGCTCAGGGTTGAAAGCTTGTATGGATATGACTTTGGCTTGGCTGCGAAAAAAACGGGTTTGGGTAGGGCTGGCGATCGCCAGCTGCTTAGCCGTTGTGATCAGCCAGATGCCCTTAGTGACCTGGCTCACTGACGCCCATCAATGGCTGGCAGGGTGGGGAGTTTGGACCATTCCGATGTTCATGGCCATCTATATCGTTGCGGCTATTTTTGGCTTGCCCAACATCGTTTTAATCCTGGCAGCGGGCACCCTATTTGGCCTGACAGAAGGCGTCGTCAGCGCTTCTATCGCCGACACCCTGAGCATTGCCGCCTGCTTTGTGATTGGGCAAACAGTGGCTCGCCGCTGGATTATTAAAGTCGTACGAGAGAACAGCCGGTTTCACAGGTTAGACCGGGCGTTTGCCCAGCAAGGCTGGAAGATAGTACTGCTCAGCCGCCTATCGCCTTTGCTCCCTTCCAATATCCTTAACTATGGCTTTAGCCTGACTCAAATTAATTTTTGGGAGTATCTGTTTTTCTCCTGGCTGGGAATGCTGCCGGTCATTTTTACCTATGTCTATGTCGGCACCTTTAGCGCCAACATACTCACGCTAAACGGGCAGCCCGAAAACATGGTTTTTCAGGCATTAGGTCTGGTTGCAACGCTAGGGGTGATGATCTACACCACCCGGCTGACGACTTCAGCGCTCCGTCACCAGGAAACTCATGAGGCTGAGCACCGTCACCGCCACCGTCACCGGTAGCTGAACCCCTCAGGCCCGATAGAGCCACTAGCTCAGCCCAGGCCCGAGTTGACTAGCCCGAGTTGGGGTTGCAACCGCTATTCAGCTGGGCCTAAAGCTTCTGGCTTGTGAGCGGCTTCGCTGCCTGTGCTTTCGCTTTCTATCAGATATTGCGGATCAGACTCGGTGGCTTTGGCCGTATATCCTTTAATATCGGTCGTTTCAGTGAGTTTTTCTTTGATGGTGCCGGTTGTTTTGCCCTGGCTAGTGTTCCACTGAACGCGATCGCCTGACTCAAAGCTATCGGCACCGCTCTCTGCAGACGAGGACGCACGACCGCTCGAATCAGCCTGAGAACTGGACTGAGCGCTGGCCTTGGATAGCGCATCCGGGCGATGACCGGTCACGTTGCCAGTATTGTCATTCTCAACGAGATAGCGCGGATCGCCCTTGGAAGCAGAGACGGTATTGCCATCTACCTGCTTATCTTTAGTCAGGTGCTCCTGCACCGTGCCGGTCGCTGTGCCCTGCCCAGAAGGCCACTCTACCCGGTCACCTTTTTTGAACGCTGGCTTTGCCATTAGATGATTTCTCAAGAAGTTACTAATTTGGCCTGTGGAGTGTACTCAACCCACATAGCTACCTAGCCAGGGTAGAGAGCTTACCGCCTGTATAACCTCTGTCCATTCTCAGGTTTGTCAATCTCGGCCAGCAAAATATATAAAAAGACAGATAGCGTTACCTCTGCAGTAGCGCGACCATTTTCATATATTTAATAAATATTAACTATAGAAAAATCCGCAGCAAAGTAGCTCTGCAAAACTCTCTTTGAAGAAGTCACCTATAGATGGGCGCAGCTTCGCTCCTATAGATATTTGAGCCTAGATATTTGAGCCGGATACTCTTATAGTACAAACGAACCATTTTTGATCTGTTTCTCGCAGTTCTGACGATGCTGACCGAGGTGCTTATGAACACTCAACTGATGCCAGGAACGTTTGTCCGCCTGAAAGGTCAGCCCAGTGATTTGCCAGACTTCATCTTGGAGCGCTATCTGGGGAAATTTTGCTGGATTCGACAGCAGGCTTGGGGAAAATGCGTTCAGTGGAAAGTCGAAGCGACACGGATTGAAACTGAGCCAGCGGTCGGCGGTGCTGAGCAGGTCTATGCGCCGGTCAGCCGATTGCCGCTGCATTTATCGTCTTTGCATTAAGATCGTAGCTAGTTGCTAGTGAGCGATCGCCCGCTGTTTTGCCTTTTGCAGAGCAGCTGTTGTCCACACAAAAATTTACACCCAAAACTATGACTGCCCTCCAAGTCTCCGCCCGCGAACTGGTTCAGGCCGCCTACGAAAATCGCTACACCTGGGATTCCTCTTTTCCGGGTTACACCACTGATGTGACGCTGAAGCAGGGCGACCAGGTGAGTCAGGGCAAGGCCCGGGTGAACCCTGACCTGTCAGCCGAGGTGTTTGACGTGGCCGATGAAGCGGCGGCAAAGATCATCAAAAGCCAGCTGTGGGAAGTAGCCATTCACCGGGTGAGCCGCCCGTTTGAAAAAACCCACGGAGAAAACACCTTTACCATTGAGGGCAAAGAAGCGGACGGCGCTGTCAAAATTGCGGTCGGCGGTAAGGCTAAAAACGATGCCTACAAGGTAAAAGATAACGAATTCACGATGGTTCATCGCCACATTCATGGCGTCGTCGTGACCATTCACACCTTTAGCAGTTACGACACCGGCAATGGATACCTGTCTCGCACTTACGATTCGGTATACCACGACCCCAAGACCGGCGAAGTGCAGCAGGGTCGTAGCGAGTTTACTGATGACTACACCGAAGTTGGCGGCTACACCATTCTGGCCAAGCGAACCGTGAAGTCAGCCGATAGCCCGGATATGGAAATCGCGTTTTCTAATATTGAGCTGCTGTAGGCTAGGGTTAACCCAGTAGCCAGGGAAAGTTAGCTTGAATGACCGCGCCTCCCCCTATCTCCATGCCCGACTCTATGCTTAAAACGGCTGATCGTAAGCGCGGCGATCGCTCTTGGCTGCTATGGCCGGTGGTGCCGATTTATCCCTACGGCCAGCGGCGCACGCTTCGCCGGGAGATTATTCCCGGTAAGCTCTGGCTCTTTGAGCAGGTGCAGGGGATTTTTTATGTGGTGGTGCCGATTCGGATGACGGTGATCAAGCTGGCTGAAGGCGGGCTGCTAGTTTTCTCGCCGGTAGCACCAACGCGCGAATGTCTGCGGCTAGTCAGAGATCTGGAGGTCGATCACGGTGAAGTGAAGTATGTGATTTTGCCGACGGTCACTGGCGTAGAGCATAAGTACTTTGCGGGGCCGTTTGCTCAGAGGTTTAAGCGATCGCAGGTCTTTGTCGCGCCCAACCAGTGGAGCTTTCCGATTGATTTGCCCATGAGCTGGCTGGGCTTTCCGGCTAAGCGCACCCATACGCTACCGGCTGACCCGCGTCAGACGCCCTTTTACGACGAATTTGACTACGCGACGGTGGGGCCCATTGAGCTGAGCGTTAAGCCCTACACCGAGGTCGCTTTTTTTCATCGGGAGACGCGATCGCTGCTGGCAGTTGATACAGTTCTTTCCATTCCGGTAGATCCGCCGGAAGTCGTCGCCCAAGACCCTTATCCGCTAATGTTTCACGCTCGCAACAGCGCTCAAGACCCCCTGGAAGACAATCCGGCCAATCGACGCAAGGGCTGGGCACGGATCGCGCTCTTTACCTTCTACTTTCAGCCTGAGACGCTGAATGTGCATCCGCTTAAAAGCATTTTGCAAAATGCCGTTAGCTCGCCTAACCGGTCTAAGAAAAACTACTTTGGTCTGTACCCCTTTCAGTGGCAGCAGGGCTGGCGTAAGTCATTTGCAATGCTGCGCCAGGACGGACAGCTGCTGGTCGCCCCCATTTTACAAACCCTGATCTTCAACCGGGGGCCGGAGGCAGTGCTGGCCTGGGTAGACCGGATTACCCAATGGGACTTTCAGCAGATTGTGCCCTGTCACTTCAGTGCGCCGATTGCAGCAACCCCGGCCGATTTTCGTCGCGCTTTTGACTTTTTACAGCAGCCCGATCCTCAGAGCTGGTCGGGCTTTAAACACAATTTGCCGAAGGGCGACCTGAGTACGCTGGGCCAGATTGACCGGCAGCTGCGGGGCAGCGTGCCTGCTTCACCAGAAGACAAGTCAGAAAACGGATAGAAAGACAGACAACATAGAGGCATGCATCGGTGCCACCAGCCGCTAGGACTCGGAAGCCACTGCTAGCGGCTGAGCCTCTTTTAAGATGACGGCTTCGTAGGGAATGACGCCTACTTGCTCACTGCCAAGGCAGCGAGCTGCTGCCTTGGAGAGATCGAGAGAGCGATCGCCTATATAAGGCCCACGGTCATTCACCCTTACAATCACCGTCTGATCGTTGAGCAGATTGCGTACCTGGAGACGAGTGCCAAAGGGCAGAGACTTGTGCGCTACGGTGAGATCGTTTTGGTTAAAGGTTTCGCCGTTGGCAGTCGTGCGACCGTGAAAATAAGGGCCGTACCAGGAGGCCTCTCCAGAGAGTGACGCTTCTGAAGCCTGCAGCCCTTTTAAAGATAGTTGGGCCTCAGCCGGGCTCAGCGGTTCTGCGGCTAGCGCCACTCGTAAGTTGTTAGCCCAAGAAATGGCTGTCCACTCGGGGCCGTAGCCGATTGATTCGGTCATAGACGGATTGACCGCAAACAGCTCGCGGTCATTAGCGCTAATCATCACGCTAGGAGACTCCAAGTTGTTGGCGTCGGATGCAGTCGGAGCCGGAGCGATCGCCTCCGGCTCAAACGAGCCTTGCCGCAGCAACCGTTTTAGCTGCTCGGCCAGCAGATAAGCGCGGCCTTCACCGGCGACATAGCCCAAAGTCTGCTCGCGCAAGCTGATCTGGTAGAGCGGGCCTGCTGCTGGTTCACCCTGACCGTAAGCCAAACACTTTTCCCTAAAGGCTTCTGCCCAGTCTGCATTTTCAGCGGCTACCTGCTCAGGCGTGAGGTCAACCCGCTTGACTGTGATTTCAGCTGCCATCGTCGTAGAGCTTTGCCCGCTGTCACGAGGCGATCGCTCAATGAGCACTGCCGCCCTGTTCTGGTTATGCCCAGCACTATCGATCTGGGTTGCTCGTAAGGTTCGCGCCACAAAATCAAAAGAGTTAGTCAACCAGAGCCATGCCCAGAAGCTAGCAGGCGTAGAGATTTGGGCTGAATTGAAGGAGGTGGCCGTCGGGTCTAGCGAACTACTTTGAAGCGTGTGAGCGCCGGACTGAGTACCGTAAACTGCTTGCCAAACGCTGACCGGACTTAATAAGGCGGGTATAAAAGGAGGCTGGGCTGGCTCAGTTGCGCTGGTCACAATGGCAGGAATATTGTCCTGAGAGGGCGGTAAAACTGGGGCATCCATACACTTCTGACTGTTTTCTAACGGTTTTTTCTGGCTGCGGCTCAGAGTGCATCTTGCATCTCGAATTAAAGGCATTAGCAGCGCTAGCCAAGCGTAAGACCCGTAGGCTAGCCGAACGCTCTGCACCAGGTATAATTTTTCCGGATCTTTTTGTATCAGAATCTACAATTATACAGACTTGATCCCGCCTTTTAATTTTTCCAACTGCCGCGCTGCCGGTAAAAGCGCGTCAGGTTAAGGTTTCATGAAGAGGTCAGAACAACCAGAAATCAACCAGTTGAGCGATTTAGGAAGAGAAAGTTTGGCCCTGTCGTCAGCTCACTTTTGAAAAGCTAATCTAAAAATCGGTCAAAGCCATTGACAAAATAGCCCTATCTATGAAAACTATTCCACTTCATGAAAGGCCGCAAAATCGATCTGGCGATCGCCCGTCTCCGTGACATGAATAATATCTTTTAGCTGCCGGTGCCACAAAATATCGCCCGTGTAGTAAGTGTGACGGGTGTGGATAGCCTGGGCCACCGTTTGGTCAACGCCGCTAAAAGAGACTAGCAGGGCGGCGTGGGTACGGACTAAATCGGCGTGAGAGAGATCATAGAGCGGACTTGATGGATCAATCGGATGGAGGGCAGTCCAGGTGAGAGAAAAGCTGGGGTTGCGATCGCGCAGTAGGCTTAGATCGTAATAGCGGCGCATCATTTTACCCTCGCTGACTTCATCGAGCGTGAGGTACACCCGCATCTGCGCTTCTAAAATCTGGTTACGGCGCTCATTGGCGGCCCTGAACATCAGCGTCGGTGTGCCTTGAAAAGGCGTGACCACCGCTACCTGGCTAAAGAGCACCTGGGCTGTGGGCCGAGAGAACCGGGCGTAAGCGAGCCCTGTGAGCACGGCGATTCCCAGGAGCGAAACGATCGCCTCTAGCGTGACTAACAAATGGCCATAGGTATTGCCCGGCGACATCACCCCATAGCCAATCGAGGCCGAAGTCTGCACACTAAAGAAAAACGCATCGCTAAATGAACCCGGCTCAGCGTTGATAATAGTATCAGGGCCACCTAGCAAAAACAGCAGCGCGCAAAAGGCATTGGCGATCGCATACAGACCAATGGTAATCGCGAAAAAGCCTTGCCACGGCACCGTCAGCATCAGGTAATAGGGTGATCGCCAGTAGGAATACCAAGCCCCCAACCCGAGGATCTGAAAGCGGCCCTGATCTACGCGAATGCGAACCTGGGATAGATAGCGTGATCGTTTAGCTGCCTGCCCTTTGCCCATTTTTGTCTCACCCATCGGTTCATGCTTAAGGTGCAAGTATTGGCTTAAATACGACGGCCAATACTGTGAAGGATACCGGCAGAAGATACGCTACAGGAAATATAGCGTTGGTCACTTGGCTTGAATACAGCAACGCAGACAAAACCTTTGCATAACAACAGGCCAAGTGACTCGCGTTACCCGAATGCATCCGGGCAACGCTATATTCAAATCGACCAGACGCCAGGGCGACCGTGCAACGCTCAGAGATAACCCAGCGGCTCAACCGCCATTTGCAAGCTTTAACTGGCCCCCGAGATCCCTATCTCGCCTCGGGCAGATATCAGCTAGCGCAGCAGTATATTCGCTCAGCGCTAAGTGAGTGGGGGCAGGTTAAGGCGCAACGCTTTTTGGTGCGAGGGCGCGAACATATCAACTGGAGCCTCGATCTAGCGGGCGATCAGTCTCAGCTTGCGCCAATTTTGGTAGGAGCCCATTACGATACGGTACCGGGTTCTCCGGGCGCTGATGACAACGCCAGCGGGGTAGCGGTGATGCTGGTGCTAGCCGAGCTGCTAGCAGATAAAGCCTCTACCAATCGTCCGCATCGGCCCATCCACCTGGTGGCCTTTGACTTAGAAGAGTACGGTCTGGTAGGCAGCACCACCTGCGCTCAGACCTGGCGTCAAGCGCAGCGCCCGATTCATCTGATGCTGTCTTTAGAAATGCTCGGCTATTTTTCAGCTGCCCCTCACTCTCAGCAATATCCGCTCGACTTGCTTCGGCGCATTTACCCCAATACGGGTGATTTCATTGCCCTCATTGGCAATGGCCCAACGATTCCTAAAATGATGAGTATGAAGCGCTGTTTGCAGCGGGCAGGTGCGCCCTGCCAGTGGTTACCGGTAGTCAACCGGGGCAGGCAAATTCCCGATACCCGACGCAGCGACCACGCTCCTTTTTGGGATGCAGACTACCCGGCAGTGCT
This sequence comes from Leptolyngbya sp. BC1307, assembly GCF_002286735.1. GTDB lineage: Bacteria > Cyanobacteriota > Cyanobacteriia > Phormidesmidales > Phormidesmidaceae > Phormidesmis. The sequence continues at coordinate 32,338 of NZ_NRTA01000016.1, forward strand.
CGTAACTGACACCGCCCATCTGAGAAATCCGCACTATCACACCGCTTCAGATCGTATAGAGACCCTAAATATAGAAGCGATGGCAAAAATCACTCAGGGGTTGGCCGCCAGCCTGTGCCGAATGTAGCGCGGCATCTACGGGTACTGAATAGGAAATCGCTTGCCTACAATAGAAGCGTGTTTCGAGCGGATTCTCAGCAGCTATGCAGCCTATCATCAAGCTACTAAGCGGCGTCGCCGTCGGGCTATCGATTAGCTGTGCGGCCTGGTGGCTGGATGGCTCAGTCAACCGGGGGAACCTGGCGCTGCCCGCGTCTTTACAGTCTGCCTGGGATAGAACTGCATCGAGAGCGCTGGAGCTACCGGCTCCGATTGCGCAGATTACGCTGCCCGCGTCAGCCAATACTTATTTTGGCGCAGTGGCCGGGGGGGGTGCGCCTAGCTACAACGAAATTGCGCTTGAGAAGAACCTGCGCTATTTTCAGCGATCGCTCACTCATCTCGGATTCGATCCGGCTACCGCTCACCTATTTTTTGCTAACGGCAACGACGGTCAGGCCACGGTCCGCTATCTTGATGAAAATGACCAGCAGCAATTCAAACCGCCCGATATTCCCGGCCTGAATGGGGCCGCTACCTGGTCAAATACGCGTGGCTGGTTTGAGGCCATTGCCCAAGCTGAACCCTGCCCAGCTTTCTTTTACTTCACCGGTCACGGCGCTCACAACGCTGAGAATGAAGACAACAACTGGTTGATCCTATGGGGTGAGCGATTGGTCTCTGTAAAAGCTATGGCTGGCTGGCTAGATGCCCTGCCTGCTGAGCAGCCCTTCGTAACGATGATGGCTCAGTGCTATGCAGGGTCGTTTGCCAATTTGATCTACGAGAACGGTGACCCGGCGCAGCCAGTCGCTTTGCAGACTCGCTGCGGATTTTTTGCGACAGTGGCCTCGCGGCCTTCGGTAGGCTGCACGCCTGCGGTGAATGAAGCTGACTACAAAGACTATAGCTCTAGCTTTTTTGCGGGGCTAAGCGGGCGCGATCGCACCGGCACCCCCGTTTCTTCGGCTGACTATAACGCGGATGGCCAAGTCTCTTACGCCGAAGCCCATGCCTTTGCCAAAGTCGATGAAGAAACCACTGACTGGCCGATTTCTACCGTCGAAGCCTGGCTGCAGCGACAGCTTTCAGACAGCGAAATGGCAGAAATTCTGGCAAAGCCGATAGAGGGTTGGATAGCGATCGCCCGCCCAGAGCAGCAGTATGTTCTCCGCGCCCTGGCCACCAAGCTCAGCTTTGACCTGGCCCGCTCTTACCAGCTGAACCGGGCCAGCGCGCCGCTACCAACTCCCGACACCGTCGAGCAAGCCTACCACCAGCGGCTGCAAATGGAGCTGGCTAATATTGCCGCTGAGCAGAAAATTCGGCAGGCGCAGCGACTGACGGGAGAGTCGGCACAGGTAGCCATCTTAGAAAGACTGCTCAAATGCGAAGCGGGCTTCTGGCAATAGCTGCGGCTTGCCCGCAGTCGTCACAGCGTTTCTAAAAAGCTCAGCAGGTCAGCCATATCCTTCTTATTAGGCTGAAACTGAGGCATCGGGGGCGTTTGACCGCTCGTTACCTGGTGGATCAGCGCCGCCCGCGATTTACGCTCAGGCACGTTGTGCAAATCCGGGCCCACTTCACCCGCTGCTTCGAGGCCGTGGCAGGTGGCGCAGTTAAGCTGAAAAATTTCGCGCCCCCGCTCCACATCGCCAGTCAGCTGCAGCACGCCCTGCACGTAGGGATCGCTTGCCTGTAGGGCATGAACGCCCCATAAGGCGATCCCCAGCCCCAGCACTAAGCTCACTATAGTTATTACGGCCTGCCGGGCCAGGGAGCCGTTTCTCTGGCCAGTCTGAAACTCCGTAGATTTCTCTGCGGGCTGGTCTTGCATCATTTGCTTCTGAACGCTCTCTGTTGCCACACCCAGCATCTCGTAACAACTCTTTAACTACACATAGCTTAAGATTTTTTCAGAGAATAAGACAAGTTTCAATACAGACCTAAACAATATTGCCTGCTTATATCTGCCGCCTCTGTAGCTATCTAAGACGGTTAGAGTTCAAGCATATCAGTCATTATATGCCCTTTGCCGCGCCCTTTCAGGCAGGGCAATCTCTGTCACCACCTGTAGGTTATTCCTTTGGCGAGCCTGCCCATCGCTGAAAATTAGACGCGGTTAGTGAACTTGAGTGTATTTCTTCGTTTAGGATCTCGATCCACATTAAGATTGAATAAGTGGACCGTAGAATAAGACATCCGGCGACTCGCTAATAGCTGGCTAGAAGGCCGCCTTTAGGGGGCTCACTGGTGGCTTAGTCCAAATTATTTGTACCGACAAGAGAGGAAAATCACTGTGGTAGAGCCTTTACTATCTGGCATCGTTTTAGGTCTGATCCCCGTTACCCTGATTGGCCTGTTCGTGGCAGCCTACATGCAGTATCGCCGGGGCGATCAGCTCGGTGGTTGAGTCCGGCATTTTAGACCGGTAGCGAGACCTGCTCTCAGTTTTTAGATCTTTCAGATCTCAATTCTGTAAATTGGCTGAGCCCATTCATGGCTAGCCGCGCGGTACCGTAGGCGGCTTCTGTGTGAGGAGCGATCACTGCTACGTCTATCGTTCGGCCTGTCTTGGCGCTCAGCCATCGCTGGCGCAGTCGCTGCCAGGTCAAATTTTGGGCACCGCCACCTGCGGTATAGACCCGTTGTAAAGGCGGGCCACCCAAGCTACTCAGTTTTTGGTAACCTTCGGCTTCAATCCGTGCCATGGCATTGAGCAGCCCATAGAGAAATTCCCGATCTTGCGGCGGGCGAGGAGTCAGCTGCGGCGGATAGTCCGGGTCGTTAATCGGAAACCGTTCACCCGGCGCAGCCAGCGGATAGTAATGCAGCGGGCAGGGCTGAGAGAGGTCTATCTGGGCGCTGAGTTCTGTTAGCTGCTCAGCGCTAAAAAACTGCTGGAGAACCGCCCCACCTGTATTAGATGCGCCGCCCACGAGCCACAGGTCGCCTAGCCGATGGCTGTAAATGCCAAAAGCCTGATTGTTAATCGGTTGGCGGCTAAGTAGCTTGAGTACTAGCGTGGAGCCTAAAGACGTAACAGCTTCGCCAGGATCACAGGCTCCACTCGCTAGAAAAGCGGCGATGCTGTCGGTGGTGCCAGCGCAGACTTGACAGGTCGGAGAGAGCGAAAACTGCTTGGCAACGGCAGGAAGGATTGGGGCGATCGCTTCTCCTGGCACGCGCACTATCGGCAACCACGGGGCCACCGGCAAGCTTAGCAGCCAGTCTGGATAGGCGAGCGCGCCGACATCGTAGCCCAGCTTGAGCGCGTTGTGATAGTCGCTGGCGGGAGACTGGCCGTGCAGCAGTGCGGCTAGCCAATCGGCCTGATGTGCTAGATGAGTGGCTTGCGATCGCACTGCCGAATCTAAAGTCTGGTACCACCCCATTGCCTTGGTCAAGCTAGAGGTGGCGCTCAGTACCGGACTCTCTGGGGGCGCTGCTGCCTTCACCGCAGGCAGCGCAGAGCGAGCGCTATCGTCGCCATACAGCAGAGGAGCCACCAGCGGCTGGCCGTTTTGATCACACAGCAGTACGGTGGCTGAGGTGCCGTTGATCGCAATCCGCTCTATTTGAGAACGCAGAGGTGGGGCGATCGCTTCAATCAATCTCCACAGCGTCTGCTGCCAGGCCACCGGACTAGTCGCCTCTCCGCTAGCAAACCGATGGCGAGAGTGTGCAACTACCGCACTCCCCGAGTCGAGAACGACTGAACGCGCGCCAGAAGTCCCAAAGTCAATACCGAGGGCGAGCATAAGCCAGCAGTGAAGGAACACTAAAGAAATACTAGAAAACAAAAAAGGCTCCGTCTAGCGGAGCCTCGATTGCGGCGGTTCAGCGGTGGTTCAATCAGGCGCGCAGGGCAGGCAAAGCCTATATGCTGACTTCACTGACTTCGCGCGAGATAAAGTCAAAGGGCTGATCGATGAAGGCAGTCTCTGTAATGCCTGCTTCAGCAGCTTTGTCTTTGACCATTTCTTTCATGATCTGAATGCCTTTGACCGTGGGCGCGATCGGTACACCCAGAGAGTTATAGGTCTCGCGTAAGCCCTGAAGGACGCGCTCCATCAGCACATCGTTATTCCCGGCGACTAGCGCGTAGGTGCTGTAGCGCAAATAGTAGTCCATATCTCGCAGGCAGGCAGCGTAGCGCCGGGTCGTGTAGGCGTTGCCACCCGGACGCAGCAGCTCGGGCACTTCTTCAAACAGGCGCTTGCCCGCCTCTCTCGAAATCTCAGCGGCGTTAGCACTAATGATTGCCGCCACTTTGACGCGATCTGCGCCAGTGGTGAAATACGACTGCAAAGATTCCATGGCAGCACGATCCAGGTAGCGACCTGTGGTGTCGTAATTGCTAATTAAACTGGTGACCGTATCTCGCATGAAGTTCTCCCAACGTTGGGCGACCAAGTGAGCGCCCGTAAGGTTGTCTGTTTGAGGATTTTCTGTCCTAAGGATTTTCTGTCCTAAGGATTTTCTGTCCTAAGGATTTTCTGTCCTAAGGATTTTCTGCCCTAAGGTATATGCCTTGCTCAAGGGCTTAGAACGAATCTAAAACCTTGGAAAGCACAGGCGTCAAAGGGTTTGACTCCCTAGACTTATTACCCCCAAGTCTACCATGCGGGACAAATCCTCTCATCTCCGCCCCGATTACATAAGTGTTATCGAAGGAAAAGTTTACAATTCACACTCATTCGTACCCATTTGCAACGTTGGGTTGCACCCACAATCCGATCTGTAAAGGCGATCTAACAAAACTTGTTAAACGTTCGGTATATAACGATACAAAATCTGTCAGGCGCTATCCATAGGATCAATACACCTCTATGGCCTCCGAAACACTTAGGAATTGAAGAATTATGACCGGAAACGAATCGCGCGTTCAAGCAATTTACGAGATTACCAACCGGGAACCCATCGCTGTCAAAGAGCCTGAGAAGCTAGAAGACCTCTGGGCCTCAAACGTCTTCAGCCTAAATAAGATGCAGGCGAGCCTTCCTAAGCAAGTTTTCAAGTCAGTTAAGAAGACGATTCAATCGGGTGAAAAACTAGACCCTTCAGTGGCAGATGCGGTCGCTGGCGCTATGCGCGACTGGGCAATTTCTAAAGGCGCTATGTACTATGCCCATGTTTTTTATCCGCTCACTGGCCTCACCGCCGAAAAGCACGACGGCTTTATTTCACCCCAGGGCAATGGGGATGTCATTTCAGAATTTTCGGGCAAGCTGCTGATTCAAGGAGAGCCTGACGGTTCGTCTTTTCCCAATGGCGGCATCCGCGATACGTTTGAAGCTAGAGGCTACACCGGTTGGGATGTGACTAGCCCGGCCTACATTCTAGAGACTGAGCAGGGCGCGACGCTATGCATTCCTACGGTCTTTATCTCCTGGACAGGCGAAGCGCTCGATAAGAAGACGCCGCTGCTGCGCTCGATTTCTGTCGTTGACAAAGCCTCTAAGCGCTTGCTGAAGCTGCTAGGCTCCAACAACATTGCAACTGTTAGCTCTAGCTGCGGCGCTGAGCAAGAGTATTTCTTGATTGATGCTAACTTTGCCAATACTCGGCCCGATATTTTGCTAGCGGGTCGGACACTGTTTGGTAAGCCGCCTGCGAAGGGTCAGCAGTTTGATGACCATTACTTTGGTGCGATTCCAGCTCGGGTGCAGGCATACATGCACGATGTCGAAGAAAAGCTCTACAAGCTAGGCATTCCGGCTAAGACTCGTCACAACGAGGTGGCTCCTGGACAGTTTGAGATTGCCCCGGTTTTTGAATCTGCCAACGTTGCCAGCGACCATCAGCAGATGATCATGACGACGCTGCGCGATACGGCCAAGCAACATGGCTTTGTTTGCCTGCTGCACGAAAAACCCTTTGCTGGGATCAATGGCTCTGGTAAGCATGTCAACTGGTCAATTGGTAACTCCACTCAGGGCAATCTGCTAGACCCCGGTGATACGCCCGAGGAGAACCTGCAGTTTTTAGCCTTTTGCGGCGCGGTGATTCGTGGCGTTCATATGTATGGTCCGCTGATGCGGGCGGTGATTGCCACAGCGAGTAACGATCACCGGTTGGGAGCAAATGAAGCGCCCCCGGCGATTATGTCTGTGTATTTGGGCAGCCAGCTAGAAGAAATCTTTAATCAGATTAAAGACGGTGACCTGAAGGGCTCTAGCCATAAGGGTGTGATGCAGTTGGGCGTGGATGTGCTGCCGCCTCTGACTAAGGATGCGGGCGATCGCAACCGCACTTCCCCATTCGCCTTTACCGGCAACCGCTTTGAGTTCCGCGCTGTAGGCTCTAGCCAGTCAGTCTCTGGCCCGTTAATTGCGCTGAACACCATGATGGCTGATTCGCTTGGCTGGATTTCCGATCAGCTAGAGGCCAAGTTGGGCGATCGCAAAGCAGGCCCCGAAGAAGTCGGTCAGCTGATTCAGCCGATTCTCCAAGACATCATGAGCAAGCACGGCTCGGCTGTATTTGGTGGCAATGGCTACTCTGAAGAATGGCACACCGAGGCAGTTGAGCAGCGCGGGTTACTCAATATTCCGACGACGGCTGATGCCCTCCCCTTCCTGAAAGATCCGATCATCAAAACGCTGTTTGAAAGTACGGGTGTGCTCTCGCCTACTGAGCTAGAAAGCCGCTTTGAAGTATACGCCGAGCAGTACATTCTGTTCATTGATGTGGAAGCGAAGCTGGTGACTGATATGGCTAAGACCTTGATTTACCCGGCGGTGATGCGCCATCTGAGTGAGTCGGCTGGGGCGATCGCCAACCTTAGCGAAATCGGCATCAGCGTTGATAAATCCAGCGTCGAAAAGGTAGCAGGCCTGGCTAAAACTCTCTTAGAGGGAGCCAATGAGCTAGAGACCGCCGTGCAAAAGCACGACTTTGACTCAGTCGAAGACCATATGCAGTACTGTGCAACGACCCTGCGCAGCATGATGGACAGCGTGCGCGAAGCTGTCGACACCCTAGAAGGCGAAGTGGCTGACGATCTCTGGCCTTTGCCTACCTACGAAGAGATGCTCTTCATCAAGTAGGTCAAATCCTCTAAATTCTGAAGCTGCTGGCCTCTGAAAAGCGGTCAGTCGGTTTTACACAAAAGAAGTCGCCTGTTAGCAGGGGGCTTCTTTTGTTTTTTGCTCTAGTCGCTTGGCAGCTTTTACACAGCTTTCTATCTATCGGCTCCCACAACTTTCGTAACACTCTTTTACAATAGAGAAACAATTTCCTCATAACTAAGCTGCGCTCAGACTCGATACCTCTTATGCCAGACACTCTCACACCAGACACTCTCACACCAGACACTCTCACACCAGATACCCTCACAAAGATCGCCTACCAGACATTTCAGCAGGGCAAGCAGGTTTTTGGCTTTGCCCACAAGACCCTCAGTACCCGCATCTTGAACACGATGTCACCCAAAGAGCGGGAAGAGCCTAACCCGCTCACGCCAGAGATGATTCAGAGCATTCAGGCTCGCATCAACGACCTGCTCGAAGTCGATTGGCAGGACGCTGAAAATGGCGTATATCCCAAGTGGTCCCTGTTTGAAAATCGCTGGAATGACTTTTTTCGCTACTACCCCGAAATGTGCCTCGACCTGCTCGGCATCTGGGAGCGGGCTAACGGTAAGCGCTACCAGGAATTCAGCGATGGCATCAATACAGAGGGCTATCCGGCCTACTACGTTCAAAACTTTCACCACCAAACTGACGGCTACTTTAGCGACACCTCTGCCAATCTTTACGACTTACAGGTAGAGGTGCTCTTTAACGGTACTGCCGACCCCATGCGTCGCCGCATTTTAGCGCCGCTGAAGCAGCATTTGAGTACAGTGCCCGCTGAGAATACACCTCAGCCGCTAAAGGTATTGGATATTGCCTGTGGCACTGGCAACAGTCTGAAGCTGATCAATCAGTCTATGCCTGAAGCTGCTCTCTACGGCGTCGATCTTTCCCCGGCGTATCTGCGCAAGGCGAATGAGAACCTGACTGACGTAAAAGGCACTCCCGCCCAGCTGATTCAAGCAAATGGCGAGCAGTTGCCCTTTGTAGACGAGTTTTTTGAAGCGACGACCAGCACGTTTCTCTTTCACGAGCTGCCAGCGGAGGCGCGTCAAAACGTCATTAACGAAGCTTACCGAGTGACCAAGCCCGGCGGCATCTTTGTCATTTGCGACTCAATTCAAAAACTGGATACGCCTGAGCTTGAACCGATGATGGAAAACTTCCCGGCGATCTTCCACGAGCCCTACTACCGGAACTACATTTCTGATGACATGGTGAACCGACTGGAAACAGCTGGCTTTACCGATGTCAAAACCCATAACCACTTTATGAGTAAGTATTGGGTGGCCTATAAGCCCGCCGCTTGAGCAGACTTGATTTGGTCGAATAGCTGACGGACTTTTTGTAAGTCTTTATCTCCCGGTGACCTCTCTACCCCGCTAGAGAGGTCGATGCCGTTTGGAGAGAGCTGAGCAAGAGCGCTGAGCACATTGTCTGGTGTGAGCCCACCTGCCAGGAACCAGGGGCGATTTGGGGCGAATGTCTGCAAGGTCGGCCAGTCTAGCGTTCTACCGGTGCCGCCTAGCTGGTCAGGATGGTAAGCATCTAGCAAAAGCGCATCTACGTCAGGTTCGTAGCTGAGCGCAGTATCTAAATCGGCAGCAGCGCGAATTCGCAGCGCTTTGACCAATTTAATATGGGGTAAGCCAGCGGCTATGAGGGCATCACGCAGCAGCTGACAGGCGGCTGGCGTTTCGTCGCCATGCAGTTGGACGGTGCTCAGCCCCGCAGTCTTAACAGCGGCGACGATGTCTGATAGCGGCGCATTGGCAAATACCCCGAAGTGCTGAACTTTGGGCAGGGCGGTAGTAATAGGCGCAATTTTTTCCGGGGGGATATAGCGGGGCGATCGCGCCACACAAACATAGCCTAGTGCTGTCGCGCCTAAGCGAGCTATAGCCTGCCCCTGCTCCACCTGAGTAATCCCACAAATCTTCACCTGGAGCATGTCATTCCTTTTGATCTACCTCGCTTCAGATTGCCGAATCCATCAGCATAGCCGGTTATCCACAAAGGCCGCAGCCTCTGGCCAATCCATAGAGTCGGTACAATACAGATAACTCTTTAATATCGGGCTTTAGTTGGGCTTTAACAGGCGCTGACTCGCCCTTTTTGACCTGTATCGAAGGATATCGCTTATGCAATCTGGTTGGCGAGTGGGCTCTCTTTTTAACATCCCGCTATTTATTGACAATTCCTGGTTTTTCGTGGTGCTGCTGATCACCTTTTTACAGGGCAGCGACCCCGAATGGAAAACCCTGGTTGGGCCACTTGGCGCTTATGGTGCGGGGCTGCTCCTAGCCCTTTTACTCTTTGCCTCGGTGCTGGCACATGAGCTAGGTCATAGCCTGGTAGCGCGCTCTCAGGGCATTACTGTCAAATCTATTAAGCTATTTTTGTTTGGCGGGGTCGCTTCGATTGAGCGCGAGTCAAAAACGCCGGGCGAGGCTTTTCAGGTGGCGATCGCTGGGCCTGCGGTCAGCTTAGCGCTATTTTTCGCTCTGAGCCTGGTTGGCAATATCTCAGTGCTGCCGGTGATTGCCAGCCGAATTGCCATTAGCGTGGCGCAAACTAACTTAGTGCTGGCGCTGTTTAATCTGATTCCGGGCCTCCCGCTAGACGGTGGCCAAATCTTTAAAGCAGCCGTATGGAAAGCCAGTAACAACCGGGCCAAAGGCGTCCGCTGGGCCGCTAAGTCTGGGCAGGTAGTGGGTTGGCTGGCAATTTCTCTGAGCCTGCTGGCTTTCTTCTTCTCTGGCAATCTCAGTTTGCTATGGCCTGCGCTCATCGGCCTTTTCATCTTGCGCAATGCCGGAGCCTACACCCGCATGAACGATTTGCAAGAAGGGCTAACCAAGCTTAAGGTCAGCGATGCCACTGTTCGGGACTTTCGCGTGCTCGATGCCGACATGTCTTTGCGGGAGTTTGCCGATGAATGTCTGCTGCAAGATAAGCAGGCCACTCCGCTGTACTTTGCCGCTTCTGACGGGCGCTATCGCGGCTTGGTCTCGCTCGAAGACTTGCGGCAGGTGGAGCGCAGTCAGTGGGAAACTCGTAGTTTGCACAGCATTGCCCGCCCGCTGCTAGAGATTCCACATGTGGGCGAAGAAACGGCACTGGTCGATGCGATCAGGCTGATGGAGCAGCAGAAAATAGACCGGCTGACCGTCTTGACGCCTGCTGATGCTGTCGCAGGTACGCTAGATCGCGGCGAGATCGTGCGAGCGCTGGCAAAGCAGCTGAAATTCCCTATCTCTGAAGCGATTATCCAGAAGATCAAGCAAGAAGGCACTTACCCAGCCGGGCTGCAGCTAGGGGCGGTCGCTCAGTCTATTGAACAGGCTTAGAATGAGGAAACGCTGACTCAAGCGTAGGACGGAGGAATCTGGATGACGGTCACTACCCAAAAACTCACTTTTGAGGAATACCTTGCCTACGAGGATGGTACTGATACTCGCTATGAGCTGGTTGATGGAAAACTGAAAGCGATGAGCGTAGGGACGGGTATACATGCGCTCATTATTAATTTTTTAGCTGAGCAGTTTAAGTTAGTGCTTGCCGAATGGGATGAACCACACAAGGCGATGTCGGGTGCCATTGGCGTGCGATCGCCCCGGAGCGGGCGTCAAAACACATCGCGCATTCCGGGTATCACAGTCCTGCCACTCGCTCAGGCTAAATCAATGATCGGCAGAGAAGCCGTTATTGACTTCAACGAGCCACCGCCGCTACTAGTCGTTGAAGTGGTCAGCCCCTCTACCAAAACTGAGGACTATTGGGCAAAACGCCCAGAATACGACATTCTAGAGATCCCAGAGTATTGGATTGTCGATCCGTTGAGTGAGCAAATCACGATTTTCGTTGCAGAAGACAGCCTGTATACCCCTCACGAATTTCGCGGCGAAGAGAAAATTCAGTCGCCGACATTCCGCAGCCTCAGTCTGACAGCCGCTCAAGTTTTGGCGGGTGGCCTGTAGACGCGCAGTGTATCTCTATGGCAGTGAGCGGCTGCACGGCGAAAGCAACACCCAATATCTCTTGAGCCGCCTGTGCCAAAACAGTCACAATCTCATTCATCCCCTCTGCTGTGAGGACTGATTTTAGTATATTTGGCGGCACAATCTTTTCATCAAATACTCGCTCAAATAGCTCGCTGTCTGGGCGAAGTCGCATAGAGCCATGTTGCAGGACGCAGCCGTCACGGTAAACCTGAGCGCTGCCAATCAGCTTGTAGCCATCGTGCATGACCAAATCAGCGGCGGTTGCAGTGCCAAAGCAGTTGGGCTTGTGAATATAGCCCCGCCCGGCTGCGCCAAAGGTCAGCTCTACGCCTAATCTCTGCCATCCCTCAATTAAAAACTGGCAGAGCTGCCGGTAGATTTCTCTACGCGATCCGCTCAAGCCTGAGGTAATCAGCGCATAGGTAAGGTCGCCCTGATGCAGCACGGCGCGGCCCCCGGTAGGTCTGCGCACGAGGTCAAGCGGTTGGCCCTGCCACTGCAAAGTATTCCAGAAGTCGGGAAACTGACGCTGGTGATAGCCGAGAGAGATAGTGGGCGATCGCCACGTATAAAACCGCAAACACGATGGCTGCAACCCCTTCACATGCTGATCGAGCAGCCAGCTATCGATCGCCATGTGCTCAGCACCTGTGCCCTCATACACCGGCAGCAATCGCCAGGGGTCAGGCATCGTTAGGCAGGGGTCTGGTTGGGCGTTTTAGGAGCGATCGCACCAGCCAAACAAAGAGAATCGCCTCTAGCACACCTGACGCTATTGAATAAAGAGGGTAGTAGCTAGGGCTGACCTGAGGCAGAATCACTACTGGGAATACGACGCTCGCTACAACGTATATTCCATAGAAAATTGGCGCTAGCTTGTGAGTGCGGACATATGCCCAGACCAAAAAGCCCACCTTTGCAAAAAGACAGGCAGCACCCAAAACCAGCGCAGCATAGGCAGTTATAAAATCCATAGAGTGGCTGAGTATTAAGAGCGGTTAGGTTGCCGGATAGTCCTTCAGCAGCACCTCGTCATTTTCATCGGCAATTGAAGCCACGATTGTCATCAGCCGGGAAATTTCGCTGGCGTTGATATCTTTAAGCGTGCGTGAGGCAAACACCACTACGTTTTGATCAAGTAGGCCAAAGCAGGCTTCAAAGGTGCCGCCACAGTTTAGCTCTAGCAAGCGGCGCATCATATCGGCTTCGTTTTGTACCGGCAGCTTGTGTACTGGCGACCAGGTTGTCAGCGTATCATCATCCGTTTCGCCCGTCAGCTGCACAAATACATCCACCGTGCCGTATTTAAACTTCCACAGGTAGCCATCTTCTGAATGGTTAACCATCGCGGTACCTTCTTGCTCCAGGCTGGAAATGACCGTTTCGATCACTTCTACATGGCCAGCAGTCATTGACGTTTCGCTATCTCCATCTGAAAAAGCCGAAAAAGCTGGAGCGGTCGGTGCGTCAGTTGTCATAGCGGTCATTCACATAAAAAATAAACAGAATACCCCCAACTCTATCGCTGGTTTTCGCAAAAGAAAAGCACCCAGCGAAGCAGTCGCACTACACTACGCACCGCCCGTTTAGCAGTCGGCAAATTAGTAGCTGGCAACTTAGTAGTTGGCGAACCCCGGCTGATGGCGAATCAGACTTAAGAATTCTTCTCGGGTTTTGGCATCTTCATCAAACACGCCTACCATAGCACTGGTCACCGTCCAAGAACCCGGCTTTTGCACGCCGCGCATGGCCATACACATATGACTGGCTTCCATCACCACGGCCACACCTAAAGGGTCTAGTATTTCCTGAACCGCTTCTGCAATCTGGCGGTTGAGCCGCTCCTGCACCTGCAAACGGCGGGCATACATCTCAACAATCCGCGCTAGCTTACTCAGGCCCACCACCCGCTGATTAGGAATGTACGCCACATGAGCGCGGCCCATAAACGGCAGCATATGATGCTCGCACAGGCTAAAAAAGTTGATATCGCGCACCAGCACCATCTCATTATGCCCCTCGTCAAAAATGGCATCATTGACAATGGTTTCTAAAGACTGAGAATAGCCCTGAGTTAAGAAACGCATAGCTTCAGCTACTCGGTAAGGCGTTTTGAGCAAGCCCTCACGCTCTGGATCTTCACCGATGGAGAGCAGCATGGTACGCACCGCCTCCATCATCGGGCTGCTCTCCTGGATAGGGTCTGGTGTAGTGGGAGGCGGCTGGCCGTGTTTGGTTTGACGGTCGGGGCGTACCTGGCCTTTGGGTTTGCTGCTGCCAAGCGCGCCATTGCTCAAATCTTGGCCATTGGCGGCGGGTACCCCGTCAGAGATTGTCATTGGTGCTTCCTAAAGATCAAAAATAGCGCGTAGCCTCTTGGAGAGCTTTGCCCTAGCCTCGCTCAGGCTGGCGGCGGACAAAGAGCGGGCAAAGGCTAGTTTAAAGACGTGGGCTATGAGGCTAGCTGTTGAATACGCCAATTTGCCGAAACTTGTCATAGCGCAGAGCGCGTCTTTGCTCAGAGGGCATCTCTAGCAGCGCATTTAAGTTCTGCGAGAGCGCCTGCTGTAGGGTATTGGCCGCCTCAATCGGAGCCGCATGAGCCCCGCCAATCGGTTCGGGCAGCAGCTGGTCTAAGATGCCTAGCTTTTTCAAATCCCAAGCGGTGACCTTCAGCGCTTCTGCCGCTTGAGGCGCACGGGCAGCATCTTTCCACAAAATAGAGGCGCAGGCTTCGGGGCTAGCTACGTAGTAAACCGAATGCTCAAACATCATCAGCCGGTCGCCGACGCCAATGCCTAAAGCCCCGCCCGAGCCGCCTTCGCCAATCACTGTGCAGATAATTGGCACGTCTAGACTAAACATTTCTCGGAGGTTGTAGGCGATCGCCTCTCCCTGACCCATTTGTTCAGCTTCAAATCCGGGCCAGGCTCCGGGCGTATCAATAAAAGTCATAATCGGCATGTCAAACCGATTGGCATGTTCCATCAGTCGCATGGCCTTGCGATAGCCGCCGGGCACGGGCATGCCAAAGTTACGGGCGACGTTATCTTTGGTGTCCCTACCTTTTTGGTGACCTAACATCATCACCGGTCTGCCTTCAAAGCGAGCAATGCCGCCGACCAGCGCCAGATCGTCTTTGCCGGAGCGGCGATCGCCATGCAGCTCTACCCACTCATCGCTGATCGCCTGAATGTAGTCCAGCGTGCTGGGCCGACGTGGATGACGGGCCACCTGAATCCGCTGCGAAGGCGATAGGCTAGTAAAAATTTCCTGCCGCAGCTGCTGAGCCCGAGACTCTAGCTGATAGATCTGGTCAGAAACATCTACATCGTTATCTTCAGCCAGTTCGCGAATTTGGACGATGCGCGACTCTAGCTCGGCCAGCGGCTTCTCAAAATCCAGCAGAATTGGCCTACGTTCGGTCGTTGCCATGAGGGGAGCAAACTCAGTGATAATGAAACTAGGTTACCGCAATTGTTGGCCCCAAAGATTGATCAGGGAGCGGCCAGAAATTCGCCAGGAATTTGCGAAAGACTGGCCAGCACTTAACAGCAGTAGTCTCTAGGGCGGCCTTTACCTATGTCAGCAGCGGCCTGAACCCGTGTCGCCGCGAGGCTTCGCCAATCAAGTCCATCTTTTCCAGGGTGATCTGGTTGCGGCCCCAGGAGAAGTTTGTATGCAGCTTCTCAAACTCCAGCAGCATCGACTCGGCAAAGCAGGCAAAGAGCTGACGCCCCGGCACATCCATATTCACAATATTCATGATGTGCCAGTCGATGTCTAGAACATGCTCGACGATGCCCCCTTTGAGCACATGAATGCCCGGGTGCTTAAAGGTCACGTCTATATTCTTAGGATAGCCGCCGTCTACCATCAGGCAGGGCTGCTTGAGCGTCGTCAGGTCAACCTCCATGCCTTTGGGCATACTGGCCACCCACACGACGACATCAGCTTGAGGCAGCGCCTCATCTAGCGGCACAACCCGGCCAAACTTAAGCTCTGCCTGGAGATTGTTCAGACGCTCCTGATTGCGGGCGACCAGCAATAGCTCTTTGACCCCGGTGCGGGCGGTTAACCAGCGGCAGACGGCACTGCCAATGTCACCTGTGGCTCCGCAAACCGCTACGGTTGCGTTGGCTAGATCAATGCCGTGACCGGGCGCAGCTTCTTCTACCTGCTTGCAGATCACGTAGGCGGTGTGGGTGTTGCCAGTGGTGAATTTTTTGAAGTCTAGATCTAAGTTGCGCACGCGCTTCATCTGATCGAGCTTGAAGTTCTCAAAAATGATCGATGAGAACCCGCCTAGCGCTGTGATGTTGATGCCGTTCTTTTGAGCATGAGCCATGGCATTGAGAATTTTGCGCGTAGCGGCCTTGATGCGACGGTTGGCCAGCATCTCTGGCAAAAAGCACGACTCGACGTATTTTCCTTCAATGGTTTGGCCAGTGGCGCTCGTCACTTTGAAATGATCGACGATCTGTGGCGGGGCGCTGCACCAAAAGTCTAAGTCTTGTTCTGCGTATTCGGGATACCCCAAACTTTGAGCAACGGACTTGGCGTGTTCTAGGCTGGTGAGATGACCAATTAAACCAAACATTCGGGGTTACTAACGACTTAGCGATGAAGGGAACTAGATAAAAAATTGATGATAGAGAAGATCGTAGGCGATCGCCCAACAAATCCGGGATCGACGATCACAAGGCAAGTTTTACGAAGCGTTGTGGGTTGCCCCGTCGGCGCGATGCCGTTCAAATAAGTGTAATTGGCTGTTAACTGGCTTTGTCTAAGATACTCGACGCTGCTCCTACCGGGTTAGCAGGAGCAGTCGTCAGTTCGCGCCAGTTAGCAGGGTTTGCTAGAAATCGCTTAAAAGCGACCTCCAGATGGGGCAGCGCCATCACTGCACGGTGAGCGCTAGGCGGTAGCCAGGCCCTGAGCTGAGAGCTTCATGACTTCACGGCTAGTAAACCCAATATTGGCCAGGGCTTCGCCGTAGGTGATCATAAAGTCTTCGACGAGGGCGTCTTTTTCCATACCGAGGACGGCGGCGTCGGCTTCTAC
This sequence comes from Leptolyngbya sp. BC1307, assembly GCF_002286735.1. Classification (GTDB taxonomy): domain Bacteria; phylum Cyanobacteriota; class Cyanobacteriia; order Phormidesmidales; family Phormidesmidaceae; genus Phormidesmis. The sequence goes on from NZ_NRTA01000016.1 coordinate 48,584, forward strand.
TTCGTTGAGCATCTTCCAAACCAGGGGCAGGTTGGCTCTGTTAGCAGCTTCTAGCCCGGCTTTAGCGGTTTCAAAGTTGGCTTTGAGCCATTCTTCGCCGAAGTTGAGGTGCAAGTACTCGTCTTTGACGACGTTTTCGGTGATTTTGCGGGCGAAGTCGTCAGCGACGGGGATATAGATGTTGTAGGCCGCGATCGCAAACGTCTCAATAATCAGAGACTGAATCAGTAGACAGGTGATGATGTCGCCTGCAGCCAATGCCGTTTGAAAATTATCGTGCAGCGGTGCGAAAAACGTCTTGGCAAAAGGCATGTCGGCAATGACGTTCAGGTTTTTGCCGCAGGCCTGAAACCCTTTCATATGGCGGTTTTCCATCCGAGCCAGCTTAATTAGCTCATCCTTGTGGCCGCTGAGGTGCTCTGCTAACTTTATGTAGTTGTCGTTAGCTTCCATCTCACCTTCAATCACAATCGCATTGATACGACTGTAGGCGTCTTTGTAGGTTTCACTCTGGAAGTCCATCACTGGGCTGGCTTCAAGGGTTGGCATAACTGTACTGTTCCTAGGTTACGGTAAACTAGCTTGGCTATTAGCAGTCTTGACGACAGCCGGGAGGCGATCGCTCCAGATGCTTAATAGTTCTTACCAATTTTTCTTTCTTATAGCGTATCAGAATCATCCTGAGAAAGGTGCAGGCGTGCCAGTAAATCAATCGGTAAGCGTCGTCAACAATAAATAGCTAATCCCGTCTACTTGCGCTGTAGAAAGGCTCGGGTGATCGCGCAGAATATAGTTGATTCGTCAAAATCTTCCTATCGGCACATTCGTCTAAGGTTTCGTCTAAGATTCTTGGCTGGCGGATTCATCTTGCGGTTTATCGAGCATTCCATCGGGCAGCATCTGCAGCCGTATTTGCCGGGCGATCGCACTGTCAGTCGCCCCGAGCTGCACCTCTATGCGCTCACTGCACAGGGGGCCAAGCGCCGCCAGCAAAGCGCGCAGGTGAGGCGTACTCTCCCCACTGTCTACATATACCCGGTCAGAGAGCTTATTCATTCGCTTCCAGGCAGTATAGAGCTTGACAGCAGCCTGCTCCAGCTGAGCGGCCTGATTGACCAGATCGGCGGCTGAATTGAGGCAGCCCGTACGCAGGGCTTCGTCTAGCGCCAGCTCCAAATTGATTTTTTCAGGGTCGAGAGCCTGCACCTGCCCGGCGGCAGCGATGTAGCGCGAGAGGTATTTGGCCTCAGCGGTAACCTGCTTGAGCGTGTCGATGTCTGGATTTTCATCAACCTCGTTGCGCAGCGTCTGCTGATGAGTGGCGGGGAGCTTTTCCATCTCCCGTACCAGCGGCGTCAGGTAGCGGGTTGGAATGCTGTTATCAGCGGCTTTCTCCCGAACTGACTGAGGAATCAGGTCAGAATTCATCGCCGTCCAATCGTCGGATAGGTTTCTGACCTCTTTGCGGGTAATCTGATCGCCCCGGCGAGCGGCGTCGCTAATGATCTGCTTCACCTCGGGCGAGGCTTGAGCAGTCTCCATAAAGGCGCGCTTGCTGAAGCGGTTAACGTCTTTAGTTTCGATCAGGCCATCTTCAAACATTTGATCGGCGCTGTTAGCCAGATCCATCAGCACGTAAGCCTGGCTCTTACTCACGTCTTTATCTTTGAGCCAGTTGAGAAAGCCCGCGCCGCTGCGACTGCCTTTGCCTTTACCATTGTCGTCGGCGTTGCCATTCGTCTGATTAGCCGCACTGCCGCGCTTTTCGCGATCGCGCACCACCCGCAAAATCCGCCCGCGCCAGATATCAGTTTGCAAATCAAAGCGATCGCACACCTGCCAGGCCACCTCTATCTGCTGATGAAATTCATAGTCAGAGAGGCTGCTTTCAACTTCGGGCACCGAGACCTCTAGCTCGACCGTTTGGTCTGACCCAGAAATATCCGCAGTGAACTGCTTAGCTGTCATCTAAAACCTGGCGACAAGGGGCCGAATTATTATGCCACAGCCCCTTTCCCCTTTCCCCTTCCCTTGCCTGCCGCTCAAGACGACCCAGCCAGCATAAACAGACGAGTTAACACCCACACCGACAGCGTCGCCGCTCCCAAAATCAGCGCCAGCAGCCCCACCACTATCACAATCGCAAATAGCCGGTCAGCAGCGCGGCTCGGCGTCGGGTCAGCAAGGTGCTTTTCTAGCAGCGCCACATTTTGGCTATTGGCCTTCCAGGTAACATCAAAAAAATCGCCAATGATCGGAATCGTGCCCGTCAGGGTGTCGAGCAAAATATTAAACCCCATCCGCCCTAGCGTCGCGGCGGGCAGGCCCATTTTGGCCGCTTCAAACACAATGTATACGCTCATCAACCCGGTGACGATATCGCCGCCGCCTGGCAAGATGCCCAAAATCGGGTCAAGGCCAATGCGAAAGTCAGATCCGGGAATAGCGATCGCATTGTCTAGCAAATGGCTAATTTGTCGCAGGCGTTTGAGCGAAGCCGAGGGCATAGGCGAAGAAACACGAGGCACTGCTGAAGGGCGAGGCATAGGGCGTCAGGGCTAACTACAAAGATCTTAAACGATGGTCGGTCGCTGTTTTGATACGCTGTTTGATAAGGGGCCAACTGTATTCTTTGCCACCTTTTTGTGGGGCCTTTGAATCTATACCTTTAGAAACGTCATGGTAGAACCGACCACGCAGACCTGTCCGATTTGTAGCGTAAAAATTATCACAGGGGCCGCTGGGGGCGATCGCGTAATCTTTTCCGCTGGGCCTCAGGGCAGCCGGTCTAAGCTCTGGGCCAGAGTCTGTCAGTTCAACCAAAAGCCAGGATGCATCAACGAGCAGAGTAAAAGCGCAGCGATCAGTGCTGACGACTATTACAAGCCCGATATGCCTAGTAGTGACGCCTGATTGTGAGGTAGGGCATAATACGGACGACATCGGCACGTTTGCATGACGCTATTGGTAACCGTCTACATCTGCAACTTTTTTTCGTCTCACCTTATCTAAATACCGATTCTATGAAACCCGTTAGATTTTTATCACTCCTGGTTCCCGCTACGTTGCTCACCCTGGGCCTGAGTGCTGGCAATGCCGCTGCTCAGCTCTACAACCCGATGCCATTAGGGTCTGACGAGGTCAATGACTCGCTCTCCGCAGAAGATATCCCCACTGGCTTCGGCGGCTTTGCCAAAGACTACGTCGTCAATCTCGAAGCGGGCGACCAGATCACTATCGATGCCATCTCTAACGAATTTGACACCCTGGTGACGCTGATGGATGCCAACGGCGTCACCGTCAGCGAAAATGACGACGGCCCTGACGGCAGCACCAACTCTCTGCTGTTTGCCCGCATCAGCGAATCTGGCAAATACACCGTGCGCGTTCGGTCTTACGCTGGCGAAGGCGCGGGTCCCTTTTCCCTCAAGCTAGCTCGCCTGCGCCCCATCTAAGTGCTTTGGGTCGAGACCCGCCGCTGTTGCCGAGGGTGTCGCATCGGATTTGGCGCTAAGGCACCGCCGAATTCACCCTCGAAAAAAGTTTCTTGCAGGCGTCCCCCTATTTTGCTACTTTGGTTAAGCGCAAAAAGCGCACCAACCGCTGCCTACTAGAGAATTAACCGTCTGCTTGCTTGAGCAGGATGAAAATTTCAGGGGTAGTTTTTGATTAGGTAAGCCGGGATAGCTCAGCTGGTAGAGCAGTGGACTGAAAATCCTCGTGTCGGCGGTTCAAGTCCGCCTCCTGGCATTTGTATAGCAAAAAAAAGCGTATAGCTCAAAGAGAAGACCCTGGACCGATAAGGTTTAGGGCTTTGTTTTAGCGTCAACCTGCTGAGCTACAGTCAAGTCGGCATATGAGACAAAATTTTGCGGAAGCGATCAAGTACTGACGCAGAGCATACGAGTTGGATATGAGAAGCTGCAAACCCAGGAAGAATTGATTTGGTATGCCGAGTGGATGGCGCACACCGATGAAGCCGCTTTCAACGAGGTGATTGTCAATGCCTTAGGGACGATTGAAGCCGCCGCTCAAAGCGAGGTATTGTGGGCACCAGATGTTTTTTACACCCCCGAGTCGGTGACCACGGATGGCTGGCGACCCGTCCAAAATGCTTGGCAAACCCTCGTTGCAGGGATTGATTTAATCGAATGCAATCTGCACGGTCGTAAACGGGTCACGGCCACCCTCAAAGACTTCGCCCAAGCGCAATTTTTAGATGAAAAACTGCTCTCCTTTGGTCAGTTTCGCAAGCCTGACAGCATTGACCCGATGCTCAATGCTTGGGCTATCGTCAACAACCTCAGAGCCTTTCTGCCGGATGCGAAGAAAGCAGGCCAGTCGTTAGCCCAATTCTTTGGCGCTCAGTTGCATGGCTTGCCTTGGATGGAAGCGCTCAATCTCTCTACCGTTGGCGCTTTAGACAGACTCCTACAACCTGAAAAATCGTAGGCACCAATTCTAGATCTATCTGGCCTTGAAAGTTGCTGTAACCCCTTAGTTTCGTTTTGCCGAAGCCTTTTATTCAAAGATAGCGGCCTTAGTGGTGCAGAAAACGGCATCTGATCCGTTTAAGCAGTAGTGCCTAGCGAGCAGTCATGCTCTGGCCTTACTGACCTTTGGGCGTGACTAAAAACACATCAGTCGGCGCGTTAACAGAATTGGGAAAGGTCTGATTTTCTAAAACGTTAAACTGTTGATAAATGCTGTCGTGAATTTTTTTTCTGCCGGTAGGTGAGGACTCTAATACGACCAGCCAATAGCGAGAAGAATCCGGTGGCAGCTGCTGAAACATATCTTGAATGAAAGAGTCTCTAGATTGAGCCGCTTCGGGCTGAGGCAGGGGCTCTCGCTGGAGGTCATAGAAGTCAGCGCTGCCCTGGTAATAGCGGGGAACTGTCAGCTGCGGCTCCCACTGCCAGCCGTAAAACCCGATGGCATCTCCGGGTTGCTCGTTGCTGCGAATAAACTCGGCAACGCCGCGCCAGTCATCGTGATAGAGGGTGGTGTAGTAGTGATACAAGCCGCCGCTGACAGCGACTGCGTAGGCGATCGCTACCGCAAAAGCGATCGCCCGATAGCGCCGCCAAATCTCTATCATCCCCACCGACAGCAAAATAAAAATATAGGGAACGGCTAGCATCAAATAGCGCGCTCGCCAAATGGAGGCGGATGCCAGAGAGACAAAGATGATCGCTGCGGTGGGTAAAAAAGCCCAAGCGGCTATCCACCATAGTTCGGGCCGGTGCCGTCGTAGCGCAGGGGGTGTTCGCACGAGCTGAAAGACACCGAGCCCTAAAACGGCTGCGACGACACCAGTAAACCCTGTATAGAAAAGTGTAACTACTCGGTCCCATTCCCAATTTGAGAGATTCAGCGTCGCGCCTCGTAACGTCATAAGATCGCTTATGGGCCAGAAAACCGTTATCCCCGACAGCATCGCCAGCGCTTCAACTAAATCAAGATCGGGCTGATAGATAACCCACCCGCCCATAAATCGGGGCGCTGCCTCGCTGAGCACTTGGGCAAACGGAATCCACAGAACCCCGACCAGCGCTAGCCCGATCCCGAAGGCAACCATGACTTTACGGTTGCGGCGAAATCTCCAGAACAGCAGCAGGATATCGGGTAGCAGCAGCAGCACGTTTAAGGGCGTGCTCATCACCGCTAGTAGCCGGGTGACCAGCCAGCCGATGACGCTAAGCGGGCGAACGCTTCTAGGATTTTGCAAGACCTGAGCCAAAATCAGCGTTCCCCACAGTCCTAAAAAGGTGCTGAGAGCGTACATGCGGATCTCTTGGGCATAGCCGACAAAGAGAGGCGATAACGTCATCAGCAATGCCGCCATCAGCCCGATTGCCGCCGATGAGAGCAGACGACGACTCAGCTGGTAGACCAGGACAATGCTACCCAGACTGAAGGGAATCGAGAGCGATCGCAGCCAGGCATCGCTGCTGCCAAACTGCATCCAAACGTGCAGCAGGGCGTAATACAGGGGGCGCGTCCCGAGATCTAAACTTTCAGCATCGAGAATACTGAAGTGCTCATCGATCCAGATGCTTTCTGTGCCTAGCTGATAAAAGCGTAGTGCCGTTGCCACCAGCATCATAACCGTCAGCAAAACTCGCTGCTGCCGGGGTGAAATGGGGTGCCGTTCGGCTTTGTCCACCTGCAGTTGTTTTGCCGTCATAATTGTGTGACCCCATTATCCTAATTCACTTGTCGAACAAACTAGATCTTCTATATCAGTAGCCGCAGTTGGGAGATCCAGGCTAAGCACTTCGCAGCCTGAGGCGGTGAGCAAAATGTCGTCTTCTATACGGATGCCGCGCACATCAGCAAACTGCTCCAGACGCTCCCAGTTGACCATGTGGGCGTAGCGATCGCGATTTTGTGGATCGTTTAAGATAGCGGGCACCTGATAAAAGCCCGGCTCAATGGTGACTGCCATGCCTGCTGCTAGCGGTCGGTTGAGCCGGAGAAAGGCCAGGCCAAAGCGATCACTCCGCTGCCGCCCCTCAGCGTAGCCTGCTAAGTCACCCAAATCCTCCATATCGTGTACGTCTAGCCCCATTAGATGCCCCACGCCATGCGGGAAAAACAGCGCATGAGCATCTTCAGCCACTAGGTCTTCGGGCTGGCCGCTGAGAATGCCTAAATCGACCAGCCCAGCGGCAATCGTCAGGCAGGCAAGCTGGTGAATATCGGCGTATTCTGCGCCGGGCTGAGCGGCTTCAATGCAGCGGTCATGGGCAGCCAGCACAATGTCGTACAGGTCGCGCTGCGTGGCAGAAAAAGTACCGCTAACTGGCCAGGTGCGTGTAATATCTGAGGCCCAGCCATCGGCTGTCTCTGCGCCCACGTCGGCCAGTAGTAAATCGCCCGGTGAGAGCAGATTGTGATAGTGGTGATTGTGCAGCACTTCTCCGGCAACGGTGACAATGCTGCCGTACGCGCAAGCCATGTCGTGACTGATGATCACAGCTTCCATCGCGGCCCGCACCTGGGCTTCAGTCTTGGCTGCGGGGGTGTTGGCTATGCCTGCTTTGTGCGCGGCGACGGTGACGGCGATCGCCTGACGGATAGCCGCGATCGCCCCTTCGTCTTGAATCATGCGCAGCTGCACGATTGCCTTTTGTAAAACCTGGTTGCTCTGGGGCTGGTGGCGAGGTAGCACAATGCCTCGCTGCAACATGGCCTGCTCTAGCATCTGGATGGTCTCGTCTTTTTCGCCTAAGGTCGCAGTCCCTACGGCCAAATCAGCCAGATCGCTCAGGGGCCGGGCCTCGGTCGCACCCATTTGCTGGGCAATGTCGGCGCGGCTAGGGCTAGGGCCGTGCCAGAGAGCGTCGTCTAAAGTGGCGTCGTCCATAAATAAGATCAGCTGCTCGCCCTCAATGCGAATGGCCGCGTTTTCGAGGGGGAGGCCCGCAAAGTAAAGGAAATGGCTGCTGGCTCTGTACGGATAGAGGTTGGCAGCAAAGTTGCGCGGCTTGGCCATGCCTGACCATAGCAGCACCGGGAAGCTGATAGTTTCAGCTAGGCGCTGACGGCGCGATCGCAATACATTGGCCAGTGCGGGTGCTGACGACAGGTTGCGGGTCGTCGGATAGGTAGGGGCAGTTTGCATAAGACTATTCGTCAAGAGGGGGTGAGTGGGGCCTACTCAAATGGGCTTTAAGCCTGGCTTCAATATATAGCGTTGGTCACTTGGCTTGAATACAGCAACGCAGGCAAAACCTCTGCATAACAACAGGCCAGGTGACTCGCGTTACCCGAATGCATCCGGGTAACGCTATATTGACTCGGCACGAACAAAGAAAGATAAGATCTAGCTTGAGGCACCAGGTCGCTTTCGGGGGCCGTGCCGTGACCTTTGGCGCTATGTTTTACCATTATGTTTTCTGCGGCTGAGGCTGAGCAATTAATCTTGACGTTGGTACAGCCGACTGACACCGTCGAAACGATCAATCTGGCAAACGTATCTAGCTGTCTGGGCCGCGTGTTAGCTGAGCCCGTCACCAGTGCCCTAGACTTTCCCCACTGGGACAATTCGGCGATGGATGGTTACGCGGTGCGAGCGAGCGATGTGCAGCGATCGCCCGTCACCCTGCAAATCGTCGAAGAAATCCCGGCGGGCAAGCTGCCGCAAAAGTCCATCGAGCCGGGCCAGGCAGCGCGGATTTTGACCGGGGCGATGATGCCAGCCGGGGCCGATACGGTGGTGATGCAGGAGGAGACTGAGCAGCAGGGCGATCGCGTCACTATTTTACAGACGGCGCAGTCTGGGTCTGCTGCTGGGTCTTTTGTTCGGCAGCGCGGCAGCTTTTATCGGGCAGGGGGCGAGCTGCTTAGGGCCGGTCAGGTGATTTCTCCTGCCGAAATTGCGCTCCTCGCGGCTGCCCAGCAGACGCAGGTGCAAGTTTACCAGCGGCCTCGGGTGGCCATTATCTCAACGGGCAGCGAGCTAGTGCGGCCCGATCAGTCTCTACAGCCGGGGCAAATTGTCGATTCTAATCAGTACGCGCTAACGGCGCTGGTCGCTCAAACCGGCGCTATACCGGTGCCGCTCGGCATTATCAGTGATCAGCGGAGCGCGGTAAAAGAGGCAATCACCGCTGCCATGAGTCAGGCCGACCTGGTGATTTCCTCAGGCGGTGTATCGGTGGGTGACTATGACTATGTCGATCAGGTGTTGGCCGATTTGGGGGCGACCTTACACATTCGCGCGGTGGCGGTAAAGCCAGGCAAGCCACTGACGGTGGCCACCCTCGCCGTTGCGAATCGCCATCAGCTCTACTTTGGCTTACCTGGCAACCCGGCTTCGGCGATGGTAGGGTTTTGGCGCTTTGTGGCACCTGCGATCGCTAAACTATCGGGGCAGCCAGGACCGTGGTCACCAGACTTCGTCTGGGCTACCGCAACGACTGAGCTACGAGCCGGCGGGCAGCGGGAAACCTACCTTTGGGGTCAGCTAGTGGCGGGTGCTACCGGCTACGAATTTGGCCAGTCAGCGGGTAGTCACAGCTCTGGCAACCTGGTCAACCTGGCGAATACCACCGGACTGGGCGTCGTGCCTCAAGGCGATCACCAAATTGCTATCGGTCAGTCGGTGCGGGTGCTGAAGGTTGGGTAGCCTAAGCCACATCTACGAATCTAGAATGGCTACGAATCTAGAATGGCTACGAATCTAGAATGGGAATAGACGACTCGGGATAGCTCAATCAAGAAAAGATGTTGTCAGCTTTGCTAAATGGGGTAGCCTGCAATGGCAATCATCGCTCACCCGGCGCTATCTGCCGCTGGCCTCGAACCATTGTTACAGTCCCGTTGTTACAATTGGGTGACATCGCTTGGGCCAGCCGCTACCAGCTGACGTGAGCAACTTCCCTAAAAAGTTTTGAAGATGCGCGACCGCTAGGACAGCTATGACATCGAGATACGACGATCACAGTGCTCCTAAACGACCGTCCGATGAGCCTGCTGATGAGCCTGTCGGTCAGCGCAGACCTACCAAGCGCTCTGCTGCTCAGCCTGTTAGGGATGCGAGTATCCGTCAGCGGCCACCGGCTGCCCCCCCTAAGCAAAGCCCTAAGCAAAGTTCGGGTCGCTGGCCTGCTTCTCTGCTGGGGATGCGCTGGCTGCGAAGCTGGCCGCTGGTGGTGCTAATGACCTTTGGTATTTTAGGGACGGCGGGCACAGCGGCTATGGTTAGCTTGTTTCGCATTCCTAATTTGCCTAACTGCCGGGCGATTTTTTGGCCGACGGCTTCGGCTTCGCTGCGGCTGCAGTGCGCTGAGTCTTATGCGGCGCAGGGCGATGTGAAAAATTTGCTGGCGGCGATCGCCCTGGTAGACCGACTGCCTGAAGATCACCCGCTGCGCTACGACATCAATCAGCGGATTGAAGAGTGGGCCACTCAGGTGCTCGACTTATCCGAGCGCGCTTTTGAAGCAGGCAATTTGGAAGAGGCGATCGCCAGTGCGAGAAAGATCCCTCAAAAGACCGCTGCTGCGGCTGTTGTCGAAGAGCGCATTGCCCGCTGGCAAAAGATCTGGAAAGAGGGTGAAGATCTGTTTAATTCAGCGGTAGATCAGCTTAAGGCTAAAGACTTTCAAAAGGCGTTTAGCCTGCTAGTCGAGCTGCTAGAGGTAGACAACCAGTACTGGTCTACAGAAAAATACAACGAGCTGACCCAGATGATCAGCCAGGGGCGCGAAGATAGCCGCAAGCTCTCTGAGGCGCTAGGCTTTGCTAAAGATGGCACGCTCAAGGGCTTTACCGAAGCGCTCAAACGGCTCAAAAAGATTGATGAAAAGAGCGTATTTTACGCAGAGGCACAGGGAGAGCGCAAAAAAATTGCCAAGCAAATGCTGGCCGCTGGGGAAGATCTTTTGGCCGAGAAAAAGCTCTCAGACGCTCAGGCGATGCTCAGCGCCATTCCTCGCGATGTCGGGGTAAATAAAGAAGTCGCTGACTTTCAGGTGTTTGTCAGTGCTTATCAGCAAGCTTGGGCGGGCAATGCTAGCGGACTAGAAGATGCCATTACCCGGCTCAAAACCCTGGGCAAAGACCGGCCTCTCTACGCCAGGGCGCAGCAGCTAATTGCGCAGTGGCAGGGCGAAATCCGCAATGTCAACCTGCTGACTCAGTCGCAGGCGCGAGCTGATCGCGGCAGTACCTCTGATCTGACAGCAGCGATCGCTATTGCAGAGCAAATTCCGCGCAATTCATCTCAGTGGGATAAAGCCGCTAAGCAAATTAACCAGTGGCAGACGCGCGTAGAAAATGCCGAGGACCGGCCCATCTTAGAGCGGGCCGACCAGCTCGCGGCAGTCGGGACGGCTGACAACTTGCGAGCGGCCATTCAAGAAGCCCGCCGAATCTCTTCGGGCCGCACGCTGGCAGGCGAAGCTGACGAGCGCATCGCCACCTGGACGGGCCGCGTTCAGCGCATAGAAGATCAGCCGCTGCTCGATCAGGCGCGGCAGCGGGCTAATGCTGGCGACTTGTCAGGGGCGATCACCGTCGCTTCTAGAATTGGTAAAGGCCGCGCTCTGTATAGCTCTGCTCAAGAGGAGATTGGCGAGTGGCAGGCCCAAGAAAACGGTCGGCTGCGGCTAGGAGAAGCGGTGAATGCAGCAGCGCGGGGAGATGCGCAGTCGCTGACGAATGCTATCGAGATTGCTCAGCGAGTGCCGACCGGGAGCGATAGCCGCGCCCGCGCCGAGAGCCAAATTAGCCGTTGGAGCTGGGACTTACTGGCTCAGGCAGAGGCGGTTTCGGGCCGTAGCCTGGAGAGTGCGATCGCGCTAGCCAATCAAATTCCTTCTCAGGCGGAAGCCTTTGAACCTGCTCAGGTGAGAATCAACAGCTGGCAGGCCGCCCTCCGGCGAACCGAAGATCGCCGCTCCCCTCCCGCGACTGAAGGTGCTGAGTTCGACGAAAATGGCCTACCTAACAAACTTGAGCTGACGCCTGCAGGTGAGTGACCCCGCAAATTATCGCCCTGACCACTGCTTAACAGCGATCAGGGTGATAACTGATAGATAAACTGAGAGCGGACAAAGTGTTTTACCCGTTTATCTGGTCTGGTTAGGAACGCGGCCGTTCATCTTATCCGTTGTTTTCACGACCTGATTAGTCCCTTTAGCCGCTTCGTCGCCTAGACGGTTCGTGGCTCGATCAGCCTTGTTGTCCAGCCGATCAGTGGCTCTGTCTGCTTTGCGGCCTAGACTATCAACAGCGTCACCTACTTTGTTAGTGACTTGATTGGCTTTGTTGCTGATGCTGTCGGCAGCCTTGTCAGCGCGATCGCCGAGTCCGTTCTTCACATTATTGATTTCCTCACCAATCGTCTCTAGCGGGCCGTCAGTTTGCAGCTGCCTGCGCACGGCAGAATCTTTTAGGGTTTTTGCTTTGGCTTCGGCGGCGCGGGTGTTGCGTCTGGGGTCAGCATCGTCAAACCCATTCATACCACCGGCATCGGGCTGAATTTGGTCGTAGCGCTCAGTGTTTTGTATGCTGCCGCGCTCGTTGCTGTAGTAGTCATTGGCATCGGCGGCATACGCCGGGCTACCGACGCTGGCAGTCCACAGACCCAAGCTGATCAGCCCTACCATCAGCGATCGCTTCAGAATAGTTTGAGATTGAGCGATGCGATCGCCGAGGCCCTTTATCTGATTAACTATCTGGCTAAAAATAATATTCATTTTCAAAAATCTCTTTTTGAATCAAGTTGCTTGCAAAGTGTAAATAGTATCGTCCTACACCAGAATCCCTCTAAAGGCGTTCTATCGCTCGGTATGCCGTGACTCTTTAGAGATATGTTCTCTTTAGAGAGACCGGGCTACTTGCCTGAGCGCTATAGCTTTAACCGCTTACCTCTGTACATTGCCAACGAATGAAACTGCACAGCGATAGAGATGACTACAGCAGTCTAAGTTGTCATCAGCTGCGGAATTGGCGTTGGAGTGGTGACTTGCCAGGGGTGAGGCTGCTGCAATCGGCGAGTCAGCTCTTCGGCTGGTAGCGGTTTGCTAAAGTAGTAGCCCTGCACTTCGTGACAGTCGTAAGTTTTGATTTGATTGAGCTGTTCTTCTGTCTCGATGCCTTCGGCGATTAGCCCCAAGCGCAGTCCCTTTGCCAGAGAGACAATGGCTCTGATCACTTCTGCGGCATCGGCACTATGCACCATATCTTTAACAAAGGACTGGTCAATCTTTAGAGTGTCAAACGGAAATTTGCGCAGGTAGCTCAGGGAGGAATAGCCCGTGCCAAAGTCGTCTAGGGCCAAGGCGATGCCTTTGCTGTGCAAGCTCTCTAAGACAGCTAGCGTCGGTTCAGTATTGCCCATTAGCAGGCTTTCGGTGACCTCTAGCTCTAAAAACTTAGGCGCTAGCTCGGTTTCTCTTAAGACGAGCTGTACAAAATCTACCAAGCCGGGGCTTTCGATCTGGCGAGCAGACAGGTTAACGGCCATTGCAAAAGGCTTGAGCCCTGAGCGTTGCCAGGCTTTATTCTGCTGACAGGCGGTGCGCAAGATCCATTCGCCAATCGGCAGAATCAGTCCGGTTTCTTCAGCAATCGGAATAAATTCTGCGGGGGATACCCAACCTAGCTCGGGGTGCTGCCAGCGTATTAGACACTCTACACCTACCATTTGGCTGCTGCGCCAGTCGATGCGCGGCTGATAGTGAAGCAATAGCTGGTTGTTAGCGAGGGCACTTCTGAGATCTTTCGCGAGCCTCAGGTGTTTTTGCAAAGCAATGGCGATCTCGGGTGAATAAAACTGATAGTTGTCGCTTTTATGGTTGGCTTGCTGGAGGGCGGTGTAAGCATCGGCTATGAGTCTATCGGCAGTGTCGCTATCGGTCGGATAGATAGAGATGCCGATACTGGCTGTGATGTAGAGACTGGGTGAAATCTCTGGGTAGGGTTGATTGATTGCCCTCAGAATGTTCTGCGCTGTGGAAAAGCCGGGCTCTGACGCTAATGCACCTTTCTGAAAGAGGGCGAATTCATCGTTGCCCAGCCGTGCCAGCGTCCCTGAGCCGTCAGCATAGTCGGTTAGCCGCTGGGCGATCGCCCGCAAAATGCGATTGCCTACCTCATCGTCCTCAACGGTGTTTAAGTCTTTAAATCCATCTACATCAACAATAAAAACAGTAATCCTTTGCTGAGGTTGAATAGTCGAAATCTCTTTTTGCAGTCTGGATTTGAAAAGCTCTCGATTTGGCAAGCCGGTAAGCCGGTCGTAATCTGTCACGTAGCGAAGGACATCGTCTAGCTGCTTGACGATTTGTGTCGCATTGGCCATCAGTATGCCCGCATCGTCGGTATACTGGGTTGGCAGAGTAGGCAGCTGTTGTTTATCCCAGTAGTTTCGCAGGGAAAATGCGGTTAGGCCGATGGGCGAAAGTAGATTGTGCAATGCTAGTAGGGTTGCTGCTGTGCCCATCAGGGTTGCTAGCAGGGCAATCCCGAGAATTCTGAGTCTGTCATCTGGGGCGATCGCACTGGAGCTAATAAAGTAGAATAGCAGCGTCAGCAGGGGAACGTGCGTTCCTAAAAAAGCAACTACCATCAGTTTGCTCTCGTAGCTTTTCAGGTAACTAAAACGAGACAGGAAGATATAGAAGTTCACAGTTTTTCGGGGAGCTTTGGCACATTATCTCTGAGATGATGTTTATATCGTGGTTATCTGAGTGACTTGTTAGCGCGGGTTCTATCAAAAGTTGACATGGCGATGCTATCACGGCTGTATTAGGAGAGCAGTCCGTAATTACCCGTGAATGTCTGCGGCAGCTACAATCACAATTTTAGCAACCGTGATATTTGGGAGGACGTGTCTATAAAGTTAGTGGACGCGATCGCTTTGTACGGGTCAGAAGCTAAGACCTTAGCGTCAGTTGGCCGGGAGAATAAAGCGGTCGGTTAGGATAGGATGCAAGTACACAATTAGAAATTGTCGCGCTTGGATTGCCCTGCCATGATTGCCTCTCCTCAATCTCAAAAAATGACTGCTCAAGAATATTTAGAGTGGGAGCCGCGCCAGGAGCTTCGCTATGAATATTGCGAGGGCAAAGTCTTTGCGATGACCGGTGGCACTAAGGGTCATAACAGAGCAGCCCTCAACCTGTACGGTGCTTTAGTCGATTGTGTGGATGCAGAAGGCTGTGAGATAAATGTATCGGATGTGAAGGTTGAGGTCAGAGAAGGGCTGTCGTATCGCTACCCAGACTTGATTGTGAGCTGTGACGAACAAGATAAGCAGGAATCTGCGTTCTATCGTTTTCCTAAGCTAATTGTAGAAGTGCTCTCTCCGAGTACTAAGACGATAGACCGAGAGGACAAGTTTCAAGAATACATCCAAATTCCAACGCTTGAGGAGTACGTGCTGATTAGCTCTCAGCGGATGCAGGTGGAATGCTATCGCCGTGGCGAAGGGCGGATGTGGCGGTACTTGCCCTATAAGGCAGGTGAGAAGGTCTGTATTGCGAGTATGGGTGTTGAAGTGCCTATCGAACAGCTTTATAGAAATGTTCGGCTAGAGCCGTTGGACTGAGGCTGCGAGGGCAAAGCCTATGAGTACGCTCAACCCTCGGGCGATCAGCAATGGAGCCGTGACCGACTTAGGCCAATGACTCTAGCGCCAAGGCTCTAACCGAATTGAGTTGCGAAGCGCTTAAAACTGTGTCAGGGGTCGCCTCAAAAGGCTCATAGATTCTCCCTGCTCTGGCGTGATAATCAGTTGCTCGCCGACGGTTACGAGCTGGCTCCAGGCGGGCGGTTCGGCGTAGTTTAGAGCGTGCAAAAGGTGGATGGTTTGCCGAATAGCGCCTGGGCTACCGAGTAAGATGTGACGCACTTCTTCTCGGTGAGGTCTGCTTTCGGCGTTGTTGAGTGGGCCAAGTGGGGTGCTGCCTTGGGCTTGTTGGTAGCGAAAAGTTTGTGGGCTGAGCAGGGCGCTGTCAAAATAAGCAGTTGTTTTCATGGCATCTTCGGGTGGTATGTGGAGAAAATGCCGAAAACTTAGCCACCCCAACTTGCCAAAGGTCAGGGTGGCTATGGCATCATTAACCGTAGCCGCCTGACTGCCTGATTCAGTCTGGGGGGTTAGCTGTCGGTGATTGTTCCTAGCAATCCTCGGCAGCGACTAAGTTTTCGAGCGGTTGAGCTATTCCCCGCAGGGATACAGCTATGGAAAATAGCGTACCGCTTTCTTTTTGAGGCGTCAACTATTTTTGACTAGAAGTTTTTGTGAGTACGTAGAGGATGTTGGCTGCTGCTTTGAGGTTGGGATGGGGAGATATCACAGGCGATAGGTTTTGTTGGCACTGTCCTTTGCTGCTAAAGGCTTCAGTTCGTATGAAGCAGCGCGTATTTGAACAGACTTCTACTGGCCCCTTATTAAAAAGCGTTGCAGCAACAAGGCTTATTGCCTAAGCCGTAAGCAAGAAACATTTAAGCAATAAGGCTTTTTGCTTTAAGCGTAACCAGTAATGCTTAAGTGGTAGTGCCTTCGGCTCAATCTGTAACGAGAAACGTTCAAGCGATAAGGCTTTCTACTTGAGCTGTAACGAGAAACGTTCAAGCGATAAGGCTTTCTACTTGAGCCGTAACAAGAAACGTTAAAACAGTAGTCCTTTCTGCTTATCCATACTGAGTAGCGCTTAAGTGTCAGCACCTTTCGCTTAGGCAGATCGCCGATAGCTCAGTTAGTCAGCTCCCAAAGCACATCTATGCCCCTACCAACGAACTCTTCGTCTTGATGTTGCTCAATCCAACAAACCAGAACAGGCTTGACCGTATCTGAGCGTTTTCCAAGAGACGTTAGAGACTCAGCGGCGAGAGAACGTACATCTGAATCGCTATCTTTGAGCAGGAGGAGCAGCCCAGAGACAACGGCTTCAGAGGTATCGCCAATCTGAACCAAGGACTCAGCGGCGAGAGAACGTACATCTGAATCGCTATCTTTGAGCAGGAGGAGCAGCCCAGAGACAACGGCTTCAGAGGTATCGCCAATCTGAACCAAGGACTCAGCGGCGCTAGAACGTACCCATAAATCGTCATCTTTGAGGAGGAGGAGCAGTCCAGAGACAACAGCTTCAGAGTTATTGCCAATCCGACCCAAGGACACAGCGGCGCTAGAACGTACCCATAAATCGTCATCTTTGAGGAGGAGGAGCAGTCCAGAGACAACAGCTTCAGAGTTATTGCCAATCCGACCCAAGGACACAGCGATGCTAGAACGTACCTGTGAATTGTCATCTTTGAGAAGGAAGAGCAGTTCAGAGACAACGACTTCAGAAGTATTGCCAATCCGACCCAAGGACGCAACGGCGCGATAGCGTACCTCTGAATCGTCATCTTTGAGGAGGAGGAGCAGTTCAGAGACAACGGCCTCAGAGGTATCGCCAAGCTGACCCAAAGACGTAGCGGTGCTGGAACGTACCTCTGAATTGTCATCTTTGAGAAGGAAGAGCAGTTCAGAGACAACGGCTTCAGAGGTATTGCCAAAATCACCCAAGGACGCAGCGACGCTAGAACGTACCTGTGAATCGTCATCTTTGAGGAGAAGGAGCAGTTCAGAGACAACGGCCTCAGAGACATTGCCAAGCTGAACCAAGGACTCAGCGGCGCGATAGCTTACCTGTGAATTGTCATTTTTGAGGAGGAGAAGCAGTTCAGAGACAACGGCCTCAGAGGCATTGCCAAGCTGACCTAAGGACTCAGCGACGATATAGCGTACCCCCAAACCGTCATTTTTGAGGAGGAGAAGCAGTTTAGAGACAACGGCCTTAGAGGTATTGCCAAGCTGAACCAAGGATTCAGCGGCGCGATAGCTTACCTGTGAATTGTCATTTTTGAGGAGGAGAAGCAGTTCAGAGATAACGGCCTCAGAGGCATTGCCAAGCTGTCCCAAGGACTCAGCGGCGCGATCACGTACCCATGAATCGTCATCTTTGAGAAGGAGGAGCAGACTAGAGACAACGGCTTCAGAGGTATTGCCAATCTGAACCAAGGACGCAGCGGCGCGATAGCTTAAATCTACATAAATTTTATCTTTGAGAAGGAAGAGCAGTTCAGAGACAACGGCCTCAGAGATATTGCCAAGCTGAACCAAGGACGCAGCGGCGCTAAAACGTACCTGTTGTGAATCGTCATCTTTGAGAAGGAGGAGCAGTCCAGAGATAACGGCCTCAGAGGTATTGCCAAAATCACCCAAGGACTTAGCGACGTCAGAACGTAGCGACAAATCGTCATCTTTGAGAAGGAGGAGCAGTTCAGAGACAACGGCCTCAGAGGTATTGCCAAGCTGAACCAAGGACTCAGCGGCGAGATAACGTACCCATGAATCGTCATCTTTGAGAAGGAGGAGCAGTCCAGAGACAACGGCCTCAGAGGTATCGCCAAGCAAACCCAAGGACGCAGCGGCGCTAGAACGTACCTCTGAATCGTCATCTTTGAGGAGGAGGAGCAGTGCTTGACTAACCTTGTCTGGCTCTAGTTCTCTTTGATATTTTTCAATAAAGTGCCACTGTTCGATGTTCTGCTGATGCTTTTCTAAAATCTTCATCGCCATTGGTGCAAAAGGCGTATCCCGAAAGCTGCTAATAACACGAAAAACTTCGCGGCGCAGCTTATTGCTTACCAAAGGATGTGAGCAGATTTCCAGGTTCACCAGTTCGGTTAGTATCTGGTCAATAGTCGCGCGATCAGCTATCTCGGCGTTTTCGGCCAAGCAGCTACCCGCAAACAATAGGTCGCGGTGAAGCCACTGCTCATATTCACTATCAGCTTTTAAGATGGTTTTCAATGAGGCTTTAGCCGGAGTTGGCGCTTGCTGTGCCACTAGCAGCAAAAGCACTTCTCGCCAGTGCGGATCGTGCAGATGCTTTTGAATGTGGTTCTTAGTGTGGGGCACGTAGTCGTCATCATCGGGGTCTTGATCTTCTTGCAAGTAAAGAATCTCTTGAGAGCACAGATACTCTTGAAAGGTTTTATGAACAAACGCATAGCGATTTTGTCCTTGTTGAGAAAGTAAACCTGCCCGGTCTCTGATGATCTTGTCTAAAAAAGCTTCGGCTTCTTCTGTTGCCTGGTAACGTTTCAGTTTTTCAGAGGCTTTCATTTCTCTGATAAACTCGCCAAGCTGTCGAATCAGGTCGCCGCGCGCAATCTGCGTTCCGTTCTCTGCATCTTCAACGCTGCCCTGAGTGTGAATCCAATAGGCAAGCTGCTTCATCAGCCGTCGAATGTCTCGAATATCCAAATGCTTGAGCACCGGGCGAATCGTCAGCTCTTTGTCTTCATCCCAGGTAGAAATCAGCGTCTCAACCGCGCTATGGTACAGTTCGTGTCGCTGTTTTGGCAGCGTCTTGTACCTGTGAATGACGGCAATAATCGTCAGCAAAAGCGGATTACGCGCAAGCTGTTTTATCCGAGGCTGATTAGAGAGCGCCTTGCGAAGGCTGCCTTTACGCCGTTCTCGCTCGGTTTCCAAATCGACCCGGCTGTCATACCAATGATTGATAAAGGTTTCAATTTTGGCATCATCAAAGGGCAACAGCTCGTAATGCGGATACTGGTCGCGGCTAAAGTAGTCGTCGCGATACCCGGCAGGGCGAGAGGTGATGAGAGTAGGGCAGCGATCGCAAGCCCCCAAAAAAGTCTCAATCTTCTCAACCACTTTACGACGCTGCGTATTATCGGCAACTTCGTCCAATCCATCCAGCAAAATCAGTGCTTCCCCGGTCTTCAGCCAATGCTGAAAAAAGCCCGCAGGAATGCCATCAACCCCCAAATCATTTTCAGCGAACTGCGTCAAAAATTCCAACACCGACAGGTCAGGGCTACGCGCCAGATCGCGAATGCGAATCAGCACCGGGAAGTGCCGACCAAAGCTCACTGCTGAACTGTCTGCCGCAGCCTTCTCTTCTGCCTGCTCCGATACGGCTGTTACCACCAAGTAGTTAATCAGCGTTGTCTTCCCCGCACCCGGCGCACCCAAAAGCACAACTCGCTGCCCACCCCCCTCATTTAACAGCTCAACCGCAGAAATAGTCCGCTGGTCTGTCGCTTGACCTTTCATGAGCAAAAGCTGCTGCCGTTGCTCCCACTGAATCAGCTTTTGCTCATCTGAGGCAATCTCTACTGAGGGCGGCTCAGCTATCTCATAGCGCTTTGAGCTTTGCCTTTGCACATCAGGCATCACAAAAATTCTGGCCAGGTCGCCCGGCTCATCTACAACCGTGCCATCAATCGCCATCCCCGAAAAAACAACCTTACCGATCTTGGCCCTGAGCTGTTTGTAGTACGCCTCCTTCGTTACCTGAAAACTTAGGAAGCTATTAGTCTCCTGAAAATAAGCTTCGGTAAATGCCCGCATCCAAGCTTCAACTAGGTTCGATTGAAGGCCGTTCAGCACTGAATGCGATTCGGCTTCTCTGAGGAAGACTTTAGTCAGTAGAGCGCTGTCAGGTTTGCCCTGGTTTTGCAGAGGTTTTTGCAGTTCTGTGACTGCCGTTTCCTTAAACGCATTATTCAGAAAACGATCAATCCCCTGCAATCCGTCTTTTTCATAGGGCGCAAATAGCTCAGGCACCTCTTTCTCAGCCGTACCAACCGCCTGCTTCAAAGCCCGCTCTACGGCAGAAGGGTTAAGCCGATGGTCAAGGGTTGCGCCCGCCTTCTGCTTGGCCACATCCAGCGCCCAACCGCTCAAAAACGTCCCTATCATCGTCACCACCATATCTGCTCAGCGCTCTGCCACAATTGGCCTCATTATGGCGTTTTTGCGGGCTATTGCATACTGAGAACCTTCTGTGCATCTATTCTCTACGAACTGCTGAAGCGCACCTGTGTTTCAGTAACGACGACGAAGGTATCTACTATCTGATCAGCGTAGGTAGAGAGCAACCGTCTGAGAGCCCTGATTTTAGAGGTAGAACGCTGATCTGACAATCGTAAAAAAATGACGCCATGGTGGAGTCGATTTTCTCTGTAAACCATTTCACCAAAGTCTCTGTCGTTCGTAACCACGATCCAATTTTCTGCGTATGCTTTTGCCAATAGATCGTCGTCACTGGCTCCCCGTAGCTCGTCAAAAACTGAGAAAACTTCGTATCCTTCACTTCGCAGCCATTTTGCGACGGCAGAGCCTGTGCATTCATCGACAAGAAACCGCATTTACGCAGATTCTGCCGTCAGAGGCATGAAAGTTGCGCTTGCAAGGGACTGCGAAGCAAACAGCAGGCAAGCTTGAATGTCTGTCAGTGTTAGCCCTTCATATTCATCAAGAATCTCGTCAAAGCTCGAACCATGAGCCAGAAGGTTAAGAATGAAATCGACAGACAGTCGCGTGCCCCGGATGACAGGTTTTCCGGCTAGCACTTTCGAGTCATGAGAAATTCGCTGTAAAAGCTCCTGGTCAGTCATTGTTTACTCTCTATTACTCGTATTTCAAAAAGTGGGGATGCCATTGAGTACAAAAGGGAGAGAAACCGGTAGCATCATGCGTTCTCCATGTCTAAAAAACTAGCCTTTAAAAGCCAAGGTCAGCGATCGCTCCCTCAGCCGCCTTAAACACCGCTGCATCTGACATGGTTTCCCAAGCCGTATCACCAATCTCTTTATAAAACTTTTCATCATAAGGCCGTGTCCTGACAACAACCGGCATTGGCACCGCATGACCCAACAACAGCGCCTGCTGCTTAGAGTCTAGCTTGGACAATACCGAGCGCAAACTCTGCCCGCCCGAGACGCCTGTAAAAATCGCATCAATGTCTTTTTCATCATTCAGCAATGCCGTAATTCTCGTGCCCACCTGAGACATCACCTCATTGTCAATTCCTGAGGGTCGCTGATCGACTACCAACAAGGTGACAAAATACTTGCGCATTTCACGGGCAATCACGCCAAAGATGGTTTGCCTTGCCGTAGCTGGGTCTAAAAAGCGGTGGGCTTCTTCGATGGTGATGACGAGGGGCTGAGGGCGATCGCTCGGATTCTTACTCTGCAAAAACCGGTCTGCCTTGCGCACATAGCTCGCATGAATCCGCCGGGCAATCACATTAGTCGCCAGCATATACGAGAGCATGTTCGACTGCGACCCAAACTCGATCACCACATGCTTACCCGCATCAATCGTCTCCAAGATTTGGTTTACATAGTTGTGCGGGCAGCTACTGCGAATATACTTCAGCTCTGCCAGGCGGGTGAGCTTGCGCTGCAAAGCCATAATGGACGACTTACTGCCCATCTTCACTTCACAAAATTCCTGAATCTCCTCATTGCTGAGCTGCAACAGCCGGTTTATCCAACTGCTACCAAACTCATTGCGCAAGATAATCGCGTTCTCTAAGCTCGCCTCCGAGAGATTTAGCTCGCGGCTAATCAGCATCAGGTCTTCTACATCGATTTGGTCGAAGCTAATATATAGCTCCTGCGCGTCGTAGACCCCTCGCCGCTTGGTCGATTCCGGGTCTAGCGTAAATATCTGCACCTGTCCGGGAAAAAGCTGCCTGAGTCCCTTCACTGTGCTAAATTCTTTGCCCTCGCTGACCGCCTCCCAGCCATACTCCGAGTGCATATCAAAAATCAAATTCACCGCCGCCTGCTTGCGGATAATCCCCGAGAGAATCAGCCGGGCCAAAAAAGACTTTCCCGTGCCCGACTTACCAAAAATGCCGTTACTGCGCTCAACAAACCGATCCAGGTCAATGCAAATTGGCACGTCCATATCGATCGGCTGCCCAATCGCAAAATTACGCCGATGCACGTCATCTTCCCAGCCAAACACCGCCCTAAAGTCTCGCTCAGAGGCATCATACACCTGGCTAAAGTGCCCGGGAATCGTCTTCACCGGCAGCAGTTGAATCGGCTCGCTAGAGTTCGTCTCGTAGGAAGCTAGCCCATTCGACTTACCGTTTTTCTTCGCGTTCTTGTTCGTGGACTGAGCGGAGCCGAAGTCCGGCGTAAACATCAGCATCGGCGTCAAATCCACCGTGCCGTAAGTGCCTGAACCGGCCAAGACTTCTTGCAGAAAAATGTTGCTCGGCTCCGGCGGATTCGCCACAATCCGCTGACTAGCCGTGCCCAGAGCCACATCGGTGAGCATACAGAAAAAGCGCGATCGCACCCCCTGCACCACCAAAAATTTGCCCACCCGCATTTCTTCGACCAGCACATCCGGGTGCAGCCGAACCTCTAGCCCCTTGCTCAAGGAACCTTGAATCACAGACCCTAATGGATGCGTATCGCGCATATTAACCCTGGTTTAGCTACCGCCCAGCGGCATTTGGGTTAATAGTAACGGAAAGCTGAATTTTAGTACATGGGTTCTGCTTAATCGCCTGCTAGAAGCTATCGCAAATGGCCCGCCTAGAACTGATAGCCTACGCCGCCCTGCACAGAAGTTGCCGTGCCGCCACCCGATTCGCCACCAATGGCGAAAATAGCGTTGCCGAAGATCACCAGATTATTGTCCGTCATGGTGTAGTCTACGCCGGGCTGAAGTACAAAAGCGATATCATCACCCACGGGCGAGCCGTCGCCAGCAGGCAGAGAGATGCCCGCGCCCAAGTAAACTTCGGTATTGAAGCTGAGCGGATAGTCGTAAGAGACCGTGGGCACAAAGGCGGAGCCATCGCCAATGAAGGCCGTACCGCGAATCGAAATCGGCAGCTCCAGAATGTTGTAGCGACTGCTGAGCACCAGGGCAAGGTTACTGTCATCACCAAAGCCAACGCCAGCTCCAATACCGACATAGCTGCCGTAAGCGGCCTGGGCCTGAGCTGGCGTCTGTAGAGAAACGGCGATCGCTAAACCGCCCAGCGTCAATCCGGCTAAACCAGCCAGCCGACTCCTAAAATCAGTGATCATCTCGAACTCCTCACAGTAAATTGAGCGGTACGGAGAAAGGGACGATAGTTCACCCAATACCGGCTGAATATGCAGGTAATAACTTACCACGGGGACAGGCGTCAAGATGTTCTTGACAGGCAGGCAAAGCGAACTAATACGCATATTTATAGGAATATAGCTACACACTGTCCAAATAGTGCGATCTAGACCTGTGAAACCAGATCAGAATTGATAAACTCAACTCAAAGCGTTGCTCAGGTTGTTTTTGATGGTTGCCACACCGCAGACGAAAACTTACACCGCTGAAGAATACCTGGCTCTAGAAGTAGAAGCCGAAACTCGCAGTGAGTACCGCAATGGAGAAATCGTATTGATGACTGGTGGAACACCTGAGCATAATGCAGTCGCCAGCGCACTGAATGCACTGCTGTGGCATGGCTTACGGCGGAAGCCCTATCAGGTATTCGTGACTGACCAAAGGCTGGCAATTCCCATGCACAATACCTATGCCTATCCTGATGTGATGGTAGTGCGTAAGCCAGTTGAACTACAGGCAGGGCGAAAAGACACGGTGACCAACGCGATTTTGATTGCTGAGGTGCTGAGCAACTCGACCAAGAGCTACGACAGAGGTGATAAGTTTGCTATCTATCGGACAATTCCCACATTTCAGGAGTACCTGCTGATTGACCAATATCAACCGCACGTAGAGCACCACGTCAAGCAGGGAGAAAATCAGTGGTTGCTAACAGAATACGACGGTAGTCAGGCGATGATCTCGCTTTCGTCCGTACCTGTAGAGATTGCGATCGCAGATCTCTACGAAAACGTAGAATTTTGAGGTTCGCTCCTTAGACCGTGTTGCGCATCCCGGCAGTATTAGTATCGAGCATTCGCTGTGAAAGAAATTAGAATGAGCAAACATGCTCACTCGAAGCTTGAGATTTTAGCAAGCCGTAGTCTCGCTATCAGCTTAGATCTTGTGATCGATACAGTGAGAAGCCCTGATCGATTAGAAATCGGTCAAGAGGGCAGGCTGATTGCTCAAAGATCACTGAACGAAAGCTTGGTTTTGCGAGTTGTCTATCGAGAGTTTAATGCACTGATAGTAGTGATCACGCTGTATCCAGGAAAGAGGTCGAGATATGAAAAAGATTAGCTATAGCAAAGATGTAGATGTGCTCCTGATTGAGCTGTCAGATGAGGCTATTGCCTATGCCGAAGATGATGGCCAGGTTATTCTTCATTACTCCGAAGATGACAGGCTATTGCTCGTAGAGGTTTTAGATTTCCGCCGTCTGATGCCAGCAGAAACCGTTTCTGAGTTGCTCGCAGCCGCTTGAGGGTGTGCCTAGCCCGTGTTGCGCATCCCGGCGGCGACGCCGTTGATGGTGAGCAGTGCGCCGCGCAGGAGTTCGCCTTTGCTATAGCGAGATCGCACCCTGCCGGTTACCGCGTCATTGCCATACTCTCTTAGCCGCTTCAGCAGCGCCACCTGCAAAAAGCTCAAGGGTACAATGCTGCCGTTGCGTAGCTGCACAGAGCGCTGTAAGCCCGGATCGCCATCTAACAGCGTGGTGTGATCGGTAATTGCCAGCACCACCTCGCGAGTCAGATAAAATTCAGCCGCGATCTGGTCAAACATCGCTTGAAAGTCTTCTAGCTTGTCGTCACTGCTGAGCTGACTGACATAGTGCTGAGCGATCTGCAAGTCCACCTTGGCTAAGGTCATCTCTACTTTAGAGATCACCATTTTGAAGAAGGGCCACTTGGTGTAAAAGTAGCGCAGCATCTCCAGATGTTCTTCGGTATTTTCGGTGATAAATTCGTTGAGAGCGGTGCCCACCCCGTACCACGAGGGCAGCAAAAAGCGGGTTTGCGTCCAGCTAAATACCCAGGGAATTGCCCGCAGGCCGTCCAGATTTTTTTTGCCGCCGCGTCGGGCCGGACGCGAGCTGATTTGCAGCTGGCTAATCTCCTGAATGGGGGTGACCTGATGGAAAAATTCCACGAGATCGGGCTGCTCATAGATTAAGGCGCGGTAGTGCTGGCGCGACCGAACGCTCAGCCGCTCCATAATCTCATTCCAGGGTTCAATGCTGTCGAAGCTGCTGCCGAGTACGCTGCCCTGAATCACGGCTGTGGTCACTGTCTCCAGATTGTAAAGCGCCAGGTCGGGAAGATTGTATTTAGAAGCGAGCACTTCACCCTGTTCGGTAATTTTGATGCGGCCATCGACGCTGCGCCCGGGCTGAGCCAGGATTGCTTCGTAAGCCGGACCGCCACCGCGCCCGACCGATCCGCCGCGCCCGTGGAAGATGCGCAGGGCGACGTTGTATTCTTCGGCGATCGCCTGCAGTGCCTGCTGCGCCTTATGGATTTCCCAGTTGCTGCTGAGAAATCCCGAATCTTTATTGCTGTCGGAGTAGCCCAGCATGACCTCTTGCAGAGCCGTCTCTGCTGCCTCGGGCTGAGTCTTAGCGGCCTCCATCGCTGTATAGCCGCCCTGTAGCATCGCCCGATAGAGCGGTAGCTCCCA
This sequence comes from Leptolyngbya sp. BC1307, assembly GCF_002286735.1. Lineage (GTDB taxonomy): Bacteria > Cyanobacteriota > Cyanobacteriia > Phormidesmidales > Phormidesmidaceae > Phormidesmis. Next base: position 74,493 of record NZ_NRTA01000016.1, read on the forward strand.
TAGCTGACGCATCACCTGCGGCGCTCGCCTGAGGTCTTCTACCGTCTCAAACAGCGGCACAATTTTGAGCGCACCTGTCCCCGTCGCGGGGTCATACAGCCCGGCCTCTTTGGCCAGCAGCGCCACTTCTAGCAGGTCGCTAGCGGTATGGCTCATGCTAATGATGTAGCTCTGGCAAATATTAGGCCCAAACTCTTGATGGAGCCTACGCACCATCCGAAACGTGGCGATGGTCTCGGTCGCTTTGTCAGAGAAGGGCAGTTCGCCCGGAATCAGCGGGCGGCGGGTGCTCAGCTCGCCGATCAGCCAGGCGTTTTTCTCATCTTCGCTGAGGTCGTTATAGGGCTTAGAGAGAACGCCTAGATACTCAGTGACTTCGTTCAGAGTATCGGAGTGACGAGTGCTCTCTTGGCGAATGTCGAGTTGAGCCAGGTTAAAGCCATAGATTTTGATCTGGCAAATCAGTACTTCGAGATCCTGGCAGACCAGACCGGTTTCTTTAAGGTTGCTTTGAATCAGCTGTAGCTCGTTTAAGAAGTCGTCACCGGAGCGGTAGATATGGCCGCCGCCATCTTGACTGTTTAAGTGGGTTTCAGCCTCTTGCAGATATTCGCCATTGTGGAGCTTTTGCGATCGCGCCAGCGTATTGCGCAAGCGCCGCTCAATGTAAGCCAGCTTTAGCCGGTAGGGTTCCTGCCGGTACCGAATAGCTAACTCGTCGTAAATATCTGGCATTTGTGTCTGATCTTGCTCTAGCGATTCGAGCAGATCGGGGAGGACTTCGCTCCAGTGCAGAGACAGGCTCAGCAGGTGGGTGAGCTGACTAATCGAGCCAATGTATTTGCCGAGCACCATGTTGCGCTGGTAGTTGGCAGTCTTCCAGGTGACTTGCGGGGTGACAGAAGGGTTGCCATCGCGATCGCTGCCTACCCAAGAGCCAAATTGACAAAAGTTTTGACTTGGGGGCCGCAGCGTCGGGAAAGTACCCTCCAGCGCCCGGCAGATGCGCTGATAGAGCTGAGGAATGGTATCAAATAGCACCACGTCAAAGTAGTGCAGCGTGAAATCAACTTCGTCAAGTACAGAAGGCTTGAACTGGTGCAGCTCATCGGTTCGCCACCACAGGCGAATTTCTTCAATCAGCTGAGATTGGAGGGCCTTGATCTCCCAGGAGGAGGCCAGCCCGATGGCGCGAGCGCTTTCTTCTTCTCGGTCTAGCTGGCGCAAAATCGCTGAAATGCGGCGCTGCTTATCGCGAATGGTATGCCGCACAATTTCGGTTGGATGAGCGGTGAAGACCAGCCGCACATCGAGCTGATCGAGCAGCCGCTGAATCATCTTCGGGGGCACATTCAGCCGCTTTAGAGTAGGAAACAGCCAGTAGAAAGTGCCAACATCGCGGCGACTGTCTGGGCCGCTGTCTGTACCAGAATGGCCGGTGCCATTATTTGCTAGCTGAATATCGGCAGGCGGGCGATGGCCGGCCACTGTGTTTTCGGTGTTGGCTCTGTCTCTATTCGCTAGGTTCTTGCCGTGGAGAATCGCGGCATCTTCGTAAGCGGCGCGATACTGCTGCTGCTGACCGCGCTGCTCATAGTGCTGCTCGACAATATTGATCAGCTGAAAGTAGAGGGCAAAGGCCCGCGCCATTTTGATAGCGTCGCTCAGCTCTAGCTCTTCGATTAGCTGGAGCACCGGAGACGCATCGGCGGCATTGGCCTGACCATCAGGGGCACATAACTGCCGCAGACGGGTGAGCAGTGCGACCAAATCCGTGCCGCACTCATCTTCTAAAACGGCAGCCCAGGTTGCTTCTACGCTTTTGAGCCGGTGTCGCAGCAGCCAGTCGTAGGTAGCCACTGCCGGAATTACTTCAACATCTGGCTCTGATACAGCTGCGTCGGGCACATCTGACAGAGTCGTGGGCATTTCACCTGGCGAGTAAAGGGTAGAACTCATACGGCTGAAGAAGATATGTGGTAAGCGCTCGCAATGATTGTAGGAGCTTTAGGGCTCTCGTGGGGCGTCCTTAAGACTGCGTGCCAGAGTGTGGCGACTCATTCATTTAGTCATTTATTTGGTTACGCTTTTGTAGCTGACCATACTTTTACAGCCTCCGCTTAGCGACTAGCGTTGCCAGTCTGCGTCTCCACGGCTTTAGGGCGGGTAGCGGCAAATGCCTGACACGCAAGCGGTCTAAGGCTGCAGGTGATCTGCTTCGGCGCTCATGCGAGGTAGGCTAGGTAAGCGATCGCCGCGAAAGATCTCTTCGCTGGCCTGCCCGAATTGGATCAGACTATCGGCCACAAAACGGCTAGAAATCAGCAGGGCGATCAGCGGCAGGGCGCTCAAGCCAATGGTCAGATCCACGGCTACAGGCAGTGAAATCGACGGCTTGGGTAGGGATGATGCAGGCTCGCGGAAAGATTGCATGAGGTACGCCGGTATAATAATGACAAAGCAGTGGCCAAAGACCGCTCAATCCAAATATAGACGAGCTTAAAGATAGCGGTAACACTAATTACGTACGTAAGCTAACGCTCTGGCCTGTTGAAACTTTACTTGCCGATCACATAAAATCTACTCGTGCAAAATGCACAGGAGTAACCTAGAATGCAGCGAGCGCTGTGGGAGGGGGACTGCGCTTAGTCCTGATAAGTAGCCCTTTCAAATAGCAGATCCCTGATCATGACGGGTCCATGCTATCTACCCTTATGTGCGGTTTCGGGCGGTCAGGTCTGCTCTTCTGTAGTTATCTATGTTAGGCCATTTTCCTGAACAACAAGTCGCTGCCGACCCAGATACGCTGATCCCCTGGCTCAGAGAAACTGTCCTGCGTCCGGAAGATAGCGCTGTGACTAATCTGCAGGTGAGGTTACGGGGCAATATCTTGCATGTCTTGTGTGAAGCTGCGCAAACCGGCCCAGCCCGAGACGATGTGCTGCTCAAGCTGGTGCGATCGCTGATGGATCCTGCTGTTAAGTCCCGGCTAAAAAGCGATTTTTCGCAGATCTACCAAATCTACGTTTACAGCCGTCAGCGCTTTACTAACAAGCCGATCTGGAGCGCTCCTATCTACCTCAACCGCCTAGAGCAACATCTGGTACGCCTGGTGCCCACCCCTCTTCCTGAAGACCACCAGGTTGCCCAGCCTGTTCCGTCCGCCGCGCCTGACGCTGCGCTCGCTGACGCCCCTTCTCCTGACCTTCCGACTTCTGACCACCTGCCTTCTGATTTTTTCCCTGTAGATTCATCTGCCTTGGCCAAACCATCTGCCAATTTTGACCTGGCCTGCCAAGGCGACCCAGCGGCGATCGCTCAGTACCTGAGTGAGGCGCTCAGCGACCTGAATGTCGGTGTCCAGGTGAGTGCGCGGGTGGCTCCGGGTAAAGCTCGTCGGGCCAAGTCAGTGGTCGCAGCGTATCGGCTTCCTGAGAAAGCTCAGCCAGCCCTGGTGGATGAAAAGGCTGAGAATACCAGTGAAGCTGCTCAGGTAAGTGACGATCTGGTCTCCCGGCTGTGGGTATTTTGCGAAGCGAGCTATAGTCCCGATCCGCTGCTGATTGCCGAACCGATTGCCGAGCGGCTCAGACAGCTACAGCTGCGGCAATTTCAAGATGCAGTCATCACCATTCAGGTAGCCGGTGAAGCGGCTTCAGACTGGCGGCTGCGGGTAGATCTGACCCCGCCCGAAGAGATGCTGCGAGAATGGGGCCGCTGGGGCGATATCCCGGCGATTTCACAGCTGGCAAATCAGATTTCTCAGGCGCACGGTCTCAAGCTAGTCACCGAAGTTAAGCAGGCGACGCTGCACCTGATTAGCTACGTTGTCCAGTCGCTGGCGGATTCACCCGCTGGCCCGGCAGGCAAAGGCAATCGATCTAGCCAGTCAATTGATATAGATGCCTTGGTGGGTGCGATCGCGCAAATGCTGGTGGCGATCGCCCCTCAGGGTCTGCACCGGGCGATGCTCTACGGGCCTTCGACAGACGATATCAGCCCGGAGTGGCTGCGAGGGTTCGACCTGCCGGGCGGGCAGCATCCAGAACTGGCCGAGAGCACGGCGTCTCTAGCTGCAAAGGGCAATTTGCCAGCGTTGGCCTACTGCCTGACTCGGGCGCTCAATCCAGATATTCAAGACCAGCTAGCCACTGGCGGCATTCGCGTGCAGCTCTTGCTCAAAGAAGATCTGCTACACGTGATGACCGATGGCCCTGTCTGCCCGCCTAAGCACGCCATTGTGCCCCTGGTCACCCAAACCCTGAAGCAGCTTGCGGTGCCTGATCTGGGCGGCATTCGCCTATACGGTCGCCGGGCCGGTCAAAGACAGCCGATCTGGAGCCACGGCCATGACTATCAGCCCCGCCCGCGACTGGTGCCTGAGGCCAAGCCCGAGTTTGCCGCCTCTGAGGCTTACATCGGCGAGCTGATTACGCCTGTTAGCGATGAGAGCTTGCAGACTGACCTGCCCGCTGATGAGCAGGCTGATACTGAACCGAAGTTGGGGTCGCTGCTGGTGCGATCGCTGCAATATGTGCTGATCAAAAGCCAGCTATTCACGCCTGCCGATCAGCGCGAGCAATTGCCGCCCAATCTGCCTAAAGCCTTCAAGTCAGGAGGCAGTAAGATTGCCCTGGTTTGGGGAGCAGTCGGGCTGCTGCTGGCCGTTCAGTTTGACTTTATGGTCGGTCAGGCGCTACGTCAGGCAGCTGCCCCTGCTGCCAATCAAGTCGCGGCCACCCAACCAGACCCTGCGGCTGAAGCGGCCAGCAATCCGATCACCAGCTTTAGAGACGAACTCGCCAGTCTGAACTGGAATAGCGCTCAGAACTGGGCTGACCGGGATACCGATGAGGGCTTCGTCGAGAGGGATGATCAATCTAACAACCGCGACTTTACGGCTTCGGCTATTGATGACGATGAGCTGATCTACAGTCCGCAGCAAGATCTAGTCTCTACCTCAATCCTGTTAGCAGGCTCGGCGCTGCCGTCTTTTCGCAGTCAGCAGCTCGATGAAAAGCTGGCTCTCTACCAGCGTCAGGTGGCGCAGTCAGGGCCGCCTGATGTGCTGGTCATTGGCAGCTCGCGGGCGCTGCGAGGGGTTGATCCGGCGGCGCTGCAGCAGGCGCTAGCAGGCACGGGCCACTCAGAGCTAAGCGTGTTTAACTTTGGGGTCAACGGGGCGACAGCTCAGGTGGTTGACCTGATTGTGCGGCGGCTGATTCCGCCTGAGGACCTGCCGCAGATTGTGGTCTGGGCGGATGGGGCACGAGCCTTTAACAGTGGCCGGGTAGACGTGACATACAATGCGATCGCTGTCTCCGAAGGCTATGAGCAGATAGAGGCTAGCAGCACGCCGACCGAGGCAGGCGACCTCGCGCTGGGCAGCCTGGCCGCTGAGCTGACGCTCCACGTCAAAGCGGTAGACCGGCAGCTGAGCGAAGTCTTGGGGCAGATGTCTTCTGCCTATATTCACCGGGGTAAGATTCGATCAGCAATTGGGCAAGGGTTTGGGGCGATCGCGCCAGGGTTTGCCGATAGTGACAGCACTCGCGCTGGCGACACGCCGACCGGCCTGCCGACAGAGACTAGCCTGATTGACTTTGACGGCTTTCTGGCGCTCTCTACCCGGTTTAACCCGGCTACCTACTACCAAGATCACGCCCGCGTCGCCGGAGCCTACGATGGTGACTACGAAGCCTTTCAGCTAGCGGGTAAACAGACCGCCGCGCTGGATAATCTGCTGACATTTGCCCGTGAAAAGCAGCTGCCAATTGTCTTTATCAATACGCCGCTGACCGATGAATATCTCGATAGTCACCGGGCCAAGGCCGAAGATGATTTTCAGCACTATATGCTGAAGTCGGCAGAGCGCTCTAATCTGCTGACGTTTCGCGATCTGGGGCAGCTCTGGCCGCAGCGCTACGACTATTTCTCTGACCCCAGTCATCTGAATCGCTACGGGGCCTATCAAGTGTCGCACCGACTCGCCCAAGACCCGATGATTCCCTGGCCCACTGCGCTGCCTGACCCCGAGGAGTAGCAGCGCTCTTTCCCTGATGATTTAGCCGTCATGATTCAGCCGTCTATTCTCTACGGTTTCTTTCTCGCCTGTGTGCTGTTCCTCTTTTGGGTCGTCCCTCGCAAGCGGGCTCGGCTCTGGGTGCTTGTCATCAGCAGCCTGATTTTCTATACGACGCTGCAGGCGCAGTATGTACCGCTCATGCTGGTGCTGGTGGGGCTAAATTTTGTCCTCGGTAAAGCGCTGGCTGCTCCGCTCGACTGGCGCATTCCCAACGAGGCCTGGGACTATGCTCAGGCCGACTGGCAGCGCCGCCGCACCCGGCTACTGACGTTGGGAATTGCCTTAAACGGGCTGCTGCTGCTGGGGTTTAAGTACCTGCTGCCGCTGCTGTCGCTGCTGGGCCTAGAAAAGCTTGACCTGGGGCGACTGGGTCTATCAGGATTAGGGCTAGAAAATCTGGCTGTTGAACCCACAGCGGTCTGGCTGATGCCCTGGGGTCTGAGCTTTTTCACCTTTGAGTGCATTGCCTACCTGGTCGATATCTACAGGGGGTCGCCTGCGAGCGATCGCCTGCTCGACTTTGCCGCTTACAAACTGTTTTTCCCCAAGCTGATTTCGGGGCCAATCACGCGCTTCCACAGCTTTGCAGGCCAGTTTAAAGGGCTGTCAGCGCCGCCGGTGAGTCAAAACGTCGAGGGGCTGTGGCTGATTGCTTGCGGCGCAGTTAAAAAGCTGCTGATTGCTGACTATATTGGGCTGCTGGTGAATTCGAGCGCCGATAGCCTGCCGCGAGCGGGCAGTGGCGACATCTGGCTGTTTGCTTTCGCCTATGGCCTCCAGCTCTACCTCGACTTTAGCGGCTATGTCGATGTGGCTCGGGGCAGCGCCCTGCTGATGGGCTTTAACCTGCCGCAAAACTTTAACTTCCCCTATTTTTCTACCAGCATCGCTGACTTTTGGCGGCGCTGGCACATAACGCTGGGAGACTGGCTGCGCAACTACCTCTATTTCCCGCTAGGCGGCTCCCGGCGCGGCTTAGCTCGCACTTGTATCAATCTGATGGTGATTATGCTGGTGGCAGGGGTTTGGCACGGCGATCGCTGGGGCTTTATCGTTTGGGGGGCTATCCACGGTCTGGCCTTGATTATTCATCGGCTCAGCGTTGCTCTATCGGCAAAGTCAAAGCTACTAGAGGCTTTTTGGCAAAGTCTGCCCGGCACCCTACTTGGCTGGGGGCTAACTCAGCTGATTGTCTTTTTCAGCTGGATTTTCTTCCGCTTGCCGAACCTGAATGACGCTAGCCTGGCCATGCGCCACCTGTTTGGTCATGCCGCCGATATTCAGTTTGCGCAAAAAGTTTATTACGAATCTTTTGGCCTCACCCGACCGCAGATTTCGCTGCTGCTGTTGGGCGTAGTGGCGCTAATGGGCCTTGCCTACGCCGTTCAGCGCGGACTCAAAATGCAGCTCAGCTGGCCGATCAAAATGCTGCTGTTGCCGCTGTGCTTTTTCCTAGCATGGGTGCTAGCCCCAGCTGAAGCTGCGCCGTATATCTACTTCGATTTTTAAAGGCAAGCAGAGGGATTAGGCGGCAGCATCCCGCTAATCACTTTATGAGCAAAATGTTAAGTTTTTTTGCTTTATTGCAAAATATCCGATACATTACTAATAGAGCTGACGCAGGAAACCGCCTCTTTTTGGGCAGGTAACCGCTTCTCTCTAATACGTACCTAACTACTGGAATAATAATGACTACTACACTACAGACACGCCAAAGCGCGTCGCTGTGGGAGCAGTTTTGTCAGTGGGTCACCAGCACCGAAAACCGCCTC